>JAHEYU010000048.1 GCA_023251435.1 Bacteroidota bacterium
GCGCAACAATTCGCGGGTTTTGATTCCCGATTCCTTCATGTCTTCCTCTTTCCAGTTTCCTTCAGAAGCAGCGCTTGTGTTCAACATCGAGCAGGTTTCGTTTTTATCTGTAATCGACCAGCTAATCAAACTGATTTTATTGGTTTCGCACCAGTCAATCCAATTCTGCCATTCGGTATAATTAATTGGGCCGTTTCCGGAAGCTTCCATCCCGGCCGATTCAGAAATAAAAATCGGAATTCCTTTTTTCAGCGCGTAATCGCTGCGGTCGCGCAGAAATTTGCCATGAGTTCCGGCGTAAAAATGCACAGTGTACATGATATTGCTGAAACCCACGATTGGATCGTCAGCCACCAGATGAATATCCTGATCCCAATGAGGGCTTCCTACTAAAATTACATTGTCAGGATCAATGGCACGGATGGTTTTAATCAGTTCGACTGAATATTCTTTCACCTGTGTCCATGAGTCTTTTACCGGTTCGTTGAAAAGCTCGTAAATTATATGCGGATTTTTCCCGTATTTGCGTGCCATTTCAGAAAAGAAAACCTTGGCTTCGTCGAGTTTTATCGAATGGCTGTGCCAATCGATGATCACATAAATGTCGTTTTCGATGGCGCCCTGAATTACGGCTTCCACTTTTTCTTTCGACCATTGTGGCTGATCGATGTATCCTTTTTTCGGATCGACACCCATTGCGGCCCTCACTGCCGAGCATTTCCAATCGGTTGCCAGCCATTTTACCGACTCTTTGTTGTAAAAACGCGGCCACCAGTTGTGCCATCCGTAGCTAACCCCGTTAAGTACCGTAGCATTTCCATGCTCATCGGTTAACTGGGTTCCTTTTACCGAAAGGTTGCCATGCTTTTTTACCGGTTGTGCCTGAAGATTGGCTGAAATAAGGATTACAAGAAGTAATGTTGTTGTAATAAGTTTGAATTTCATTGATTAAGTTTTTTTAGTGGTTTTTTATCAGTTTAACGGTGGTGATTTGTGTCGGTGTCTCAAATTTTACCCAGTAAATACCTCCTGAAAGTGAGGCAGTATTTAACCCGATTTGATGTGTTCCTGAATCGAATGTATCGTTGCTGATGGTTTTCAGGAGCTGTCCATTGGTATTGAATAAACGGATGTTTACAGCGCTTTTTTCAGGAAGTGAAAAGTCGAGGTTAACCCAATCGGTTGTAGGATTTGGATAAACAGCTGCTTTAAAACTGTTCTGTTGCATTTCGTAAGCCGATCCCATTACGAGCGCTGTCAGTGAAATTGAATTTACCGATAATGGTGCTAATTCAACAGTAATATTGCTAGCTGAAGCTTCAACTTGTGTCTTTTTCAGAACATTATTCGAGTGGGAAATAAAGGTTTCAGTCGCACCCAGATTTGAGATCGAATACATCGGGCTTTTACCCGGATTTACATGAAATTCGGAAAAGTTAAGGTTTACCAGCTGCTTTTCTGTGAGCGAGCGGTTTACCAAAATCACGGTCATAGAATCAGCAGCTTTATTGATGGTTGGATAAGCCGAAACCAGCGTTTCGTTTTGCGAGGTTGCCTGTACGTAATTTTCCTGGTTGTAACGGCTAAACAAATGCAGTGTTTCCCACATACCCACTTTCCAGCTCCAGGGAGTAAAAATTTCGACACCCTGTTTCATGAATTCTCCCATTGTTGAGGCATACCAAACGGCCTGCACATTCGGATCGGTCGATTTAATATCTATTTCGGTCACCCCGAATGTGACACTGTGGTTGGCGCCCAGGTATTTGGTCAGCCAGTCGGAACAGCGCCCTAAAATGTATTCTTTGTTAATACTTGTGTCCCACCCGCCGTTAACAGTTCGCACACCGTTGGCTCCCGGATAAACGTAATTCCGGTCGAAAAACACCCGGTGCAACTGCACACAGTTGGTGGCATCGGTTTCACCGGGATAAAAATGGATATCGAAAACATCGAGCAGTTTGATGCCTGAAGCTTTTTCTTCTTCAGCAATGCGTTTGATGAAATACTCCAGCCAGGGTTTACCTCCTGTTGTACTTCCGTTTCCCCAGCGGTACCATTGCCATTCGTTGGCCGGAACCGGTCCAACCAGTTTGATATCGGGATATTTTGCACGGGCAGCTTTTGCAACCTTGAAATACAGCTGCATAAACTCTTCGGCTGGTAGTTGGGTTTTCATTACATCGTCGTGGGTTCCCGACCAGATTTCGGGTTCATTGTCCATGTTCCAGTATCTGATCTGTTCCTTGTTGTACCCCAGTCCTTTGGCGCCAAACCATTTATCCAGAATTCCTACAGTCGAATCGGCAGTCCAGCTCATCAGGTATAAATCGGGGTTTCCTTCAACCAGGGCTTTGCCTCCTCCTGCTGGATTTACCTGGCCACCTCCGGCAAGGTTCTGACCTGTTCCAGACCAACCTTTCGATTGGTTATAGGCCCAATCTCCGAAATTATTTTGGGTGTTGGCTGCCGCTTTTCCAAGTAATTGAAAAGACCACATTCCCTGTACGCCCGGCATTTTATCCATCAGGTTTTTAGCCGCTGCGTTCCAGTCATTTGTATAAACATTGTTGTACCAGTCGGGGTGGCTCGATAATTTCATGCGCCAATTGTATTTTGTACTGTTATTTCCTCCACCTTGTCGCACAAAGCGCACTCCGGCTTCTTTTGCTTTGGTGATTTCGGCAGTTGAACCCGAATTTAAAAAGGTACTTGGAAGTACATTGTTCTTGCCATAAATAAAAGGTGAAACCGGTTTTGTAGGTTTCGAGGCATCAATATCAATCCTGACGGGAGTTTGCGCGTAAGACATGCCGGCAACCATCAGGAAAAGGGCGAGTACATTTATTTTGGCTGAAAACTTCATGGCTTAGTAAATGATTATCTTTTTATTGATTTTTTGATTTCCGGAGTTTACCTGAACTACATAAATTCCGGGTCGAAACTCCAAAGTCGAAATCCGGAAATTTGGATCGGGTTTTTGAATTGTCCTGATAACCGAGCCCAGAATGTCGTATATTTTTACGGTTTCAACGGGTTGATTCATTCCTAAATCAAATATCAGTTCCTGTTGATTTTGAAAAATATTTAAGCGGTTGCCTGCTATATTCTGATCGATTCCGACTGTAATACCCTTTTTAAATTCAAGATAATCAATATTAAACAACGGTTTGTCGATGATTTTAAGCCGCATGATCTGAGTTCCGGCTTCGAGGTTCATTGAAAACCCGACCGTTTTTGTATTGTACCAACTGTAGGTGGTAGGCGTACTGATTGTTTCAGATTCAACTGCACCGATTTTAATACTGAACTTTCCTCCGCCGGCAAAAGCGGCTGTGGCGGCAGTAATATTGTACAGTCCTTTTTCGGTTACATTTACTGTGTATTCGAGCCATTCGCCCGGATAATTGTCGGCAACAAGGTAAATGCCGCTGCCTGTGTCGTAAATATCGATTGCCTCGTTGGGCCGGTATGCCCCGCTTATATTTTTCGAGTCCGAATCGTGGTAGGTAAATCCTTCGCCCCCCATGTCAAAATTTTCTGCTTCCACTTTACCGGGAATGCCAATGGGTTGCCCTGTGTAAAGCTTTCTAACCAGATTTACGTATTGTGGCAGCATTACTTTCTGAGGATATGAATATAAATCAGGACTGCTGATATAATGCCCGATTACACGGTAAATATATTCAGAATTCCGGGGAATTTTATGTTCGCTGAAAGTGGTTGTGTTGCCTTTAAGCGCAGCAACCCGTTGAAAAGTAGAATTCAATGTCCGGCGTTCGATAAAAATACTGTCGTAATTTGTTGCCATATTGGCCCAAGTCAGCTTAACAATGGTATCCTGAACAACGACAAGGCTGGATATTTTAGGCGAGGCGACCGAAGAGTTAACCAGTATGTCTTTGAGATCGTCGATCCATGTTTTGGCTGCACGGTTCATAATCCTGAATTCACCGCCATCGTCCCAGGCACATGGCGTAAACCCAAAAGTATGCGACAGTTCTATGTAGGCTTTGTATTGCTTCATGCGCGAGTTGTATTCGCATTTTGAGGTTCCGCCAAATTCGCCCAAAAATACCGGGATATTATTTTTAACCGACCAGTCTTTTACTTTCTGAAATTTTGCTTTCAGGTTGTTATAATCGGTGGTTCCGAAAGTGCCTGTTCCTTCGAGCCCAAAAGGCCAGGGATCGTAGGAATGAAATGATCCGATTAAATACTTGTCGTTGGGTATGGCAGCGGTAATTAATTCGTCAGATCCGCCCCAGTTATGCCCCTGAAAAATAATCAACCTTGTCGGGTTGGTTTTCCGGATAATGGAAATAATGCGTTGGTGCATATCATCGTTCTGTGGCTTTGTCAATCCGTGAGGCTCGTTCAGGACTTCAAAAATCAGCTTTTCCGACTTGTCTTTAAACCTGATAGCAATCTGGCTCCAAAGACTATCGAACCGTTCACGCATTAGCGGGTTGGTGTAATTGTTTTTGATCCAGTCGTCGTGGTGTGAATTTACAACAATGTACATTCCACGGGCCAGACCCCAGTCCAGGATTTGTTCAACACGTTTAAACCATGTTTCGTTAATCCCGAATGGGGTGGTTGTAGCCATGTGTTTATCCCACCGCACCGGGATACGGATACAGTTAAACCCTTCATTTTTATACATATCAAAAAAATACTCCTGGGTCGATGGATTTCCCCATTCGCCTTCGTAAGGCGGTTCAAGAGTGTTTCCTAAATTGATCCCTTTTGTCATCTGACTAATAGCCTCTTGCGGGCTCAACTGTGCCGAAACAAATACGGGAATGCCAATTAAAAAAAAGATTAAAATTTTTGCAGTCTTCTTAAAAATATCCATTGTATAGATTATTCTTCATGCCCCCATAAATTGGGCTTGTTACCATTATTCAATCTCCATTCGTGTCTCCAGCGGATCATTTCTTTCGCACCGATAAATGGCATAAATTTCCGGTTCTCTTTGGTTGGAATCGGGTCAACTGCTGTTGCTTCCCTTGTGTACCAATAGGCAACGCTCGAAAGGTCGAGTGTTAACACATTGGCGTGACCATGCTCGATAGAGAATTTCAGTGATTTATCGAAATAAATGGGGTCGGTGATGTGAAATCTGTAAACGTGTGTCCGGTACAGCCATCCGGTTTCGTGCGACGATACACGGGGGTATCCGTAGAATGGATGCAAATAAACCGACCGGGGGCACCACGATGTGTTGAAATAATCTTCGGTACCGGTGCCGTGTATTGATGCACGGGTTTCTCCATCCACAAAAAACATGTCGTCGCCTTCGCCGTACCACATGATACTTGGATTTTGTACGAAATAGTTTACACCCACAAAATGTCCGGCGCCTTTAATATCTGCAATCAGATAGTTGTCGGCTCCATCTGGGTTCTTTCCGAATTTATGAAGCGATTCCCATTCATTTTCGCCCGTTTCGGCTGCATTGGTTACCTGACGGTTAAACCATGCGTGGAAACGACCAGTATTGGCCGGAAGTTTTTCCATTTCAACATAGTCGATGTAAAAGTAGAACGCGTCAATATTGATGTCAGCCTGATTTTCAATCACAATTTTGGCTCCTTTGGCAAACGGCATCTGAAAATAGGATACCAGTCCGGTTCCACCGGCAGGGCCAACCGATAGCGGCATCGCGGTATAATCGTAGCTTTCGTTCCATCCCTGACCAAAAAAAGGCCCGATAGGAGAGTGAACCGATGGTTTGTCGTTTCCGTCCCAGTACATTTTTAAAATGATGTCGGTGCGGTTCAGCTGTTCGGGTCTTGGAGCAATTGTAATCCAAATATGATTGATAATTCCGGCTCCTGAAACGTCGAAAATGGTGCGGCTTTCGCCCGGTTTTATCTGGCTGATATTGTCGCCATTGCCACCAGAACGATCGTAGCTGCTAACTCTTTTCGATTTTAAGCCACTTTGGATGGTTGTTAATCCTGAAAGCAGATTGCTGGGTTGAGCCTGCCCGAGTAAAGTAAACAGACTGAGCAGAATTATTAATGCTTGCTTTTTCATAGTGGTTGTATTTTTGATATTTATAATTAAAGTCTATTTCTCATTCAGTTTCTCCTGAACCTCGTCGTGCCAGAAAAACGGAGCGAGGTATAAACCACCGCGTTTCAATCCGCAGTGACTGATATACCATTTGCCTTTGTCGTCAGTAATAATTTCAGCAGCATGTGTTTCCAGTGTAGCTACCTCGTCTTCCTGCTCCCAGTAAAAGAGGTCGCGGCTTTTGAATACTTTTGTTGTTACATAGTTCGCTCCCGGACCGATAAACAGATAATACCAGTCGCCACGCTTAATCACTACCGGCGATTCGGTATTTCCGCCCCAGGTACCTTTTCCTGAATCTTTGAAAACCACGTAGCGGTCGGCTGACCAGTTTACAAGGTCGTAACTGATGCGTGCAGCAACAATGTGGTATCCGCCTTCGGGTTTGCTGGTTGCAGTGTAATACATGATCCAGCGATTGTTTATTTCGTCGTGATAAATGAATGGATCTCTGCCATCAAAGCCATCAACGAAGAGCGGATTACCGGTATATCTCGACCATTCGTAAAGGTCTTTACTGGTTGCCAGGTTTATCTGGTATCGGCGGTGATCAGGATCTCCTCCGCAATAGTACATGTAATAGGTATCGTTGTGTTTTACAATGTGCGGCGCCCACAATACAGTTTCATTCAAGTCTTTGCGGGCTGCCATTGCATAGTTTTTTTTGATCCATTTTCCATTGAGGCTATCGGCTACAGCATGAGCCAAAAGGCTTTCGTCCCAATTTTTTGGATCCTCCTTTCCGGTAATGCCAATAAAATGCCATGAGCCTTCGGGATCTTGTATAAAGCAATGATCGTTGATGTACCACTGGTCTGATTTGGCGGGGCTTTGATCGAATATGAGTTTAAATGCTCCGATCGACATTGGTGATTTTTCTTTTTTCTCCTGACTGAAACTTTGCATGATTAAAGTCATGGATATAAATATTGTCAGTGTAAAAGTTAGACTAGTCTGTTTCATTTTAAGTAATTTGAAATGACTGTTTTAAGTCAGGTAATGTATAATCGCAGAATGAATGGAAGAGAGTGTAGATATTCAGGTACAGTTTTAACTGCTATGATAGAATTGGGTTCGGTGAATATCGAAAATCAGGCTAATGAATTGGTTCTGTTTAATATGTTTCGGTTTATGCTTAAGTTGAAATAACTGGCTATTAATTGCTGAAAAGGTCGTTGGGTTTATTGCAGGTTTCACTAAAATTTTAAAAAAGATAATAATGTCTGAATTAAAACAAAAAAATAAGGGCCCGGTTAAAGGCCCTTACTCTTTCATTTAGTTGGTTATTTCTTCACAATTTTCTGAATATTAATGTGTTGATCACCATTAGAGATTACAAATACATAAATACCTGCTGGTTGAGCAGCCAAAGAAACGTATTCAGTTGAAAGGTCAACTGTTACATCGCGCAAGGTAATACCTGCTGAATTGAATACACGTACTCTGTTACCTTTTGTAAGACCCTGAATGATCACCTTACCATCAGAAGTTGGGTTTGGATACATTTTGATAGTAGATACTGCATCAACATCAATTGCTTTGGTAATAACAGAGATGGTATAAACAGCTGTGGTTAAACCGTCAGCGGCAGTAACCAATAATCTGTCACCTGTTTTAAATGTAGTTGATGTATTGGCAATTCCGTTTTTATCTACAACAGATAAAGTAGCTCCGAATGATGGATACAATTTTGCAAAGAATTCATTAATAACCATCGTTTTAGGACCGGTAATTACATGATTAACCTGATCAATTGTATAATCGTCAGAAATTACGAAAGCAAAATATTTATTGTCATAGAAGTTAAGCATCGAGAAATAATAAGCTTTTGTAGTTTTGCCATCAGCGGCAGTTACCACTACTTTATCATCTCTGTAAATATCGCCTTCTGAACGCGCGAAACCAGCTTTGTCGTAAACTTTCATAGTAGCTCCGGGAGCTGGAGACAGATTGTTAAGTAAAGTATGAACTGAAGTTCCGCCCGGTACAAACTGGATCAATGAGCCAAACTGGTCAACGCTGTAAACATCTGAAGTTACATAAGCATCGGCTACATTTGCGTTTGGTTTCAACTGATACAATACTTTTGTAGTACCGTTTTCAGCAACTACTTCAAAAAATACCTGGTCAGTAGCAATTACATTTACATAAGCTGTATCGTAATTTAGTTTTAAAAGCGACATGTATGCGTCGTTTTCGTCAACCATTGTAATGGTAGCGCCTGCGGGAACATTCAGACCTGCAAATACAGTTTTCAAAATGGTTCTTTGTGGGAATCCACCGATAGTACCTGTTGAACCAGTTACACCCACGGTGTATTTGGTTGAAGTAAGAATTGCATTGTTGCTCAATCCTGTAGGTGTAACATCAAGCACATATTTCGATGTGTTTTTGGTGTCTGCAGAAACAACAATCAATGTATCGCCTTTACTGATAGCAGCGCCTTCAGCCAAAGCTGCACCGGTAGCTGCAGATTTCACTGTAAGCACTTGCGCTTCATTGGCTTTCATGATGTTGTTGTAGAACCCTGTTACTGTTGTTCCGGTAGTTAAACCTTTAATAGATTCTTTCTGTGAATATCCAAGGCTAACTTTGTAGATCGTAGATGAAACAGTAGATCTGTAAACAGTCACTTCATTCATCGTAAGTGAACCAATTCCGGTACAGATAGCGATGTCGGTCCAAGGCCAGCCAAGGTTAAAGCTTGAATAATGAGAAGGCCTCTGGAAAGTCCACTCGCTGGTTGCTAAACTGGTACCCCATGATGCGTTTGGCTCAGGATTACCTTTGTAGATATTAGAATTTCTGGTAAAACCTACCAACTGCGAACCTGCATCATGTCCTGCGATTTTCCAGTTGTTGGTGTTAAGTCCACCAAATGATTCGATTAATTGGAAGTCGTCGCGGTCGGTCGCTGGTTTTAAACCATTTTTAACCGAGTCGTTCAGGATTTTATACAAGTAGATGTTGTTATTACACCAGATTGAAGGAATGTTTTTTCCATTGAGAGCTTCATTCCATGGGTTACTGTATTTCTGCCAGTTTGGAACAGTGTTTGGAACAGTTCCAAAATTAACATCCATTTCCTTGGTGTAAGGATGTTTATCAGCAGAAGTAAAACCATTACAATTGGTCATTTGAGCCATTACGAATACATCACCTGGGTAAACAATCGCATTTACAGCATTGTCAGGAGCCAAAATACGTGGTTGAACCTGCCAGTTGGCTTCGTCCTGCCATTTCTTACCTGGTACATATTTGAAATACCTGTTGTTCCAATTTGCTGCGGCATTGTCCCATCCCCAGGTATTGGCTTCAGTACCATAAGCCGCTCTGATCATATAGTTGCTAAGGTCAAGAGGTTCTGTTCCGGGGTTAGCCAATTCAATAAAACTAGTTGACCATTCAGACCTGAATACTACCTGTGAGATAAAAGGATCGGCAATAAATGGCTGTACGTTTGTATAATCTTTTTCTTTATCGAAACGAACAGTGTAAGTACTAAAAACAGTGTCGTTTTCAGCAGTAACTTTAAAGGTAACTGTTCGGTCTTGAACAGAACCGGCCAATGATTTTGCCCTGGTTACAACCACCCTGGAGTCAAGCGCCTGTTTGGTGAAAACCAAAGCAGGAATTCCATCATATTCGAGCGGAACCTGAACTACATAAGTTTTGTTGGTTGGAGAGAACATTGGAATAGTGTCACCTTTCCATCCGTAAGAACCTGCAATGTCTCCTTTGAAAGAAGCAGGCATATCAGGCCATGTAATAGATGAAAGCAATGCATTTGAATTGGGAGCAAATTTTTCAAGTTTAATGAAATAATCCTTGGCTTTTCCACTTTCAGATTTTACACGAAGAATATCACCGGTTTTAAGGTCGGGTTGAGCAACTCCGCTTTTATAAACAATTTCCCAGGTGGCTTTAGGAGCCTTTTCTAGATATTTTTGCAAACTATCAATACGGGTTGCAAAAGCGAGGTTTGTAATAGAGTCAATTGGATTTACTCCATGGGTAACTCGCATTCCACCCCATGCAGTTGGATGGTCGTTGTTACGTCTGCGGGCATAATTGTAAGAAGTTTTTGGGACAACAATATTGTCATCTTTTGTAGGTTCTAAAGTTTTAATTGTGAAATCTTTAATGATAGGAGTGTTACCACACACATAAAGTTTCAGAATATCGCCTGTACGGGCTGTAATGAAAGTAGAGTCTTGCGAATTTGGTGAATAGGTATAACCCCATGCCAATCCGGGAGTTTTCTTGAACTGGAACATGATAGAGTCATTTTTTCTAACTCCCCAGGGTACAGTAATTTCGGCTTTGTCTAAGTCAACCAATACTTTTCCGGTTTTAGATACCAATGTGTTGGCATCAAGAGTGGCATTTACCTGATTTCCTGCAGTCCAGAAAACTGCGCGCCATGGAGCGGTGCCCCATCTGTCGTACCAACCTAAGATTGGAACAGGAATCCATTCAGAATCACTTAAGTCAAGACCTCTGCCGGCATTGAAATTAAGATTACCGGTTTTCACAGAATTTTTGCGGATCAAAACACATTCAAAAGTTGCATTTTTAACTCCGGCAACATCGGTTGCGTGATCTTCATTTCTACCGTTTGCCTGCTGGAACATACCTCCAACCTGATCAACTACAGTCGAGTCTTTTGATATACCGTCTTCCTTAATCCAGTGGTGTCTGAGAAAATAAGCATCTCTACCACCCCATCCACCGAGTACACCAGTGTAAGGTGTAATACTGTCGATACTGGCCGGACCGGGAGACTCGCTTCTGTGAAGAAGTACGTCGGCAATTGAAGAGATTTTGTTTTTACTCTCTTGTTGATTTAATTTACCAATGACGGTATAAAACTCTTTTTTCGTTGCTCTTTCAACGTAATTTGCAGGATCTTTTTTCCAAACTTTTGGGCTGTAATCATTTACAACTGCCAAAAGAAATGATTTGCCGGGGGCAAGATCCTTTTTCGGTAACTTCATAAACCAATTTGCAGCCTGCACATAAGGTTGTTCCACAGTTCCCTGCCAGGGATCTACGTGACCCAACTCGAAATTAGCGAGATTAACGGTTTCATTACCCATGTTTGTAATTTCAAGGTAATTGTGCGGCGTGTCGCCCATTTGGACCTCAGTAATGAGGAGATTTGTGTAGGGTTTTGTAACTTGAGCATTTCCCACTACTACAAAACCTACCACTACAAGAAATAAAAGTAAAAGTTTTAATTTCATAATGTTTGATTTTAAATTAAGTGTTTCTTAAGAAAAAGAACTTATTCTCTTTCAAAATTACTTTTTAAATCATTCCATTACGATTTCGCAAGGTGTGAAGTATGTAACGAATCTTTCAAAAATAAAATAAATCAACCATCAGTAGATTGGCATTTCTTCCAAAATGGGCTATTTTTGGTGTATTTGTTGCCTAAATGTGAAAAAATTGTTACTAAAATGGGTTTATTTGTATTTCTATGTGTTTGATTTTATGTAGTTTGTTGCGAAGGTGAGGCTGAAAAGCTGATAATATTTTCAAAATTGACATTAATAAATGTAAAAATGAAACTTATTTTAGCTGAAAATTTCCTTATCAGACAATGGTTTTACTATGCTCTTTTAGTGTTTGCATTGATTTGTGCAATACTTTTTTTACCTTGAACCCCTGAAAAGATTGATTTTTGACTGATTTCGTAATTTATGAAACCGACTTACATATATATAATTGCTTTTTTGTTGTTTGTTCAATCCGGTTTTGGTGGCGATTTTAGATATTTACGCACCAATGAGGGATTGTACAATGGCGAAATTAATTCTATTGCACAGGATCAATCCGGAAAAATGTGGTTTGCCACCTGGTCTGGTTTAGCAAGCTATAATGGATATAGTTTTCAGTTTTATAAGCCGGAGCTTGGAAATCTGTTAAGCTTATCAGATAAAAAGACACACAAGATATTTATTGATTCGAAAGATAATCTCTGGGTCGCTTCACTTTCGGGAGTTTCTGTTTTCCGGAATTCAGATCAAACTTTTCATCCTGTTAATTTAGATGGACTAAAAAAGGCGGAATATTACGTTTTCGGGTTTTTCGAGTCAAACGGAAATGTAATGATTCACTGCAATGCCGGCATTTATCTGATTTGCAATCCGGATAAGGGGAAGATCGATTTCACGGCCAGGAAGTTGAAACTTTTTAATGGCAATGCACAGACTTTCGAATTTATTCATTTTATGGATACCTATAATGACAAGCTCGCATTGGTTTCTTATGCCGATCAGTATAGTCCCGAAAGAATTCTGCTTTCAGAACTTGTCGTTACCGAAAAGGATACTTTAATAAAGGTTCAACATCGAATTATTTATAATCCGCAAATTAATTCAATTGCCTGGGATAAAAAGGAAGATAAACTCTACCTCGGAACGGTTGAAGGCATTTCAATACTTTCGCTTTCCAATTTAAGTATTACAGCTCCGGTATTTGCAAAAGGTATGGTTATTCAGAATTTACTACTTGCAAGCGATCACAAATTGTACTTCAACAGCACCGATCCGGCTTTATGGTATGTTGATTTGTTGTCGTTACAAACCGGCAAATATCTTCCCGATCCATTAAAGATAGGTTCTCTTCTCGATAACAACATTATGTGTTTGTTCGAAGATTTTTCAGGAAATTTATGGGTTGGCCATCAGGGATTGGGTTTAAGTATTTTGAATTTAAACCGAAAAGCATTTAACTCTTTTAAACGTGATCCATCGAATCCAAAATCGTTGAATGGAAATATTGTGATGTGTTTTAACGGAACCGATCGTGATGTTTTTGTTGGGATGAGGCAGGGGGGAATAAATGTAACTTCAAAAGGTCAGAACAAGGAAAGGTTTTCTGAATTCAAAGTATTGAATTACCGTCAACAGCCAAATTCCGGGTCAAATTTCGATAATGTATGGGATATCGCGAGAGTTTCTGATTCGCTGTTTCTGGTGGCTTCGAACGGAGGACTGGCAAAACTCGAAAAAACAACCAATGGATGGATTTATGGGCGACCAAATGAACCACCTATTTTTTCCGGGGTCGTCAGAAAAGTACTGGTTGATAAAGACCGGAATATCTGGTGCGGAACTTTCTCACAGGGCCTTCGTTTTTTCCCTGCCCTGAAAAACAATCCGTCGATGAAATCTTTCAGTTTCCCGTTTGATCCGGGAAATCCTGAAGGTATTTCGGACAAGACGGTGCTTTCGATGTTAATTGACAGCAAAAACCGTTTTTGGATTGGAACCAACAATGGTTTAAACCTTGTGAAAACACCGTATAATCAACTCGATTTATCGGGTCGTAATTCGCCTGACATAAAGTTTAAACAATTTGTATCGACCAAACCCGAGAAAAATTCGCTGAATGCCAATGAAATAAATTGTATTCTTGAAGATGCTGATGGCAAACTGTGGCTGGCAACTCAGGGCGGTGGAATAAATATTATGGATGCCGATTCGGGAACCATATCATATCTGACAACAGAGAATGGATTGCCGGGCAATGATGTTCAGGGTATTCTTACTGATAAATCCGGAATAAAATGGGTAAGCACCAATAAAGGTCTGGTAACGATTAACCTAAATAGTAAGACGAAACCATTTACCATCTACAGTCAGTCCGACGGAATACAGGGCGAGTCGTTTAAAGTGAATTCTTATTATAAATCGCCCGATGGTGAAATGTTTTTTGGCGGCGATAACGGATTTACCCGTTTTTATCCTGATCAAATAAGATTTAATCCGATTCCTCCTAAAATTGGATTTACAAATTTCAGGATATCGAATGAAATAGTGAATATTGGTGATACCATCAGCGGCGGCAATATTATGGAGAAGGCCATGAATGAGCTGGAAGAAATTGTTCTGCCATTCAATAAAAATTCATTTAGTATTGGTGTTGGAGTGCACCATTATCAATATCCGGATGGAAACATGATTCGTTATAAACTGGAAGGGTTTTTAGACAGGTGGATAACAATACCGGCAGCAACGAACCAGTATATTTACTTTTCGAAAGTTCCGGATGGACATTATACTTTGCGGGTAAGTGGCGTAAGTGCCGACAATATTGAAGCGACAAATGAGCGGATTCTGCAAATACGGATTTTGCCCCCATGGTATCGGACCTGGTACATGACTACTATTTTTCTGATGATAGTTCTTGGCATGATAGGTGGTTTTATTTATATGATGGTCAGGCGGCAGCGTATTTCTTTTCAGGAGAAAATTGATGCGATCGCGCTCGAAAACAATGAAAATAAGATGCGGTTTCTTACCAATATTGCGCATGAATTGCGTACACCTCTTAGTTTGGTGATTGCTCCGATCGAAGATATGATGCAGAATTACGTGAATATCGAACCCCGTTGGAAAACCCATATTAACCTGATATACCGAAATTCGAATTACCTGCTCACACTGATCAACCAGATCATCGATTTCAGAAAACTGAATGCGGGGAAACTGAAGCTTAATTTGCAGGAAACCGACATCGTTTTATTGGTAAAAGATGTTGTTACAAACTTTAAAGGCCTCGAAAGCCGCCGAAAAACAAATTTGCAGATTAGCGTGCCAGCAAAATCGGTGATTGTAAATATCGACAAGCAAAAAATAGAGGAGGTTCTTTACAATTTGCTTTCCAACGCATTTAAACATACCGGAGAACATCAGTCGATTATTGTATCGCTTGAGCAATTGCCAGCTATTTCAGGAAAAAGTGGTGATAGCCAACAGAAAGTAAAAATTACTGTTTTTAATGAAGGGAAAGATATTTCGGATGAGGATAAAGATCGAATCTTCGAGCGTTTTTATAAGGTAAGCGAAACGGTTGAAGGCGCAGGAATTGGGCTTTCGTTCTCAAAATCGCTGATTGAAATGCATAAGGGAAGCATTAATGTTGAATCGGTGGAAGGGAAGGGAGTCGCTTTCCATGTTATATTGCCATTCGATGAAATTGTGGTTAACGAGGTGGAATTAAGCAAGGTAGCCGACACTTCGCTATGGCCTGAGGATGTATATAATATTAATGAGTTGCCCGAATCTGATAACGAAAGCAAGAACCTGACAATTGTAATTGTTGAAGACAATGCCGATTTGCGTGCATTTTTGATCCATACTTTATCACGTAACTACATTTGTTACGAAGCAGCCGACGGAAGGGAAGGATATGAAGCTATTGCCAGAATTATACCTGATATTGTTATTTCGGATGTGATAATGCCCCGGATGAATGGATATGAGCTGTGCGAGAAAGTGAAGGAAAACTCAAAAACCTGTCATATTCCGATTATACTTTTAACAGCTATTAATGCATCGGAACATGTTGTTTCGGGCTATGAAAAAGGAGCCGACGCTTATGTGACCAAGCCTTTCGACATGAGCATCATTAAAGCTCAGATTTCGAGGCTGATTGCCAATCGTGAATTAATCAGGGAAAAGTACATGACCCATAACTTCATGGTCGAAATATCTACATCGAATGTTTCGAGAGACGATGAGTTTATTATCAAACTAAGACAGCTCCTGGAGGACAACCTTTCAGAGTCGGATTTTAATGTAAAGAAACTTTCGTCTGATTTAAATATCAGCACCACCCATTTGTACCGGAAGCTGAAAGCTCTTACCGGCCTTTCGCCGGTTGAGTTCATAAGGATCTTCAAACTGCAGAAAGCCTGCGAGCTTTTATCCAACTCAAACCTTTCGATTAAAGAGATCGGATATAGTCTCGGGTTTAATAATCTGTCATACTTCGTAAAGTGCTTCAGGGAGCAATTTCATGTCACACCATCAGCTTTCAGGCAAAATGGAATGCCCGAGGTTCCAACAAAAAATAGCACAAATCAATCAGGTGTGTCATAAATTAACCTCTTTTAACAATTAAAGCGCTGTATATTAATAAATCACAAAAAGGCACATTATAATAGCTATGTGCATTTTTTGTTTTTTAATACATTTGTGGCGTTGATAAATCTGTTTCAATTGTTTTATTCAATATTTATGATTTAAAAAAATGACAAAGAATAAACAACTAGCCTTAATTGCTTTATTGGTGTTATTGTTTTTCGGATGCGAAAAGGACGATTATAACAAGTACGATCGTCCCACCTGGCTTGCCGGAAAACTATATACGCAGATAGAAAGCAATCCGGATATTTCCACATTTGCCGCGTTGGTAAAGAAAGCCGGATACGATTCGATTATTGATGTTTCAGGAAGCTACACTGTTTTTGCTCCTTCAAATGAAGCATTCAAAACTTTCTTTCAGGAAAACCCGAAGTACAAATCGGTTGCTGATATGCCAGCTGCAGAAGTCGCCAGACTCGTGAAATATCACCTTGTACAAAATCCCTGGAGTAAAAAGCAACTAATGTCACTTGATGTTTGGGGATGGATTGATACACTCGATTTAAAAAACAATGTTCCGAAGGGGTACAAACGTGAAACTCTGTTGTTGGGTAAAAACCAGAAATACGGCATGCAATGGAGCAAATACAAAAAGCTGAACAGCACTTTAAAGCGTACCAATATAATTGATACTACTTCAACCAGCTGGTACCGCCGTGTATATTCAGATACACGCAAATACGCACCGGTTTTCTTTAAAGACTATTTTGATATTTATGATCTGGCTACCTCTGACTTCGAATTTTATTTTGGCCGTCAGATTGTAAGCCCCGCAGATCTTTATTACATCAATGGCCGTGTTATCAGTGATGAAATATTTGCTGAAAACGGATTTGTATATGTAATCGACCGCGTGGTTAACCCGCTTAAAAACGGAGTTGAATTACTGACAGATAAGAGTAAAGGAAATTCGTTTACCGACTATTACAATCTGGTGAATTTATTTGCAGAATTGGAGTACAACGAAAAAGCAACCTTTGCCCAGCCGGGTGCTGCTCAAGGTCTTAAAGTTGATTCGCTCTTCAATTTAAGTTATCCGGCACTTGTTTTCGACATACACAGCGAAAGAACAAAAGCACCACGTGGTACTCAGGGCCTTCCGACAAATGTAACCATCAGATATCATCAGGGTATTATTGCTCCTACCAACGAGGCTTTAAAACAACTTGAAGCACAGTATCTTGCCGGTGGAAATAACTGGGGAAGTATTGACGCTGCTCCTGAAAACATTAAACGTATTATTGCCAACACCAGTTTATCGATCAATCCGATTTATCTGACCGACCTTCAAAAAGGATTTCTGAATGGTGAGTCCGACAAAATTACGGTTGATGAATCGAGTATCGTTCAAAAAGAGTACGGAAGCAACTGTACCTTCATTGGTGTAAACAAACCTGTTGTTCCACGCGCATTTAGCAGTGTTACAGGTCCGGTTTATACACGGAAAGGTTACTCAAAAATAATGTATGCCATCGAGAAATCGGGTTTATTGTCGGCATTGAAAAGGAAAGATGCCAATTATTCTTTTTATGTCGAATCTGATGCCTCAACTTCTGCTGACTCCTCTTTAATATATGATTCGTTCTCAGAGCGTTTTACTGCTGTTACAATGTATCCGGCAATCAGAACGTTTCAGATTCCAGTTGAAGACTTGCGTATTTTATTGCTCAATCATATCGGAACCGATCAGCCAAAGGGACTTGCAAGAAAAGAATTTATAAAAAATCTGGCCGGAAATTATTTGATTGTAAATAATGTAACCAAAGAGGTTAGTGGAACAGGATCTTCTACCTTCGGATATCAGGGTTCAAAGCAGGTAAAAGTAATTCCAACCAAAATTAGTACCAACAGCGATAACGGATCGACTTACGATATAAGCAACTGGTTTAATTTCACTGTAAGCGATCTTTACAATACTATTTCATCAAGCTATCCAAAGTTCCATGCCTTGCTTAAAAAAGCAGGATACAGCCAGGATAAATTGCTCAGATATAGTTTCATGTCCGACAATCAGAATTATACTGTTTTTGCACCCAGCGACTCTATTCTCAGTCTTACAAATACCGATGCAATGAACCTCAAAGAACTTCAGGACTTTGTTTTACTGCATTTCATTCAGGGAGATCTTATTTTCACTGATGGAAATAAACAGGCCGGTTATTACGAGACATGCAGAGTAGATGAAAGTTCAACACCTTTTACAACTGTTAATACTAAAATCAGAATTGAACCGGGTATTGATAAAATCAGCTTCCCGCTAAAGAATGGTTCGCCTGCAGTTGTTGTGAATGAATCGGCCAAAACAAACTTTCTTACGTCACGAAATTTAAGTACAACCGGAACGGAAGTGTTTACAAATTGTGTGACAACCGGTGTTATTCATGAACTCAAAAAGGTATTGACCATTGGTGAAGTAACCAGACAGTAACCCAGATAATATTTGAATATTTTAAACCTAAGGTTTTTGAACAAAATGAAAAAAATCAAAAAAACCATAATTCTGATTCTCGCGATTTGCAGTTTTATCGGGGCCAATGCTCAGACCAAAACCACCATTCGTGGTAAAGTGATCGATCAGAAGGATAAAGAGGCAGTTATTGGTGCAACAGTTATTGAGTCGGATAAAGATAACCGTGTTGTAAACGGTACTATTACAGATATCGACGGTAACTTTGTTTATCAGATGAAAAATCCGGAGAATACCATGAAAGTGAGTGTGATCGGATATAATACAAAAACATTCAAGCCCAATCCGCTGAAAGCTGTTGTAATTGAACTTGTTTCTTCAGACATTGAGCTGGATCAGGTAACTGTTACAGCCAAGGCAAAATCTGATAACTCGTTAACAAATATTGATGACCGCGACAGGGCTTCGTCGAGTGTGAAAGTTGATCTGATGCAAATGAAAGATGCCGGTATCACATCGGCTGCCGACGCTCTTCAGGGAAAAGTATCGGGACTTGATATTATCAGCGCATCGGGTGACCCGGGTTCGGGTTCGCAAATTGTTATCCGTGGTTTAAGTTCTATGGGAAATAACAAACCGCTGATCGTTATCGATGGTATTTCGCAGGACAATGTTCCTTCGAGCTTCGACCTTAGTTCGGCCGACTCACAGGATATCAGTAACATGATCAATATCGCCCTTCAGGATATTAAATCGATCGAGGTACTGAAAGATGCCGCTTCTACAGCTGTTTACGGTTCGAAAGGTGCCGACGGGGTTTTGCTCATCGAAACTTATCGCGGAAGAATGGGAAAAGTACAGTTCGATTATACCTATAAAAACAGTATGAACTTCCAGCCACCGGCAATCCCCATGTTGAATGGTGATGAGTACGTGACACTTCAGCTGGAACAATGGCACAACAGCCGCGGTGTATTCGATCTTCCACGCGAAATTGCCTACGACAGAGATTATCCCGATTTTTATAACTATTCGGCCAACACCGACTGGTTGGGCGCTATTACCCAGAACTCGATTACCAACGACCACTATTTTAAGATCTCGGGCGGGGGCGAAAAAACAAGGTATTTTACTTCTTTCAGTTATGTTGACGAAGGTGGGACCACTATTAATACCGGTTCAAAACGTTTTTCAACCCGCGTAAACCTCGACTATTTCCTTTCTCAGAAATTGTTGTTTACAGTTCAGTTTAACTATTCTAACAACAAAACTGATGGTAATATTAATATTAATGGCCGAAATATCAGGCAAATGGCATATCTGAAAGCTCCAAACATGAGTATTTGGGAACACGATGCCGATGGAAACCTGACAGGTGAATATTTTACCCGTAATTTCGATAAAACTTCGAATTATCAGGGTGACGGATATGGATATTTCAACCCGGTTGCTGTTGCCAATCTTGGAAAGAGCGACGTTTCGGAGAACATGCTCGAAAACTCTTTCAAGTTAAAATATACGATCAAAGACTGGTTGATTTTTAAGGAAACAGTTTCATTCCAATACACCGGTAAAAAATCGAACACTTATCTTCCGTACAATGCCATTGGTTCCGACTGGCTGGCATGGACAGTAAACAAGGCCGAAGAAAACAACAGCCTTTATTCAGCTTTTAAAACTGAAAGCCAGTTTGTGTTCTATGTGCCTTTTACATCAACCGATCATTTGTTATCTGGTACAGCTACCTGGGCAACCAATCAATCGAGCGACGAAGGTATGAATATCCAGAGTAACCGTATCCCGAGTACCAATATTCAGGACCCGGCTGTTGGATCTCAGATTAACTGGATTAGCTCTGGTTCAAGTCAGAAAAGTGATCTTGGAGCTTTATTAAGCCTTAACTACAAGTATAAAGACCGCTATATGTTTCAGGGTAGTTACAGGGCCGATGCCAACTCTGCGTTTGGTGCTGCCAATCGCTGGGGTACATTCAAAGGAATCTCAGGAGGATGGCGTTTCTCTGATGAACCTTTTCTCGATGCATGGAATAGCTGGATGAGCGATTGTATGTTTCGCATCAGCTGGGGTACTTCGGGTCGTCCGCCATGGAACTCTTATGCCCGCTATTCAACTTACGAAACAACCAATCCGGGTAATTACATCACCAACCCGGCAATCGTTCCAACCAGCGTACAGTTGGATGACCTTAGATGGGAAAGTATCGCATCAACCAATATGGGGCTTGAGATAAACTTGTTTAAAGACAGATTATTCCTTGAAGCTGATGTCTATAATAAGGTTACAACCGATTTGCTTTTTACAGATTACAGTATTCCTACTTCATCAGGCTTTACCCAGCTCAAATTCCTTAATGGAGGGGAGTTGACCAATAAAGGCTGGGAATTTATGGTCAATTACAAAATTGTGCGTACGAAAGACTGGCTGGTAACAGTTGATTTTAACACTTC
Organism: Bacteroidota bacterium; assembly: GCA_023251435.1. GTDB lineage: Bacteria > Bacteroidota > Bacteroidia > Bacteroidales > Prolixibacteraceae > Aquipluma. Next base: position 20,898 of record JAHEYU010000048.1, read on the forward strand.
GCAGAATATCAATTCATTTACAAAGTTGCCCGAAAATTTCAATACCGAAAAATCAACTTCAATTGGTAACGGAGAGTATCCGAAACGTGTTGTTGTTGGCGAGCCTATTGGATCGTTCTTCGGATTCAGGTATCAGGGTGTTTGGGCATCTGATGAAGATGTGGTTGCCCGGGATGCTGAAGGTAACAATTTATACGACAGTGAAAATCGTCCGATTCCGGTAACTTATAAAGGAACTTACCAGTTCAAAGGCGGAGATGCCAAATATGAAGACATCAATCATGATGGTCAGATCGATTTGAACGACGTAGTATATATTGGCGACTCGAACCCCGAATTTGTGGGCGGTTTCGGATCATCATTAAAATACAAAAATTTCGATATTTCATTCCAGTTCCATTATCGTGTCGGATTTGACATTATTAATATGATTGCACTTCAAACCGAAGGTATGGACGGACGAAATAACCAGAGCAAGGCTGTACTTAGTCGCTGGAGAGTTCAGGGACAAAACGAAGTTGGCTTATTGCCACGAGCTTATATGGGGCATCCTGCAAACAATCTTGGTTCAGACCGTTACGTTGAGAGAGGTGATTTTATGCGATTAAACAATGTGAAACTTGGTTATCGCTTAAGTCAGGAGTTATGTAATAAATTGAATTTGCAGAGCGCAAGTTTCTCATTAAGTGCACGTAAATTATTCACCTTTACCAATTATTCCGGTCAGGATCCTGAAGTTGGACAGAATGCTGCTGATCCATTCTGGATTGGTGCTGATTATGCAAATACGCCTCCACCTAAAATGGTAACACTAAGTTTGTCAGTTGGATTTTAATTTGAACGAATATGAAAAAGATATTTAAAATACGGTTTATACTTTTATTCTTTGCTTTAGCAATGCAATTTAGCTGTTCAAATTATCTGGAACTGATACCTCCAAATGGTTTGGTACGTGAAGAGTTTTGGCAGACAAAAGAAGATGTGGAAGCAGTTTTAATGGGTGCCTACCAGTCGTTCTCTCAAATGGACGGAGTTTTGTTTGCTTATGGTGAAGCCCGTGGTGATATGGTTACCTCTCATGCCAACTGGAAAGGATCGAACGAAAACAGATTGATGGAAAGTAACATCTATCCTGAAAACGGACTTTGCAATTGGGAGCGGTTTTATAAGGTGATCAACTATTGTAACGAAGTAATTAAAAATGCTCCGGAAGTACAGGCTGTTGATAACACGTTTACCGATTTTCAGTTGAAAGGCTATTTGTCTGAAGCACATTTTCTTCGGAGCCTGAGTTACTTTTATCTTGTTCGCATTTTTAAAGATGTTCCGCTTGTATTGGAGCCTTCGGAAAGTGATGTAGTAGATTTTTATCTGCCCCAGACCAAAGGTGAAGATGTGTTGAAGGCCATGCTAGGCTACCTGAATGAATACCGGCAATATGCTACCGATGGTTATAAAACCCTCGACGAAGTAAAAGGGCGTGCAACCAAAGCCGCTTTCGATGCTTTACTTGCCGATATCTCGCTTTGGAATTTCGATTATGCTGCAACGATTGCCTATGCCGACAGAATTCTTTCGAACAAAAACTTTGTGTTGATGCCAAGTGCCAGATGGTTCGAATTGTATTATCCCGGCAACTCACTCGAAAGTATTTTTGAGTTCCAGTTCAATAATAAATACAGTCAGAATAACAGCACTTACAACTTTACCAACCGGTATGCCAATCAATACCTTCCAAGTCAGCGTGCAGCCGAGATTTTTGCACGTAAATACACTGTTGAACTTGTAAGAGGCGAAGATTTGTCGATTACGAAATTAAGCGAAGACAATTATCTGATATGGAAATATGCCGGAAGGGCACCCGACGGAAAAACACAACGTTCGGGTATCGACCAAAACAGCTGTAACTGGATTGTTTATCGTCTTGCCGATATATATCTGATGAAAGCCGAAGCACTGTCGCAACTTAGCAGATTTGACGAGGCTGCCAATTTATTAAATATAATCAGGAGCCGTGCCAATGTTACCCCGATGGTTATTGGAAACTCTACTGTTGCTTTCGAAGACGCAATCATGGACGAACGTGCCCTTGAATTGGCTTTCGAAGGAAAACGCTGGTTTGATTTACTCCGTATGGGACGTCGTAACAATTATAGCCGTAAGGATAAACTGGTTGAAATAATTATTAAAAACGTTCCTTCAACTCAGAAACGTATTTTGTCAGCTAAACTTACCAATCCGCTGGGTTGGTACCTGCCGGTTTACAAAAGCGAAATAGAGCGTAATAAAAACCTGGTTCAAAACCCCTACTATATTTTTTAACCAATGAAAAAAACTTCTATCATATTAAGCTTACTGGTTGCACTTTTTCTGCAATACAGTTGTAAAAAATCAGATGTTCTTGATCCCGGATTTAAGGACATGCAGAAGTTTACTATCTATGGCTATCTTATGGAAAACGAGGAAGAATATTCAAATTTCCTTGAGATACTTAAAGCTGCCGGATTAGATAAGACACTAAGCGCTTATAATCCCGGAGGTAAAACCGGGGGTGTTGGATATACATTGTTTGTTCCGGATAATAAGGCGGTCGAAAACTTTATTAAAGAAAGCGGACAATATGCAACATTGGCCGATTTATTAAAAGATAAAGAATATGTTGGTGCACTGGCCAGATACCATGTATTAAATCAAAGTGTTGCTTCAAACGAATTCCCTTTCGGTACGTTTACGCAGCCAACGCTATCACAGGATTACCTGAATGTGAATTTTGTGATCGGTAAGGATACTACCTATTACAAGATCAACAACCAGGCTCAGGTTATAAAAGCAAATATTGAAACATCAAACGGCTACATTCAGGTAATTGGAACCATGCTGAAGCCCATTACTTTAAATAGTTATGGATGGCTAAAAAAGAATACCAATTATTCAATTTTTATTGCGGCACTCGAAGCTACAGGAATTGATCGTACGATTGATGTTGACATGAAGCTTGAAAATCAGACGCTAAGACCTTTCACTATTTTGGTTGAACCTGATTCGATTTATAAAAAGAGAAATATTAATTCGTTTGCTGATTTGGCTCAGTTTGTCAGCCCCGGCAGGACAGACTATAAAACTACAGGTAATCCGATGAATTTATTTGTGGGTTATCATCTACTTACCGGAAGTTACTTTCTTGACGATTTGGCAACAAGGGCCAGTAACTACAATACATTTGCCGATGTGCCGCTTAATATTAATGGTTTGGGTCTTGATATCGTAATTAATAAATACAAAGAAATTTTTGTAAGCGCCAAAAAAGATACGACCGACTTTGTTGGCATGTATTACGACGAAAGCAACATAAACACACAGAGTGGTGCCATTCACTTTATCAACCAGGTTTTAAGACCACAGATTCCATCAAGAGCCATCGTAACTTATGAATTTTACGAAGAAGCTATACTGAATGAATACAGAAATACTGGCGGTACTTTCCCTATTGAAAACCCTGAACTATTAAACACTATTACCTGGTCGGGCGGGGAACTTTCTTTTGTAGAATCGCTTGATGACACCGAAAGGGCCTGGGGTAGAGATTACTTACAAATTTTTGGCGACTTCACCATCACCTATACTATTCCTAAAATTATTCAGGGGAAATATGATGTTTATCTACATGCCAATGCATTTAGTACACAGAATGCTTTGGTTGAACTTTCGATCGATGGAATTAAACTTGGTGGGTTGCTCGACCTGACAAAAGGGGGTAATGCAAATAATCCATATTTCAGGTTTAAAGTTGGAACCGTTGATTTTAAAAAGTACGACAGTCACGCGGTACAAGTTAAATCATTGATTCCAGGTCGGTTTATATGGGATTATATCAGATTCGAACCAATTTAAACTATTCATATAATGAGATCTATATTCAAAATTATAATCGCTGCCATCGTTGTTGCCGGATTTGGGTGTACCGAAAAATGGGACGAGCACTATAATAATCAACCCGAAACCATCAATACAAATGTTTGGGATGCTATCAAAGGCAAAAGCGAGTTGTCGAGTTTTGTTACCTTAATGGAGAAATACAAATTCGATACACTCTTTTTGTCAGACGATACCTACACTTTGTTTGTTCCCGATAACAATGCAATGGCAAAAATGGTTATGTCGCAGGTTAGCGATACCACCATTTTAAACTATCATATTTCGAGACATTACATTCAACCTGTCGATATACAGGGAAAACGTAAGTTGCAAACTTTGGCTTTAAAATATTCGACATTCGAGAATGCTGCCGGAAAACCTACTTATGACGGAATTAAAATTAATTTCGAAAGTCCGTTATATGTTAATGGTAAATATTTTGTCATGAGTGATGTGGCAACACCAAGACTTAATCTCTATGAATATTTTGCAGTAAATAATCGCTACCTTAAAACCTACATTGATAAGAAGGACTCTATTATAATTGATAAGGAAAAGAGCAGACCAATCGGTTTTGATGATGAAGGAAATACCGTTTATGACACGATTGCAATCAAGGTGAATAAATTCGAAATGGCTTTTTTCCCTGTTTCTAAAGAATATCGTAAGTGGACTGCCACTTTTGTATTTCCAAAAACAGCCAACTACGAAAATGCATTGACTGCGATGGCTCAAAGTCTGGGTGGCAATTTTGTCGATTACAAAAATATTCCGATAAAATGGCAGGAAGATATTCTGATTCCATACCTGCTTAAACAGGGAACTTACCTGAATATGCTTGAGCCTTTCGAAATAAAAGATAAAAGTGTACTGTCGTATAAACGTAAATACAGTATGCTGAACATACAAGGCGACAGTATAATTGTTGATTATAAACCTACCGATCCATATTTATGCAGTAACGGCATATTTTACGACTATACCAATTTCGTTGTTCCCGTAAAACTCTATTCCGACACAGTTAAAATGGAAGGAGAATCGTTGATCAAAACTACCGGGATCAATCGTTATGCATGGAGGGATAGTGTTAAGGTAACAAGCTCAGCTTCGTTTACTGTTTTAAAAGACTATATCAAAGGAGCTTCAAAAGACTCGATTTTGGTTGTTAATTTCCTGAAAGGTTTTAAAGGAACCTACAAAGTTGAATTCAAATCAACCAATCTGTTCCCCCGGAAATACCGTATGGAGGTTCTTACCCACATGGATATTGGAGGTATATATGACATTTACGTCAACAATGTTTTGGTCAAAACCTTTGATTATTACGACTATGTGAGGACCAGAGGATTGATTAAGAGCGTAACTGGCGCTACTTTTGTCCCAAAAGGCAGGTACAATAAATTTGACTGCTATGTTACCAATATCGTAGATTATGGCAAGCCGCAGATCCGTATCGAATATAAAGGACCTGGCAACGCTCCCGGCAACGGGCTGGTAATCGATGCTCTATATTTTATTCCGGTCGCTAATTAATTAATAAGATAAACCAGCTAACTAATCTGATTATAATCTGGTCTCAATCTATAAAATGAAAATTGATACAATGATTAATAACCTATTCACCACTGCAAACTGGAAGAAAGCTGCGCTTATAGTTCCTGTGTTGCTTTTGAGTTTATTTTCATCGGAGGCGCAAAGCCAAATGCCGAATGACTCCATTGTTGTAAAGGGGGTAATTGTTTCAGGAACAAATACACCATTGTCTAACATTACCATAAGTATCGAGGGGTCAAGACAGTTACCTGCCGTTACCAACGAAGCTGGAGAATTTAGCATTAAAGCTGGAGCCAGTGATAAATGGTTAATTATTTCACCGGTAAGTGATTATAAAACCAAACGCGTATTTCTGAATAACAGAAGCGAATTGAAGGTTTACCTATCGGCAAACGACATGTCAGCGGGTGATGATCCTGTAACCATTCTATCGCAAAAAACAATCAAGAAAGACATTGTAGCTTCCTATTTCGATTTGAAATCGACAGATGGCTACAAGACTTCGGCGTTTTCGATCGACGAATTTATGCAGGGGAAAACACCCGGTATTAATGTTGTTCGCAAAGATGGAACGCCCGGATCAGGCGCAATTGTTTCGGTGCGAGGTGTTAATTCAATCATGACCAATACCCAACCGCTGTATATCGTTGATGGAATCCCGATGGAAAATCCCGGATTGTTTGGATCAAACCTGGATGGTTATTCCTACAACCCTCTGATGGCAATCAATACACTTGATATTTCGAAAGTTACAATCGTTAAAGATCCAACTATTACATCAAGTTACGGATCCAAGGCATCCAATGGCGTTGTCTTTGTCGAAACACTTGACCCAAGTGCAACTCAAACTTCTATTGACGTTGATTTGCGTACAGGTTATTCTATGGCACCTGCCAACCAGATTCCACAGATGAATGCAGGGCAGCACAAAACTTTCGCCAATGAGGTACTATTCTCTTCAGGAATGTTTGAAGAAAATATCAAATTACGATACCCAAATTTATTTTTGGAAAGTGATGATGATCGTTTTATTGACTACCAGCATAATACTAACTGGCAAGACAAGATTTTTGAGAATTCGACCTTTACCAATGTTAATCTGAAAGTTAAAGGGGGAGATGCTATTGCCCGTTACGGTCTTTCTTTCGGTTACACAACCAGCGATGGTATTGTAAAATCGACTGGTTACGATAGTTATAATCTAAGGTTTGTCAGCCGTCTGAATATTTTCAGATGGTTAAGAATGAATTCCGGAGTATCTCTGAATTACAGTACTGCGAATTTGAAAGAATCAGCAAAATTGCCACAAACAAACCCAATTATGGCGAGTCTGAGCAAATCACCGATGCTGAATCCATACCAGTATGACCTTCAGGGTAATATGCTTACAACTTTGAGCGAGGTTGACGAACTAGGTGTAAGTAATCCGGTGGCGATCATTGAAAAATTTGTTGGAAGAAACAGTAACTACCACTTTATTTCGACCATGGGATTTGAAGCTACGCTTAATAAAGACCTGATGTTGAATTCGAACTTCGGTTTGACTTATAATGCAATGAAAGAGCAGATTTTTATGCCTAATCATGGTATGGCACATTATTATAACGACGAGGCATATAACGCAGCTAAATCTACCACTAACTACCTTTTGTCGTTCTATAATAATACCTATCTATCGTACAAAAAAGTAATTAATAAAGTACACAATATTTCTTCAAATACAGGTGTAAATCTGCTGACAAACAATTATCAACTTGATTGGGCGCTTACTATGAATGCTCACCAAAATGATGAATATCAGTCTCTTCAGGACGGAAATAACAACTTGCGCCGAATAGGCGGACAAAATCGTACCTGGAACTGGATATCGTTGTACGAAAACCTGAATTACAGTTTCAAGGACAAGTACATGGTGTCGGCAAGTGTTTCTCTTGATGGTTCGTCCAGAGTTGGAAATACTGCTATCAATACTTTGAAAATTGCTGATAATCCATTTGGTTTGTTTTATTCGGCCGGTTTGGGATGGCGTTTGTCGAGCGAGTCTTTCCTGAACGAAATTAGCTGGCTGGATGAATTTAAATTACGAGCCTCTTATGGAAAATCTGGGAACGACGATATCGGTGAATCGAATGCCTCGGATTATTATCAATCGGTAAAATTCCGCGAAACTGTTGGTTTATATCCGGCAATTATTCCAAATCAGGATTTGAGTTACGAAACAGTAAGTCAGTTAAACACTGGTGTCGATCTGGCTTTGATGGGAAGTAGAATTCGTTTAACTTTCGATTTGTTCAAATCTACTACCAACGATATGCTTATTCTTACTCCGATGAAATCGTATCTTGGATATAGCTATCGTCCCGAAAATGGTGGTAAAATGCAGAATAACGGAATCGAGCTAAATGCTTTCCTCCGCATTGTCGATGGAAAATCATTCAAATGGGATGTTCAGGGAAATTATGCTAAAATTAAGAACGAAATCACTGAACTGAAAGGCGATAAATTAGTAAGTCTGGTTGAAGGTGGCGAAATTGTAAACATGGTAGGCGAATCTGCCAATAGCTTTTATGGCTACATTTTTGAAGGTGTTTACACTACTGCTGCTGAGGCACAATCTGCCAATTTGTTGAATGATAAACTAGCAAAATTTAATGCAGGTGATGCAAAATTTGTTGATATATCTGGTTCCGAAAACAAACCTGATGGAATCATCAACCAATACGACAAAACAGTGATCGGTTCATCGATGCCTGATTTCTTCGGAGGTTTCCAGAATACATTTATTTACAAAAACTGGACATTAAATACCCATATCAATTTTGTTTCAGGAAACGAAGTTTTCAATTACGTGCGCTACAGAAACGAAAAAATGACAGGACTTGAAAATCAAAGCGCCAGTGTTTTAAGCAGATGGCAATACGACGGACAGGTCACCAATGTACCCCGTGCATTGTGGAACGACCCGGTTGGAAACTCTGCTTTCTCGACCCGTTGGATTGAAGATGGATCTTATATCAGGATTCAAAACATTTCGTTGGGATACCGTATTCCAAATAAATTCCTGACATTTCGTAATGCAGAGTTCTACGTTTCTGCCAACAATGTGCTGACGGTGTCTAAATACCTGGGTTATGATCCTGAATTTGCATATTCCTATTCACATGCCGAACAAGGAATCGATTATGGTCAGACTCCACAGTCAAGACAATTTATTTTTGGTATTAAATTAGGATTATAAAAAATTACCTAGAAATATGAAAATCATGCGTAAAAATCTGAGATATTCCGTTGTTGTTATTTCAGTCTTGATATCACTGATGATTCTGCCTTCCTGTGAGGATTTCCTGAATCCGGATCAGGAGCTGAACCTGACTCAGGATCAATTATTTGATGACTGGTACGAATATCGTGCTGTTGCGATTGGACTTTACGGATTACAGCAGAAATTGGTTGAACAGCTTATGGTGCTGGGCGAGCTTAGGGCTGATTTGCTTACAGTAACTCCCAATGCTGATGCCGACTTAATTGAAATCTATAATTTCAAGGCATCGAAGAATAATAAATATGCCGATCCAACCAATTTTTTTAAGCTGATATCTGCTTGTAATAGTTTTATCAGCGTATTGAAGGAAAAACATCCTGAAGTTCTGGATAAAAATATTGCTGCTTCGAACTATGATAAGTTGTATGGTGAAGCATTAACAATGCGTGCCTGGGCTTATTTTAATGCTGCCAGAATTTATGGAAAAGTTCCTGTAATTCACGAATCAATTACTTCAGTAGAGGAAATCGAGAAATATTTGAATTCTTCGTCAACTTTCATCGACGATGTAAATATTGTATTCGGAAGAGACGGATTTTACAACGATACAACTTACAAAAAACCAATTACCCTCGAAAAACAATTCTATGATTTAGACATGGTAATCAGGGTGTTCAGTAAACAATTGGAACAAGAAGTGAAAGCAGTTGGTGTTAATCATTACATCGACAACAACGATAAATCGTGGGAAGTTACAGTTTGGAACACTTTCGCATGGCACGCTTTACTTGGGCAAATGTACCTTACTTCAGGCGATTTAACAAAAGCTGCCAGCCACCTTAATGCAATAGCATTTACTACTTCAGATAATTACAGATATCAGTTAAGTGCTTCACTGGCAAATGGGTTGTGGCGAAATATCTTCAAAGATGTTGACATTACTGAGCATATTTATGTGATGTGGTTTAATAAGGCGAATCAGCAACAAAACGACTTTCAGCGTTTATTTGATATAAGGGCACCTCACCAGTATATGCTAAAACCAACCAAATCAGCGATCCATTTATGGGAAGGTCTCTGGAGAGGGTATAATTTGATAGTAGATCTGGCAAAACCCGAATTAACAAGGCTTAGCGCAACATCACCAGGAATGCCCGGTGATATGTTCCGTGGATATAATACTTCATATCAATATGTAAATAATGAAGTTGTAATGCACCCTGCTATGTATCAGTCCATGTTATATTTTAAATCGCAAAACGACGTGCGAAGCTATACTTCTATGATGGAAGGAGTTGATACGGTAGTTTATAAATATTCGGTTGATAAAAATGAGTACGATCAGGATGCCAACTTCATCGTTTACCGCGCCGCCGGCATTCAGCTGTATCTTGCCGAAATTTATACGTGGTGGGCTTTCGAACGTAATGGCTTGATCAGTACTTTCACCACCAATGCAGTAAATATTGTAAACGACGGAAGTAACTACAACGTGTTGGCCGACCGCAGTCAGTTGGGTGTGCGCGGTCGAGTCGGATATACCGGAACTTACGGTGGAATTCAGGTGGGTAACATTAACTATATTCATAATCCATTTACAAATCAGGTGACTGGTTACACGAATCTTACCGGTAACCTGCTGGCAAAGCAACTTTACCTCGAAGAATTAATAATGGACGAAAAAGCAAGGGAACTTGCTTACGAAGGTGAGCGTTTTTACGATTTGATCCGCGTTGCAAAACGCAGAAATGATCCCTCGTTTCTGGCTAAAAAAGTCTCTGCTAAATATCCTGCAGGTCAACGCGAAGCCATGTACAAACTTTTGCTTGACGAAAAAAACTGGTACATCAATATTTTTGATTAATAATTGTTAGTTATTGGAATGTATTAAATTGGTAATCTGATCATTTTCGGGTTACCAATTTTTTTATACTCTTCGTTCAGGTAAAAACCTTATCCTATTGTATTTATGTTTTAGTGCAAAGGAAAAATAAAAAATTATCACGATTAATCGGTTTGTTCTGTCGGCTTGTAAGAAATTGATATTATAGTTACTTTTGGGCAAAATGAAAAATCCTATGTGTAAATATCTGGCATTTGCAGTTTTGTTATTTTCTGCGGTTGGCTGCTCTAAAAGCGGGAAAGTAGATTGGGTATCCACCACAAACAATCAACCCTGGATTTCGGAAATAGAAGTAAAAATGGATAATGCTTCTTCAGGAGAATCGGTTATTGGTATTTATCCCGACAGTGCAAGGCAAACCATTGATGGCTTTGGAGGCTGTTTTAATGAACTTGGCTGGGACGCCCTTCAGAGTTTAAATGAAGAAAGCAGATTGACTGTAACACAAAACTTGTTTGATACTATTGCAGGATGCAGGTTCAATATTTTCAGGATGCCCATAGGTGCCAACGATTATGCGGTTGACTGGTATAGCCACAACGAAACTGCAGAGGACTATGAAATGACAAATTTTAACCTCAACCGCGACAAGCAGCGTTTAATTCCCTACATAAAACTGGCTCAGACATATAATCCGGCAATTAAAGTTTGGGCCTCACCATGGTGCCCTCCGTCCTGGATGAAAACGAACAATCATTATGCCTGTGCTTCCAATCCAAAGGTCAATGATCTTCCAGTTGATAGACAGGGCGTGGAAATGAAAACACAATTCAGGATGGAACCCAAAGTGCTTGAAGCTTATGCGCTTTATTTCGGGAAATTTATTCTGGGTTACAAAAATGAAGGGATTGATATTTCAGCGGTTCATGTTCAGAATGAGATGAACTCGTGCCAAAACTTTCCCTCGTGTATATGGCGTCCCGAAGCTTTGGCCACGTTTATTGGTGATTATCTCGGGCCAAAATTTGAAGCAGAAGGTATTCAGTCGCAGATTTGGTATGGCACTGTTGAACGGCCTCAGATTGATCGGGTAGATTCGGTTTTACTCGATCAGAAAGCCGCAAAATATATCAATGGTGTTGGCTTTCAATGGGCTGGTAAAGGAGCAATTCCTGAAGTTCACCGAAAATACCCCGACATGAAATTGATGCAGACTGAAACCGAATGTGGCGACGGTTCGAACGATTGGGCGGCTGCCGAGCATACTTTTGGTTTGATGAAACATTACTTTAGTAATGGTGCCAATGCTTATATGTATTGGAATATGATTCTTGACGAAACCGGCAAAAGTCAGTGGGGATGGAAACAGAATTCGATGATAAGCATCGACAAAACTTCAGGAAATATAAATTATAATCCTGAATATTATTTGATGAAGCATTTGAGTTATTTTGTGGAACCCGGTTCAAAATACATTCCTGTAAGTACTGATGAAAATTGTCTGGCATTTATAAAGGGAAACCAACTTGTGATTTTCTATTACAATTCAGAAGAAACCGAAAAAATGACTTCTTTTGCTGTTGGCGGGAAAACGATTACTGCCAACTTGAAATCAAAGTCATTTAATACTTTCAAATTGAAGATTTAATTTAAAATAATGGGTAATCAATTGCTTTCAATTATCATTCCGGCCTACAACGAAGAAAGAACTATTTCCTCCATTCTTGGCAAAGTATCCGAAGTTATTTTGATTGGTAATCTTAAGAAAGAAATCATCATTGTGAATGATGCATCTAAAGATAGTACCGCGTCCGTTGTCGAACAGTATCAGATAGATCATCCCGAATTAAATATCAGGTTTTTTAATCAGCCGGTAAACAAAGGAAAAGGAGCCGCCATTCATCGTGGTATTGCCGAAGCAACAGGCGATTACCTGATTGTTCAGGATGCTGACCTTGAGTATGACCCCCGCGAATACAACGATTTACTGAAACCAATCCTCGAAGGTTTTGCCGATGTTGTATTCGGTTCCAGATTTTCGGGCGGGAACCCGCACCGGATACTGTTTTTCTGGCATTCAATCGGCAATAAAATACTCACTTTTGTGTCGAACATGTTTTGCAATCTGAACCTGACTGACATGGAAACTTGCTATAAATTATTTAAAATCGATATCATTAAGTCAATTAGGCTGAAAGAAAACCGGTTTGGTTTCGAACCCGAAGTAACCGCAAAAGTTGCTAGAATACCGGATGTCAGGATTTATGAAGTTGGTGTTTCGTATTACGGACGTACTTATGCCGAAGGGAAAAAGATCAACTGGAAAGATGGACTTCGGGCTTTTTATGTCATTTTTAAATACAATTTATGGGCGAAATAGCAAAAGCCAATCCTGAAGTTAACGATGTTTACGGTTACTCTACACTCGAAAGCATTTCGGGAGCCGATAAATTTAACCGATGGATGTACGAAACCATCAAGCCATTTTGCAAAGGCCGTGTTCTCGAAATCGGTGGTGGCATCGGTAACATTTCGCAATGTTTCCTGAACGATGGAGAAGAACTGGTGGTGACCGAATTGCAAACAGAATATTGTAATATCATCAGGAAACGTTTCGGAGATCGCCAGAACCTGAAAGGGATATTGGAGATGGACATTGTTGATCCGGAATTTGATTTGAAATATGGCGAGTGGTTCGGAACTTTTGATGCTGTATTTGCCTTAAACGTGGTCGAACATATCGAAGACCAGCACAGAGCAATTGCCAACTGCAAAAAACTGCTTAAAAGAGGTGGCAATCTGGTTATTTTGGTACCGGCATTTCAAACTCTGTTTAATCATTTTGATACTGCTCTTGGTCATTACCGCCGATATACCAACAAGACACTTCAGGCTGTTTTCGACGAGAACGAATTGGCGATAGTTCATCGTCAGTATTTTAACCTGATAGGGATGGCCGGATGGTGGGTAAGTGGATCGCTGCTTCAGAAAAAGATAATTCCTGAAGGCCAGATGAAATTGTATAACTTCTTTGTGCCGGTTTTTAGGATTATTGATAAGGTTAGCAATAAATGGCTGGGCCTAAGTGTAATAATGGTAGGAAGGGTTGAGTAGTAATTGGCAGATACTTAATTTACAAAAACATAAATGATGAATAAAGAAAATTTTTATAATTCGATAGCTGATGACTTTGATTCAATTATGAATATGTATGATACAAACAGGCGTATCGAAGTAATTTTTGATGATTTTTTAGGTAGAGAAAATCTGAAAGATAAAACGCTACTCGATGCCGGTTGTGGTACGGGTTTGTTTACAAGAAGAGCTATAGAAAGAAATGCCAAAGTAACATCTATAGATATTGCCCCGAAATTGGTTGAACTTACAAAGAAAAAAAACCCGGATACAAATGCCATCGAAGCATCACTGTTAGATCTTCCATTTGAAAACGATACTTTTGACTATGTTATATCTTCGGATGTGATTGAGCACACCACAAATCCTTATGATGCAACAAAAGAATTAATCAGAGTATTAAAGCCAGGTGGTAAAATATGTATTACCGTTCCAAATCGCACTTTTTGGTTTTTTTCTGTAAAAATTGCCAACCTTTTAAAAATAAGAGATTATCAGGGATATGAAAATTGGGTTCATTACAATGAGTTTAGGAAATTTTTAATCCAGAATAATATTGAAATCACTAACTATAAGGGCATTCATCTTTACCCGTTTGTTTTTTCGTTTCTGAATCCATTATTGTATAGAATTGATAAAATGACGGATAAGAAGCTTGGAATATTTATGGTTAATATTGCAGCTTTTGGAATAAAAAAATAAGTTTTGCCAATCTGTATTATAAAAATGAATGAAATGAATCGGTCAGAAGTTAGTAAATTGGTTAAATATGGTTGGTTTTTCCTGATTGCAGGTTTGGTCATCAACTACATCTATCGTATGGTTTTTCATACCACGCCGATCGAAAAAATCATTGTCGGTTCCGACATGGAAGGTTACTTTCAGTATTTGGTTCATTTTTTTACACGCGACTGGTCCACTTTCGACAAAATGCGCTGGACAATTGGCTATGGTGAAGGAAAAGCCCTGAGTGTTTTCACTTGCGGTGTAGCAATACTGTGGTCGCCATTTTTCCTGATGGCTCATTTAATCAGTATTTTCTTTGGCCTCGATACTGGCGGGTATGCCAATATGTATTATGGTTTCATGTTGGTTGCAGGCATTGTTTATACCTATATCGGACTGGTTTTCATGTACAAAATCCTTCGCGAATTTTTCGACCATAAAGTCAGTTTAATTACAACCGCTTTGTTTTTCCTGGCTACCAACGTATTCTTTTATTCCGTATTGCTGGGAGCCGGAATGGCGCATGTGTATTCATTCTCGATGATTGTCATTTATATTTATTTTACCCATCAGTTCTTTAAAGAAAACACGAAAAAAAGACTGATTCTGTTGGGTGTGCCTTTTGCTTTGGCTGTTTTAATCCGACCGACCAACATCATTTCAGGTTTGTATTTTTTTCTGTATGGAGTCAGCAGTATCGATACATTTAAGGAACGTATGGTATTCTGGATAAAAAATTATTGGGCCATCGTTGGTTTATTTATTATCGGTGTAATTGTATTTATTCCACAGATGGCATACTGGCACTTTGTTACCGGAAAGTTTCTGGTTTATTCGTATCAGGAATATGGCTTTCCAAACTGGAATTCCCCGAAATTTGGAATAGTTCTTTTCGGAAAATACAATGGCTGGCTAACTTATACACCCATCGTAGTTTTTGGATTAGTAGGTCTGTTTATTTTGTTGTGGAAGAAGCAGATGAATAGCCTGGCTATTTCGTTGGTTCTGCTAATTGGAATTTATGTCAATGCCAGTTGGTGGGTACCCACATTCAGCGCTGCAGTTGGGCAAAGAGCCATGATTGACTTTCTTCCGGTTCTTGCTGTTCCGCTTGGCTTTGTAATCAATCAGATCAACGGAATGTCAAGGCAGATGAAGTTCGCAATGGGGTTTGTCATCCTAATATTTATCTTCTACAATATTCAGTTTGGTTTCCGATACGATTCATGGATGTGGTGGGGTTCGCCAATGAGCTGGACTAAATTCTGGACTACTTTAAAGTTTTAATTTTCGCCCAAATTCGTTTCCGAAATAAGATAGTTTGGCCTGCGTTTGTTTTCGATAAAGAGTTTACCAAGATATTCGCCAATAATACCAAGCATCAGTAAATTAATGCCTCCAACGAATAGAACACTCAAGATAACCGAAGTCCAACCTGTAATTGCAAGGTCAGTAAAAAGGTGAATATAAGCAGCATACAATCCATAGATAAAGGACAGTAGTGCGATAACAGAACCAAAATAGATGGAAAGCTTCAGTGGTTTTACGCTAAAAGCAGTTACTCCAGTGGCGGCAAATTTTATCATTTTTTTTAACGTGTATTTGGTGGTTCCGGCAAAACGTTCAGCAGCCTTAAATTCAACATTGATTTGCCTGAAACCCATCCACGGAATGAGACCTCTGAAAAACAAAAAATTCTCGTTGAAAAGCTTAATTTGTTTCAGTACTTTTTTGTCAACCAACCGGAAGTCGGCCATTCCGTTTTCGATGTTTACATCCGACAACTTTCGCATTAACTGGTAAAAAATCCGGCTCGAAAATTTCTTTTTCACCGAAATACTGTCGTGGTCCATGCGAATGGTGTTAATAATTTCGTATCCCTCTTCCCATTTGCCAATAAGTGCTGGAATCACATCCGGCGGGTGCTGCAAATCGGCATCAAGACTAATAGCGCAATCACCCGATGCAAAATCATAACCAGCCTTTAAAGCGTTCTGATGTCCAAAATTTCGTGAAAATGATATGTATTTGATAGTTGGATTTTCCTTAGCCAATGCTAAAATTACTTGTAAAGTATTGTCACTGCTACCATCATTTACATAGATTATTTCGTAAAGATAGGTTTCAGGTAAAACCCTGATCAGCTCTTTATTAAAGGTTGACAGGCCTTCTTCTTCGTTAAAACAAGGTACAATAAGAGATATTTTCTTTCGGGTTTCCATTAATTATCTTTTAATTTGTAAATATACTTTTTGTATAATAATTATCCGGCATGTTATGAAAGATTTCAAAAAGGGAATTCTATTAACCCTTCTCTTGAGTTGTATTGTATTGTTTGTGTTTTATCGTCCTTTGCTGAAAGATCCCAATCAAGTTTACTTTTCACCGTCGGGTGACGGATTAAAATCATATATAGTGTCAGTTTATCATCTTGAGCACGATACTTCCCTGTTTCGAAATAATGCAATGAATTACCCTTATGGCGAAATGGCATTCTTTACTGATTGTCAACCAATGATAACAAACCCGGTAAAATTTCTAGCAAATATTGGCATTGATTTTAGCCCTTATATTGTCGGAATTATCAACATGTTGATGCTTTTGTCTATTGTTCTGGCAGCAGTTTTTATTTTTCTGATATTTCTTGAGTTAAATGTTTCATGGTGGTTTGCAGCAATTGCAGCAATAGGAATCACCATGGTTTCGCCACAAATTGGTCGTTTGGGTGGGCATTTTTCGCTTAGCCATCTGATGTGGTTACCAATGCTCATCTGGCTCCTGATGCGGTTCGACAAAAAGAAATCCTATTTGATTTCCAGTGTAATTGGCTTGGTTACCTTCCTTGCAGCAGGAATGCACATGTATTTTTTTGCCTTATTCGGCTTTCTGTTTCTTTTCTACTGGGTGAATTGTATTTACACTAAACAATTTAATATCCGCGATTACAGGTGGATCGTTCATTTTTTTATTCAGATTATACTACCGCTGATTTTGGTTCAGCTTATCATTGGCCATAATAATACAATTACTGACAGAACAACCCACCCATGGGGATTTACTACCTATAGGGCCAATCCGGCTTCGGTTCTGTTGCCTTTGGGCAAGCCTTATGCACAGTTCTTAATGAACGTAGAGAAGTTCAGCACATACGATTGGGAAGCGTTTGCCTACATTGGGCTAGTTGCCTTAATTGGCTTGATTGCCGGAATTTTTAAGATTGTTAAGCGGGTTAGACTGAAACAATCCTGGTGGAAGGTTTCGGATAATCGGTTGATAACGGTGTTTTTCTGGGCATCGATTGCCTCGCTATTGCTTTCGTTCAGTATCCCATTCAACATGGGGCTGATGTCTTTACTTGATTATCTAGGCCCAATTCAGCAATTACGCGCTCTGGCACGTTTTTCATGGCTATTTTATTATTTGATAAATCTACTTGTTTTCTATGGGATTTTCCGTCTCCTGAAACGTGGTTGGCTGTATAAGATTTTAGCAATACTGGCGCTCGCTTTTCTTTTATACGATGGCTATTTAAATGTTAGAACGTATGCTCCTGGAATGAATAATAGAGTGCCGGAATTAGAAGATCAAGCCAATATTTCTGCCGAAAATGAGTGGGTCAGTTTGATCAATAAAGATGATTACCAGGCCATTTTGCCATTGCCATATTTCCATGTTGGTTCTGAAAATGTATGGTTGGAACCCAAATGTGAGATATTAAGGCAGTCATTTATCGTAACGCTGAAAACTGGCTTGCCATCAATAGGAGTCATGCTAAGTCGTACTTCTCTTTCACAAACCTACAAAAGTCTTTCACTGGTTTCTGAACCAGTTTCTGCATACGAGATCATTAATGATTTGCCTGATAAAAAACCTCTGCTTCTAATGGTTGATAACTGCTATGATCTTTCAAATCCCGAGAAAAATCTGGTTCGGCATTCATCGTTGATTTGGAAAGGGCCGAAATTTACTTTTTATCAGCTTCCAATTGCCGAGCTTGAGGCTATTTCAATGCAAGGAACTTTGGCTTTTGAAAGTGACATGAAATCCATTCATGATGGCAATGCTGATACAACCCGGATACTTTATTACGATGGGTTTGAAGGCAATCAATTTGATGATTCATTCTTTGGTTCAGGTGCGTTTTCAGCCGAAATCAACAACTGGAACCGCATAGTAGAGCAAAATATTAAAAATGTGCAACCCGGTGATTCATGTGAAGTACTTTTCTGGGTAAAAGGCTATGAAAAAGATCTGATGCCACGTACTATTATTGAGTTTGTGCAAAAGACAGGTGATCAGACGGTTGATTATAAATATGCCCAGTTTCAGCATTATTACTGTTCGCTGAAAGACGGTTGGATGAGAATCAAAATTCCATTCGTTATTCATTCAACAAACGACCTTGTAATGGTTACCTTGCGAAATGCCGACCTGAAGAATTTTACGCTGGTGGTTGACGAAATAATTATTCGGAAGCGGCCTTAGCAAGTTTATAAACTACTTCACCATTTCTTTCATTGAAAAATGTCCTGATTAGTTCGTACTTTTCAGGGAAATATTTTCCGGCATTTTGAAAGAATGCTTCTTTCAGGTTGTCGTTAAGAAAATAGATGTAGGTTGGTCTTTCAGGATTCGTAAAATCGGGTTCCTTACCCCAGAAATGCATTGTATTATCCCACGGAAAAAAGATATAGGAATTCGGATATAATTCAGCAAATGTAGGTTTGAAAAATTCGCGCTGACGTCCGGACCATTCATAGCTATGCATCAGAACGTACTCGGGAACCGGTGCACCGTATTGGGTTGTTATAATTATCTTAATAGCATCTTTTTCAGTTGTTTGCATGTAATGCGATGCCTCCAGTTTTAGGTTCACTTTCTGATCTAAATCTTGCGAAAGGTGCTGCACAACCGGTAACTGCCTGACGAAATAAACTGAAATGAGCAGTGCAATGGCGATTTGTGGAATTCTGTATTTCGTAATTGCAGGACTAAACTGACGGATAAATTCGGCAATAATCAGGATCGAAACCGGTATCATCATCAATGCCGGAATAAAATACCGGGCTTCGTATTGCTTGCAAACGATTATTACCTGAATGGCAGTCGCACTCAATACTGCCAACGAAATTCGCCTGATCAGTCCTACTTCGCGGTTCTTTTTACTGAAGAATGAAGCCACAAAAACAATCAGCAAAACAATCATTATCCAAAAGAAAAAACGGTTTTCAGTAAACAGGCTGCTGAAATTCGGGCCAAATGTTTTCCAGTCGATGATATTGCCTTCGCCTTTTCCGTACTGTCCGCTGTGCAGGAAGAGCGCTTTCATCCACCCAAAAAAAACATTGATTTGCAATGTTACCGGTAGAGCCATCACGAAGAAAGAACCTATAGCAATCAATGAATATTTGATTCGTTCTTTCCAGGTAGTCAGCACAATAAGGGGGATAATCCAAAGTGGGAAATAGGTGAGTTTGATTGATAATCCAAAAGCTGAAATCAGGCCAAACCAAAGATAGTTGTTGCGAAATCGGTTGTCTTCGGACATGAAAAGCGGATGTAGCAATAATATACTTAGTAGCATGACCGGAATTGGCAGCAGATTTTCGGGAACGACACGACCGATATTCAAAAATATAATACTTGTGAACAGGGGCGAAAGTTGAAGCAAAACACTATATGTCAGGTTGTTGCTAATCCGGTAGAAAATTCGTCCGGCAAAATACACAAAAACAGCTACTACAGTAGTTAACACCAGATTCAGGACACGAAGGTACATGTCAAAATTGGCCAGCACATCGTGATTAAAGCTTACCTGATGCGATCTTAAAAAATAAACCAATCTGAAAACCAACGCTGCCAGATATTGCAAAGGAGTTCCGGGATTATCGATATGCCCCAACATTAATTTTCCATTGGCAATACTCAATCCACTTATAAAATAAATACACTCCGGATCGGCGCCATGAAGCGAAAAGAAACCGGCGATTTGCAGGATGTAACTTCCCAGAAAAAAGTAGGCCAACGGGGCAATCAGAAAAAGCAGTTTCTTTGATTTCATTATTTTATTATTTGAAGATTGCGAAGTTTATAATTCCCCATTTTTGAAACCGGAACTGTAGGGAAGTTTTTAAAACTCCCAATCCATAAATTGAACTGTTTTTGATATTTATGCTCGAAGCGTCGTCGAAATATTTGGTGGGGCAGGTAATTTCGGCGATTTCGAAACCGGCATACCATATCTGAGCCAGCATTTGATTATCGAATACAAAATTATCGGAGTTGGCGTTGTAGTTTACTTTCTCAAGTACTTCGCGCGAGAATGCCCGATACCCGGTATGATATTCCGAAAGTTTGGCATTCATTAAAATATTCTGAAACAAAGTCAGTAAACGGTTTGAAACGTATTTATACCAGGGCATTCCACCCGCCAAAGCGCCTTTCCCTAAAATACGCGAACCAAGTACAACATGGTACAACTCGTTCGCAATCAGATGAGTCATCGACGGAATTAACTTGGGGGTGTACTGATAATCGGGATGCAACATGATAACAATGTCGGCGCCTAATTCGAGCGCTTTGTTGTAGCACGATTTCTGGTTACCGCCATATCCCTTGTTTTCTTTATGGCTTATAATGTGTTTTATCCCAAGACGTTGAGCTTCCTTAATAGTTTCGTCTTTGCTTTTATCGTCAACAAGTATCACTTCGTCAACAATAGAAAAGTCGATTTCGTTGTAGGTAATTTCAAGTGTTTTGGCTGCGTTGTAGGCGGGAAGTACTACTACTACCTTCTTGCTGTTAATCATTCTTGTTTTTTTTTGTAAAGATAATCCGATTTCGCTTTTTCAAAAGTACCTGAAACTAAAATACTGATCCGAGTATTTTTGCTGCGGGAGTATGAACGATTTCAGAATATATCTTGGCAACCCGAAAAGCTAAGCTGCTGATTATTAATAATCCAATTGATATATCAATATTTCCGTTATAATCCTTATTTTTAAGCAAATTTAAAATCTGGCATCATGAGTACTTCAGAAAACTATCCATTGTCGCGGCGTAATTTTATAAAAGTTTCGGCTGCCACCACAGCCGGTGTTTCAATGTTATCGTTTGGCGGTTGCGCAACCGATAAAATGCCATCGCCCATGAAACGAAAATTTGGCAACTTCGATTTCGAGGTAACAACAATTGCGTTGGGAGGTCAGGCTTCGCTGCAATGGACTCCTGAAGATGTAGATCCGGTACCAATTATCCTGAAAGCCTTCAAGCTGGGAATCAATTACTTCGATACATCAAATCTTTATGCCGATAGTCAGTTAAATTACAACAAAGCTTTTAAAACACTGAACCTGATTCCGGGAGAACAGAACTACGACGAAAATCTCCGGAAATCGATTTGGCTTACCAGTAAAACCTGCATGCGTTGGGGTAAACCGGGCTGGCCTGAAAGAGAAAATGTGAATAACTGGTCGAACGGTGCGCCTGATGTAAAATGCGCGGTTGACGATCTGAAACGCTCGCTCACACAGCTTTTTGGCGACAACAAAGGTAGTTATCCTGATGGCGCTTATCTTGATATGATTCTGATTCATACGCTGCACAATACCGCTGAAATTGATGTGCTTTACGAAGGGCTGGAAACGCCGCTCGATCCCAACGGGAATTTTGGCGCATTGGTTGCCCTGCGCGATTTTCGTGATGGCACCAACCTGACAGGAATGAATCCCAAAAATGAAAAACTGATACGTCACATCGGCTTTTCGGGACACGCCAATCCACCTGCGATGATCGATATGATTCAGCGCGACGAATACGGAATTCTGGAAGGAATGCTTGTTGCAATTAATGCCAACGATAAAACCAAATACAATATGCAGCACAATGTGATTCCGGTAGCTGCAGCCAAAGGAATAGGAATTATAGCCATGAAAGTATTTGCCGATGCAGCTATTTATCACAAAGAACCACGCTGGTCGCGCGAACCCGCCGATGTGTTCCGGAAAGTGGGAACACCCGAATTGCCCAGTCGCCCGCTCATTGAGTATTCACTCACCACACCGGGAATTCATACTTTGATAATTGGTATCGGTCAGATTGACGAAGACCCGATGAAATGTCAGTTGATACAGAATTTTTATGCAGCACAAATTAATCCGGATGGAATGCCTGAAGATGAAAGAACCAGGATTGAAGCACAGGCATTGAAAGTGAAAGCGAATTCGAATTATTTCCAGATTGATAAAGTGGGCTTAACAGCTCCCGGAAATATCAGGAAAGAAGAAAACAAAATTATTTGGGATACGGCTTTTGCTGGTGATGTGGCTGTTGCTGCTTACGAAGTTTTGGTAAATGGCGAAAAGGCTGGTGAAATTGTACATCAGCCTCAAATTCTTAAAAGTAAGCCTTTTGTTTTTGAAGCTACGGTAAAAGAAGGCGATAAAATTGCGGTGGTTGCGGTCGATAAAAATGGTGTCAGAGCTGAAGCTGTTTTGGCTTAATATATATCTTGAAATATTTACAGAACCGTTCTCCTTAGAGGGACGGTTCTGCTTTTGAAATCTAAGGAAAAGTATTTTAGTCAGAATCCATCATCTGGTAAAATTCACTAAGCCAATCCAGACCAATTTTAGCTACTTCCAAATCCTGCTCTCCGCTTCCGCCCGAGAAAACAGCAAGTATATATCCTGAATTTACCTTTCGAATTAATCCACCGTGGTAACCTAATTCTCCTGAAAGCACTTTTCTGACGCCGCTGCCGCTATCCTTATGAGTATCGGCCATTTCGGAAGCTTTAGTGTAAGCAATGCCCAACAGGTTTGCTGACTCAGTAGTTAGATTGCCAACAACTTTCATTTTCGAAATCCATGATTCAGAAACATCACCCGGAATAAAAGCAACAACGGCAACTCCTTTAATCGAAATCTTATATGCCGCTTCTTCGATTAATGCTAAGCTCTTGTCTGCCTGTTTAATAAAAATTTTCTCTCCTGAATTTTTGCTTGCTGCCTTAACTTCATGGTTCTTTTGTTGAGCCTGAACGGACAGACAGAGCCCTGAAACCATGATTAGCGCCAGAATTAGAAGTAGTTTGTTCATTTTTGGGTAAGTTTAAATAGATTTTTAGAAGCGGTCGTTTCAACAAATATAGCTCGATTTCCCGATATCGTTAGAAATATTTCTTAAACCTCAATTTGTAATCCGTCATACGATAAAAAAACATTTTCAGGAAGATTGTTTTGAACCTCATCAAAAAATCCCATCTGGTGCGAAAGGTGCGTCAGGTATGCTTTTTCGGGTTTTACTTCAGCAATTATTTCTAATGCCTGATCGAGATTGTAGTGCGAAATATGATCTTCTTTGCGCAAGGCATTTAATACCAAAACATCCAGTCCGCGAAGTTTTTCAATTTCCACTGCTTCCAAACGGTTTACGTCGGTTACGTAGGCAATTTTTCCGAATCTGAATCCGAACACCGGTAATTTATAATGAAACCCACGAATCGGAATCACTTCAAGATCGCCAATGCGAAATGGCTTATTTTCAATTAAATGAAGGTGCATTTGAGGTATCCCTGGATATTTATAGTTCGCAAATACATAATCGAATATTCGGCGAATCGCAATCTGCACGCGTTCTTCAGCATAAATATCGGTTGGCTGTTTCTGAACCCAGTTGAAGGCGCGGATATCATCCAATCCAAAAATATGATCGGTATGTTCGTGTGTAAGCAAAATCCCATTCAAGTGGAGAACCTTGTGCGTTAGCATCTGCTGCCTGAAATCGGGACCTGCATCAACCACAAGGCATTGATTTTCGGTTTCAATCATCACCGAAGCACGCAATCGCTGATCTTTTGGATTGCCCGATAAGCATACCGGACATTGACATGCAACCACCGGAACTCCCTGCGAGGTACCTGTTCCTAAAAAAGTAAGTTTCACTATTTGAATATTGTTTTATGCAAAAATAAGGATTGCCCTAAGCACACCGAAGGTTTTTGTCTATTTTTGAAAAAAAATTACACATGGCCAAACTTTATATGATTCCGACAACTTTGGGAGACACGAGCATCGAACGGGTTTTGCCACCTGATTTGTCACAGTTGATCTCTTCTATTTCAGTTTTTATTGTCGAAAATATCCGCACAGCACGGCGGTTCCTCAAAAAAGTGAATCCGGCCATCGTAATCGATAACCTCACATTTTTCGAGCTTAATCAGCACACCGACAAGAAAGAAATCAGCCGGTTTTTAGAGTCGAACAAACAAGGGCTCGATATTGGTATTATTTCGGAAGCAGGTTGCCCCGGAATTGCCGATCCGGGAGCAGAGGTTGTTAGGATTGCACACACCAAAAATATACAGGTAGTGCCGCTGGTGGGCCCATCGTCTATTCTGCTGGCTTTGATGGCTTCAGGAATGAGCGGACAAAACTTCGCTTTTAACGGCTATCTGCCCATTAAAAATCCGGAGAAATCGCAGCAAATAAAAATGTTGGAAAACCGGATGCAAACCGAAGGACAGACACAGATTTTTATTGAAACTCCCTACCGAAATGCACTGTTGCTGGATGAATTAACCAGAAATTGCGACCCAAAAACCATGCTTTGCATTGCTGCCGACATTACTTTGGATACTGAGTTTATCCTTACCAAACCCATCTCATTCTGGAAAACCAATATTCCGGATATTCAGAAACGACCAGCCATCTTTATGATTGGGAAGGTGTGAGGGTGAGCATGGGGCAGAGAGTATGGAGCGAGGTGCAGAGGAGAAAATGAGAAATCAACTCAAAATCGTCACTAACAGCTTTCTTCTTCCTCCAAAATTCCTGAACTCACACAAATAAATGCCTTGCCAGGTTCCCAGATTCAAACTGTGATTGGTAATCGGGATGGTAAGACTGGCGCCAATCAGAGACGATTTTAAGTGTGCAGGCATATCGTCAGAGCCTTTCAGAATGTGAATAAATC
>JAHEYU010000111.1 GCA_023251435.1 Bacteroidota bacterium
AATGAGAAAAGGAGAAAAGGAGAAAATGAGAAGGTGAGAAGGTGAGAAGATGAGAAGGTGAGAAGATGAGAAGGTGAGAAGGTGAGAAAACGAGGAGAATAGCGCCTTTAGGTGCGAAATCTTTGTAGAAGGAAATATAAACATGAAAAACCGTCCGCGGAAATTGCTGAAATAACAGATTACCAAATTTCGGACGAAAAAGGAACAGAATATTAAAATGAATTTGTGTTAAAGAATAAATAAACACTTGAGAAACTCGAATTACATAAAACCCTTATATCGAATTATTACCGGGATTTTTCTGGTAACAGCCCCTCTGTTTTATTCCGGGAAAGTCATTGCGCAGCAGGATCCGATGTATACTCAGTACATGGAAAACCTGATGACCATCAATCCTGCTTATGCCGGATCGAAAGATTTGCTTAGCCTGATGATTGTGTCACGCGATCAATGGGTTACAATGGCCGATGCCCCCGATACCAGAACCATTGCAGTACATACGCCAATTACCAATACCAACATGGGACTGGGCTTATCCATCTTAAACGACCAAATCGGTCCGATAAAACAAACCGGCGTCTATTTCGACTATTCATATACTTTACGTTTTAATAACCAACACAATCTGGCGCTTGGCCTGAAGGCCGGAGTTAACTTTTATGATGCCAGCCTTACCGGTTTACTTACCAACGACCCCGATGATCCTGTATTTGCCAGCGACATCAACCGCAGCTTTTTGCCCAATTTTGGGGTAGGCGCATTCTATTACACCAATCGCTATTACCTTGGGTTATCTGTTCCAAAATTCATCAAGAATACCATCAATAAAAATGGGTTTGCGGTTGAGCACCTTAATAAGGAGGAAATCCACCTCTTTTTAATGGGCGGTTATGTATTCGATCTAAATAGAATTGTTAAATTTAAGCCCTCGTTCCTGTACAGGTATGTAAGCAATGCCCCGTTATCATTCGACCTGAATGGCACATTCATGTTCTACGACCGGTTGTGGTTGGGGGCAATGTACCGTTTAGGAGAATCGGTTGGAGCGTTGGTTCAGATTCAGGCTACCAATCAGCTGAAAATCGGATATTCTTACGACCTGCCGATTTCGAGACTGGGAGCCTACAACAAAGGAACTCACGAAATAATGCTTAGTTTTGATTTTAATTTCAATCGCGGAAGAGTTAGATCACCAAGGTATTTCTAGTAAAATGTTCAGGCGCCAATGGCAAGAATTTGGAACATATATCTGTTATTGCTGGTTTTTATTTGCTTGATTCCGGGTCAGGCATTTAGTCAGAAAATTACCACTAAACTGGCTGATAAAAGCTTTGAAGAGTTTGCATATATGGATGCGATCGAACTGTATGAATATGCTTACAAAAGAGACACTACAGATAATTATGTGATAAAACAACTGGCCGAAGCCAATCGCAATGTAGGTAATACCGAAGAAGTTGAGCGATGGCTTAAAAAACTGATCGATCGCCACGCCGAACAACCCGAAGATATTTTCAATTACTCGCAGGCTTTAAAAAGCAATGGGAAATACCTGATTGCAGAGCAATGGCTCAAAGAATATTCCGACCTGCGTCCCGAAGATGGACGTGTGAACATTCAGGTTTCGCTGCTCGAATACATTCAGTTTCTGATGCGCGACTCAACCAGTTACCAAATCAGAAACGTATCGGTAAATACACCTGGATCGGAAATGGGACCGGCTTTCTATAAAGATCAGTTTATTTTTTCATCCACCTCAATCGGAACAAAATCGGGAGCCACGTATAAATGGAATGAGCTTCCTTATCTCGATTTGTATTCAGCAAAAACAAATACAGCTTCCGGAGATATATCTGCACCACAGCCATTTGCCCCGAAACTGAAAACTTCGTACCACGATGGCCCGGTGTCGTTTGATCAAAAAAACGACATTATCTATTTTACCCGAAACAGCTTTGTGAAGGGTAAAACCTCTAAAAGCAGCGAAGGCATTGTAAACCTTAAAATATTCCTCGGGAAACTGGAAAACGAAGACTGGAAACTAACAGGAGGCTTCAGGTACAACAGCGACGAATACTCTGTTGGGCATCCTTCAGTAGACAGAAATGGTACCATCCTGTATTTCGCATCCGATATGCCGGGCGGATACGGCAAATCTGACATTTATTTCAGCGTTCTTTCCAATGGTCAGTGGAGTCAACCTTTCAATCTCGGGCCAAAAGTGAATACCGAAGGAAACGAGTTTTTCCCTTTTATCAGCAACGATGGGGTGCTTTATTTTTCAAGCAACGGGCATGGCGGACTTGGCGGACTCGATATTTATTTTTCGGTTCCTGAACAAGGAGTTTTCAACAGCATCGAAAACATGGGATATCCGGTCAACTCATCCAAAGACGATTTTGGGATGGCCCTCGATTCTACCGGCATGAAAGGCTATCTTTCGTCGAACCGTTTGGGTGGAAAAGGCAACGACGACCTTTATTTTCTGAAGATCATGCGGGTTCCGGTGATTATTCGCGGAGTGGTAAAAGATCGCGACACCAAAGACGTACTTCCTGATGCAACTGTTACAGTAATCGACGAAAACGGCAAAACAATTTTAACCAGCATCACCCGAACCGACGGTCAGTTCGAATTCGAAGTAAACAAAGGACAGCATTACATTGTGAATGTTACGAAAGAATTCTATATCGAGAGCGAGAAAGACTTTGCAACAATGACTCTTCGACCCAACGATGAAGTATTCTCGGAAATATTCCTTGAACAGAAAATCGAAGAACTCGATAATACACCGGCTCCTATTAATATGGAAGAAGAAGACGGAAAAGCATTACAAGTAATTGAAATAGAATACATTAACTACGAACTCGATAAGGCAGACATTGCCGGAGGCGCAGCTGCATCGCTCGATAAATTAATTGCGCTTTTGAAAGAATTTCCTGATCTTGAAATAAGAATTGAGTCGCACACCGATGCGCGCGGAAGCGACGAATACAATTTACTCTTATCGAAAAAGCGCGCCAAAGCGGCATTCGATTACGCCATCAGCAAAGGGATAGATCCAAACCGGATGCTCTATCAGGGATACGGCGAAACCAAACTGCTCAACAATTGCGGAAACGGCGTTCAGTGTTCTGAAGAGCAACACGAAGTGAACCGCCGCTCGATTGTAAAAGTAGTGCGCAAAGGAACCTATCAGGAAAAACGCGGTCAGAGAAATATCTTCTATTTCTAGATTAAGTTACCGCTCACCGCAACAATCATCTGATAAATTGATAGTCCTTTAGCTTACCTATTTGGCATTTTGTATCAGTCAGTGGTGGTCATTTATCGTCATTCTATGGTCATTTCCTGGCTACTGAATGACTACCAAATAAATGACTTTTATGGGATCATATGACATAGTTGTGGGGATTTTTATTTCTGATTTAAGCACAATAAAAAGAAACCTTACCTTCTTTTACCTTGTCCTCCAGCCTGTTTAAGACATTGTGCTACGGTGTTTTTTACTGTCAGTTTGCATTTGTCTTATTCGAAGCGAGTGTGTGGGCCGTCAAAACGCCCGGCCGAGGGTTCGTTTTGACAAGATTTTTGCTTCCTTTTCATCGTTTGGAAAAGGAAGAGCCAGTCCGGCTTGAGGACAAAAAGCTTGAATACAAACAATCATCTTTTTATTCCCACGAGAATATGAATTGATCCCTTTATGATGGCGTTGGGTAATATTACTGATATCAATTCTGGAAATTATATCGCCTGATGTTCTTTTCTGTATTCCATCGGACTTTTGCCTGTCTTATCCTTAAAAATTCTTGAAAAATAGAAATACGATTCAAATCCCAGGTCGATTGCAATTTCCTTAAAACTCTGGTCGGTCGAAACCAGCAGGTCTTTGGCCTTTTGTATTCGCAACGATAAATGGTACTGCGTTGGCGAGATTCCCGTGTATTTCCGGAACATTTGCCTGAAATAGGAGTAGCCCACATTCAGATCACCAGCCAGTTTTTCGATGTTCACATTGGCGTGCAGGTTTTCCCTGAAATACAAACACGCTTTCCTGATTTTGCGTTCGATTGTTTTATTGGCAAATTCCTGATTTCGGATCACCGATAGAATTTTACTCAGCATCAGGATGGTATTGGCCGCGCAAACCTGCTGATGACCTGTTTTCTCGTCTTTCACCGACTGGATAATTTCGAAAAACAGCTTCAATAAACTTTCCTGAAAGCCAACATACAAAACAGGTTTCGCAGCCTGAAAAAATCCTTCAAGAAAAAGGTTTGAGCAGAAATGACCGTTAAATCCGATGTAATGTTCGTTCCACCCTGTATTCGGATCGGGTTTGTAGCGATGCCACATTCCGGGGCGCAGAATTAGCATCGAACCGGGAACCACCTGAAATTGATCTGTTGCGGTTTCAAATACTCCGGAGCCTTCTGTAATATAATTGATTTGGTATTCCTGAAGGACACGGCCTTTCTCCCATGTAAAAAAGTAGTCGCTCGGATGCACCCTGGGCGGATAACCCAACGATGGCGGTATCTGTGCGAATCCGGCAACGGTGAGATAAAGCCCCCAGTCTTTATCCAGTGGTCCGGCATTGATGTATTTTACAAACGATTCGTTCATAAGCCTCCCCCCCAGCCCCCTCCGAAAGAGGGGAAGAAAGAAGCATTATAATGAGATTTATTTTTGGTCATTCAAAATAGATAAAAAGGTTGGTAACTACATATTTTTGGTAACCTGCCCCCTTCTCCTTTGGAGAAGGGTTGGGGATGAGGCTTTTCTTCGGCTATTGTGTCATTTTGTGCAAAACAAGAATCATTTTACCTATTGATCAGGGGTAATTACTACGTATATTTACATTTGCAAAACTAGCTATAAAAGTCATAAAAGATAAATTTTAACTAAACAAAACTATGAATGCATTATTAGGGATTATTTTTCACACACTTGGCGGCGGCGCCTCGGGCAGCTGGTACATGCCATACAATTGGGTAAAGAAATGGCGTTGGGAAGTTTATTGGATTTCAGGTGGAATTTTCTCGTGGTTTATTATGCCAATGCTTGCTGTAGTGTTGACCATTCCCGACTGGCAGGGGATTCTGCAAACCACACAGGGACGCGTTATTCTCAATACCTATATTATGGGTTTGCTGTGGGGTGTTGGAGGTCTGACTTACGGACTGGCAATCCGCTACCTGGGCATGTCGCTTGGTAACTCAGTACTGTTAGGAATTACTTCTATCGTTGGTTCGCTGGGATTGCCGATTCTGCGGAATATCCCCGGGATTGCCGAAATAATCCCTGACGGACTATCGCTCACCGATTTGTTTAGTACTACAGGAGGACGAATCGTCCTACTCGGCATAGTAATTTTGTTAGTCGGAATCATCTTTAGCGGACGTGCCGGAATTAGAAAGGATCAGGACCTGGGCAAAAATAAAGAGGGAGTCAACAGTGAATTTAAGCTGTCAAAAGGACTAATGATTGCCATTGTTTCGGGTATTTTAAGCGCTTTTTTCAGTTTTGGAATCGATGCGGGGAAAGAAATGGGTGTTGCTGCCAGAGCGTTGGCTGTTGAACAGGGCTATTCATTTGTAACAGAAGCAGAAGGCGGCTTCAAATACCTCTTCGAAAACAACATTATCTTTTTTGTGATTCTCTGGGGAGGCCTGACCACCAATCTGATCTGGACCACTGCCCTCATTTTCAAAAATAAAACAGGTGGCGACTTTGTTGACAAGAAAACGCCGCTGCTTAGCAATTACCTATTCTGTGCGCTGGCCGGAACTACCTGGTTTCTGCAATTCTTTTTCTACGGAATGGGCGAAACCAAAATTGGCAATGGCGCAAGTTCATGGACACTTCACATGGCCACCATCATTTTAACCGCCAATCTTTGGGGTTTCTATCGCAAGGAATGGAAAGGCGTATCAAAGAAAACTTACAACATGATTCTTATAGGTATTGGCGCAATTCTTTTGTCGGTAATTATTATCGGTGTCGCCAAATGGTTATATCCTGAATTAAATGCGCTCGGATAATGGAACGCCTGGCATTTAAAATGCACCTCAACGAAGGTCAGAAACAAGAATACAAAAAACGCCACAACGAATTGTGGCCCGAATTGCACCAACTCCTGAAAGAAGCTGGAGTGAGCGAATACTCCATCTTTCTGGACGAAGAAACCAATACGCTGTTTGCTTTTCAGAAAGTGAGCGGCGATGGTGGCTCGCAGGATTTGGGACAAACCGAAATCGTTCAGAAATGGTGGGCATTTATGTCCGACATCATGAAATGTAATCAGGATAATTCGCCGGTTACCGTTCCGTTGGAAGAAGTATTTTATATGGAATAAATCCCGGTGCACTGCGCCTAAATTCGTGTTTATTGGATATGCTCTATAAATATGATGCAGCTCTGCTGCTAACGGTGCAGCGCACCGAAATATTTGTAGAGGAAGAAAATAAAGGAAAAAATCGTCCGGGAAATAAATCAGAACAAAACTTTGGCCCATTTCCGGACGAAACAGGTTTATCCTTACGACGAATTTTCAATAGATTAATTACAAAACCTAAAACTAACTAATATGAAACAGACGGCATTTTTAACGAAACTTCTCGTTTTTTTGTTGCTAATCAGCGGCTCCGGCGTATTTGCTGCTGCGAAAACAGAAGTGAAAGAATTGGTTTGCGAATATCAGGTCAATCCGATGGGTATTGATGTTCAGAAACCGCGCTTAAGCTGGCAGATCAGCTCTGTAGAAGAAAATATTTTGCAAACGGCCTACGAAATTAAAGTAACCGATCAATCGCCCAAAGGCAAGCAAATTTGGACTTCAGGAAAAGTAAGCTCCGACAAATCGGTAAATGTGACTTATGAAGGTCCGGCATTAAAATCGATGCAACGCGTTTACTGGGCAGTTCGTATCTGGGATAACAAAGGAAACGCAACTGCATGGAGCACACCTGCCTACTGGGAAATGGGAATTCTGGAACCCGAATCGTGGAAAGCTTCATGGATTACCCTGGGCTCAGAAAAAGAATTAGCTGGTTCCAAGCCTTCTCAATATTTCCGTAAAGATTTTTCCGCAGCAAAGAAAATTAAATCTGCCCGTGTTTATGTCACTTCTTTGGGTTTATACCAATTGTTCCTGAATGGTAAAAAAGTAAGCACCGATTTATTCACTCCGGGTTGGACCAGTTACAAGAACCGCATTCAGTATCAGACTTACGATGTAACTTCTGTGGTTCAGCCGAAAAATTCGATGGCCGCTATGTTGGGCGACGGTTGGTTTCGCGGCAACATCGGATGGCAGGATCAACGTAACTATTATGGAAGTAAACTGGCACTTCTGGCGCAACTTCAGCTTAATTACACCGATGGTACCAGCGAAACAATCACTACCGATAATTCGTGGAAAGCTACTACCGGCCCTATCTTGTTCTCTGACATTTACAATGGCGAAACTTACGATGCCCGTATGGAAATGCCAGGTTGGTCAGCCTCCGGATTTGACGACAGCAAATGGGAAAAAGCAAGCATTCTCGATCACTCAAAAAATGTATTGGTTGCACCACAGGGAGCAGTTGTAAAGGCCATCGAAGAAATTAAACCTGTAAAACTGATCACCACTCCAAAAGGTGAAACAGTTCTGGATATGGGACAAAACATGGTTGGCTGGGTTCGTCTGAAAGTTCAGGGGAAAAAAGGAGACAGGGTAAGCTTGAAATTTGCTGAAGTGCTGACCAAAGAAGGAAATTTTTACACCGACAACCTGCGCAGTGCGAAATGTACCGACGTGTATATCCTAAAAGGTGAAGGCGAAGAAGTCTTCGAACCACATTTTACATTTCACGGGTTCCGGTTTGTACAAATCGAAGGCCTTCCGGTTCAGCCAACACTTGATCAGATTACCGGTATAGTTATTCATTCCGACATGAAACCGACTGGTTCATTCACCTGTTCCGATCCTTTGATCAATCAATTACAACACAATATTCAATGGGGACAAAAAGGTAATTTTCTGGATGTACCCACCGATTGTCCACAGCGCGACGAGCGTTTGGGCTGGACAGGCGACATACAGGTTTTCGGGATGACCGCAGCTTATAATTTTAATGTGGCTCCGTTCTTTACCAAATGGATGCGCGACTTGGCTGCCGATCAGCTACCAAGTGGGCTGGTTCCTCATGTGATTCCCGATGTACTTAAAGGTGGTGGTGGGTCAACAGCCTGGGCTGATGCTTCGATCATTGTTCCCTGGACGAATTATTTGGTTTATGGCGACCAGCGTATTCTGGAAGTTCAGTATCCAAGTATGAAAGCCTGGGTCGAATTCATGACAAGTAAAGCTGGTGAAGATTTTCTTTGGACTGATGGTACTCATTTTGGCGACTGGCTGGCTTTTGCCACAACGCGGTCAGACTATCCAGGTGCAACTACCGAAAAAGATCTGATTGCAACCGCTTATTATTCTTATTCTTCTGGGTTGCTAAGTAAAATTGCGGCCATCATCGGAAACAAAGAAGATGCAAAAAAATACGCCGAACTTTCCGGAAACATTAAAAAAGCCTTTGTAAATGCTTTTGTGACCCCTTCCGGACGATTGGTTTCACACACACAAACTGCTTATTCGCTGGCGCTGGCCTTCGATCTTTTGCCAGAAAATTTAGTTCCTAAAGCCGCTGCATTCCTGGCTGCTGATGTAAAGAAAATGGGACACCTCACCACTGGATTTGTGGGCACTCCCCTACTCTGCAAAACGCTGTCGGCACACGGATATGAAGATCTGGCCTTTAAGCTCCTGAACCGGAAAGATTATCCTTCATGGCTATACCCGGTAACACAGGGAGCAACCACCATCTGGGAACGCTGGGACGGACAGAAACCCAACGGCTCATTTCAGGATGTGGGCATGAACAGCTTTAACCATTATGCTTATGGCGCTATTGGCGAATGGATGTATCGCCATGTGGCAGGCTTGGATCTCGATCCTGAAATGCCGGGCTACAAGCATATTTTATTGGCTCCGCACCCCGGAGGTGGATTAACCAATGCCAATGCAGAATTCAAATCCATCTACGGAAAAGTAAAATCGGCGTGGAAACTGGAAGGAAACGATTTCGTTTACGAAGTAACAGTTCCGGCAAATACCACTGCAACAGTTACTTTACCCTCCGCAAAAGCTGATCAGGTGACTTTGAATGCTCAGGCTATTCCGGCCACATTGAAAGAAAGTTTGAAACAAACCGATAAAAGCGTTTCACTGAATGTGGGTTCAGGAAGTTATACATTTAAATATCCGATGAAGTAAAGCCCCATCCCCAACCTTCCCCAAAATTGTGAAGGGAGTTTGGGTAAAGAAAATTCGAAGTTGAAATCTAAAATAGGAGCGTATTAGCTTTACCCTGAAAGGGTTAAATATCAATAGCCCCGGGTAAAGCGAAGCGGCACCCGGGGTAAGATGAAGGTCTGAAAACAAGGCGCATCTAAAAATGAATTTTGAAATAGGGATGCTGTATGCGCCGCAAGCAAAGCCCCATCCCCAGCCTTTCCCCAAAATTAGGAAGGGAGTTTGGGCCTAGAAAGTTTAAAGTTGCTTAGGCTTAATAGCAAATAGTAATTGCAAAATGGGAAGCAACTGCGACTCCGAAGGAGTCAAATATCAATAACCCCGGGTAAGGAGGAACGACGCAACCCGGGGCAAATGAAAGCGTTGGAAACAAGGCGCATCCATAAATGCCGTTTGAAATGGCCCTTCTGTATGCGCCGCAAGCAAAGCCCCATCCCCTCCCTTCCCCAAAAGAGGGAAGGGAGTTTGGCATAGAAAGTTTAAAGTTGCTTAGGCTTAATAGCAAATAGTAATCGCAAAATGGGAAGCGAATGCGACTCCGAAGGAGTCAAATATCAATAACCCCGGGTATGGAGGAACGACACAACCCGGGGTAAATGAAGGCGTTGGAAACAAGGTGCATCCATAAATGCCGTTTGAAATGGCCCTTCTGTATGCGCCGCAAGCAAAGCCCCATCCCCAGCCCTTCCCCAAAATTGGGAAGGGAGTTTGGGTGTTGAAAGTTTGACGTTGCTTCGAAATATGACGAATAGTAATCACAAAATGGGAAGCAACTGCGACTCCGAAGGAGTCAAATATCAATAACCCCGGGTAAGGAGGAACGACGCAACCCGGGGCAAATGAAAGCGTTGGAAACAAGGTGCATCCATAAATGCCGTTTGAAATGGCCCTTCTGTATGCGCCGCAACGGAAATGACGAAAAGATTGATTTAAAATTGAGATAAGATGAACAAGGAAAGAATTGAAAAAGCCTATCAACTGGCAAAAGAAGAATACGCCGAACTGGGCGTAAACACCGATGTGGTGCTGCAGAAAATGAACGATGTGGTTATTTCGCTGCATTGCTGGCAAACCGACGATGTGGGCGGGTTCGAAACTCCGGATGCCACACTTTCCGGCGGTGGAATCCAGACTACCGGAAACTATCCGGGCAAAGCTACCACCATCGAACAAATGCGTGCCGACCTCGAAAAAGTGCTTTCACTGCTTCCGGGCAAACAGCGGCTGAACCTTCATGCCATTTACGGAGATTTCAAAGGCGAATTCGTTGACCGCGACCAGATAGAAGTGAAACATTTTCAAAGCTGGATCGACTGGTGCAAAACGCAAGGAATCGGGATGGATTTCAACGCCTCCTGCTTTTCGCACCCGAAGGCTGCCGACGGATTTACCCTTTCGAGCAAAAACGAAGAAAACCGCAAATTCTGGGTTGAGCATGTAAAACGCTGTCGCGCCATTTCGGCCGAAGCCGGAAAACAGCTCGGAACACCTTGCGTGCACAATACCTGGATTCCTGATGGATCGAAAGATACGCCGATTGATCGCGCCGGATACCGTGCTTTGCTGAAAAAGTCGCTGGACGAAGCAATGGCTGTAGATTACCCCAAAACGCAGATGAAAGATGCCGTTGAAAGTAAATTATTCGGCATTGGCGCCGAATCGATGACTGTTGGCTCGCACGATTTTTACCTCGGATATGCCATTAAAAACAACAAGTTAATCTGCCTCGACAACGGACATTTTCACCCGACCGAACAGGTGGGCGATAAAATTTCGGCCTGTCTGCAATTTATCGACGAACTGTTGTTGCACGTTACCCGTCCGGTGCGCTGGGACTCCGACCACGTGGTTACTCTGAATGACGATTTGCAGTTAATCGCCTCCGAGATTATCCGGAACAATTACCTCAACCGCGTTAACATTGGCCTTGATTTCTTCGATGCTTCCATTAACCGGATTGGCGCTTATGTGGTGGGTACCCGTGCTGCGCAAAAAGCTTTCCTTATTGCGCTACTCGAACCAACCCAAACAATGGTTGAATTGGAAGAAGCTGGTCAGAATTTCGAACGTTTGGCCATGCTCGAAGAATTGAAAACCAAACCTTTTAGCGCTGTTTGGGATTATTATTGCTTGCAGGCTTGCGTAGCGGTTGGAACCGATTACATTGCCGAAATTCAGCAATACGAAAAAGAAGTTTTAAGTAAAAGATAGAGAAGTTTTTTAATATTGAAGGGCAATTACTGGTTTGGAAATCAGTAGTTGCCCTCACGTTTTGTATAAAGTCTATTGAACCAGGTAACTTGCTTTTCCTGTTCCCATCAAATCAGTGGAAGATACGCCATTGATGGTAATTGAAACTGGCCCTCTGCGTTTAAGATTTGTATAACGAACTATAATTGGATGGTTTCTCGTTATGGAATTAAGTTCAATAAGTAAAAATAGTGCCGATTCCTTGACGGATTTATTTATTTATCAATTCAATTGCTTTTTCTAAAACCTCATCTTTCCCGGCCCGGATTCCTTCTACCGTTGGCTTAATTTCGAGGTCAGGAACAATTCCGACTCTTTGGGTTTCCCTGCCGTCAGGATAATACACCCCGATTCCTGAAATCATGGTTCGTATGTTTCCCGGGAGCACAATTACAGAGACATTGCCATCGGCTCCGGCTGTTGTATTTCCGATAACGGTTGCTTTGGGTGCAACCCGTAAAGCCATGGTTGTATATTCTGCATTGCTTTGTGTCCTTTCATCAACGAGTAGAATTACCTTACCTTTGAAGTATTGCCGATTTTTCTCTCCCACTTTTAAAGTTTCGCCAAATGTAAAAAGACCGGGATTTGATACACTTGTTGAAGTGAATTTCACAAATTCCGTTGGTTCAGGCATTAAATATTTGCCCAGGCTAAACACAATAAAGTCAGATGGATAACATCTTAAATCGACGATAATTCCGTTCTTATCCAAATACGATTTCATGATATCGTCAATTTCGCCTTTTTTAAGCGTTGCCGGATAAATGTATCCAATATCCTTAATCGTTTCTGAATGAGAAGGTACATCTTTTTTATCGAAATTAATGTCAGTAACAGGAACGGTATGAATCGTTTCCGAAAAACTTCCTGCTTGATTTTCAAGCGTCAGACGTATGGTTTCGTCATTTGTTCTTAGAATTCTTTTCGATACATCTCTTAATTTGGTGGGATAATTTGACGCGGGACAAGATTTGATTTTTTCAGAAACAATTTTATCCGTTTCAATCCCATTGATTTGGGTAACGATATCGCCAGGTTTTATTTGCGAATTACTGTTTAATTGTTTAAACGTTTTGAAAACAACAGCTTTATTTTCAATGAATCTGATTTCTAAAGGTGCTGTGTTATTGCCAAAGAATTGGTTTAATGTTTTATCCTGTTGCCAGATATTGGCATGGGTGTCATGTATCTCTCCAATCAGGCCAAGGACGGTGAGTTTATACGACAATTCAGTATTACAGGAAACCATTTTGGGGATGTATTCCAATAAAACATCATCCCAATCCTTTTCGATTAAATTTTTGTATGGGAAAAAGTATTCAATCATGTTCCAATACCGGAATAAAGCCAGCAATTGATAACCTGTATCGTCCCATTTCATCATGGTGTATGGGTTTTCGGTTTGGAAGTTTGGATTATTAACACCGGGGAAAAACGAAATGTAATAATTTTGTTTCTCTCTCCCGGATCGGTCAATTTTAGAGAGTTCCTGACATAACTTCGTACTTATAAATGTATTATCCGAAATCCATTGGATATCTGGCTGAATTTTGGCAGTGGTGAT
>JAHEYU010000146.1 GCA_023251435.1 Bacteroidota bacterium
AACGAAGGGCATTATTCATCAGAAATAGCGACCAATTTGCATAACTGGACCGATGTGACGACTGATCCGGCAACCGGCAAATCTATGCATCCATCGTCCAGCAAATTGTTTAGCTTTACCACTGCAAGGCCCGATACCACCATTCAGCTTGAAACTCCGGTAACAACCAAACGCATTCGATTTTCATCCACTTATGCCTCTCATTTTCACATTCAGGAATTCAGGATTTATAATGTGAATGCAGCAGGATATCCTTCAGCACTCTCGCCAACAGCCGACAATGATGTGGCCGGACTGGTGAATTTTGTGCGTGACCCGCAGACCAAAATTACTGCCAGCGGGGTATATGGAACTGGTAACGAAACACAGAATGTGGCCGACGGTGGTTTGGTTAAACATTGGGTATCGCAGATTAGTGGCCAGAAATGGCTCGAATTCGAATTCGCTTCAGCCAAAACAATTGGCTGCCTTCAGTTTGTAAATGGCTGGCTAAGCAGTGGAACATGGAACGCGGTGATAACCAATTACAAAGTGCAGGTTCACAACGGAACCGACTGGGTGGATATAGCCACCTACGATGCCACGCTGACCGGAATGAATTTGGGCAAGGAATTCCATACTTACGGGCTGGAATGGAGCAAGGACTCGCTGATTTATTATTTCGACGGAAAGCCATTGCGCAAAATGAAGAACGATATCTGCCTCAGCCCGGCACCTGTTTACCTCAGCGAGGCCATTATTCCTTGGGCTGGCGAAGTGACTGATGCCATCGACAGAACCCAAATGGAAGTGGACTATGTGCGCATTTACGAACGGCTTGCTACTTCGGCACAGACAAAAAAGACGGTATCTGCCGATGTTCAGGTTCGGGGAAATAATCTGGTAATCAACTCCGAAACCAGTTTGAAATTGGAGCTATTTAACCTGAACGGAACGCTGCTGAAGGTCAAGTCAATACCTGCAGGAAGCAATTCGATGTCCGTTGATCGGTCTGGAATTTATCTGATTCGGCTGATCGGTAATAAATCCGTGACAACGCGAAAAATAGTGATCAATACTGACTTTTGAACTTTTACAAGACCTATGTATTCAACCTTAAACCAAATAAAACTAAAATGAACTCAAACCAATTTTTAAAGCGCGCACGAATAGTTATCGTACTGATTTTCTTTGCTGTATATTCAAACGGTCAGAATCCGGAATCACAATCGCTTTTACCCGGTAGCGCCAGCAAATGGAAACTGGTTTGGAACGATGAGTTTGACCAACCGGATTCTCAACTGGATCAGAAATGGGAATCTCAAAACGGACCAAGTGGCCATATTTTGTGCAGTCGCTGGCGCGAAAATGCAGTGGTGAGCAATGGCACCCTGAAACTCATTAACCGCAAGGAAAACCGTGGTGGACAGGAATGGACTTCAGGAAGCATCTGGACCAAAGAACAGTTTCAGTATGGGTATTACGAGTGCCGCTACCGGTATGCCGCTGCCGAAGGAACCAACAATTCGTTCTGGCTGATGATGAAAGGTATTCAGCCCACAGAAGGTAAATTCTTCGAACTGGATATCAACGAAGGGCATTACCCCAACTCAGTAAATACCAACATCCACAACTGGACTGATGTGACGGAAGTCAACGGCAAAAAGACGCATCCATCCGATTCCAGGAGTTTTTATTTCGGTGTGCGCCCTGATGTTACGGTTCAGTTGGAAATTCCGGTAACCATTCGCCGGATCCGTTTCAGCTCAACCAACGGAAATAACTTTCATATTCCTGAATTCCGTATTTACAATGTGAATCCGGGCGGGTATCCCAACGCACTTTCCGAGACTGCCGATGCTGATGTTCCTGGCCTGATCAATTTTGCCAAAGACCCAACTACAAAAATTACTTCCAGCGGGACGTTGAATGATGGAGCCGATTACCTGGTTCAAAATTTGGTTGATGGAAAAATCGGCTCGCGCTGGGTGACACAAAAAGACGGCGAAAAATGGCTCGAATTTGAGTTCAACAGCACCCGACAGGTGGGTTGCATTCAATTCCTGAATGGCTGGATGGACAAAGGCAACTGGAAAGGGCTGATCAGCAACTACAAAGTTCAGTACGAAAAAGCAGGTCAGTGGGTTGATATGGCAGTGTTCGACATTAAAAATGGTGATTTCAATTTTGCCCGCGATTTTCACACCTACGGATTGGATTGGAGCAAAGAGGAGCTGGTTTTCTATTTCGATGGGAAGGAAATCCGCAGAGAGAAAAACCAGTTTTGCTATTCGCCGGCACCGGTTTGGTTAAGCCTGGCCATCATTCCGTGGGCAGGAAAAATTACCGATGCCATTGACAAAACGCAAATGGAAGTGGATTACGTGAGAATTTATAAACGAAAATAAATGGTGTATTAATCCCAATTTGAAATATCACTTATAGAGGTAATTTAATAATGTTATGTATCAGTTAATTAGATAATTACTACGATTTCAGATAGTAATTTAACACACAATTCTTTAGTAAATCTTCTTATGCAATCGTTTCTGGTTCATATCCGGAGATTATTAGTGTGAATCGATGTCCAAACAGGTTTTCTATCTCTATATTTACCAAACGACTTATCTAAAACCCATTATATGAAGAAACAAATATACAAGTGTCAGATATTGTTTTTTGTTTATTTCCTGCTTTTTAATCCAACACCCGGATTTTCGCAAACCAGCAAGTGGACTGATAATCTGGACCTAAACTCAATGGTGCAGCCGGTGCCACTTGCCAACAAGTTTATCGATCCGGGCCACTATGTTTGGTGCGGATCGGTGACCAAAGGCAAAGACGGGAAATTTTACATGCTCTATTCGCGCTGGCCGCTGACTGATGGTTTCGAATCATGGCCGGTTACTTCCGAAATTGCCGTTGCGGTTTCCGACAATCCCGGCGGACCTTTTAAACATCTGAAAGTGGTGCTTCCGGCACGTGGTACAAAATTCTGGGACGGCTCGGCCACGCACAATCCTGCAGTGGTGAAGCACAAAGGGAAATATTACCTCTTTTACATGGGTACCAGTTGCAATGCCCCAATCAAAAAACACGAAGGTTATACCCATAACTGGTGGCTATATAGAAATACGCAACGTATAGGTGTGGCTGTAGCTGATAAACCCGATGGTGAATGGAAACGCCTTGATAAACCTATTTTGGACGTTAGCCCCGATTCGACGGCCTACGATGCCTTGATGGTTTCCAATCCTGCAGCCACTTTCGACGATAAAGGCCGTGTGATTCTCCTCTACAAGCAAGTTTATAAAAATGGCAAAATCAATGGTGGACAGGTTCGCTTTGGGGTGGCCTTCGCCGATTCGCCGTTTGGTCCGTTTGTGAAACACGATAAACCCATTTTCGAAGTCAACGATGGCGGAAAAGATTGGATGGTGGCTGAAGACCCGTTTGTTTGGTTTCAAAAGGGAACCTACCTGGCCATTGTGCGTGACGTGGTGGGCAAGTTTACCGGCGATGAAGGAGCATGGGCGTTGATGATATCGAAAAACGGTTACGACTGGCAACCAGCCAAACATCCGAAAGTAATTGGAAG
>JAHEYU010000049.1:0-2851 GCA_023251435.1 Bacteroidota bacterium
TTATGCGCTGCGTGATTTCGTCGTACATCACTTCGCGGAAATTATCAAGGTTTTCATTATTTACCCGCAAAGGCAGCACAAAATGCAGAAATTCTTCTTCAGGAATGTTTTTTCCCCAAGGCATTTCTTCACGGGCTTTTAGACTGAACTGCATGTTTTTCAGAAAAAAATCAGGCTCATAATCGGCCAGATCGCTCAAAGGCATATAGGCGTAAATGAATTCCAGCGCCTGTTTTTCTTCCGGCGAAATGGGCTGGTCGAAAATATCCCAAATGGCGACCTGACTATTTTTAGTCAATTCTTTCTGAACTGATATCATTTCCCTGATGTCGGTTATTCGCTCCGGATTTTGGATTAGTTCCTGTTTTTTTTCGCATGAAATAGCTAACAGGACAATAATGGCGATGCTGAAAAATCTTGTTGACATAAATGCTTGATTTGGAATAAAGTAAAATAACACATTTATTTAGTTTTCAACTTGTACAAATACAATTGGCTGGGTTCTGGCCAGGGTTTTTCACGGGGTTTATCGCGGTTTCGGTTCAGCGTTTCCCATTTCAGAATGTATCGCGCATTTTCTTCGGATTCCCCGCCAATATCTCCGGCAGTTTGAACCTGCAATCCAGGAAATGTACCCTCAATTTTTAGGATTGAATTCAGTGATGCAGGTTTCAAAACTTTCCCAATTGGCCTAAACTGTGGATTTAATAAAATGGTTCCGTTTCCGTATTTGACATGCCAGTAACCCACCTCATAATTTCCATCTTTTCTTTTGCTGAAATCCCTGATCTGAATTTCGCTGTTGATACTTCCGCCACCTGAAAAAAACCAGCGGTAATCCCAGTTTGTAATCGAATTGTATTCCCACTTGTTGTTCTTTATTTGAGCAACATACAGCTGTGTATTTCCAGTCTGATCGAATTTATGATAGACAAAAACGGGATGGTTATTTTTATCGAGCACTAGCCTGGCAGCAAGGTTAATTATTCCACCTTCCACCGGAATGGGATCTACAATCAACGACTTTTGATCAAGCGTGGCAGGCATTGAAATGGGAGCGCCAAACGCATCGAACCAGTTTTTCAGATCGGGACTTTTCATATACGACAAATCATGGTTTGTTGAGCAGTCGGGCGTATCGCGCCAAACCCAGTACATGTGGTACCAGCCATCTTTCATCAGTGTGGGTTGCGACTGATAGGCATTCATCAAACCCTGACCATCGGTGAGCGGGGTATCGAGCAGGCGCTGCCAGCTTTTGGTTTCGCAGTTGTAAATGTTATAGATTTCGTTTCCGTTTCCACTACCTCCATCGCGGTAATGGTACAACAATTCGCCTTCTTTTGTCAGCATAAAATGCGGGTAGGTTGTGCGTTTTTCTTCAGTGCCCACCATCTCAAAAATCTGTTGCATTTCCGAAATGTCATTGGGCTTTTTACTTCTGAAATAGGTCAGCGGATTTACATGCACATTTCCGGAGAGATGGATATAACCTTCCTTATCGATGCCCAAGGTCAGAAAATTATGACTGTCCCAGCCAACCACAGTGCTGGTTCCGCCAGCAGTTTCCCTTGTTGTGGCGGGCAAAACATGCAAATCGAACTTGTCGTCGGTGAGGTTTCGCTGGCCAAGAACAGTTTGTCGGTCGGCATTGTAATACGCAATGTATTGCCTTTTGCCATGCGTATAAAGACAAAAACCTACCGGATGGCCAGCCCAGACTTTATCGATGGAAATGACCTGATCGACTTTTTCGGCTTTTTTTGTTTCGTCGATTATCCGGTTTTTACCTCCGGAATTGGTTTGTGCACACGCCAGGAAGGCGGTGAATAATACAAAGTAGAGTAGGAGTGTGGTTTTCATGTTGAGAATTCGTATTTTTTTTCTCTGTGTATCTCTGTGCTTTCTCGTTGGTTCTCTGTGTAATCAAATATTTCACAGAGGCTC
Source organism: Bacteroidota bacterium (assembly GCA_023251435.1). Taxonomy (GTDB): domain Bacteria; phylum Bacteroidota; class Bacteroidia; order Bacteroidales; family Prolixibacteraceae; genus Aquipluma. The sequence continues at coordinate 1,948 of JAHEYU010000049.1, forward strand.
ACAGAGTTTGCACAGAGAACCACAGAGTTCTATTTATTTCTACCAACTATTTAATGCTTTTTCAAACTTTACTTTTTTAGCATCAACCGAACCGGGAACCAACAAAACCTGAATGGCTTGTTTTTGGCCGGGTTTAAGTTGCATCTCGAATCCTACCAAAGTAGTGCCCGGATTTTCTGCATCGTAAGTGGTGGTCGGTGCGGTTGACCAAGTTTTCATGGTCACTTTCGCGCTGGTATTCACTTTCAGGTTTAAGGTCTTGCCATCTTTGGTTAAAGTGATGCCGTTTTTTTCGATTTTGGGCGTTGCTGAAGTAAGCATGTTCCAGCGGACGGTAACCGGTTTGTCAGTAGCAACCAGTTCATCACTCACCACCACAAATTTCTGATCAACAATGGCGACTCCACGTTTGGCCGAAGCAAGCTGGCCTTCGTACACCGAAGAAATATCGGAAACGGCATACATAAAATCCGATTTATCCGAGAATTGATCGATTTTTGCATAACCTTTTACCACTTGTAACTGATTGTCGATGGTTAAAGTGTTGTGTGGGTAATTGTTAAGCCTGAAGATGGTCCAGCGCTGTGCATCCTGTGTCCTTCCAAAAATGCTCATCCCTTTCGATTCGAGCGACTCGTAACTCTGCATACCAAAGTCTGAAGCCCAGCGCACACCATCCGCTTCCATAATGAATGATCCAACGTCCATGTGCCCGTGATTGACCGAAGGGGAACCCGCTTTGAACCCGACGTAAATGGCATTCGGATCGGTCCACGAAGTGCGCATCATGGCAACAGGGTTTGCACCCTGGCCCTTCCATGCTTTTACTTTGGGTTCAGAGACTTTTTCCAATGGTATGTCTTTTCCCCAGATCATGATGGCAGGTAACAGGCGGTCGCGGGTA
>JAHEYU010000049.1:2861-45054 GCA_023251435.1 Bacteroidota bacterium
GTTTTCTCGACCCACAATTGCGAAGGGTCGTTGTTTTTTTTGGCCAGCCAAAACATGGCGGGGATCAAATCTCCACCCGAACCGGAATCGCCCCAGTTGAAACACGGTCCGGTAACTCCGGTCATGTTTTGCAGAAATCCTGCCGTTTGCAGAAATCCGGGAGTTTTATTCAGGCCAAAATCCGATTTGAAAACGGTTTCAACAGCACTTAAAAACATCACGTTGAACGAAGTTCCGTAGCCCCAGTAGCCATAACCTTCAGGATAAGCGCCATCGGGTTTGTAGTCGTTCATCGAAAGCGGGATGGATGCGATTGCCCGTTCAATTACGTTTTGTGCCAGTCCAGGATGATCTTCGGCAACAGCCAATGCGCCGAAAGTCATTCCGGCGTTGCAAACCTGGTTCCAGTTATTGGATACCCGCAACCAGCTATTGTATTTTGGATCAAGCGATGGATAAATTCCCTTGTAAACGATGGCTTCACGAATCGCTTTTTTCGACTCGTCAGATAATTTCGGGAAAAGCCAGTCGTAACCAACGGCCATTGCCATGGTCATTTCACCCACATCCAGAAAATGCGAAGGGTTCCACTCCGAGAATTTTGCAATCGCCAGCATTTCTTTTTCACAGCGGTCGAAATATTTCTGTTCGCCGGTCATTCGCCATGCATACGACAAGTGAAAAATCCGGCGCAGGGCTTCGCGCGATTTATCAAGCAGACGGCGCCCAATTTGGATACGTTCAACTGGTGGAAGGTCGATAATGTTGTCGCTTTCTTTCAGGATGGCTTCGTGCATTTTCTTCCAGATGGCGCTCGCAGCAATCGATTGGTGAATCTGTTGTTCTTCGCCTTTTAGGAGCAGGATGCGGGGATGTTCAAGGTTTCTTAGGGTCTCCGTTGTAATTTTGTCTTGCGATTTAGTGGGTGCCGCAAAACAGATTAGTACTACTATTAATGACAAGAATTTTAGATGTTTCATATTTATTGGTTTAAGTTATCAACTATTCTATAAAGTTATTTAAATCTATCGCATAAATTTTGAGTATGCGGCAGAGCCGCGAAATATTAATAGCATACAGTTCGAATGAACGGGTGAAGGTGCAGCGCACCGTAATGCTAAAAGTATTATGTGTCCATATTGCGGTGCGCTGCACCTTTTTTGTGTATTGCATCATACCTACTACAACTATTATCGGTGCGCTGCACCTTAAAGTTTTTTTGCTTCAGACGCCAAACATTATTGAACCATTACTTTTGTTGTTTTTGCAATTCCATTTTTGCTTATAACCTGAACGATGTAAACTGAGTTCGAATTATTCCTGGGGTTAAATATTGCGTAGTTCCCGCTGACCTGTACCTCCTGTAAAAGACGTCCAATTAAATCATATAACCTAACTATTTGGGTATTCTCCGGAAGATTTCTGACAGCTATCCGTTTGCTTTTCACATCGTAAAAGGCGTAAAAATCGGGACTTTTCTGCAGCGATTCAACCGAACTGGTCGAAAGAGGCAACATTTTAACATCGTCCACATAAATGCTTAGTTCTTTCTCCTGAAAGGCTTCGGTACCATTTCTTTCCGGAGAAATAAGCAAATAGCCAGATGGAGTGAAACTGAACTTGGATAAATCCTGTTTACCAACGGCGAATTGGGCTGTTCGCCATTGTGCCGTTGAATAATTGGCTGTTTGCTCGTATGGATCGGTGAAATCGACGATAAGCACATTCCCGTTTCCGTCGTAAATGCGAACACCAATTTTCCCGGGAGCATCTTTATAGTACTTGAACTCGACCACTGAATTGGTGTTTACCTGCAAATCGTAACCATAAGCCTGTGCGCCGCGGTAAGTAATTAGTCCTGCGTTGGCAGACGTTACATATTGGCTATCGTCTTGCCGCTGAATTTTAAGCACTTTGTTGCTGGTGTTGATTCCGCTTTTGAAAGGGTTGGTAACCACTTCGCCAAGGATTGCTTTGACTGATCCGTTTGAGGCTGGGTTCATTTTCCAGCTCACAAAACCACTTGAAAGCGAGCCAATATTGAATGATTCAAAATTCTCGTTCAGTTCATTTTCGGCGGTACTTAAACCCAGCCCATTCAGGATTGCGTCACCTGCCGGAACCATTTTTACGGTAACTGTTTGCGTAGCGCCTGCAGCAACCGAAAATTCGAAGCCGGTAAAATACGTGTCAGCATTTTGTTCTTCGTAAGTGGTAGGCGGTTTGGTACTCCACGCTTTCGCTTCCACCTGATCGGTTCCTTCGAAAATCAGGTAAAGTGATTTGGTTGATTGGGTCAGTTTAATAATTTTATTACTGACTTTCTGCGGAACCGCTTGTGTTCCCAGATTCCAACGCACAGTCAATGGATTCGTTTTGGCCCTGATTTCATCTTTGATTTCGACGTATCGGTTGGATACAATAGTTCCGGTTCGGCGACAGTTCGTTACATCGTTCTGGTAAAGCGAAGTCAGATTCAGTTCTACTGATTTTAATGCCGAAGTATTGACCAGATTCTCCATAAGCGAATTGCCAGTTACCAATTGCTTTTTCCCATTAATTGTTAGCGTGTTGTGTGCCATGTTGTTGTATCGAAATACATCCCAGCGTTCTGATGTCTGGCTCATGTTCCATAAATCTACGCCATTGGTTTCGAGTGAGTTGTAATCGCTCATGCCCAAATCCATCGCCCAGCGAATATCGTTGGCCTCCATCACAAACGAACCAATGTCCATGTGTGCGTGGTTTGATGAAGGTGTTCCTCCTTTCATGGCCAGATAAATATCGTTGGTGCCCCAGCCCGAACGCATGGAAGTGACAGCACTTTCACCCTGCGCCAGGTAGGTTGTTTCTGCGGGAGTGGGCAAATCGGAGAGCGGTAAATTCATGCTCCAGATGAGCAGAAAGGGCAACAATCGGTTTCCAGTCAATCCTGAAGGGCTGTTATCGAGCGAGAAGGTCAGTTTCTGTAATTCGCCGTACAAACAGTTTGCGTTTCCGGAGCGTGCAGCCAGCCAGAACATTCCAGGCAAAACACCTATTCCATTACCACAGTCGGCAAAATTGAAAGGAAGTGGATTGATTGATTTTAAGGCTCCCCCGCTCAATTGCTTCGTGGCATTTCCCTGCATGTGCGTGACAAAATTTACAGTGCTCAAAAAACCTTCCAACTCCAAAAGCTGCCTGTCGGTGCTCCACATACGTTGCAGCAGATCGATAAACAGAATATTGAACGTGGTTCCGTAATCCCAATATCCCATTCCTTCCGGATAAGCGCCGTTGTATTTGTAAACTCCCATCGGGATTTTGATGGAAGTCACCGCACGGTCGATCAACGATTGGTAATAAGTCGGATTCTCGTCGAACACAGCCGCAACTCCGGCCGAAATTCCTGCATTGCAAACCTGGTTCCAGTTATTGTCGCTGGTCAGCCACGACTGATTAGCTGATTTCTCGATTCCCTTTGTCTTGATGGCCGAGGCAATGGTCGTTCGAGAATTGGCGCTTAAATAACTATAAAGCCAGTCGTAACCAATGGCCATCGCCAATGTCATTTCTCCCACATCCAGAAAATGTGAAGGATTCCAGTCAACAAAAGCAGCCATGCCCAACATCTCGGTTTCGGCGCGGGCGGCATAACGTGCATCGCCGGTCATTCGGTAAGCGTAGCTCAAAAAACAAATTCGGCGGATGGCTTCGCGCGACACGGAAAGCAGTCGTTTCCCGGTTAAAACCCTTTGCTGAACAGATAAAGTGAGCATCTTATCACTTTCTGATATCATGAGATCGTGCACACGTTTTAAAACCGGTGTTGAATTAAGTTTGGCCTTCAATGTGGCTTCGTCGGCCGAAAGAAAAAACAAACGGGGATGCCCGGTTAGGGGATAGGTGGTCTGACTTTGAGCCTTTTCAACACTCAATAAGCCAACGCCAACAAATAAGATCAAAATCAGTAGTTTTTTCATTTTAAAACAAATAGGTTATGCGAATAATTTCGTTGTGGCACATACAGCATTTTCTTTTCAATTTTGGTTTGCAGATGCGCCTTGTTTCTTCTTTTTCTGTTTTCCCCGGGTTACGTCGTTCCTCCTCACCCGGGGTTATTCAGATTTGACTCCGTCGGAGTCCTTTAGAATTGATTTATCATCTAAGATCAACTTTTCAGGGTTTTCGCCGTCAAGTTAGACCCAATTTAGGGCTAAAGCCCAACTCCTTTTGTTTACTCATGTCCGTTGGCTGAAGCCAACGGCACAGGATAGGGCTACGATTAAGCAATTCATCCGTTCTGAGCATTATTCTTTGCCATCACATTTGTGTGACGGATAGGATAATATCATGTTATATGGGCTTTAGCCCAATTGTTTCCCAAAGCTTTGCTGTCAAGCCTTTTTTTGCGAAGCTTTGACAGAGGCTTTTTTACATCTCGATTGTCACACTCTGTCCGGCATAAACAGTTTGAGGCAAATCAATTGATATTTCTGTAACTCTTTTCTTTTCGTTATAGGATGAGCGGAAATTTTCTCCGCTTTTCTCCATTTTTTGGCTAACAGTGATATGGATTTTACCCAGTTTACGGGAAGGATCGGCCACCGAAATTTGTTTTATCGAAGAACCATCAGTTTTCACCATCACCGTTGCAGGACTATCCATCCCGATGATTAGGTTGTCAGCTACTTTTATTTCGCCGGAAGTATAGAAAACTGCCTGGCAAATATTCAACCCGGTATGTTTCACGGCCTGAATTTCAGGAGTGTTTGAAAGGATCGCGATTTGCTGTCCGGCTTTGTCCATTTCCTGCTCGGTGGTTGCCGGGACAACGATGTACTGGTAGCTGGCGTTTCGTGGTTGCTGACCGTGATCGAGCCAAAGTTTGAACACGTCTTTATTAACTTCATCTTTGGGCGAATCAGACTGTCGGTTAATTTTAAACCAACTTCCGGTTTGCACCTGGTTCGATAAATATACCTTTTGTGCTTCAGGAAAAACATAGCCAATGCCATCGTGCAAAACCCATTTCACCTTTTCGAGTTGACGTTCGCCTTTTGCAACCATTGACTTTTGGTTACCGCTCATCACCATCACCTCGCCATGCAGCAAACATTGGTTGATGGTTGTTGCTACCTCAAGTTTTGCACTTGAATTAATGCCTGTTCCGAGACAAACATATTCATTATCGAAAAAGAACCATGCTTTTTTTGCCGCAAGTGGATCGTGCGCACTTTTGAAATCGTAGGCAACAGCTCCGTATTTTCCATCGGTAACCGCGCCAACAAAGTCGGTCAGTCCCTTTTTCTGGATTTCATTTTCAGAAGGCAGCGCCGGTTTTTGCAAAATGGTCGTTCCCGGAATTTTCTGCCAGTCGTAAACGGGGGCAATGTTGGTGTATTCGTCACCTGTTCTGGTAATGTAATTGGTGCCATCGCCCCGGTGGTGGTTCATCAAACCTTCGCCGTTGTAAGGCACTTCCATGTTGTCGTTGCGCGTGGAGTGCATCCTGACGGAAGTATAAAACGTGGGGCGTTGGAAAGAAAAATGCTCGGTTTGCCAGAAGAATTTTCCGAACGACAGGGTAGGAGCGGCTTCTTCTTTGCGGATTTTGATAATTTCTTCCAGTTCTCCTTTCCGGTAGTCGGTGGTTTTTAGCAAACGTTCAGGAGCAGTTGTTCCCATTGCCCGATGCCTTTCGGCGCGCGTGATGTCGCGGTTTTTGGTGCCGGGATCGTTGTATTTCCCATACACCATTTGTTTACAGATTCCGTCGAGATAATAATCAATCAGTTGCTGAAGCGGTTTTTCGGAGAACTGGTACTTTGTTCCGGCCACGAAAGCAGCCCACTCGACAAAAGCATCTGCATAACCCAATCCGTAGGAAAGGGTATTGTTTACGCGGTCTTCGCGGTGATGAAAGCTGTAATCGTGCTGCATACCACGTTGTCCGGTGTTAAATTTGATTTCACCTTCAATCACCTTAATCACTTCGGTAAACTGAACCTCGTCGCGCCTGTAAAGCAGGTTTTTTGCCAGAATTCCTGCAATTTTTATGCGGTCGCCGCTCGGACGTGCTCCGGTGGCCGTAAGGTGTGCGCGCCCAATCATGGGCTGGGCTTTTTCAACGCGGTCTTTGGTCAGGTCGGTATCCATAATGAGCAAAACCGAATTCAGGGCAATGGGAGTTCCAATCTGGTTATACCACCAGTTTTCGCAAATAAAATCGTTCGCCAGCCAATAATCGATCGCCGAATAAATGGCCAGTTTAAGCTTTTTGTCGCCTTTTAGCCTGGTGCCTTTCTTTTTGAATGCACGACTCATTTCGACCATATTACCCAAATGTCGGGCATGTTGAAATCCGGTATTCGAAACATCCACGTAGTCGATGCCTGGCCAGGTCCCATCGGGGCGAATGGTCGCCATCAGATGTCTGATTTGGGATTCATTAACTTCAGGAGCCATCAGTTCGGCCACTACTTTTTGCCGGAGTATTTCAATTTCCGGAGTTGCACAAATGCCACTGGTAGTGGTCAAAACTAGGATAAGAACAATTACTGATTGAAAAAAACGCTTCATAAGAATGGGTTTGATTTTTAATTTATTTTGAAGCTGTGATTGTAAGCGACTGACTTCCTTTCACTCCGGGATTAATAAACTCAAATACGACCCGGGTAACTCCTTTTGGCCAGTACCTGATCAACGATTTGTCCTTTACTTCGATAAACTCAATTTTTGGTTGTACAACTTTTGAGTTGTAGCTCAGGTTCAGGTTGAATCCATCTCCTTCCAGTTTCAAAAGGCCGGGTTTAAGTTCCGATACTTTGCAATAAGTGATCAGGTTTGAACTGGTTTTTGCACCTGTGTTTTCGGCCAATTCGTACCTGTCGGAAATACTAAAATTTTTACCCCGGTTTAAGGTGTAGCTGCGTAGCCATGATTTAACCCTGGCCTCGGCAGGATATGAACCAGTAATGTCGGTTGTGAATGTCGCTGATTTATCGCTGGCTGTAAAAGTTGAATTTTTTGCTTTAAAACTGGCACCGGCTTTTTGATCTGTCCCATTGATAACGGGCAGGTTGTGATAACCGGATTGCATGGTCCAGATTTCATAACGCCGCGAACTAAATGTTTTTGCATTGTATTCTTCGCGTCCGAGGTCAATCAGGCAGGGTTTGCCATCGTAATACATAACGCAGGTTCCAATGTCGTTGTGATTGTGGCTCTCGGCGTTGAATCCGCCTTTGGCCCCAAAGAAAAATCCCAGGTAACTATCTGCCTTATCGCGGGCTCCGGCAACTTCGGTATCAGGAAGCCAGAAATCGGCTACCAATGCCTCCTTTGCTTCTGCATTTTTTATTTCGTCCAGAAGTGTCAGGTTTTTAATTTGATCGCCAATTTTTCCACCCATACTTCCTTCTCCCCATTTGGCCAGTTTAGCCAGATAAGCCCCAAACTGCTGCATTACGGGATCTTTTATGGCTTTGCCATACCGGTAAACTGAAGAGGGACTTCCACCTGTCGTAGCATCGGCATCGGCAAAATTGATGAAGTAGGGTGCATGAATATTTACCTGATAAAAGTACTTCCCAATATTCTGAACAAGCGGATCATCAAACACATCAAATTTGCCGCCTGTGGCATCTTTTAAAACTTCAAGGCTTTCATACAGCAAAGCACCTGCAGCTCCCCAGTAGGAAGGACCTTCGTCACAACCACCATCGTCGGAATAGCCGTTCAGGAATTTATCGAGCGAGTTGATGACTTTCTCCACTTCGGCCACTTTTTTCACAGGATCCGATTCGAGCAGTAAAAAACAGTTCAGCATGTTGTAGTTAATCCAAGGATTCCAGTTGTTTGGTCGTCCGCCTTTAAAACCCATGTAGCCAAAGTCGTTCCGTTCGAAATACGGCTTCAGCGCTTTGTTGGTAATTTCCTGTTTCAGCCGTTTGGAGATCAGTGGATGTACCTTATCGAATTCATCTTTAAACAGATACCAGGTCCACGACAGATTGCTGGTCACTTCGCCAACGCCAAGATCGACATAAGGTTGGTCAATATCCGGGAGCCCGGAACCGGCTTTTTGGAATTGCCCGATATGTGCCGACCAGCCCCACCAGGTTTGTTCGCTGTAAAACCAAACGCCGTTGATGATTTGATCCATAAAGTGGCCTTTTCCTTCGACCAGTTCGCCCATTACCAGTGAAATAAGGGCATTGCTGCAGGCTGAATAGGCTCCCTGACGACGGTCGCCTGAACGGATGAATTCAAGATAATCGGTTGCTTTCACTACCGGCCAGTCATAGGTGAGGTATTTCTCCGCTTTTGAGATGTATTCGTTTCTGATGTTCTCGGGCAAACTTTGCCAGAATTGCCGGTTTTTGTAATCCGGAAATTTGTTCCAGGAATTGTCGGTTATCAGGACTTTTGCCAGATCGACCGCTTTGGCTTCTTTTGCCAGAATGTTACGCTCCTTGTTGGTTAATTCGGCTAACGAATATTTCGGAAGTACCGAAAAGACAACAGCAATGAAAATGATCATCAGGATTGGCAATTGGTTTATTTTCTTCATGGTTGGTTTTTTTTAAAATTTTTATTTGCCAGACAACCTTACTTTAAACATCTCTTCGCCGCTTTTAACCAGGTACGCAGGCATACGGATTTCTATCCTTTTTAATCCATCCATTTTGCGGTCGAGGTAGAATGGCGGTGGGTCGAGTTGAATAACAGAAACCTGCAATTCGGGATTGGCAAGATTATCGAGTTTCAGTTCTTTTCCGTCCTGACGAAGAATGGCGCCTCCTTTTACGATTTCCACATCGGCGGTGGTCATCATTTGCCAAACAATGCTTTGGGTTGAATCCGTTTTTGAAAAATGATCTTCAATCAGGATAGAACGGTTATCTTCTTTGGCAAAGCGGCGGGTAGCGTTTTTCAGGTTTTCGCCGTAAACAGCCGTCAAATCAAAGGTTGCTTCAGGTTTAGCTCCATCTTTAAATTCCTTCAACGGGGCAAAGCCATTGTTTATAAACAGCGCGTCGTTTACTGTTACGGTGCTGTGTCCGTAGTTGTTTTTGGTAAGCAAAGTCCACCTCCAGCAATCCTGACAGTTTCCCCAAAGATCGAATCCGGCCATCTCAATTTGGGTGTAACTCTGATTTCCGGGGTCAATCGACCAACGAACGCCATCCAGCTCAAAAATGAACGAACCTGCATCCATATTTCCGTGACTGATGGTTGCGCGTCCGCCTTTTCCGCCGAAGTAATAACCGGGATTGTTTTCACCACCGGTGAAAATTACAATGGGGTTATCGCCTTCGCCTTTCCATGCGGTTGGAATTTTCACGTCACTTTTTTCTAAGTATTGCGACATCCAAACCAACCCAACTCCCGAAACTCTCGATAATTCGCCCAATTCAGCTGTCGGTATCAGAAAACGTTCTTTTTCGAAAAAGGCTTTGTTTCCGGTTTTTGCTGCAAACCAGGCTAAGGTAACATCACCCCCTTCGCTGCGTTTATCGCCGCAATCGGCAAAATTGTAGTACCAGCCCGAGGGAGTGTTCATCAATACCCTAAAAACAGCACTCTTTTTAAAAGCCGGGTAATCGGCGATCCCAAAATCAGTTCCGAAAGCGCTTTCGAGCATGGCCGAAGTGACAACAGAAAAGCTAGTTCCATAGTTCCAGTAAGTCGAACCTTCAGGATAAACACCATCGGGGCTATATTCAATCAATGAATGGATCATCCCATCGAGTGCGCGGTGGATGGTTTTGGCGGCCAGTTCAGGGTCTTTTTCGGCGATGGCAATCGAAGCGGCAATCATCCCGCCGTTGCAAACCTGGTTCCAGTTGTTGGTTCCGTAGGCCCATCCCGGATTTTTACCATTTGCAGGCCAGCTTGGTTTAATTCCTTTTTCGATCAAAGCCGTTTTGGCCATTTCAATGGTCGATTTGGGCAGCTTCCCGGCGGTCCAGTCGAGCGCGATTGCCACTGCCATCGACATTTCAGCCACATCGAGGTAATGCGACGGGTTCCAGTCGGTAAAATTGCAAACCGCTATTACTTCTTTGTTGATACGATCGAGAATCTTTGCATCTTTTTCCATCCGGTAAACCATGCCCAGTATGTTGATTCGGTAAAGCATTTCGCGGCTCACGTCCAACATACGGCGGCCTTCCAATTTGCGCTCCAGCAATGGTTTTTTCTGAATTTCAACGGCATTTAGCTGAATGGCTTTGTACATGTTTTGAATAACCGGGTCTGATTTCAATTTCGACTTAACTAGTTTTTCGAGTTCAGCATTCAATACCAGGCGAGGTTGGGTTTTCAGCAGGTTACTTTTTAGGTACGCTACCGTAATTGGATTCTCAAGCTTTGGAATTTGCTTTTCATCGGGTAATAAATTGTTGCCACAGGCTTGTATTGCTGCTGATAATAAAATAGTCAGGCACAAAAAGCTGATTAGAAAATGGAATTTAGGTTTCATGTTTATTGATTTAGTTGGTTTAATGTTAAAGTGAATATCCGATTTGTTTCTTTTTACCGTTCTCCTGAATTTCAAGTTTCAGTGTGGATGAACCAATATCCGGATGGTCAACAATCCTGAATTTGATATCGGGAAGTTTTTTATCGTAGGGAGCAACTAAGGTCACAAACCTGACATTTATATCCTCCTGTGTTTTGGCAATCCGGTAACGAAATGCCGGACGTGGTTCTTTTTTTGTGTAGAGGAATGAAACCTGTCCTTCTTCTTCGGAGAGCTCAAGGCCTGCTTGGGGAAAGGTTTGCACGAGAACATTCCAGCCTTCCGAAAAATTGGAATGAACGGAAAATTTATCGCGGTTGGAAACTGCGTCACCTGCACCCGGGGCAAGTTGGAAATGGACGTCCACATCGCCAGTTGCACTTCCAATGGCCTCGTCAACAACGATGAAGTACTTTTTATCGACGAAAAAGACCGATCTGCGGTGTTTCAGGTTCCCGTAGCTTTGGTTTTCGACAACTAAAATATCATTTGTTTTTCCGGGTTTCCAGAGCAATAAATTAGGGGCATATTTCGAGTTTTCGCCATTTAACGTGAGTGTTTGGTGCACTTTGGTTTGCCTGAACCAGGCGCGGTTTTCAGGGTCGCCGCTGTAAATGTAGCTACCCGCATCGGGCATCAGGTTGCGGCCACCGGCTGATAGTTCAAAGGTTCCATTGTCAGGCTGGCTGTGGCCCCCGCCGTCGGGACCACATTTCAGAATCAGGCAAATGGCATCTTTGTTCCACGAACTGCGCATGGAATAAAGGCCGCTGTAGGGCAGCGCGAATGCCGTTGAATCAGGCTTTTTGCCTTTTTTGCCATCGGTTGCGAGGTACAGAAAATCCTGCCGGTTAAACCGTTCAGCCCAATCCTGAAATTTCTTTATATGTTGTCCTGGTTTCCCTACCCAGGCATCGCCAAATTGCTGGTTGGTTCCATCGGGGTGGCAAAGTTTCATTGGAACTTCGCACATTTTCTGAACTTTCTGAACATAGGAAGCAGGAAAGGCATCTGTCCGGCCATTCATTCGTGCCAGATCGTAAGTTCGGATAAACCATTCGATACAGCCGAGGTGATAACCCATGGCCAGTTCGCGCTGATGTCCGTCGGGATATACCTGCAGGTCAATTTCGTTGTTTAGTCTTCGTATCGCTTCAGTGAGCCATTTTTCTGAATCTTTAAATTCAGGGAAAGTCATTGCAATAAAAGCCAATCCTTCGGCTTCCATTAATCCCCAATTACTTTTGCTGCGGTAAACGGTCATTAAATAATCTGCATGATCGAAACAACTGTTCAGGAAAGCGGTCAGCACTTCAGGAGTAAAGTTTGGAGAGTCGATGAAATACTGGAAATGTGAAGTCCAGCTATGCCCGCGGATTCCGGCTTCGATGGACCGCCAGGCGTGTTTGTGCTCGGCATCGTTCGGGTTTTTGCGCGTCCAGTCAATAAGTTGATAAGCCCATTCTTTGGCATATTTTTCATCGCCGGTATGCCAGTAAACACGAGCCATCGAACCCCAGAACGACATGCGGTTGAGTTGCCATACCCATTCGTTGTCAGGTACCGGGCGTGTTCCCCAATCAATGTCTTCGCCGCAAAAGTAGGGCGGATAGGCTGATTGTCCGACGAAAATATGTTTCAGTGCATTGTCGGCGACCTCTAAATCTTTTTCGTTGGCGATGTTGCCCAGCGATTCATTCTTTGCATTTCGGTCAACCGGGTGTTTTACAGCGGTTCTTTGCCGGTAATAATTCAGGAGATCTTCAGCGGCTTTTTCAGGATTTCCGGTTGATTGTTTTACCTGTTGAAGATGTTTGGCATTCAGGTCAATTCTGGATAACAATGTTTCTATACCAGTTTTTCCGGCGAAAGGGGTTTGGCTGTATCCATGAATGGAATTGATCGTCAGAGCAATGATGAAGAACAAACAGATTTGAAATTTTATCATTCGTTGCGAATTTACCTTACTGGTCATCATCAGAGAAATGGTTTAGCTGGTTAAATGAATGCATTCTCACAAATTTTATAGATTCATGAAAGCAATGATCTATCAATGGATGTGGTTGGTCAGGTTTTATCCGAATGCCGGAATAGGTAATGATCGAATTTCAAAACAAAGGAAACAAAGCCGTAATTAATTGAATAACTACGGCTTTGACTTTTTTATCCTGGTCGGTCAGTTTAAAAAACGGCAGGATTATAAACTTCCATAACAACTGCTCTGTCTCTGGCAACCAGCACTTCATCGGCTTCGTACTTGTTTGTGGCAGTTGAAACCGTATATTTCAGCACAATCCCATCTCTTTTCTTATTGCCCCATTCATAAGCCTGAGTTTTAAATTCGCCGGTTCCTGAAATGGTGTAGGCAGAACCTGCGGCAGCAGCAATGGTGCAATTGTTTCCGTTAAAAGTCAATACCATGTTGTAGGTGCCGGTCATAATTTTTGAACGATAAGTGGTCGAGAGCGAAACCTGACTGCGTCCGGTGGTAACCAATTTTGCAACACTGTTGTTCTCAATGTACGGTGTGCTGTAAGTTGTCGTTTCAACCTCGGTGTTGGCAGCGTCCTTCACTTTGCTTGCTCCGTAATGAAAGTAATTACCATGGTATTCGTTGATATATTTAACGGCAAACATGGTGAAATTTTTAGGAGCGACATTCCACTGAGAGGTTACACGTGGATCAGCAGATGGGTTCGCAGAACTACCCACCAAAATTGAATCGACATCATTTGAACCTTTCAGCCGGATTGGCAATACATAGGTATTTTTAATGGCCAGCGGATCGGCAAAAAATGCATCGGTCAACTGTACTTCAATGCCACCATTCATTTTGCCCGAAGGAATAACAATCTTATTTGCTGAACTTAAGGTGTAATAATTGGCTGGAAGCGCTTTTATCTGGTCACCTCCGTTGGCAAAAAGAATTTTATTGCACAAGCTGTTGTCAACTTCAATCTGAAATTCCCTATCCTGTTTGTTTTCGTAAACTCCACCCATGGCCACCGAAACAACAAATTTATGCGCGTTGTCGTTGGCATTGTCATAAATATAGTCTCCCAATACCAGGGTCCTTACCGGAAACTGATAAGGGAAAAATCCTGAAGTATATTCAAAATCGGGATGTTCAACATCAAAATTTTCACAGGAAATCAACCCGGTTATCAGTGATAGTATTAATAATAGTTTTTTCATAGTATTACTTTTTAAGCTTATATTTAATTAATTCCACCCTTTATTCTGAATGAAATTGAACTTAATTACTTCTCTGTCAGGGATAGGGCCATAATGCATGTATTCATTTTTATAGGCACGCTCTTCAACCGTGAAATAGGAATAAGTGGTTCCATCGATCCGAACACCTTTGGCCGGAACCGTTAAATCTTCCTTCCAACGACGCAAATCCCAGAAACGGAATCCTTCGAAACACAACTCAAGCCTTCTTTCATTGCGTATCAATGTACGCATTTGCTCTTTACTGGTGACTGATGTAAGATAAGCATCAGGCTGAGTAATACCGGCACGTTTACGAATGGCAGCAATTACATCTTTGGCAGAAAAAGTATTTGATCCTTTTCCATCAGGACCCCAGGCTTCGTTTGCTGCTTCGGCATAGATCAGGTAGAGTTCTGTATTTCTGATATGCGTTTGAAAATGTTGCTGACTTGTAAGAGATGCCGGATTGGCATTTACTTCTTCCCTCAATAATTTTCTTAAATAATATCCGGTACGGGTAGAAGTCGGTATAGCATCAACGGCATTGTTACCACCTCCAACACCGGTATTAATAACAGTACTCTTCATGCTACTGCCGCTGGTTACAACATACAGGGCCAAACGAGGATCTCTGCCTGTGTAGGGTTTGGTCGGATCATATTTCGAGTTTGCCACATCCGTAATCGGATAACCGTTAGCCATCGGGAACGCATCAACCAGATTCTGGGTTGGGTTAATCCTTCCGTTACCGAAAAGTGATGGCGGAAAATTAGCTACTTCGCGCACATTGTCAGAATAAACCGGTCTTCTCCATAGTATTTCCTTCAGATCTTTTAAATCGCCGCTTGTAAGGTTGGCTTCAGTAACCTGGGCTGAAAGATAGAAAATATGACCTTTGGGATCCAATCCGGCCACACCACCCAAATCGTTTAATAAATCGGCTGAATAGTTTGCTGCACTCTGCCACAAAGCCTGATCATTACTTGCATTAAAAGCAGGACTGGCTGCCAGCAGCGCAAGACGTGACCGGATGGCTTTTGTAATCCGGCCACTCACCCTTTGCCGCGAAAAATCGCCGCATACGGTGTTGTAGTTATTGATGTCAGTTATTTCACCGAATCCGGCAGGCAAAGCCGCTAAAGTAGCCACATTGCCATAATCCATCGGAAGTAATTTAAGTGCTTCGGTTAAATCGGCATAAGCGCTGTTTACGCAATCGGCAAAAGTTGCCCTGGGTTTCGAAAAATCTTCGGCAGTCTTCAGAAATTCGTTGTAAATGGGCGTTCCCAGTAACTCATCACTGGATCCAAATCCACCATGATTGCGCAGCAGGAAAAATTTAAACATACCTCTGAGTGCATAAGCTTCTCCCGTTAACCGACGGATAAACAAATCATTTTGTTCTTTACTGGTCGATTTCCATGTAACATCGTTAACTACGCTCAAGAATTCGTTGATGTATAAAATTGCCCTGTTGCTATTATCCCAGACACTTTGGGGATCGTACAAAGCAGACCATTCGCCCCTGGCGATTCGGCTAAATGTATTCAACTTGTCGTTGGATACTGCATCGTCGGTGGCCACTTCGTCCCAACGGTAATCGTTGGTGGGAATGTAAGTGAATGCCCTGATCAATAAGCCTTCAGCGTAGGCCGGTTCATTGTAAACCCTATCGAACGTATCATGGTTATCGTCTTTTGGATCTAATAGTTCACAAGCAGTGAAGAGGAAGACTGAAACCAGCAGCAATGAAAAGATTTTATGTATTTTCATGATTTTACTTTTTAAAATAATTAAAAGTTAGCTTTAACACCTACTGAATAAGTGCTGTTGTAAGGCTCACTGCCAACCCTAAGATCCCTGATTTTCCTGTTCTTTGCAAATTGGAAAAAATCTGAAGCATCTACAAATAGGTCTAAATTTTTCATTAACACTGATTTGGCCAGAGATTCCGGAACATTCCAGGTCAATTGAACTTTCCGGATCTGGAAGTAATCGTTGTTATACAACCAGTAAGTCGATCTGCGGTTGTTATTGTTATTGGCCTGAGAACTTAACCTTGGATAGGTAGCTGTGGCCTTTGTATCCGGAGTCCAGGCACCAAGTACCATTTCAGAATATTTATCATTCCCGTCAATCCAGTAATACGAACCTTCCTTAAATGTATCTGCACCTGTGCGGCCTTCACCCAAAACGAACAAAGTCAGGTTTTTAAAGGATACCTTCACTTGTAAACCACCTGAGAAAGGATTCTGATAACGACGGATATAAACTTCATCGTTTGAATCAATGTAGCCATCCCCGTTTTGATCTTTGTATTTTATATCACCAGGTTTTACTGTTCCGAACAACTGGACTGGACTGGCGTCAATTTCTGTCTGATCCTGGAAAAGGCCCAACGACTCCAACCCAAAAGTTGCGTCGGCTGGTTTACCCTGCCTGTACTGATAAGTATTGTTCCAGATTTCATCTACTTTTGTTCTTTCAGAAGTTACATAAAGCATATTGGCTCCAACATAGAAATTCCAGTCTCCAACGGATTTATTAAAATTCAGACCAAATTCGACTCCCTGATATTTTTCCGAGCCAAAATTCTGGTAAGGAACAAAGTCGGTATAGAAACTTGGATAGGTGGTGTTCGGACGAACAATTAAATCGTTGTAAACATCGTAAAACAGGTTTACTTCAGCTCCCAACATTTTTTTAAAGAACATTCCTTCGATTCCCAGATTTATTTCATTGCGCTTTGCAAAACCTAAATTTGGATTGTCACTCCAGCTTGATGCTACGCCACCACGGCTTCTCAGACCTTCATTCCAGGCATAAGTACCCGAACCCCCGTAACGGTTGTCGTAATAATAAAATCCTCCGATGGGCAGATCCGAATTCAACATCCCGGCAGTGAACCGTAATTTCAGTAAATCAACATTGCCTGCCGACGACATAAAATCTTCGGCGCTAACAATCCATGCCAAGCCCAGTGTTGGTGAAAATCCTCCCTTGTTTCCTTCGGGCAATTTCACCGAATTAATATAAGCACCGCTAAAATCGATCAGATATTTTTTGTCGAATGTATAGGCCAGTTGAAGTCCGGCATGTGCATGTCTTCCTCCCTGGAAATCGCCCTGTTCTTTAAAACTGCTGCCATAACCCACCAATGAGCCTGTTACGTGATGCACCTCATTGAAGGTGCGGTCGTAACTAAACAGTCCGTAAAAACCAAATCTTCTGGTGAATGTTGCTCCTCCAACGATCTGTGTGCCGGGACGGGCATCGGTTCCACGTTGTACCAGACTTGTAATTTTATCTTCAGTGGCGCTCCATACCGGTTCGTAAACCGAATATTGGTTCGCGATGGTCTGGGTATATCTGATAAAATAATCGAAACTGATGTTTGTATGGAAGGATAAACCTTGGGTGAGTTTATTCAGATCGAAATCGATCCTGTTGTTAAATGAAAATTTGCGTGCAATATTCTCCACTTTTCCTGCTGAATAACTGTCAGCAATTGGATTTGTTAGAAAACTGGCATTTCCACCTAACAAATATTGACCATCAACATCATTTTTGCGGCCAACCAGCAATGGATCGGCAGGATCAATCAGGTTAAACGGAACAAGTGGTGCCAATTCATAAGGTCGGGTTGTTGCAGCAGCCGTCCAGAAAGAACCGCGCTGACTTCTGTTGTTGGCAAAAATGGAAGAACCGTCAATGGAAGTTTTTATCCAGTTGTTAATCTTCAAATCAACATTTCCACGGACATTAAAAACATTGTTCCGTGCATTGTCAGCCTCACCAAAACCCAGAATTCCACCTGCAGAATACCAGCCAACATTGGAGTAATATTTGGCAATGTCGTTGCCTCCCGAAAATTCACCTGTTAAATCGAAATAACTTTTAAACGATTTCATGTATTCGCTGGAGTAATAGTCAGTATTCGGATAACGGTATTTATTTCCTGTCCGGTGGTTTTCGATGGTGGTTGCCGGAAATTGTTCAGCCAATCCGTCATTTGCACGGGCCTGGTTGAAATAGGTCATATAATCAGCCGAATTCAAATAGTTAGGCAGGTCCTTTGGGGTGGAGATTCCGTAGTTATAAGTAAAGTCAGCTTTCTTTTTAAATGCTTCACCACGTTTGGTGGTAATTAAAATAACCCCGTTTACAGCGGCACTTCCATATAAAACGGCAGCGTTAACATCTTTAAGCACGGTAATACTTTCGATTTCAGTCAACCGGAGTGATTCAATATCGCGCGGTAAGCCATCGACAATAAACAAAGCATTTCCTGAGTTCAATCCGCTGCCGGTAATGTCGGCAACATTGATCCCGATTCCGATGCCGCGGATGTTGTTACTGCCCAACATCCCTAAGGTCCGGCCAGTTAAAACATCGCTGCCCCAACCTGAATTGTCATAATCAATCACATCATTTGTTCTGACCGTACTTGTGAAGCCTACAACGTCGCCGGAATGGGCTTTGCGAAAGGCCAGATCGACCTTGGGTTCACTTCCGTACAGGAATACTGTTTTTTTCAGTACAACCTTGGTCATGCTGTTCACTTCGTCAATTGTAAGCGTGATACTTGCGAAGTTTTTCGCATCAATTATGATTTTCGTATCAGCTTCCACAGAAATAGAAAAGTTACCCTGGGCATTGGTTTTAGCAAAACTATTACCTCCAAATACTTCCGCATTTTCGATGGGATTCCCTTCTTCGTCGTTTACAACAGACTCAACTGTTATCAACTTTTCATTTTGAGCCCAAACATTATTTGGAACAAATAATATTACCATACTCAGAAAAGCCAATATTATAGAATATTTTATCTTCATTTCTTAGAGTTTTTAAGTTATAATTTGAAGCCTACCAACCCGGATTTTGTGGAAAACCCTCGTATTGTTTAGTAAATTTAACCTGTATCGGCAACCAGTTGTGTTTCTTCTCGGCTACTCTTTTTACAATTAGCCTTTCTTTGATGTTGATTGGTTTTCCGTTGGTTCCCCTGTCGAAATCAATGGCGGTTTTTTCCAAATAGCGTGGATCCCAATTTCTGTTCCATCTGCGCAGATCGCAAAAACGTGCACCTTCGAAAGCAAGTTCAACTGCCCTTTCGCGAACGATCTCTTCAAAAAAGACATCTTTGTTTGCCGTAAATTTAGCATTAAGAGCCGGCAATTGAGCCCGGGTGCGAACGACATTGAGTGCCTGTTCTGCTGTCATCGTATAATTGCCCGAAGTGCTTTGTGGCGTTCCATTTGCACTAAAAAGAACTGCTTCGGCATACATCAGATAGATATCAGCAAGTCGCATATAAGGAACATAGGCCATAAGCGAACCGGCAACTGACAACGAATAGGTTGGGCTCAGACCGCTAAACCTTTTCTGATAGTATCCGGTAACACTTGGCGGATTAATTTGTGAACGGTGACGCCCTCCGTTGTATAATTGGGCAAATTGGTCGGTTCCGGCAGTTGCCCACCATTTTTCGCCATCGATAGCAATATCCTTGTAAAAGCGAGGTTCGCGGCCTGTCCAGGGATCCGTATCTTTGTATCCTGATGCAGGATCATCGATTGGTAAACCGTTTGCCATCCCATAGTTTTTGGTAAAGTTGTGGGCCGGAACGTCAGCATTCGTTCCACTGTTCAATCCAAATGATGAAGGACTAATCGCTCCAATGGTTGAATTTCTTACCCTGCTTCGGTCATAGATCGTTGGCATCATTATGCATTCGGTACCTCCCGGGCGCAGGTTATTTAATTTGATGAAATTATCGGTCCAGGTTGCCCATGTCTGCATTTTATAAATACCCGTTTCGTCAGCCAGTTTCAGCAATTCGCCAAAAGCTTCGGCAGCTTGTTTCGCAAGTGCCTGATCATAGGTGTTTGTACCTTTTGCTTCTTCATTCATCATAGGACTTGCAGCATATAACAAGGCTTTGCCCAAATAGCCCAAAGCATGAAATTTGTTGATCCTGTCACGATTGTGTCCGAGTGTTTTTTGTCCGGGAACAGATTTATCCCAATGATCCGGTAAAATGTTGGCAGCAGCCCTAAAGTCTTCAGCCATCTTTTTGGCAGTTTCCTGAAAACTTAATCGTTTGAATTCGTCTGTGACCATACTTTCGTTGGGATCCAAAACTTTCGTGATATACGGCATACCTCCCCAGTAACGGCATATTTCGAAATAGAACCATCCACGGAAGAATAAGGCTTGTCCTTTTATATGGTCTTTCTCTTCCGGAGTTCCTTCAAACAAACCGGGTTCGTCTATTTTTGCCAAAGCCATATTGGCTTTCCGGATACCATACCAGGCCCATTCCCAAACCCTTCTGTCACGGGTTGTGTTGCTAGCCAGTTTTCCTGGTGTGACGTCACTTCCAAAAAAGTAGGCTTCATTTCCCCAGTAATTTCCGAGATCAAAACCGTACTGATAATTATTCAGTGTCTCGTCGGCAAACAAATATTTGTTCCATGCCCCACCTTTATCAGGATCCATGATGCAGTTATACATTTCTTCAGTAAAGCCCTGAAAACTTTGAAAGTTTCCATATACATCCTTCTCTGTAATGTCGGCTCCAGGCGCTTTATCCAAATAGTCTTCACACGATGTTGAACCTAAAACCAACATCAGGAGCAGGAGACCAGATTTTATGTAATGATTTATCTTTTTCATTTCTGTAAATCTTAAAAAGTTAATTCAATTCCCAGGTTAATCCTTTTCACAGTTGGATAAGCTCCTTCTGTTGCATTTCCACCGGTATAGGTCTGTTCGCGGTCGTCGGGTAGTTTCGACCAAAAGAAAATGTTATTTCCATTCAGGAAAAGCCTTAGATTCGAAAATCCTGCCTGTTTCACCCAATACAGTTGATTGAATGAATAGGCCATCTCAACGGTTCTTAAGCGAATATAAGAAGCATCGTACTGGAAATAATCGCCTACGTTTTCTGCCTGAGTTTTCCACCTTGGCAAAAATGAAGTTGCATTTGGATTATCTTTCGACCAATAATCGGCCACATGTCCGTACAATATGTCAATATCGCTTGCATAGTTGTTAAATGAAACAAAACGATTGGCATTATTTACGCCGTAAAATTGAACCATCAGGCTTAATCCTTTGTAGTTTGCTCCAATTGAAAGGCTTGCGGTGTTTTGAGGAATTTCGGAATAGCCTGTTGGAGGTGTGTCCTCGCTGCTTTTAATTATTCCGTCAGCGTTAAAATCGATTAAGTCGTAATAACCCGGAAGTTTTTGCAAATCGTTTGATTCAGTTGGAATACTGGCATAAACTTCATCCCAGTTATCGTAAAATTCTGTTTTCAATATACTTCTTTGCTGTCCGATGGGATAACCTTTTGCTTTTAAATAGTCAGGCTGCAAAGGAGCGTCATCGCGATCCAAAATCTTGTTTTCGTTGTGCGATATAGACAGGTCGGCCCATACTTTTACATCATTATTCAGCTCTTTATTGAAGCCAAGTTGTACCTCATAACCTTTTGATTTGACATGTCCCAAATTGGCACTTGGTGGTGTTGCTCCAAAAAATGCAGGTATATTTCGCTGACTTCCCGATAAAAAGATGTCGGTTCTGTCTTCAGTAAAATAATCAACATTCAGCGTAACTAAATTTTTTAAAATCGCCATCTCAAATCCGGTATTGGTTTTTACTGCATTCTCCCATTGAATAGCCGGATTACCCACCACCGATTGGCGGTAGAAATAATAGGGACTCAAGCCATTGGTTAATTCATTTATACCAGCCCTGCCTCCATAAGCAAATTGCGAATCGTACAACCATCGGCTACCACTAACTTTATCATCACCCACTTTACCCATACTAAACCTTAGTTTTATTTTATCTACCCAATCTACTTTGAAGAATTCTTCGTTTGATATGAGCCAACCAACTGCCAGAGAAGGGAAAAAATCGAAACGGTATCCTGGTCCAAATTGTTCTGATCCGTTATAGGCGCCGTTTACTTCGAATAAATATTTGGAGTTGTAATCGTAAGTTGCCCGAAAAACCCAGTCTTCGCGGTAGCTCTTGAATGAACTTCCGTAAGCAGATTCCTCGCGTTTAAATACACCCATTGCCGATACGTTGTGTACATCAAACGCCCGGGCATAATTAAATTGCATCTGGTACATTAATCTCCGGTCAACGGGTATTCCACTGGTAAAGTTCTGTCCTTCACCTACCGTTTCTTCACGGATTGACCATGGGCGAATAACCCAGCTATACTCTTCATTGCTAACAGGTAAATAAACAGTGTATTCGCTCGGATCCTGATCCGGTCCTGTGTACTTCATCGGGTAAATCTGTGTAAACTGAATATTGGTCGCTGCTTCATTTGCACGTCCATGATTATTCACATCCCAAATACCACCTTCCGAACGTATGCTGTTATCAAAAAACAGTGAAGCTTTGGCATTTAAACCTTTGGTAATAAAGCTTAAATCCTGTTCCAAAGTAAAATCAGAATTTAGCTGAGTTGAGCGTGTTTGCCGTATTCCAATGTTGTAAACAATGGCCAGCGGATTGACTGTATTGTTGCCACCTTCCTGGTATGCTCCCCAACGTCCGCCGTCATACATGGGCAAAAACAGGTTTGGAGCCAAGCCATAAGTTGCTTTCCACATCCAGGCATCAGCTCTGCTGGTACTACTTTCATTGTTGTAGTTGGTATTTTTCTGACTGTAGTAACCCGACAAATTCAATTTAAATTTGGTGGTATTGGTCAGTTTTATGTCAATATTGCTCCGGAAGTTAAAACGATCGTAGTCGTAATTCGGATCGTAACCTTTCCCGTTGTCGTAATCGGCAAACATATCGCCTTCGTGAAGGTATGCCAGCGAACCAAAATACTGAACCGCTTTACTTCCACCCTGCGCACTCAGTGTCATCCGGTGTGATAATGCCATCGACTTGAACATTTCCTTTTCCCAGTCAACATTCGGGTAGATGTAAGCATACTCCGCCGTTTGCGGCAGTCGGTATCGTGTTACAATATCGTAAGGCACATAAGCACCCCACGATGGTTCGTTTAAAACGCCTTCGCGTTCAATGATTTCATTTTTTGCCATCATCGCGGCATAGGATTCCAGTTTCTGAGGTTGTTTGGATAACATCGTGCCGGTGGAGGTGTAATTGAAATTCAGGGTTGTTTTACCCTCTGAACCTCGTTTGGTCGTAATCAGGATCACTCCGTTTGCACCTTTTACCCCAAAAACGGCTGTAGCCGAAGCATCTTTCAATACCGAAATACTTGCAACTTCGTTTACATCAATGTTGTTCATACTTCGTTCAACACCATCAACAAGGATAAGCGGCTGTCCGCCGTTCCATGTGTTTTGTCCGCGAATAAAAATGTTGGTGGCACTTTCACCGGTTAAAATACCTCCGGGCTCTCCTGAAGTGGTAAGAGCAACGACTCCGGGCAATTGTCCGGTCAAAGCCTGCCTAAGGTCGGAGACGCTTCCCGTACGTTTTAATTCTTCGTTGGTAACCTGGGCGATTGAACCCACCACCGTTTCCTTCTTTTGGGTGCCGTAACCAATCGCAACAACTTCTTCAAGCCCGATGGTTTCATCCTTCAGGACAATGTCGAAGTTTGTTTTGTTGCCAACGGCAACTTCCTGCGACGTCATCCCCACAAAGGAAAATACCAGTATTTTGGCATCGCCTGGGATGTTTAATGTAAAAAGACCATCGCTGTTGGTAATTGTTCCGGTTGATGTACCTTTCACCAACACCGAAACGCCCGGTATCGGTTCTCCTGTCTCATCTAATACTTTACCCTTAACAGATTTCTGTTGCTGCACCTCTCCTGTTCCATCAATCGCATATGCCACGGGAGCAGTAAAAGCGAAGATAAAGAGACAAAGCAGCAAAAGCCATAAGGCTTTTTTTAACCCATGTTTGTCTTTCATAAGCTTGTGTTTAGTTTATAGTTGAATTTTCTTTTTGAAAAAATATCATTCATTTCAAAAGTAAATATTATTTGCAATCGATTGCATTCATTCTTGAAAGTTAAAAAATGTTATAAAACAAGGTTTTCGTTGCGTTTTTGGGTCTTTTGTATTAAGGTCGTCTGTCCTTCCAAAGTTTAAAGTCGTCCCAGTAAATTTGAAGGGTTTTGTTTTGGCTGCCCATATAGTCGATTAACTTCTTTGAAGTATATAGTTTAATGGGGTTGAAATCGGTTACTCCATCCGGGTAAGGATCTTTGGTGTTGTGGGTGATTTTGGTAAGGTCGTAAATGATTTCCTTTTTCCCGCCATCAGGCTGAATCGTCATGTAGAATTTGCCGTTGTTGGCATTGCCTTCCTTGTAGTAATATTCCAGCGTAAACCATTGCCCGATCGGCACTTTCACTTTCTGGTTGGTTTCATGCCAAAGTGTGGTATATTTCTGACTTCCATCGGCAAACAGTTCGCAATCCTGTCCATCCAGAATGAAATACAGGTCGCTTTCTTCGGTAACCGGTTTCCCAATTCCAAGCGTGATGCGGAAGCCATAGGGAACATTCTGGTTCCAGGTTACATTGTTCCAGAATTCGGCGATGGTGAGCCAGCTTATTTTGTCGGGAAATGTGCGGACTGTATTGAAATCGGAGGGCAGAAAAATGCGTACCGATTGGTAGAATTCTTTCATGCCTTTGTTGCCATAAATGTTTCCCTGAATGCGTCCTTTTGTACCTTCAACGTTTGGCTTGTCTAACCAGAATTGCAACACATGATTGGCTGGATTTCCGGGTTCAGGAATGATTTTGGCATAACGCATGGTTGAATCGCCGCCCTGGTATTGCAGGTTGAAATTGCCAATGTCGGGATGGTTGTCGAAGTCGTTCACCCAATCGTTGTGATCGGCAAAGGATAAGTCTTTCCCGGTAACATCGGAATCCGAACCTTTGGCAATAACTTTCGAACCGGGTTCAAAACCCGATTGAAAAATTAATGTTCCGGTGCTTATTTCAGGCGCCTTTTCCTGTGCACAAGCGGTGAAAAGTATGATCTGAAATACGATTGTGAGGTACAAGGTTTTCATATATAGGGGATTAAAATTCCAGTTTTGTAAAGCTTTCCCAAAGTTTTTTCAAGTTTAAAAAACTTTGGGAAAGCTATTTAAGAATCGAAAAAAAATCTAAAATCTCTTGTTTGTTCTTTGATCTTGATGACTACTGCATCAAAATAAATTTCTCCGGACTAATTTTTTCATTCGATATTAAAACCGTTCCGTTTCCGGCGTAATTGTTATTTGCGGTTTTAATGTTTTTTCCTGAATAGGCTTCCACTCCAAAACCATTGTTGTAATGGATCAAATTGTTGCTGATGCTTACATTTTCGGAACCACGGTATAAATACTGAACCATGATTCCGCTATGGTCGTTGGCTTCGATCAAACTTCCGGAGATAGAAATGTTTTTACTTTCTGTCACCAGCATTCCGAACCAGGCGTTGCGCGCCAGTTCGCAGTTGGTTACTGTCGCATTGTTACAATTCGTGAGGACGATGCCGCAGCCATGAGGAGAAGTGTCCATCCGGCTGTCTTTTATTGAAACTTCAGAACAGTGCGTCAAAAGCAAATTGTGCTGAAGTTTCGGTCCCGGAACCACACTTGCTCCGTTCTCGTTGAAATCGCAGCAAATCACATTCAGATTTGTTGCGCCACTGATGAAAACGCCATTGTAGGTGCAATTTCTGACGGTTAAATTTCTGAAAGTAATGTTCTTCATTTGTTCTTCGTGCTGGCCCAGAAACATGATTCCGCCGCGGTTGGCTGTGCTTCGGTAAGACCGGCGACTATTGGGATCGCTGCCCGGATCGGGATCAGTGGCGCCTTCCACCACCAAATCGCAAATCGTGACATCGTGCAGGTCATCGGTTGCATTCACAATGGCATCGCGCACCCCTGATTTAGGGTCCAGGAAAAGTATGGTTGCCAGACCTTCTCCTGAAAGTGTTACTCCGGAAGGTATTTTTAAGGTTGTTGTTAATGTATGCAGTCCGGCAGTTGCTATTACCCATCCGTTTTTACCCGCAACTTTGTCCAATGCCTCCTGAATTGATTGATCGGGAGTAACCCGAATTGCATTTGTTGCAGGTTTTGAAACAGCCTGCTCCATTGCCCCGGCAGGATAAGCTATTGGCGAAGCAATCGGTTTTGCGTGTTTGGTGATCGTTTTTCCTGAAGGAGCGCGGAAAGCGGTCAGCACACTTCTGTGGGCTTTTCCGCGAATAGAATCTGCAGTCTGTTTGGTGTAGGGTAGTTCTATTCCCTGTGCGGCATAGTGGCGATAAACGTATTCGTAGTCATCGCGGATTGTGGTCGCTCTGTCCGAAATGGTTCCGTAGCAATGTGGTTTGTGTCCGAGTAAAAAACCGGCAGTATATTCATAACCCAGCGCAAGTCGGTTATTGGCTATCGAAAAGAAATCGACACCCTGCGAATAGGCTATTTTGGCTGCTCCGGCAAATTCGCCCAATCCGAGTTGGACGTGTGCCTGATCGCGCATCGACTCCTGGCATTGCCCGCTGGGGTAGATGTATTTGAACATACTTCCGTTGACCGGAGCGTGTAAAAAATGGTCGGTGGCATTGTAGAACATCTCGCGGTTGTCGGTAAAAATGGCGATGGCCAGAATGGAATGAATAATGGCGCCGTCCCAGTTTCCGTTGGCTTGCGGGTAATAAAAGCGCATCAGCGGATAATAAACCGTCATCAGCATTTCGATGAAACGGTCGATGTCTTTTTGCTGCCAGCCGGAATCGGTATATTTCAGAATTTCGGCGGCATTGCACAATTGATGGCCAGTCCAGCCAGCAAGTAGTTTGGCATCGTTATAATCGAAATCCCATAAAACTGGCGACCATGCGTTAATGATTTCGATGGCTTTTGCCGCGTAAGCTTTATCGTTGGTGATGTACCACATAATGGCACAATTGTAGGCCATATCGGAGCC
Source organism: Bacteroidota bacterium (assembly GCA_023251435.1). Taxonomy (GTDB): domain Bacteria; phylum Bacteroidota; class Bacteroidia; order Bacteroidales; family Prolixibacteraceae; genus Aquipluma. The sequence continues at coordinate 29,552 of JAHEYU010000049.1, forward strand.
TTTGGAAAGGTCGTCGCCGCCAATGTTTGGTTTTCCGTAGGAGCCACGAAGAACATGCGTGTATGGTTTTACCTCAAACTGAAGATTAGTTGCAGCTTTCAGGCGGTCGAAAGCATCTTTCCAGGGTTGCTCTCCAGCGAGTACCTGTTGTTTCATGTATTCCAGATCGGCTGAAGTCTGGCCAATTCCGGGATGGATAAATTTTTGGGCTGAACTGTCTTCAGGAAAAAATAGAATGGAAATTAAAACCATTAAAATTATTGAAGAAAATATTCTGTCCATAGTTTTATAGGTTTAGTTGGTTTAGGTTGAATAAAAAAGAGTTATTGCGCTCCTTTCGAAACACAATAACTCTTTGTAAATGGTTTTGACTACTGCATCGGATAACGTTTGATGCTGATGGTCATTTCCTTTTTGGTATTGTCGATTTTGTTGATGTAAATATATGCCCTGTATTTTCCGTCGGCTGTTTCGACCCACGTTCCTGCTTCTGCCCTTAAATTGATGGCATAATCGGGAGCTCCGGTGAAATTAAGCTGCTGGAAATCGAGGTCGTCGATAAAAATGCCGTATTGCAAACGGGCCAGTTGCTGGTCGCGCAAAGCCCATACTTTCCATACTTTGGCACTTTTATTTACGCCTGAAGGTAGGGTTACGCCAGGTAAATAATCGGGACTGGAAGCTGGTGCAACCAATGCGTGGGTAAAAGTGATTCCGGTGATTACCCTGTAGAGATAAACAAGATCAATATTTGCGGCATTTGTTGCAGCAGTTGCGGAATTGTAAACAGCCATGTCGGCAATGGAAATGTAGCTGTTATTGTTGTCGCTCAGTAACAGGTCGAGTTTCATATCCATTTTTGCAATGTTATATGGACCCATTTCATACGATACTGTTTGTCCGTTGCTGGCTTTGGCCGAAAAAGTGAACTTAACAGTTTTTCCGCGGGCCTCTTCAGGAATAATGTAGAAGTAACGCAAGGTAGCAGCACAGGTATCTCTGGTGAAAACGACTTCTGTTTTTGTTCCTGAATTAACCGAAGGAGAACCAACAATTACGGGAACATCAACACCACTTCCATTTGTACTGAATGAGCGGTTTTCAAGATAAGTGGCAGGAGCTCCGGCAATCGAAGCTTCGACCTGTGCCGAAATGATTTTACCTTCGGCTTTAGGAAGCGCCATTGCATAAGCAAATTCAAGATTTAAACCAACCACATTTGGACCCAGCGTGCGTTTTATACAATCGTTGTTTAATCCTGTTTTTGCAGCTGGCAGGCTGTATTCTTCATCCTGACAGGCTGTAAAAAAGACAACCAGTATGGTCAGGAGTGTTAAACTATAATGTTTCAGTTGCATAATCGATTCTTTTAAGGTTTGGCTTGAACTGTTATGTAAACGGTATATGGTTTTTTAACCAGTCGGTTGCCCGATATAACCGTGTAAACTTTTGGATTTGCAAGGTCGGAGAAATCGACTTTTCCAACAATCTTTGGATCAAGTTTGGCATCGGTTACCAAACTAAACTGCGGATAGACATTTTTGAGGTCGGTTCCGTAGAAAACCACCACATTAATGGTTTGTGCAGTTGTATCAATAACCGCAGATTGTGTTCTTACAGTTTGGAAATCGACACCAAGCAATTCGAAATTACTTACATAGCATTGGCCCCTGGTCGTAATCAGCAATCCGTCTTCGTCAATAGGAAAATCGGTGCAGCGTACCCAGGAAAAGGTTACCAGCGTGATGACTATAAATGTGATAAAATATCTTTTCATTGTGTATTTATTAAAGTTTCACAATTTGTTTTCTGAATACTATAACCAGGGTGTATTCTGGGTAAGATTTGGGTTACGGTCGCGTTCTCCCGGAGGAATGCGGAAAATGTAGTTTTGCTGATAGCTACGTTCCGATAGGTTCTGATAGTACCTGTCGCGGTTTGCTCCGTGTGTATCAATTCTCCAAACTCCCAGTCCGTAAGGTGGATTCCAAACCCGTTCGATGGCTCTCCAGCGACGAAGGTCGAAACCACGTTGTCCTTCACCAAGCAATTCAATAATACGTTCTTGTTCAATGGCTGCGAAAAAGGCTTCTTTCGATGCAGTTTTTTCGGGCTTCAAAGCAGGCAGATTGCCTCTTTTGCGGATCTGATCAACCAATGCAATGGCATCAGCCTGTGGACCGCTTATCTCGTTGGTTGCTTCAGCATACATCAGGAAAACATCTGCCAAACGCATTACCGGCCATGCATAATCGCCTTCGCTGCGACCCAACCCGCCGTAGTTGCGGAGAAATTTGCGGAATACATATCCATAAACCGAAGCATCAGTATTGTAAGTGGTGTAATCTAACCCATCGATCTTAATTGCCTGGTTCCACGTTTTGTAAATAAACGGAGCATAACCGGTTGATTTCAATGAGGTTAATCCGATACTTTTTTCATAATCCCACATGATTGATGCTTTCATACGATAGTCGCGGTTGGCATAGCTTGCAGGATTAACAGCCGAATTCAATTTCGTCCGGGCACCGGTCGCAGTTGGGAGCATCGGAATCAGCTTTTCAGCAAAATCGCCGGTAGTGATTGATTGATAGCGGTCGGCAATTTCGTAATATGGGAAGACCCAGCACTGCGAACCTTCGTGGGTACGACCAGCCACATCTCTCATCAGCTCTTCTCCCTGACCTGTTCCGGTTCCACCATGGGTGAAAGACATGATCATTTCAGGATCGCCGTTTGCAATAGGTTGAAACAGGTAAAAGTAATTGGGAAGCACATCGGCATTGCCCATTGTACCCCATTCTCCTGGTTCTCCGTTGCGGAATAATTTCAAACCATAATTGTTGATAACTGCTTTAAAGTCGGCAGCAGCAGCAGTATAAGATGCAGTTGCTTCTGATGCGCTTGGAGTAAAAGTATCCATTTCGGGCCATCCGAATTTGTTCCACGATGCCCAGAAGAGATGCAGTTTACCACGGAAAGCGAGTGCAGCAGGTTTTCCTGCACGGCCCAAAACCGATCCTTTTATTGGTAATTTATCGAAGGCATAAGTAAAATCTGCCATAATGGAGTCTTTAACCTGAGCCATTGGTGTACGCGCCAGATTTTCAACTTCAGAATTTGAATAGATAATGTTGCCCATGTATGGAACATCGCCCCACATGGAAATCAAACGGAAATAAACCATTCCACGGAGCAAACGGGCTTCGGCAATCACGGTTTCGAGGCCGGGTTTTGAAGCTGCACTTGCAGTTGGGAGCATTTTCCGAACATTTTCGATCACATAATTGGTGCGGTTAACTCCTCCGTACAGGAATCTGTAATATTTGTCGAAACTTCCGGCATAACCGGTTGGATTATAGTTACCTCCGTGATAAGCATCTCCCTTCTGAAGGTTTCCGCTGGTAGAGCTTACTCCACGTACCCTAACATACTCGCCATGTCCATCGAAATAATAATCGCGGTCGAAAAGAGGCCTGACGGCAGCATAAGCTCCCATTAAGGCGGTAGTAGCATCGGCTTCTGTTTGCCAGAATTGAGCCGCGCCAAGTTCTGTTGTTGGTACCTGGTCGAGCAGGTCTTTGGTACATGAACTGTTAAAAAGGGTCAACCCAACAATTAGCGAGAAGACCAGTATTTTTGATGATATATTTTTCATAGTGGTCATTTTTAGATTCCAATATTAATACCAAGTGAGAATGATTTATTTAACGGATAGGCATCACTTGCATTTGCTCTTTTTTCAGGATCTAAGCCGCGATATTTGGTCATGGTAGCCAGATTCTCGGCCGATCCGTAAATGCGGACACTCTCGATACCAACTTTTATCAGCAGGTTTTTTGGAAGCGTGTAACCCAGCTGAACATTTTTCAAACGAAGGTAGCTAAGGTCGTCGAGCCAGAAAGTAGTTTCTTCACGATTGGCGTTTCCACCCAAACGAGGCCATTCGCCATCGCGGTTTTCAACATTCCATGGGTTGTTCCAGTGGTCCCAGGTGGAAGCATAACGGGCACCCGCAAAGTTCACGTTGTTAAAGATGTTGATCCAGTAGTCTTTACGTCCGGCAGCTCCCTGGAAAAGTACATTCATATCGAATCCTTTCCATGCAACAGCTGCGTTGAATGCGAAGTTGGTAGTTGGCCGGTCGCGTTGGATGCGTGGATAGGCTTTCTTGTCATTTCCGTCAATGCGGCCGTCACCATTGAGGTCTTTGCGCAGGATATCGCCGGGTGAAGCTCCCTGTGGAGTTGCATTGTAAACATCTGCCCAGGTTTGTGCAATGCCCATGTCCTCATATGTATAAAGGAAATGATAAGGCATGTTCAGGAATGTATAACCTTTACCCAGAAATTCATTCCATTCTTCGAGAACTGTAGAGTTGTATGAACCATTCAGGTTAAAGCTGTAGTTTAAATCGCGTATTTTGTCTTTCCAGGTAAAATTACCTTCGATACCGCGGTTGCGCATATCACCAATATTCCTGCGGGGTGGGTCATAAGCTCCTGTTAAAAGAATCGACATTTCCGAAGGACGGTTCATTCCGGTTGTTAAACGATCGTAGTAATCTATTTCAGCGGTTAAACGGTTTTTCATGAATCCCAGATCCAAACCAACATTCAGAACATTGGTTGTTTCCCACGAAAGTTCAGGATTTACCATTTTTTGGTTTACCAAACCCAGTGCAATGGTGTTGGCGATCATATAATGATTGGCCTCAAGCGTCTCCTGTTGTTCGTAGCGACCTACACCGCTGTTATTACCCAATCCTCCATAAGATAAACGGAATTTACCGTTCGAAAGCCAACCTTCCAGAGAAGAGCGGAGGAAGTTTTCTTCAGTAAAACGCCAGCCGATAGCCGCAGACGGGAAAAATCCGTATTGTCTTCCGGGAAGGAATTTGGATGATCCGTCGTAACGGAAATTGATTTCAAGCAAGTATTTGTCGTAGGCGGCATAATTCAAACGACCAATGTACGAACGAAGTCCTTCAGCGTTTGAGTTACCACCTGCGCCTTGTGTTATTCCTGCCAGGGCAGCGTCAATTTCGTGGAGCGATGGATGATAACGGTCGGTACGTGAGCTGGTTTGTGAGCGGGCATACCAGTATTCTTCGCCATAAACAAATAAGGCGCCGATGTCGTGGTTTTTTGCAATAGTTGTATTGTAATTTAATCTTCCGTTCAGCTGTGTTTTGTAACCGGTATTGGTGTAGTTTGCAACACCGGCATTGGTTCCAACGTAGGTCCGCGAACCAAACGCATTGGTCTGGAAGTTGAACGACCGGTTTGGAATAGCTGCTGTATAACGGAACTGGTTATAGTAATTCAGCGAATAGTCGATACGGGCAGTTAACCCTTTTATCGGTGTCCAGTCCCAGTAAATACTGGTATTGGCTTCCTGACGATTCTGGTAATTCAGGTTGTTTACATAAACCGTGTAAGGATTGTATGCCTGGGCATCTTCGTTGTATGCCATAACACCTCCGTAGTTTCCTGATACCGGATCGTAAGGGGTAAGACCTGCGATTGCATACTGAAGGTCGAACCCTGCTGTATTGGTTGCGTCATCATCGGTAAATCCATCAGCCAAAGCATAGGTATATTTCGACCAGTTTCCGGCAAATTTAGCCCCAACATTCATGTTGTTACGAACTTTGTAGTCGTAGTTAAAACGGGCGTTGTAGCGCGAATAGTCGTTGTTGATCTGAAGACCTTTTTCGTCCATCATTCCAACGGAAATAAAGAAATTCGATTTCTCATTTCCACCTGACGCCGAAATGTTGTGGTTCTGAACCTGCCCGTCGCGCATCAGCACATCCCACCAGTCGGTATTTGGGTAACGCAAAGGGTCAATCATCCCAAGTGCCATCCATTGGTCGATGGTTCCGTCTTTAAATGTAAAGTTCGAACGCGCTGTTCCTACAGCGGCCAGTCTTTGGTGCATTGTTAGTGCACGCGGATAATCCGCCATAAACTGATAAGATTTGGTAGGGTGTTCTACCGCAAAGGTGCTCGAATAAGTAATGTTAGTTTTGTCCATTCCTTTTCCTGATTTAGTAGTAATCAGGATTACACCGTTGGCGGCACGTGAACCGTAAACTGCCGACGAAGTTGCATCTTTCAGTACTGAAATACTTTCAATGTCGTTCATATTCAGTCGGTTGATGTCCACGTCGGGCATTCCGTCAACTACCACCAGAGGGTTGGCATTGTTAACAGTTCCCAAACCGCGGATAATCATTGAAACATCGTTTTTACCGGCCATCCCTGAATTTTGGTTGACTGCCAGACCGGGAATCAACCCGTTCAAGCCCGATGATACATTGCTAAGCGTACGGCTGGTTATTTTTTCGTCGATTTTAACGGCAGAAACAGCACCTGTAAGGTTTACCTTTTTCTGGGTACCATATCCTACAACTACTACTTCTTCAACACCTACAGTTTCGTCCTGAAGTACAATGTCGAAGGTCGTTTTTCCTGAAATTGCCACTTCCTGTGAGATCATTCCCACGAATGAGAATGCCAGTATTTTTGCATCTTCAGGAATACTTAGCCGGAAATTACCATCGTTATCGGTAATGGTTCCAATGGTGGTTCCTTTTACAGTAACTGAGGTGCCGGGAATCGATTCTCCGTTTTTGTCTTTAACGCTTCCCGAAACTGTTTTTTGTTGTTCTGCGGGTACAGGAGAAAGTTGATTGTCAGATTTTTTAATTACAACTACACGATCATCTATCTCGTAAGTCAATCCATTCGAAATCAGAATTTTGTCAAGAATGTCTTCCAATTTAGCATCTTTCATCTGAATGGATACCGAAGGTAATTCTTTCAGAAGATTTGACTTGTAAAGGAAGTAGAACTGACTCTGTTCTTCGATTTTTTTCAGGACTTGCTCAACACTCGTATTCTCGAGCCTAAGCTCCAGATTCGTTTGTTGTGAATAAACACTTGCCGAAACCTGAACAAGTCCCAGCAATAAAAAAAATACAGTTATCCTAATCATAAGGAACAGTTTTTTCCACCCGTGCCAACGGATAGAGTTACATCGATTTTTTTTCATAGATTTGTGCTGTAAGTTAATACACATTGTTATTTTACTACAAGTTAGGTGGGGAATGGTACGAACATTTCCCGCCTTTTTTTATCCTATTTTATGGTTATTTTTTTGTTTTCAATAATAAAATCTACTTCGTTGGTTCGTTCAATTTTTTTCAGAATTTCACTAAAATCAGCATAGCGTTCGAGGTTACCGGTGAACCTTAAATTTTTGTCCTCTTCGTTGGTAAATGCGAATTGTACATCGTACCATTTCGAAAGTGTATTCATGATTTCTTCCAGCGCCTGATCCTGAAATACAAATCGTCCGTTTTTCCAGGAGATATATAGATTTACATCTACCATTCTCGTTTCTATAATGGGTTCATTATTCAAAATATAGCTTTGTTCGCTGGGTTTTAATAATTGTTTTTCAGAAGAGTTGTTGCTAAGCGATACTTCTACACTTCCTTTAACAAGTGTGGTTAAAATTGCCCGGCTATCGGGGTACGACGAAATGTTGAATTCTGTTCCCAATACTTTAACAATCTGATTTCCTGAAGTTACAATAAATGGCAAATTCCTGTTTTTCGATACTTCGAAATAAGCCTCGCCGGTGAGTTCAACATGGCGAACGTCGGCTGCAAAATGAACCGGGAAACGCAAAGTAGTTTCCGAATTCAGCCATACTTTGGTACTATCGGATAAAATCAGGAAATACTCTCCGCCACGAGGAATTTTAAGGGTATTGTATTTTATTTCGGCAGTTTGGTTGTTTTTACTGATGTATTCCAGCTGGTTACCGGTATTTTTTATCTCGTTGCCATCGGTATCAATAAACGAATTATTGCCTGAAGTCAAGTCATGCTCGGTTCCGTCGGAGAGTATCAGGATGGCTTTGTTGCTTCCGGGAACAATCGATTGCACTTGCTGGTTGGAAATAGAAAGCTCAGGCTCGCCGGCTTTGTAAAACTGGAACAGAAGAAGTAGCAGCAAGCTTGCTGCGATACTAGTGATAGCTATAATTCCTGAATTCCGAAAGGGGGCGTGAATTCCAGCTTTACGGTGAATATTTTTAAGGGCTTTTTTTAATTCGGCCGGAGAGTTGATAAATTGACTTCCGTTGGTATAATATTGAAGAGCAGTTTCGTAATAGCGGCGATGTGAACTATGGCTGGAAAGCCATTGATTCAGGATATTTTCTTCCTCATCAGTGGTCTGATGATGAATTTTTTTCCAGATGATCTCAAAATCTATGTTTTGATTCTGTTCTGTCATGTTAGTTTTAGTCAAGTTAACATGATGACACGTACACTTGAAAAAAGGGTGACAGGATTTAGAAAAAAAAGCAGAAAAAAAACAAAACCATCATAGTTGGCTTGTCGAGAAGCATTTTTCGCATCTTTTCTTTTGCACGCCGGAGTTGTGTTTTTACTGTATTTTCCGAAATCTGATTGGTCTCGGCAATCTCTTGTACTTTGCGTCCGAATAGGTATTTCTGTTTGAACAGCTCGCCCATTTGCGGCGGAAGTTCGGCAATGGCATCCTGTACTTTTTTGAGAACCTCCAGATCGACCCACCCTGGCGAATCGTCTTCGTTGAGCAGGGCTTCGAGGTAAAGTATTTTATGTTTGTCCTGAACCTGAATATCGCGAAGATAGTTGAGGCAGCGGTTTTTTACTGATTGATAGAAGTATGATTTAAGGGAAAGCTGGATGTCGATCTGATGCGTCTTTTCCCAAAAGTGAATAAAAAGGTTTTGCACAATGTCTTCACAGGCCTGTTTGTCGAAGAGAAACCCTTCGGCATAACGTGTAAGGTGCGGATAATATTCATAGAACAGAGCCTCAAAAACTTTTCGGTTCCGGTTTCTGATCTCCCCCACTAATATTTTATCTTCGACTTTCATTGCTACTTTTCGACGAACAAAGCTGTAAAATATAATTAGATTTTACAATGCATTTCTTGTTCGCTGTGTGAAGAACCATGATAAATCTAGCTGGAATTCAGACTCTAAAATCTTTAGAATTCAGTGATAAAGTCATTTGGCTGTTTCATGCCAGTTTCATAACTTAGTTAAATAAACAAACGCTAAGATGTACAAAAAACCAAGTATCAGGGAATGGGCTGTTGAAGACCGTCCGCGCGAGAAAATGCAGGCCAAAGGAGTTCGGTCATTGTCGGAAGCTGAGTTGATCGCTATTTTGATTGGTTCCGGAAATCTGGAAGAATCGGCGGTTGAGGTGTCGCGCCGGATTATGGCATCGGTAAACAACAACCTGAACGAACTGGGCAAGAAAAATATCAGCGACCTGCAGAAATTCAAAGGTATCGGGCCGGCAAAAGCGATATCAATTGCGGCAGCAATGGAACTTGGGCGCCGCAGAAAAGAATCGGAACCCGACGAAAAACCAAAAGTGATCACGAGTGGCGATGCAGCAGCCATTTTTAGACCTTTACTGAGCGACCTTCCACATGAGGAATTCTGGGTACTATTACTAAATCGCAACAACCTGGTTCTCGATAAAATGATGGTCAGTCAGGGCGGTCTCGCTGGTACGGTGATTGATGTCCGTATTATCCTGAAAATGGCACTCGAAAAACTGGCCTGTTCCATCGTTTTGTGCCACAACCACCCTTCAGGAAATCTTGTACCCAGCGAAGCAGATAAGGAGATTACCAAGAAAATTAAAGAAGCAGGGAAGCACATGGATATTCCGGTACTCGATCATTTGATAATCGGGAATGGTTCCTATTTTAGCTTTGCCGACGAAGGGCTGATCTGAGAGTAGAGAAAATTTGGTACATTTGAGAAAAAATAACACTATGATACTTGAAAGAACAAAAGATGAGATATTGGTTCGACTTCCGGCATACGTTGACCTGAGCGAACTACAAAACATGCTTGATTTTTTGCAGTATAAGGAGTTAATAGCAAAATCAGAAGCTAAACAAAGTGATGTAGATAAACTTGCAATAGAAGTTAATAAGTCAATCTGGACCAAAGTAAAAGCCCACCGCGGTTTAAAATGAAGATTGTAGTTGATTCAAATATTGTTTTTAGCGCGATTTTAAACACGCAAAGTAAAATGGACAATTAATCATTAATGGTTCAAGATTTTTTGACTTCTATACTGTTGGCTTATTAAAAGATGAAATAATTGATCACAAGGACAAAATTCTTCATTTAACTAAGTTTTCGCAAAACCAGTTTGAAGATACATTCCAAATAATTATTAGCAGAATATCATTTATAGATGACATATTATTGACTGATAGTGAAATAAATAAAGCCACAGATTTAGTCGCCGAAATTGATGAAAATGACGCACTTTTCGTTGCTTTAAACAATCATTTATTAGCCAATTTATGGACTGGTGATAAAAAATTAATAATTGGTCTTAAAGAAAAAGGATATTCGCGAATCGTCTCGACAAATGATTTATATGATATCTTCATAGATAAACAATTGAAAAGTAGGAAAAAGGAGAAATAGAAATTTTGCAACTTCTGTCTGTGGAAAAAATACACCAATCAACGATTTTAATCTTTGTTCCCGAAATTACGCCCCGGGTTGAATATACATTTGAATTAATCTTTAAAACCATTCTTGGAACTGACCTTTTTTTTACCAAGAATACGGATGAGTTTCTGCAATCCGACTTGCCCAAAATAAACTATTCGCAAACAAATTTTTCCTCCGGATTATTCCTGAAAGCTCATTCGCTTCTGTTCAGCAAAACAATCAATGACCAGGAAATAGAGATGGTTGACTACCAGCAAATGCAGTTGTTTTTCCCAACTTCCGAAGATTCAATTCTGCCTTTCGATCTCTTTGCCTGTGCTTTTTACCTTGTTACGCGATACGAAGAATATCTCTCTGAAAGCACTGACGAACACGAGCGTTTTACCGATTCCGAAAATATTCTGGTTCGCCTCGGGTTGCATCAGAAACCTATTGTCGATTTGATGGCTTATTGGCTTGCTGAAAAAATTTCAGTACAATTTCCCGAGTTTAAAATTCGCCGGCGGTCGTTTCAGTTTGTGACATCCATCGACATCGACAATGCCTGGGCCTTCAAAAATAAAAGCCTGCCGGTTTCACTTGGCGCTATCACAAAAGCTGTTTTTAATGCACGGTGGAACGAATTGAAACAGCGGATCGTCGTTTTTCTCGGACTCCAAAAAGATCCATACGACACCTACAAATACGTTCTTGACACCTACAAGGGATGGCTAAACCACATTCTTTTTTTTATCCTGATTGGCGACCGTGATCGCTACGACAAAAATATTTCATTCAGGAATAAATACTTTCGACAGCTAATCACTTCTCTTTCATCTGTTTGTGAAGTTGGCATTCATCCATCGTATGCTTCGAACTACAAGCCGTGGCTATTAAAAACAGAGAAAGAACGTTTAGAGGATATTATTCAGAAACCGGTAACCAAAAGCCGGCAACATTTTCTGAAATTAAAGATGCCGCAAACTTATCAGCAGCTTCAGAAAGCGGGAATTACCGATGATTACACAATGGGCTTTGCCAGCCTGGTCGGTTTCAGGGCCGGAACCTGCACTGCGTTTCATTTTTTCGATTTAAGCCGCAACCAACGCACTGAACTGATCATTCATCCGTTTCAGATAATGGATGTGACCATGAAAAACTACCTGAAAATGGATCCGAAACAGGCCTGGCAGCTAACTGAGAAGTTAATGCGCGAAGTTAAAAATGTGAATGGCACATTCGTCAGTTTGTGGCACAACGAATCGCTGAAAGATACGGGCCAATGGCTCGGCTGGCGCAAAGTTTTTGAACAAATTCTGGATAAAGGTTTAAATTATGCCAATGACTAATCCTGAAATTCGTTTTGTGAAAAATGCGGACATTGATTTCGAAAAATGGGATCAGTGCGTGGCCAATTCTTCATTTGGGATTGTTTATGCCTTTAGCTGGTACCTCGACCGGATTTGCACGAACTGGGATGCGCTGATCTGGGGCAATTATCTGTATATTATGCCATTGGTGAACAATTCAAAAATGGGAATCCGATACGTTTATCAGCCATTTTTCACACAGCAACTTGGTATTTTTTCCACTTTTCCTCCCGAGCCCGATATCGTCAACCAGTTTCTGAATTCTATCCCGAAACAATTCAGACTTACCGACATGAATCTGAACCTTGGAAATACTCCTACAACAACCAGTTTCACAATCAGGCCGAATGCAACTTTTCATCTGGAACTTCACCAAAACCTGACAGAAATCCGTTCATTATACAACACCAATACCAGGCGAAATATTCAAAAGGCACTTCAGAATAAAGTTTTTATTTCGCAGGTATATGATATTCCAATGTTCCTGAAATTTACACAAACCAATCTGAAAGACAAATCGCCGGAAGTTAAAACCAGGCACTATGAGGCCCTTCAGAAAGTTATCAGTTATGCACTTAACAAACAGACTGGTGAGATTTACGGAGCCTTCGATTCAGGCAATAACCTGATTGCTGCAGTTTTTTTTGTAGGTTCGAATCAGAAAGTTATTTACCTGGCAGCCTCTTCAAATGCCTGGGGAACAGAGCAAAGCGCAATGTTTTTGCTCATTGACACTTTTATTCAGAACAATATTGGCAAAAATCTGACACTCGATTTCGAAGGGTCGAACATTTCAGGAGTAGCAAGATTTTATAACGGATTTGGAGCTTTGCCTCAGCACTATTATTCAGTGCATCAAAACAAATTGCCAAAATTGCTGCGTCTGATAAAAAAGTGAATAATTATTGATCTTGTATTTTATACAGCATTCTTTTGGTTTGCAATTTTTAATTACTTTCGCCCAAACTTTTCAAAACATGAAGGTAAATATTGTTGGGGAATCGAATTCCGTTTTTAATCAGTTCATTTCCGAAATCCGTTGCGAAGTAATCCAGAAAGATCCGATGAGGTTCAGAAGAAACCTCGAACGTTTGGGCGAAATATTCGCTTACGAGATAAGTAAAGTAATGGATTATCAAGCTGTTGACATAAAAACTCCGCTTGGAGTTGCCAAAGTTGAAACCCTGGTTCAGCACCCCGTTTTAGCCACTATTTTACGTGCCGGATTGCCTCTTCAGCAAGGATTACTCAATATTTTCGATCGTGCAGAAAACGCTTTTATTTCGGCTTACCGCAAATACGATGAAAAAAGCGAATTCCACATCGAATTTGAATATCTGGCTTCTCCATCGCTTGAGGGAAAGGTGGTTATTCTCTCCGATCCAATGCTGGCTTCAGGTTCATCGATGGAAATCGGTTACCGGGCACTGTTAAAAAAAGGAACACCCAAGCATGTTCATCTGGTGGCGATAATTGCAAGTGCCAAAGGAGTTGAACAGGTAATTAATAAAATTACTGCCGACAATGTAACCCTCTGGCTTGGAGCTGTTGATCCCGATATGACCTCGATGTCCTACATTGTTCCCGGACTGGGAGATGCAGGCGATTTGGCTTTCGGAGCCAAGATTGATTCGCACTAGAAAGAGTTTAAAGTTTCAGGTTTAAAGTTCAAAGTTTAGCAAAATAGTTGCAATTTCCGCTGCGATTGATTACTGAACTCTGTACACTTTTCGCGGTTCACTTCACTTTTTCAACCCGAAGTTGATCGTTACATTCTGCCAGTAATTGGGTGATTGTTTTCTGAAAAACCGGATGTCTCAGATTTGGGGCAATTTCATTTAAGGGAATCAAAGCAAATCTTCGTTCCTGAATTCGCGGATGAGGAACGATCAGATCTGGCAGTTCAACGATTTCTTCACCAAAAAACAAAATATCAATATCAATAATACGTGAATCGTATTGGTTTGATTTTCTGATTCTTCCTAATTCGAGCTCTGTTTGCTGTGTTTTCAAGAGAACTTCTTCCGGAGATAGTTTGGTCACTATTTCGAGTACTTGATTCCAGAATAAATCGGTTGACTCAAAGCCCCACGGTTCTGTTTCATACACAGCCGATTGCGCGGTTATTTCTCCAACCAAATTATGTAGATTGATCCGGGCTTCTGAAAATATTTTTTTCTTATCGCCTAAGTTTCCTCCCAATAATAGATATAGCTTGGTCATTTCGATCTCCGTTTGTAACAAAAACAGTAAATTCGTACAAATCTATTGTACATTTTCGAATTTATAACCCAAATACGATACACATGAAGGAATTTTTCAAATTTACGCTGGCCTCTATTGTAGGCATTATGATTGCCGGCCTTTTGTTACTGTTTGTAACCATTGGTATTATTTCGGCCATGGTTTCATCTGCCGATCAAACTGTCCAAATTCAGTCGAATAGCGTTTTGCTCCTGAAGTTCGACTATCAAATTGTTGACCGTGCAAAAAATAATCCGCTGGAAGGCCTCGATTTTGGAATGTTCCAGGGTGCAAAAACGGTTGGATTGAATGATATGCTCGATTGCATCCGCAAAGCCAAAACTGACGATAACATCAAAGGTATCTATCTGAATCCAATGGATGTTCAGGCAGGTATGGCTACTGTCGAGGAAATCAGGTCTGCTCTGAAAGATTTTAAAACTTCTGGAAAATTTGTTTATGCCTACGGGGAATTCCTTTCACAAAAAGCCTATTACCTGGTTACAGTTGCCGACTCGGTGATGCTGAATCCGCAGGGATCGGTCGATTTCAGAGGTTTGGGAGGCGAACGGAGTTTTTATAAAAAAGCGTTGGAAAAACTTGGGGTTGAAGTGCAAATTGTTCGTCACGGGAAATTTAAAGCAGCGGTTGAACCTTTTTTGCTGGATAAAATGAGCGACGAAAACCGCCTTCAGACCGAAACTTACATGAAAAGTATTTGGAACGAAATGCTGGTTGATATTTCTGCTTCGCGAAACATGGGTTTTGACGAACTGAACGATATTGCCGATATGGTTGCTACTTTCAGAAAAGCTGATTTTGTGAAACAGAAAAATATGGTTGATGGTCTGAAATACAAAGATCAGGTGATTGACGACCTGAAAAAACTGACTGGTACCAGCGAAAAGGACGACGTAAAAGCTGTTGAAATCCAGAAATATGTAAAAGTACCTGAACAACGCGAGCACAAAGGTCTTGCCCGTGAAAAGATCGCTGTTATTTATGCTTCAGGGAGCATTGACGCGAGCGTTTCAGAAGAAGGAGTTAACTCGGAAGAACTATCGAAAGCGATTCGTGAAGCCCGTCGCGATTCATCAATCAAAGCAATTGTGCTTCGTATCAACTCTCCGGGCGGAAGTGCTTACGGTTCAGAAGTGATTTGGCGCGAGGTGAAACTGGCTGCCGAAACAAAACCTGTAATTGCTTCAATGGGAGATATGGCTGCCTCTGGCGGATATTACATTGCCTGTGCTGCCGACAGTATCCTGGCCGATCGCACAACCATCACCGGATAAATCGGAATTTTTGGAATGATTCCTAACGCACAGAAACTGATGACCGACAAACTCG
>JAHEYU010000050.1 GCA_023251435.1 Bacteroidota bacterium
ATCGGTATCTTTAGTGGATTAGTTGCTGGTGATTATTTCGTGACAGCCAAAAATGCTGCAGGATGTATTTCTGAACAGTCGGCCAAATTAACCATCAGCGCACAGCCACTGGCTCCTGCCGCTCCAACAGCCGAGGTCACTCTGCCAACCTGCACTGTTGCTACCGGAACCATTGCAGTTATTTCGGAAAAGACAGGACTGACTTTCAGTATTGACGGAACAACTTTTACAAACACAACCGGTATATTTACCGGATTAGTTGCTGGAGATTACTTTGTAACAGCCAAAAATGCTGCCGGATGTGTTTCTGAACAATCAGCGAAACTTACCATCAGCGCACAGCCACTGGCTCCTTCCGCGCCAACAGCCGAAGTCACTCAGCCAACCTGCACTGTTGCTACCGGAACCATCACGGTTACTTCCGATAAAACCGGGTTAACTTTCAGTATTGATGGAACAACTTTTACAAACACTACCGGTATATTTACCGGATTAGTTGCTGGAGATTACTTTGTAACAGCCAAAAATGCTGCCGGATGTGTTTCTGAACAATCGGCTAAACTTACTATCAGCGCACAGCCACTGGCTCCTGCCGCTCCAATAGCCGAAGTCACCCCTGAATTGGTTATAGGTTCAGGTCAGGTTGTCTTTTCAGCTAAATCAAGCTCTGGCACAATTAAATGGTTTGATGCCGCAACCGACGGAACAGAAATATTCGTTCTGAATCCTACAATTAATACGACGACAACTTACTATGCAGAAGCTATAAGCGAAAACGGATGTGTTTCAAGTTCAAGAACAGCAGTTACTGCTACAGTAATCCCACAGGGTTCAACCCAATTAAGCTATCGCTTTGCAAATCCACGAATTATCAATGGTTCGGGATTCGATAGCTTTGAGTTTGATGTTCAGGTTAAAGCAAATTCTGCAGGGACTACTTACAGGAATGGAAATGTCAACCTCAGATTTGAACCTGCTACCCTAAGTTCAAATGTAGCTAATTGGACAGCTACCGCAGTATCCGATCACACTACAGTTCTTCAAATTTCAGGTTCAATTGTAAATATTGAACTCAATCAGGGAGCTTCCGGATTAGCAATTACAACAGGGTACCAAACACTTGTTACTGTGAGTGCAAAAATTACAGACGAAAACGGTGTTGCAGGAATTGATTTCAATGAGGCCAATATGAATGGGAAACAGTTCTATAAACTTTCGGAAAGCCCATGGTACGCAGCATATACATATACGAATGGATATGATGATGCAGATTTTGTGGATACTTGGGTTGAAAGGGTTTATTCAACAGTACCTCTCTGGACACAGGTTGGAGGTTTAGATTGGACGAAGTCAGTTAATACTTCA
Source organism: Bacteroidota bacterium (assembly GCA_023251435.1). Classification (GTDB taxonomy): domain Bacteria; phylum Bacteroidota; class Bacteroidia; order Bacteroidales; family Prolixibacteraceae; genus Aquipluma. Next base: position 1,366 of record JAHEYU010000050.1, read on the forward strand.
GTTTGGGATGGTAATGCATATACCCCAGGCGATGCTCTGGCAAACACATCCAATTTACGCATCCATATTCCGGCAACATTGGCTGTACCTTTTAACGGAAAAATGACAGTTACCGGAAATACTGAAATTAAAAAAATCAAAGGGCTAATTTTTGAATCGGATGCCAATGGAACTGGTTCATTTATAACCAATACAGCTTCGGGTGCAGGTTCGGCAGTCTCGAATCGTTATATGACTACCAATGCATGGCATATCGTTGCATCGCCAGTTTCAGGACAAATAATTTCACAGTTCCTAAACGCCAATGCGAATGTGGCAACCGATGTCGATAATGTATCAATCAGGGGAATGATGGATTACAATCCAACTGGAAATAACTGGAATGCCTATTTTACGAACTCAACTTCGGAATTAATAGAGCCAGGAAAAGGCTACTGTATTCGCACCAATGCCAACAGTGCCGTTTCATTTTCAGGAACAATTAATTCTGGTGTTAAGCAAATAAATAGTTTAATTCCTGCAAAATGGAATAGCATTGGTAATCCATATTCTTCAGCTATTGCTATAAATACATTAAGCGCGAGCAGTTCGGATGACTTTTTAAATGTAAATACACCAAATCTTGATCCATCGTATGGAGCGATTTATTTTTGGGACAATACTGATGAAAATAACGGAGTGTGGGGAAAATACACCATCATTTCTAATACTCCTGATTTTGGCTCTGACGCTGCATTTGATGTTCAACAAGGACAGGCCTTCCTGGTGAAAATGAGTACTTCTGCAACAGAAATTAATTTCAATCCTGATATGCAATTTCATGGCCCCGGTTTGCCTCTAAAATCGACAAAGGCAATTTGGCCAGCCATAAAATTAACGGCCACGTCCAATTCCATGAAAAGCTCAACCCTTATTGCGTTTAACGCCAATATGAAAAAAGGATTGGATCCGACGTTTGATGCAGGATTGTTAAAAGGTGGGGCAAACTTGTCGGTTTATTCACGCTTAGTTGAAGACAACGGAGTCGCGTTTGCAATACAGGCTTTGCCTGATAATGAATTCAGCAGTATAATTATCCCTGTTGGTCTTGATTTCGAAACAGGTGGAGAAGTAGTTTTCTCTTCCGAATCCATTGGCCTGCCTTCAGATTGTATGGTTATTCTGGAAGACAAACAAAGCAAGACCTTTACCGACCTTTCAAAAAAGGATTATACCACCACAATTGCTTGTAAATCAAGTAACTCCGACCGGTTTCAATTGCACACTTCATACCTGACAACCGGAATGAATGAGGAATTAGGGAACCAAAAGCTAAGCGCTTATGCTATCCGGAATGTTGAAATGATAGTAAATGGCAATGTTAGCAGCGAGGCCATCGCATTGGTTTACGATGTACTTGGCAAACTAATCGTTACGAAAAAACTTGAGCAGGGCAATAGAAACGCTATTAGTCTTCCATCAATAAGAACTGGTATCTATATGCTGTCGGTACGTGATAATGGCAGGGTTCAGGGATTTAAAATTCCGGTAAGAGAGTAAATTTATAACTAACAAATTAAGTTTGAAAATATGGAAAATAGACTTCAGGAAGTTGCCAACAAGGAATTGGAAGCACTTCAGGTTAAAAAGATTACCAGGAAAGAAGCCATAAGAAAGGCTGGGTACATAGCTGTATCGGCTGCTACTACAATGATTTTGCTTGGGACTCCCAAGACAGCAAGCGCCTCGCCAGCACCTCCGCCAGCAGAACCACAGCGCGGAGGAAATGGTGGAGGAAGTCGTGGTCCCTGGAAGTAGTCGGGACTAGTTATAATTGAAAGAAGGCCTGAAATCATTTTTTGATATCAGGCCTTTTAATTTTTACAAAATCAGATAAATTTCTAACTAAAACTCCGCATTCTTAGGTGTTCTGGGAAACGCGATTACGTCGCGGATATTGCCCATTCCGGTAACGAACAACATCAAACGTTCGAATCCCAGTCCAAAACCGCTGTGAGGAACTGTTCCAAAACGGCGGGTATCGAGATACCAATCCATTTCGTGAACCGGAACTCCCATCTCTTCCATGCGTTTTACCAGTTTATCGTAGTTCTCTTCTCGTTGCGATCCGCCAATAATTTCACCAATTCCGGGGAACAAAACATCCATCGCCGAAACAGTTTTTCCATCGTCGTTTTGTTTCATATAGAACGACTTGATTTCTTTCGGATAATTGATCAGGATCACTGGCTTTTTAAAATGTTTTTCAACCAGGTAGCGTTCGTGTTCGCTCTGTAAATCGGTTCCCCAATCGACCGGGAACTGAAATTTACCTTTTTTGTATGGATTCGAATTTTTCAGGATATTAATGGCTTCGGTGTATGGCAAACGTACAAAGTCATTCTCCTGAACAAACCTCAGTTTTTCAATCAATTCCATCGAGCGTTCGTCCACCGGTTTGTTCTTTTCTTCTTCCTGAAGGCGTTTACTCAGGAAATCAAGATCATCCATGCAATTGTCCAGGGCATATTTAATCAGGCTTTTCAGGAAATCTTCTGCCAGATCCATATTGTCTGCCAGTTCGTAGAAAGCCATTTCGGGCTCAATCATCCAAAACTCGGCAAGGTGACGTGCTGTATTCGAATTTTCGGCTCTGAAAGTTGGACCAAAAGTATAAATATCGCTCAGTGCAGTAGCTCCCAGTTCACCTTCCAGCTGACCCGAAACAGTGAGGTTGGTAGCTTTTCCGAAGAAATCCTGCGAATAGTCAACGCTTCCATCCTCAAGTAAAGGTGGATTTTTTGCATCCAAAGTCGAAACGCGGAACATTTGACCGGCGCCTTCAGCGTCTGATCCGGTAATAATTGGCGTATGCAGATATATAAAGCCTTTGCTGTTAAAATAGCTGTGGATTGCAAATGCCATTGCATGACGGATGCGGAAAATTGCACTGAATGTTGCTGTACGGAACCGAAGATGTGCATTCTCGCGTAAAAATTCGAGACTGTGTTTTTTTGGCTGTATTGGATATTTATCGGGATCGGCTTTGCCGTAAATGATAATTTCGGTGGCGTTCAGTTCTACATTTTGCCCGCTGCCTTGCGATGCAACCAGGTCGCCGGTAATTGCCAGAGAAGTACTTGTATTAATGTCTTTCAGAAATTCTTCGCCCAATTTTTCAACATCAGCAACAACCTGCAAATTGTGAATGGTAGAGCCGTCGTTTAAAGCGATGAAATTTACGTTTTTACTGCCTCTTTTGGTTCGTACCCAACCCTTTACCAGAACTTGAGAACCGATCAGTTCTCCTCCAAGTATTTCTTTGATTTTCAGTCGTTTCATCCTATATGTTATTTGCTGATTATTAGTTATAAATGCTGATTTTAACGATTACAAAAGTATGATTTTCTATATGGAAACACAGTAATACCCGAGATTGTTATCGTATATGTAATAATTTGTTAAGGTCTTCCAAAACAGGTGGAAAGGGAGCTTTTTTGTAAAGATCTATAGACTTTTTATCCAGCGGTTCAGCTATATTAAACTCGTCAACCATTACCTTGTGCTTATCTACCCAGCTTGCGCCCGGAGGCAGTGTCGACAAAGTATTGGCAACAACGTTGTATGCTAAAACATATCCTTCTTTCTGAAGCATTACATGCAGACCATATCCAAAATCGATTTCGGCGCCGAGTATGCGCAATTCAAATTCGGGCTTCCCAATCGTCCGTCTGATAATATCCTCGTGCCGGTTCCAGTATCCATGAGGCTTGCCGTCTACCATTTTCAAAACGAATGATCCCGCAAGCAAGGAACTCCATCCTGATGCCCCGGCTTGTTCTATCGGATAGGCTTTGGGGTTGGCTTTTTTAAACGTGCTGCCAAAACTCGACATCATCAGCTTCATGTCGTTTAAGTCGCGCAAATACTGCCAAACCATTTCAAGCACTTTTAGGCTATCTTGCTTTGGAATGAGAACGAAACGACTGACAGAACCTACAGAAATTGGGGTAAAGTTTGGTTGCGCACTCATTTCCATTTCATTGTACCCAGGCAACATGATATAGCTTTTGTCGGGTGAATAAAGAAAATCTGACGACTTAATTTTGCCGTAATTAACCCATTTCTCTATTTCTTTGGGGGGAACAGCTACAAAGCCTTGCTTTGCAACTTCAGTAAAAAAATCTTCTTTCGAAATTCCCGTTAAATCGCGCATAGCCGATTCCGAATTGTTTATCATCTTCATCCGTATCGCTCCGGGTGCAAAACAATAGTAGGTTCCGGGGCCCCAGTATTTATTGGTGCGCGCATATCCCATCTTCTCTGCACGGGAGAGAGATACCGACGATGTGGATGGCTTTTTAGCTGCAACCTTTGGCTTTTGAGCCCATGCTGAAGCGCATACACAAATAAGCGCTACAAAAGAAAAGAATAAATTACGTCTCATGTGAGTTGTTCCTGTTTATATTGAGACATTTTTTATCAACTCTATTTCAGGCAGCAATCTATCCCATGTTTCTGCCGGAATTTTAGCGCCAATTACTTCCACAACATTTCCGGCAAGCAACGATCCTATTTTACCTGCTACCTCAAGATCAAGGTTTTCGGCCAGTGCATACAAAAAACCGGCAGCATAAATATCGCCTGCGCCAGTGGTGTCGATACTTTTGGCAGGAATTGCTTCAATCCGAATCACTCGGTCACCATTCTGAATAACTGACCCCTGCGCTCCAAGTTTAACAACAGCAATGCTGCACATTTCGGCAATGGCTGGTAACGCTTCAAGTGGTGCTTTACCAGTTAACGCCATTGCTTCGTCCTCATTGGCAAATACGATGTCAACATATTCACGAATAATACGGTGCAGAAAATCAATATTAGCTTCCACTATATTAAAACTTGCCATGTCGATCGAAACAAGCAGTCCGTTTTCTTTGGCTATTCTCATTGCCACTTCAATCAATGCGTGGTTCTGTACCAGGTAGCCTTCGATATGCAGAATTCCATAATCACGAAATATCTCGTGAGTCATTTCTTCGGCAGTCAGTTCCATTGCGGCTCCCAAATAAGTACCAAATGTACGCTCCGAATCCGGGCTAATCAATCCGGTAGCATGACCAGTTCCGGTTTCGCTATAAAAAAAATGGGTATTGATTTTATTATTTCTGAAATCTTCAAGATAAAAATTCCCGAATTCATCGTCAGAAATCTTGCCAATGTAACCACAGCGACCTCCCAATTTGGCGATTCCATGAATGGTATTTGCAGCAGAACCTCCTGTTTGGATGTTTCTGGTACTGTTTTTTGTTTCTTTTTTTATTTCTGATGAAAGAATGGCATCAACCAGTGTCATGCTTCCTTTTGGAAGTCCAAATTTTTGTAATACAGAGTCATCGGTAATGTTGATTAAAACATCGATAAGGGCATTCCCTATTCCAAGAATTGATTTTTGGCGGTTTCCGGCGTTGATAAATTTGTCCATAAAAATTTTTTATGCAAAAATATTTTTTCTTTTCGGAAAAGCTACTATTTTTGCAACGCTTTTAAAGGAAACGGTTACCAATAAAGGCGTTCAAAAAATATAAATTCCTCAGTAGCTCAGTTGGTTAGAGCGGCGGACTGTTAATCCGTAGGTCGTAGGTTCAAGTCCTACCTGAGGAGCCAGAAAAGACAAGAGGTCAAAAATGACCTCTTGTCTTTTTTTTTGAACCTCTGCAAACCTTGCTGGCATTAAGTAAAACTTTAATAGGCGTAGTAAATTCGCAGGTTGCAACTTTTGATTTCTCCAAAACGATTTTTTTCGAAAAGATGCAACTTAATATCTTCTTTTTTGTATTTCCATCTAACTTTCTTACCTAATCAGGAATGAACAGAATTCAATGACAACATTTATTTACTTTATCATCTTCCTGATAACCGGATATAGATTTTCTGACATTCGTATAAAGCCCAAATCGGTTAAATGAACGCCATCAACTGTTGCTTCAAAGTCATTTCCAATCAGCTTTTCGCCCTTCATGTAATACATGTGCCTGTCGTTCTTTTTATGATCCGTATAGATTTTTTTCAGAACTTCATTTTTCTCCCTAAGCAACGCGAATACGGTCTGATCAAAATACATGTGTGGAAAAAGTATCGTTTCGACCAATAGAATTGGTACATCAGGTCTTTTTTTGCGGATTATCTCCAAAAAGCGAACGTATTTCTCATTCATTTGAGCTACGGTAACATTGGGCAAACAGTCCATTACAAAACAGGAGGCGTCAATGTCGGCCATCACTTCTGCTATTTCCAGATCGAGCTGTCCGTTTCCGCTAAACCCGAGGTTGACAATCTGCCTGTCGAGCATTCGCGACAACTGGTTCGGGTAAGCCATTCCGGCCCGTGAAGCACAACCTCCCTGGGTGATGCTGGTTCCATAGAATACCACGGGTTTCGCTTTACGCGGTGAATCAATCGTCGAATTGCCAATGGTCGCTGTTGATTTTACCCCAATTTCAAGGCTGGCCAACCCATCGTAAAGTGGCAAATACAGCATGTATTCCATATCGTTTCCTGGCATGTGGTTAATAATTGTTGTAGTTGTTGTTTTTCCTGAAGGACGGGCAGAATTAACAAATTGCCATTTTCCGTTTTTCAGGCAATACAAATCCAGACCCTTAATTCCTGTAGGAGCAAAGTGATTCATAACCACATCGCCTGTAACTTCCCATTTTGCTGCAATGATCGTTGAATTGGTGCGAAACCGAATGGCCAGTCCGCTGCAATTTTTCGACAATGACCATACCGGCGGACGGGTTTTCCCGTTCAGGCTTGCCGGCAAGCGGTCATATATGTTTTCGGTATCAGTAAATCCTTTTCCTATCAACTCAAAATTTGTTGCGTTGATATACTTCAGGCTGTCTGCATTTGAGGTCCATCCGGTTTTGGGTAATAACAGTGTCAAAATCAAGGCTAATAGGAAAAGTCTCATGGTTGGAATGGTAATGAAACAAATTTTATTTTTTCAGCCACATGCGTTCAATGTCTTCGAGCGATTTGCCGGTAGTTTCAGGAACAAGTTTCCAGGTGATGTACATGTAAGGGATACACATCACACCGAACAGCCAGAAAACGCCGGCAGGTGAAAGAGTCGTCATTAACCATGGTGTTAACTGACCAATCAGAAAAGTTCCGATCCATAGTGAAAAACCGGCAGCCGACATAGCCAATCCACGCACTCTGGCCGGATACATTTCGGATAAAAGCACCCAAATCACGACACAGATGGAGATGGCACAACTGAAAATATAAAACAGGATCAGGATCAGTAAGGTAATTGGAGGAATCACATTCGAAACTTTATTCATGGTAAAATAAATTCCGATCAGAAACAATGATACCATCATGCCTGAAACGCCGTAATATACAAGCTTTTTACGTCCAATCTTATCAATTACAACCATGGCAAGCACGGTTGACCCAAAGTTCACCAAGCCGACAATAACCTGATAAAATAACGAATCTCCTTCTGAAAGACCGGTTTGCTGAAAGATGGATGGTCCGTAATAAAGAACGGCATTCACTCCCATAAACTGACCAAGAATAGCCAGACTGACACCAATAAAAAGTGCGACTCGAAACCCGGGCTGAAACAATATCTTCCAGTCAGATTTTTCTTCAGAACGAACTGTATTTTTTAAATCGGCAACCTGCTCGTCAGCTTTTACGGAACCGTAAATTCGTTTTAGTGTTTTCAGTGCAACCGTTTCTTTCGACTTCAGCACCAACCATCTCGGGCTTTCAGGAATAAAAAACAAAATACCGAAAAACAGCATGGCCGGAAGCGCTTCGGCTCCAAGCATACCGCGCCACGTTTCGGTTACCATGAATTTACCCCACAATCCACCTGTTGTCCCTAATTCACGCATATGAACAGCATATTCGCTAATAGCATAATTAACCAGATATGCTCCCATAAAACCAACGGTTATGGCTAACTGGTAAAGAGAAACCAAGGTTCCACGGTAGCGCGAAATGGAAATTTCGGATATGTAAAGTGGCGATATTACTGAAGCAACACCAATTCCGACGCCTCCTATGATTCGATATATCACCAGATCAGAAATACTTCCTGAAAGCATACAACCGATTCCGGAGCTGGTAAAAAGCACGGCTGAAAACAGAAGTACCGGTTTTCTTCCAAACAGGTCGCTTAGTTTTCCGGCAACAGCTACTCCCAGAATAGAACCAACCAATGCACAACCTACATACCAGCCAGTACTCACATCATCTAAACCGAACTGAGTGGCTACACTACCTATCGTTCCGGAGATTACTGCAGTATCATAGCCAAACAGAAATCCCCCAATTGCGGCAACAGCTGCAAGGAAGATCACATACAGCATGTTTTCCTTATTTTCGTTATGGATCATGAAATGAGTTATTTGATGTTAAAATATTCTTTGTAACGGTTGTATAAATGGCCTGCCTGAAGATAGGACGATTGCGGACTCATAAAATGTGAAAACTCGAAGGTGATGCCTTTATCGTATCCGGCGCGGGCGGCAGCTTCCAGTTTCATGCGGAGTTTATCGAACTTAATGGGCAAAAATTTGATGGGCATATCGCGATCGATCGTTTCGGCATTCGTCCAACATTTCATGCCGTATTTATCGGCCATTTTTTTGTTTACCCCGAAGAAAGCGTCCAGCTCGTCATAGTCAATGTGTCCGTCCTGAAAAGCAACCGCATCAACCACGTCATGAATGCCTTCGAATATTTCACTCCATTCGCGTTCGTGTTCCTGAACCGATACGGCATTCTCTTTCGACAGGGCGCTTCCTGCCGCCTGAACCGCTTTTTTACCGTCGATCCATGGCGAAATAAAGGTTGGCAAACCATCCGATATATCTTTGCATTGTTTTCCCATAGTGTGAAATGCGCCAATAGCTCCCTTAGTTTGACGGCTGATTTCGCCGCTGATGTACCATCCCTGGAAACTCTTGTATTTGGTGCCGTATTTCTGCCAAACCTCGTCGATCACGTACTTGTTGTCTTCGATCTCCCAGCTTAAATCGCCCGTGTCCCAATATTTTCCGGAGTCGTACAATCCGAAGTAAAATTTCATGCCGTGTTTTTCGGCAAGGCGGCAATACATATCCACCAAATCGACCGATGGCATGTAGCAATTGTGCGCTTTCATCAGGTATTCTGATGGATAAGTGATGAACTTGCGGTATCCCGAACGGATCATGATCACGGTGTCGATTCCTATGGCTTTCATGTGGACAAAATCTTTGTCCCATTCTTTTTCGCCCCAGTTTTGGTGCGGAATATCATGCGATATTTCATCGAGGAAAGTGCCTGTTATTTTTAGTCCCTGAGCCTTGGGAACAATCAGCTTACTTTGAATTCCTGAAGCCGGAAGTACAATTTCTGATTCTCCCGCCATTGAGACCAGCGGAAGAGTCATGGCAGCCATTCCTGTCATGGAAGCTTTTTTGAAAAAATCGCGTCGTGAATTTTGATCGTTTGACATGGTTTATTGGTGCTTTGGTTATTAATATCAGTTTTTTGTTCTACAAATCGAAACGGTATTTGTTACCGAACCGATCGATGGCTTCTACTGAAATTCGTGCTGTCGCAGATGTCTGTCTGGCCCTGAACATGTGGCTGTTTTTCCGGGCAACTATCCATTTATACGCCAGCTTTTCTTTGTCAGAAAAAGACTTTACTGTTTCAGGGTCGAGTCCTGAATAGACTTCCATTTCTCCAATTCGCTGTTCGTTTTCGTACCAGTAAACTTTCCATTGCGGATCCCAGTTCCACACGTTGGCGGTAATGTATTCAGGCTGTTCCGGATTTGCACCGGCAGGATATGCCCGCAACTGATGATCCTTCGTTTTGCCGATACTTTTGAAATACCATGAAATCTGATCTCCGTCGGCTTCAAAAACTGCATAGCCTTTTGGAGTGCCATCTTCGGCATAAGGCCCTTGCCACCAGGCTCCGCTAACCGACGAAATGATATGTTCATAAATGGTAGGTGAAATCAGAATATTGCGGGTATAATGCAAATGGCCCGAAATCAAATGGGCATTGTACGGTTTCAGAATTTCATAAAGTGCCTTTTTATTGGTCATCGATCCCGAAATGTTGGCATACTTGAATGTTTCAATATCGCTTTCGTCGAGCGCCGAAGGTATATGAAACGTAACGACTACCGTAGAACCTACTGGAACATACGAAAGATCTTTTTCAAGCCAGGCGAGTTGTTTTTCAGGCAGATAACCAATGTAGAAATAATCACGTCCAATGTAAAAAACATCGTTTAGCACGATGTAGTGAATTTTCCCTTTGTTGAAGGAATAATAGGCCGGGCCAAAATGTTTCTCGAAAACAACAGGAGCTGTTTCGTTTGACCGGCCATAATATTTCATGTCGTGGTTGCCCATAGACTGATAAAAAGGGATTCCGGTTTTCGACAAAATAAGTTTGGTACTATCAAACAGCGACGGATTATCTCCCACAATATCGCCACAACCAATTGCATGAAAAGGAATTGACTTATTTGACTTTAGCAGATCGCTCAAATCAGCCACGGCATCTCTATAAAGTGGAAGCTCCTCGTTGGCTTTGATCTGCGGATCGGCCCATGCGATAAATCCATGTTTGTTTTCGTCGGTGCTGTTCTTCTCCAGTTGAAAGTTAAATTTCCCGGAACGGTTACCCGAACTCAGATTTTTATAGAATTGCGGCACCGAATTTTCAACCGGAACTGTATATCCGGCAGGACTTGAGATATATACAAATGCTGATGACGGATCAACTTTCAGCGAATAATTTCCATTGCGGTCGGTTTTGCAAAAGTTGACTCCATCAGTAACCAGAACACCAGCCATCCCCTTTCCTTCGCAGGAAACAGTTCCTTTGCAGATCGTTTGTTCAACGATGGGTTCAATAGAAAAACCATTACTGAAACTGAATAAAATCAGGAATAGAAGGATGTACCGAGTCATGAGCATATATTTTAAGATTATTTGCGGTCAAATGTAGTACTGTCTTCGGCCATTTTAAAACCATCTTCCACTTCTTTCCACATGTTTTTACGAATGATATGAACAATGTCGAACACCATCAACCCATCGGAAGCCTGGATATTCATGGCAATAGTGCGCGACAATTGCGGACGATTATCATAAAACTGATCAACCAAAATACCACCCATAAATTTACGTCCGTTTAATATTCCCCTGATTTTGGCGCACGAGCCTTCAACACAATACCAAGTCCCTGTAGATCCTTTACTGTCGGTTTCATTTATTACTATGTTGTTTGCTTTCAGGTATTCCTCCATGGTAACGTTTGTATAATAATTACCGGTTGTATACAAATCGAGCAGTTCGGCATAACCAAAGTTTTTGTACTCAGGAGTGGCCCATTCGTAATCCTTTGACGGATCGTACTGGTTACTGGCCCAGTTTACCCCCACTTCGAAATATGACGGATACCAGGCCCCGGTATAAGTTCCGAAAGAAATATTGGGATTAACTGACTTTACCGACTGACGCGCCAAAGACATAAAATCGTAGATGTTTTTGGCTCTCCATTCTATCCATTTGTTGAAATATTTTCCTGGAACGTAATCCGCTTTACCGTTGGCGTCTTTCTTCCATTCGTAAATATCAACAGGGAAATTCTGGATTTTTTCGCCCAGGTATTCTTCAAATTTTGTTTTTGAAAGTTCTGAGAAATCCGCCATAATGCCATCGTAGCGAACCCGATCGAGCATAAAACCATCGAGTTTTGGATATTTAGCCGTTACCTCTTTCAGTACATTCAGGATATGGGTCTGAAAATCAGGATTGATCGGATTGATCATGGCTGAATATTTTTTCTTTTGAGTCATAATAGATACAATACCTTCATCAGGAGTATAAACCATACTCGCCCATTCTGGATTGGTGGTGTATGTTTGTCCGCGATCGAAGAAATTATGTCCGCCAACAAAGACATTTAACGATGCATGCACCTTCAATCCGAGTTCGTGTGCTTTGGTAATAAAATGTCCAAGGTAATCGAAGTCGGATCTCTCGAATTTGTCCCATTCTTTCATCTGCGGGGCAAATTCACTTTTATAAAGCACCTCTCCGGTAATGGGACGAATATCAACGACTGCATCGGTAAAGCCAATTGCTTTAATCTTCTCAAGGTAAAAATCGATGGAATCGGGATAGCTGAAACGTTCAAAGTTGGCTTCAGCATCGAACCACATTAATTTTGGCTTTATAGTTTCTGCGGGTTTCTTCGCGCTCTGGGTACATGCTGAAACCAGAACGATCGTTAAAATCAGCATATAAATAATTGGATTTCTCATTTTACAAATATTTTGGATTTAAGCAGGATTTGCCTGTTTAACTTTTTATTTCGAGATTAATGCATTGTCAATACCTTTTTTTACATACTCCCATTGATTCTTTTTCTTTAGATGAATCATGTCAAATAGAAAATAGCCGTCGCATGCATTAATGGCAGCATCAACAGATTGTGTTATCGCCTGATTAATTACAGCATCGCTGCTTGTGGCCCAATCTCCGTTTCCAACATCTGGTCCTCCAATTACTTTGGCATCACCCTTAATCTTATCTACAGCCCTGGCACAAAATCCCTGGACTGTCCATTCGGTCGTTCCGTATATCCGGGTTGGCCCGGCATAAGCGCCAATCAGGATAACATCCATGTGATCGGCATAACCGTAGTTTTGATATTTTACAGTAGCCCAGGCCGGATAGGCTGAAGCTGTATTGAATTTGGGACTTGCCCAGTTGACACCCACTCCGTAATATGATCCGTACCAGCCTCCAACATAGACTCCAAATTGGATGTCTTTATTAGTAGCTTTTACACGGGTACGGGCTTTTTCCATAAAGTCATGAATGGTTTTTACCCTGAATTCGAGCCATTGTTTGAAATAGGGCGGCAAGCTTGCTGGAAGGCTGCCTGCAGTTGTTCCTGCAGTCATGACATCATTCGGAAAGTTAGGGATTGAATAGCCCAGGTATTCTTCGAATTTCTTTTTGGTATAAGGCGAAAAGTCGCTGTCCAGATCATCAAAGCGGCAACGATCGAGGATAATCCCATCCAGATTTTTGTAAGCGGCCAGATCTTCGAGCATATCGATCAAATAGTTCTGAACGTTTTCGTTTACCGGGTTGAAAAATTTAGCTCCGGAACCTCCTTTATCCAGGGTATTAACAATTCCTGATGTTGTTAATAGCTGAGTCGCCCATTCCCGTTTGGCGGCATCTCTAAACAAAACCCCATCAGAGCCCAGGCTGGTTGTATTTCCACCGACCATGGTGTTGACACCGGCATGGATTTTTAGACCCAGACTATGACCTGCATCAATAAAGGCCTGAAGATAATCCCAGGAGGCTGTACGTTCAATTTTAGTATATCCCGAAGGTAACCATGCACCAAACCATTTCGCCTGATCGACCACATCTGTTTTGAACAATACATCACCGGTAGTTCCCCGCACATCAATCACTACATCGGTGAAACCGGCATTTTTTGCCAAAGTCAGATCACGAAGAATATTTTCTTTATTATTAGCAAAATCAGGGAAATTGGCTGCGGCATCTACCCAAATAAACCTGGGTTTTTCGCTATTGCTTACTGTATCATCGTCCCATTCCCATTCCGGATTATCATCATTTTTCCCGCCGCATGAAGCTAACACGGAAATTGATGACAACCCAATCAACAGAAGATATATAAATTGACTGAGTTTTTTTCGCATATATTATCAATTAGAAAATAATACTGGTGCCTACCTTTACAGAGGCACCAGTATTCTATTGTTTAAACTATTCTACATGTCGATACAGTCGAACTGATAACCGACCACATAACCATTGGTAAACATGAAATAGAGATATAAATAATACCCATCTTTTGAAACCCTTAGAGTAACATCGCCTGTGCCATTGGCGTTAACAACTACGGGGGTAACTCCCTTGGCGCCATATTTATCTCTTTCGCATTCCCAAACAACCGATTTGCATGTTTTGGTTTCCAGATTGCCGGTAAAATTGTTGTCGTTGCTTACATCCATCAACCATACACCATCGGCAGCACCCCAGGAGAAGCTGTTCACCCAGTTGGTTGTCACATATTTTGCATTGTTGAATTCCATGTAGTCAACAGCATTCATAATGTAATTTGCGCTGATCACATCCAGACTCTTGCGTACAGTGTTGGTTAAACCATTCACCCAGGCAAATGTATTGTCTGAATAAGCGGCTACAAAATAATCGCTGGTCAGATTCGTTCCCGAGGTATAAACAACATCAGCATTAGTTGTCCAGCCTTTTGCCAGGCCGCTCATTGTGATAATTTCCGGAATTTGTGAGGTCAATACCCCATTGACTACGGTCCAGCGTGCAATTTTTTGTCCGGCAGCCAGTATAGGAGCAGTAATAATTGCGTTTGTCTTAATACTTCCATTGATTGAAAACTTACGTCCAACAGCCATTGTTCCATTCCATTCAATCATAAGTTCAGGAGTGGAGGTTACCGAAGTCAGCTTGTAAATTTTAAATGGACCGGCGTTGGGAGCCAGGTTACTGATAAAAATATTTCCATCATCATCAGACGTGCTGTAGAAATTCGTAAGATTACCTTTCAAAGCACCCAGATCGATTTCACCTACTTTTTCTCCCGTTTTGGCATTCAGATAAATACTGTTTGCATTCCTCGTATTTAAAATGACATAATCGTCTGTAACGGCAATACCTCCTGTTAAATTATCCGCAGTTATTCCGCAATCGGCCTTCAACTGTTTTGCAAACAGCAATTTAGCGCTTCCTGAACGAATACCGTATGACAGTTTTGAAGGTACTTGTTTTTTAATGGTATAAATATTCTTCGTTATTCCATCATGAGCAGTAACAGTCAATTTGATTTCGGTGTTGTAATCCAGTGCCTGTTTTGAAGGATCTGGTGAAATTGTTGCATGATTTGACAAGGTGACTTCGGCCAGTGCAGGCGTCATATTTCCGATTGCAATCAATGAGATTGTTTTTGTTGTTTCATTGACAACACCGCTCATACCGAGAGATGGTATTTTAAAATCAGTTAACAGACATTCATTACTTTTACGAATTACTCCCTTTACTTTATACTGTTTTTTCACTTTTAACTGATCCGTCAGGGTAATTAAATTCTCCTTAGTCAAATCAAGATATAAAAGAGAAGGACTAACCGTAACATTATCATCAAGATTTGCACTTACACGCATTTTTGTCAATTGCGTTTCAGTAACCTGATTATTGCTGCTTTCTGGAAAATAGTAGGGAACCGGAATAACTATCTCATCACTCCCGGGTTTAATAAAACCCTGAAAATTTCCTGTTCCATCGGCAAAGGTTGCAGTAATACTATTAATACCGTCTCTCGAAACTGATGGCAATAATTCGTCGGGTTTATGGCAGCTGCTCAATAAGGTAAAAAAGACCAGCACAATCGCTATAAATATATTATTTTTCATAATTCAATTTTTATTATTTCCATTCATCATATTGCTTTACAGCAGAATTATTTGCGAGTTCACTGTAAGGAATCGGAAATACATAGGTTTTTTCCAAAAACTTACGGTTCTGCAAATCGCAATCGACATACTCATACAGATACCCGGCAGCATCTTTCGATATTTTCATCCCATGCACACGATAGCCATTGTATTCGGTGTGAGCAAGTTTCCATCTGCGCATGTCCCAGTACAAGTGGCCTTCAAATGATAATTCAATTTTACGTTCCTGACGAATGGATGCAAAAAGTGCATCTCCTGAAAGACCGCTCTTTGCAGGCAAAGCAACACCCGGTCGTGCACGAACTGAATTCAAATCAGACAAGGCGGCTCCGCTGTTATTCAGGCGGAAATTCGCTTCTGCACGGTTCAGGTATACTTCAGCCAGACGAATCTCTACCCAAGTTTGAGTGCTCAAATAAGTCACTAAATCCGTATGTTTTTCATCCCTGAATTTTCGCAAATAATAGCCGGTTGTGGTTCTCCCTTTTGTGTAAGTATCTTCACGATAACCCATAAACTTTCCATTTTTACCGTCCACGCAGTTTTCCATGATTTTGCCCATCCAGCTTGATCCGTTGTATATAACAGTTGCATGAAAACGTGGATCCAAATCTTGATATGGAGGTCTTGTTGTTGTTCCTCCAGCTACATGCCATGCACTCCAATTAATTTTGGTTCCGTCCTTTTTTTCATACGATTCTACAAATTCCTGAGTTGGAGTTCCGCTCCCTCCTTGATTTTCAATTTCTCCAAATGTGGCATAATCCTTATCGAAGGTATGATTTGGACCGGATACCAGGTAACTGAATTCGAGAATGGACTCTGAATTACCACCTTTCCAGGCATCCTGATAATTTGCAGTTAAAGCATATTTATTTAAAGCCAGCACAGCATCGGCTGCATCTTTTGCCGACTGCCAGCGTTCAGCATAAAGCATTGCCCTCGATTTGAAAGCATAGGCTGCACCTTTGGTTAAACGGCCCTTGTTGGCACCTGTCCATTCTTCAGGTAAAACCGAAGCGGCAAAATCCAAATCACCTTCTATTAAATCCCATGTTTCCTTAGCCGAAGAACGATCTTTATCTTTTTGCAGGTTCATATCGGTATATAGAATTACTCCACCGTGCCGTTTGGCTAACTGAAAATACAAATAGGCACGAAAGAACCGGGCCTGTCCTTCATAAAGTTTATTTTTTTCTTCATCCAGTTTTGAGTATTCATTCAACCCAACCAAAAATTCATTTACCCGACGAATCCGTTCATAGGTAACTCCCCATGTATTCAGCAAATTACCAGTTGGCGACATGGTTTCAGGAGTAAACACATAATTATTTGCATCGCCTGCCTTACTTCCGGGTACATAGGAACCGTATTTTAATGTTTCGGTCAACCCTTCGGTTAAACTTCCACTAAACTGTGAGGTGCTAAAATTCCCATAGCGGTCGATATACGGATAGAATGCATTGATGTACAGGGTGACATTGGATTCACTTTCCCATACTACTTTATCAGAAATGCGGTCGGTTGGAGTAGTGTCAAGTAATTCATCACAACCAAACAAACCGACAATACTGAATATAATGGCTATTCCAAATATTTTATTCTTCATAATAAGAGACTTTTATTCATTTAAAATGTCAGATTAATTCCCATCGAGATTACTCTTTGCTGCGGATAGTAGCCATTGGATACGCCCGGCTGCTCAGGGTCAATATTGTACTTAGATAGTTGACTAAATGTCAGGAGGTTTTGACCTTCAGCATATATTCTTAAATTTTCCATGCCTACAGTTTGAATCAAACGTTTAGGCAAAGTATAGCCGACTTGCAAACTCTTTACACGCATATAATCACCTTTACGGTACCAGTAGCTCGATGAAAAAGCATTGTTTGAACTTGCTGTAACCAAAGCTAAGCGGGGAAATTCGCCATCAGTATTATCTTCTCTCCATGAATTTTCCAACAGGTATTTTGGCGAGTTTCCACCATGATAAAATGGTTTGGTCATTGATGTGTTGTCCATAATACCACTGCTGTAAACTCCGGTCAAAGCAACATCTCGCCCAAGAGCTCCTTGCAACAGAACAGCAATGTCTATTCCTTTGTATGCTCCATTTAAAGTAAAACCTCCAACGAATTTCGGGTAAGCCGATTTCCCGATATATCCGCGATCCTGTTCGTATGAAATTTTTCCATCACCGTTTCTGTCCAGATATTTTATGTCGCCAACACGAACTGGTTTGCCCACAATTAATGCTGAATTGTCGATTTCTTCCTGGCTCTGAAACAATCCCTGATCGATAAACCCAATCTGGGCGCCAACTTCTTTACCTGTAAGTTTCAGCCAGTCAGGAGTATTCGGAGAGTCGCCATATCTCAGCCAACGACGTATTGTATAAGTTCCGTTAAAGCCAATTTTATATGAAAAATCTCCGATTTTGTGGCGATGGGTTAACGCGACTTCAAAACCTTTGTGATCCTGTTTATTTTTGTTTTGGTATCCGTATACATATCCGCCGTAAGAATCGGGATAAGTTGCATCTGCTGAACTAAGCATATCATAAATGTATTTATAGAATACATCAAATTCGACACCCATCTTTCCATTCCACAAACTAGCATCAAAACCGAAATCATATTGGAGAGCTTTTGCCCAAGTAAGATTCGTATTTGCAGGTCTTGAAGTAATCAGGCCACTAACAGCAGATCCACCGATAACAGCAGCCTCCTCCATCAGCGACAAAGTATTTAAATAATAATAGGCTGAAATTTCAGTGGTTCCTGTCAGCCCTATACTACCTCTTAATTTTAGATTGTCAACCGAGCTAAAGGCATTCTTGAACCAGTCTTCTTCGGAAACTCTCCAGCCCACTGAAGCAGCCGGGAATGGGCTCCACTGTTTGCCTTTTACCATTCCTCCGAATACATAACTTCCATCATAACGCATTGAAAACTCAGTCAGATACTTATTATTATAACCATAACCAACACGTCCCAGGAAACCCGCCTGACGCTGTTCATAGCTGCTTCCTGAAACTTTCGTTTTATCAGCCAGAGTTGCATAATTTAACTCGTCCAGTTCCTTAATATCAAATCCATAACCATATGCACCAAAACTATTGCCTTCTTTTTTAATCGTTTCCATCAAAGCCAGAGCAGTTATAGAATGCAGCCCAATTTCTTTTTCATATTTTATACTTGAATTTGTAGTTAAATGCGTATAATGTGACAATCCTTCAACCAAACTTGTGTTTGTTCCTCTCGCATCATAAGTATAGGCATAATTAATATCACTGGTTGATGTTGTTGGAGCGCTTGCCACATTGGTATAGTATGGGGTTGAAAACGACTTGGAAGTCTGATATGAAATATCGTATCCGGTCATAAACTTAACACTTAAACCCTTCACAAATGGCACATTGTAATTCAACGCCATGTTCGTTTGAACCACATTTGTTTTTATGTTACTGTATCCTGTTAAATCGGAAGCCATAAGTGGATTAACATACGAACTTGCTGTTCTGGTCGAAACAGGAATTCCATTATACTCCATTGGTACATAGGGATGCGCGCGCATTGCTTGTTGTGGAATGTTGTTCCAGTCATCTGGAGAAGCTGAATAACCCGGACGTTTACGGTCTTCAATCCTACCTGAAATATCAAATGTCAGATTTAAATTATCCGCGATTACCGCATCAATATTCGAACGCAGGTTGATCCTATCATAATTAAAACCTTTAACATTTCCTTCCTGATTATACTTTCCGAGCGAAACAAAGTATTTTATCTTTTCCGTACCTCCTGTTGCATTCATGTTATAATTCGAGGTTTTGCCAACGCCAAAGGTTTCTTTGTACCAATTGGTATTTCCCCAACCATCTGAGTCATCACCATTAAGCATCTTCTCAACATGAGTTGAAGAAAAAACAGGAGCATCGCCGTCCATTTCACGAGCCTTGTTATACCAATAAGCATAACCAGGACCATCAAGCATTTCCATCATTAAGGCGTTGGTGCTAACACCGTATCCACCTGTAAATGTAATTTTTGAGGGGGCAACCAACCCTCTCTTGGTTGTAACAATAACTACAGAGTTGGCATCTAACCCGTAAACCGATGCTGAAGAAGCATCTTTAAGCACAGAAATAGATGCAATTTCATTCGGATCTATTTCTGAAATATTCCGGGCAATCCCATCTACAATATACTTTGCACCGGTTCCACGCACAATAATACTGGCTCCATCAGCACCGGGTTGTCCGGATTGCTGCAAGGCAACAACCCCCGATACTAAACCGCCCAGCATATTATTAATATTCCCTACAGGAGCTTTCAAAAGTTCTTTTCCTGAAATCTGGGAAACCGCTCCTGTAACATTTTGTCTTTTCTGGGTACCGTAACCAACAACAACGACTTCGTCGATTCCAACATTATCCACGCCAAGAATAGCATTGATCACAGAATTCCCGTTAACAGCAATTTCCTGTGATTTCATCCCAATAAAAGAGAATACCAACGAAGCTCTTTCAGAAATACCAGAAATAGTATAATTACCATCGGTATCGGTAATAGTACCAATAGAGGCTCCTTTTATAGAGACCGTGGCACCAGGGAGTGTATTTCCAGAAGAGTCGGTTACCTTACCCTTGATATTAATTTGTCCGATTGCATTCTGGGCTCCAACCAAAATGCTGGCAAAAACCAGTATAAACCATACTGTTCGCCGAAGCATAAAGTGACAGTCATTCAACTTTTTTTTCATAGGATAGTTTCTAAATTAGAAAATAGATTATATCTGAATTATGTTTGTTTTATTTCTCTTTATTCTGAAAGCCTACCTTTGGCTGATTTTGTTTCATTCTAATGTTTTCCAGATTTCGTATAAACCACGGGGTACATGGAAACATCCTTTCCATTTGCCGCCCTTCAGTTCCAGAAGAGGCTCGCCTTGCCGGTTGAGATAACCAAACCATTCGGGATAATGCGGATCCTTAAAGTGATTCCAGGTATATTCGTGGATGATTTCGAACCATTTTTTACATTCCTGATTACCGGTAAGGCGGTATGCTTTGGCCATCGAGATAAGGGTTTCGATGTGTACCCACCAAAGTTTTTGATCCCATTCGAGCTGTTGAACCGGATGTCCTTTTATATCCAAAAAATAAAAAATTCCGCCGTGCTTTTTGTCCCACCCTTTTTCGGTTGAACGGAGCAGTATTTCAATGGATTTATCAATCAGAGCTTTGTCGTTGTTCCTTACCGCCAGGTCCATCATAAACCACATCGACTCATTGGTGTGTCCGGGATTCAGTAACCTTCCCTCGAACGAATCGCTGAATTTTCCTTCAGGAGTGACATTTTCGAGAATCAATCCTGATTTCTCGTCATAAAACACTTCCATGACTTCTTTAATCAGCGGCTGAATGGTTTGATTGACATGTTCTGTTCCCAAGATATCTTCCATAATCAGAGATAGGTTGCATAAAATCATGGGCAGCGAAAAACTTTTCAAAGGCCTGGTTCCGGGATATGCTTTGCAGTAAAGTCCTTTCGGCGAATTCTGTCGCATCTGGATGTTGGCGAAAGTATTCAAGGCAATTTCCTTGTGTTCTTTGTTCCCGGTTGCCTTATATAACTCACTAAAAGCCATAGCTGCAAAGCAATCGGAAAAAATATTGTACGGCTGAACCAAAGGTTTGCCGTCGTGGGTTAACGAGAAATACCAGTTCCCCTGCTCATCCCTGCCGTATTTTTTCATGAATTCCGCACCATGCAGAGCCATGTCAAGCCATTCCTGTTTTTTCTCGACTTTGTTGTATAGCATCGAAAATAGCCAGACTTCACGCCCCTGAAGCCACATAAATTTATCGGTGTCAAAAACTTCACCAATGCGGTTCAAGCAGGTAAAATATCCTCCAAAGTCGGGGTCTTGCGAATGGTTCATCCAAAATGGAATGACCGATTCGAGTAATTCGTTCTTGTATTGCTCTGCGTATTTAACTAATTCGTTCATTGTAATACTTATTTTACACTATTTCCTTTCAGCGGAAATAATTGATTATTCATAATTCCCATCAAATCGGATGACCTTTGTCTTAAACGGATGTATCAGTTCGTCGGTCAAAACACTGATTTCACGCTTGGTGACAGCCAAGCCGGGGCTATAAGCCTTTGTAAAAAAGACCTTCCATAATTGCTGAATCTCCGAATCAACATCACGTTTTAAAATTCCAGAAAATATATCTGTCACTTTTTTGATCGTTAAAACCGATTGATCTTCAATTACCTGACTGTTTTTATCAAAGACATTTAAGCCTTCGGTGAAGTCTTTTACCGTAAGCGTTGTATCCGGATAAAACCAGGTGCGATTTGCCCAATGAAAAGATTCACCTTTTACTTTTAAAATTCCGGAGGCGGTAACACGTTGAATAGCTTGAAAATCCTTGTCTGTCGGGTTTACATCCACCAATGGCATCAGGTAAGCGCCGGCATCTAACAAGGATTGCTGAACTTCGCGAATATTGACATCCCGGGGATTCTGATTGTTTTTGATGCAGGTAGCAGCCAAAGCGCCGGCAGCCTGACCAGTCAGCAAAACACAAGGTTGTAAGCGAGTAGATCCGTTAATAATATTGGAAACGGAAATGGCTTTGTCAGATACTATCATCCCGTCAAGAGTTTCAGGAATAAGCGCGCCAAGAGGAATATTAAATGATGGTACTGCCGGGAAACTGATTTCGGGAGTATCGGGATTGTAATCGTGGTGATGGTCTACCGGATAATCGCCTACTGAAATTCCGGTACGATACAAAGGCTGACCTTCATAAATATTAAGTACATGATTGATTGTCATTCGCTGAATTCCACGGACACGGCGGCCTTCCCGGTGATAGGGAACAAGAGCCAATTTGTCTTCTGTCGGAAATTCGTCATCTGCCAGGCCGAGGTTTTTAAAACCAAGCTCTGTTTGTATGTAGTAGATGAAATTGAGGGTGCGTTCCTTTGCCTTTTTGAGTTCTTCCATGCGCTGTTCCCTGTTCATTTCAACTACATTCAGGTAAATGTCATTACCGTATTTTGGCCAGTTAATCATGTATTTTCTATTCGGAAGTTTCCCGTACTTAAGCATCTTTTCACAATCAATCGCGATTGAATCTACGGTCATTGCGCACGATTTACGGAATAATTCGGGATCGTAACTTGCCGGTTTATCAATGGTTTTGTCGGCTTCAGATCCAAAATCTTTCAATATTGCCACCCATGTCAGGTCCTGTACAATGTTGTTTGCCACTTCCGGAGCATTTGCTTCTCCGGAAACTGATCTGGCTTCCATCCCCAAATCGTAGGCAGCACCAGCCATTGCCAGTCCATCGCCCAAATCGGTTGCATCAATCACAACTTTTGCCTGAACTATTAATTTTTCCTTTTTGTCATTTTCGAAAACAGCGCCAGTGACCTTATTACCTTCTTTAAGTATTTCGGTTAGATGGTAGCCATAAATGACTGAGAGCTGTGGTTCTGCCGAGGCCATAGATTTAAAGATACTATCACCAACATGAGGTTCGAATTGGGTGTTACTAACCCAACCGGTTGACAATGCTGCCGCACCGCCGTAGTAAGTTCGAAGCTTGTCCCTGAATTCGTTCCATATTCCGGAATGAAGACGGTGATTACCATCAGTTGCACTTACGCCAGCTGCGGTAATCATACCCCCCAGCCAAGGTGTTTCTTCAACGATTAGGGTTGGCACATTCATTCTGGCCGATTGCAGTCCAGCCGAAATTCCGCTGGTTGTTCCACCAATAACCAAAATATTAGTTTGTTTTGTTTGCTCTTTTGGTATACAAGCTGCAAAACCCAGAAAAATACAGCAGATTACGATTAACCCATTTGCTTTTTTGTAGGCTTTTGATGATTTTATAATCATCTGTCGGTTCACTTCTGATGCCATTTTAATTTTGCTAATATATTTATTAATTGACGCCACTAAATTAATTTAAATGTTTTAATGCAATGCTATTAATAAATATATTTAATAACAGGTTTAAAAACTATGATATTGGGATAAATCTGCTGAAAACAACAGGAAAATATATCTGCACGATATAGTATTGACATCCAGAACAGAACAAAAAAAAATTGAAAAATTAAAATCGGATAGTAATAACAGAGTATTTCTGTATTGCCGGAAGTTAGAATACACTTTGGTTTAGAAAAGTTTATTCGCTACGAAAGAGCTTATCACGAAGAATATAACAAGCTCCAATCACACCAGCCTTTGAACCCAGCGACGACATTTTTAGTTCCATATCGAGATTCACCAGGCTAAGTGAATATTTTTGTATGCTTGTACGGACAGGTAATCGCAGATAAGTGCCCGTTTCAGCCAGTGCGCCTCCGAGTATTACCAGTTCCGGATTAAAAATATTAATCAGCATGGATAAGTACCGCCCCATCTGACTTCCTATTTCATCTATGATCTCGATAGCAAGTGTGTCTTCATTCTCATTGATAGCGGTTAAAATATCATCAACAGTAATTTCTGAAATAGCTTTTTTTCCTGAAAGAATTGATGTAGAACCTCTTTCGAGTGCCATTTTAAATTTTCGTTCCAATGCTATGCCAGAAATTTCAGTTTCAAGGCATCCTTTTTTGCCGCAATGACATATAATTTCATTGTTGAAAACAGGGCTATGTCCAAATTCACCAGAATAACCTGATTTGCCGTAATACAACTTTCCATTACTAATGATGCCAATGCCAACACCCCAACCGATATTAACAAATATGACATCCTTCTCATTCTTAACCACACCGCAGTTATATTCGCCATAGGTCATCGCACGGGTATCGTTTTCGAGAAAAGTTTTAATGTGGATCTGTGATTCAATAATTTCACTTAAAGGTTTTTCTTCAAAGAAAAAATAACTATAACTGAATCCTTTGCGTGAGTTTATGCGACCACTAAGGTTAATGCAGGCTCCGATAATTTTTTCACGCTTAACTCCTGAATCTGCAACAAACTGATTTATGATCGAACACAGCGATGAAAGTGATTCACGGGTATTTTCAAGCGTATATGAAATATTTTCAGAAAGTTTAACGAAACTGTTGTTGAAATCCTGAATCCCAATGCTGATCGAATCCCGTTTTACTTCAACACCCAGATAATAGCATGCATTGGGATTGATTCCATATTGCGATGGTCGCCTACCTCCAGCAGTACCAACTTTCCCAGTTTCAAAAATAATCCCTTCTTCTATGAGTTCAGAAATGATTTTGGTTACTGTAGGAATGCTGAAATCGGTTTTCCTGCCTAATTCAGCAATTGTTGCGTATCCTGTTAGGGTGAGGCGCTTAATAATGCTTTTCTTCAGCTTAATTAGCTTAAGGGCTGAAAGCGAAATATCTTCAGGATAATCAAGGAGAATGGACAGATTCATATTGCTTATTAAATGAATTTAAATATTCAGTGAATAGATTTTAATGATTCGATATTTATATTCTGAATTATTAAAACAAATGTATTGTATCTGATTTATAACAAACACAATTTTAGAAAGTATTTTAATTGTAACTATTAATTTGATATAAGTTTGATTTAGAAAACACCACTCTATGAACAGGCACCATACACATCCTGCAGCATAAAGGCAATATCTAAAAACTTCAGACAGACGTCGTTCCGCAGCAGGATATTTTCCACCTGCGATCCGATTCCGTTTACGAAAATCAGTTCTCCAAAAGCAATTCATTTCATATACGCTTTCTGTTTTGCTTGCTGTAAGCCAGTTAAGTAACCGGTTCAGAAATAGAGAGCAAACTAAAAAGGAACGAGACCGAATCAGGATTATCATTTGTTCAGAGAACCGAAATAGAGACTTCGAGACAGTCCTTTAACTTGTCTTAGTCCCAAATGTAGCTTCCTTTCCAGAACACTTCTTCGCCTTTTATAATTGGCAGGTCAATGCCGTTGATGAGGTTGAAATATGATTTTCCATAACTGGAAGAAAAGGCTTTAGGAATTCCATTTCCGATATTGTTGGAAGCTCCCAATCCTTCGGAAGTATTTAATACCACTCTGAGTTGATGCTGGTTTTTGCTGCTATTCAGGAGTATTGTGTTTACACCTTCGTTGGTTTTACATCGACTGTCTGTGTTTATTGCTTCGGTATTTACAATTTGTTGGCTGGCGAGATAGTTAACCTGATTAAATAGAGAAAAATTCTGACTCTGAAGACCATAATAACGTTGGATAACGGCATCGTCCAACGCTTCTATTTTGACTTCGACTTCAATTTTTCGGTTGGGGGTGATGAGGTAATGAACACTTTCTTTTAGCAAATCGACGTTCGTTTTTG
Organism: Bacteroidota bacterium; assembly: GCA_023251435.1. Classification (GTDB taxonomy): domain Bacteria; phylum Bacteroidota; class Bacteroidia; order Bacteroidales; family Prolixibacteraceae; genus Aquipluma. The sequence goes on from JAHEYU010000050.1 coordinate 27,279, forward strand.
AATAATCGTATCCATGAATCAGATTGGTGACATAAAGATCAATCTGATTGCAGTTTTGCTCGAAATTGCCGCCAGTTTCTTTTCCGTCAATTACAAAACGGGTTTTGCTGGTCCCTGCCGTAGGTGTTCCGGTTCCATCGCCATTGGAGCCATGCCAGCCTCCGGTAAATTTCTGCTGAATTCCGGTATTAACCGAAGAAGAACTGCACACAAAATAAGGTCCTACCCAGTCGGTACAGGAGCTAAATTCATTGGAAGTCTTGCCCTGATTATAATCTGTACGACTGGCAAAGTAGCTTACTTTGGCGATAGCGAACAATTCATTGACTCCGCACGGATAAAAGCTGATTTGCATGTTTTTGTCGGAACTGATGAATCCAATGGTAATATGCCCTTCGTAGTTTTTAACTGTCATTGGAGTTTCTGTTGCTTTTTCTTCAGCTTTTTGGCAGTTGGCAAAGATTGCCAGAATTAAAAATGCGGAGGTTAATAGGTTTCGTTTCATTTTTTGAATAGTTCAGCTTTAGCTATTATTTCTGCGACCTTTTTCTCCGGAAGGTCAAAAACCAACAGTCGGCGGTGGTCAACCGGAACAATCGAATAATTTTTAGCCCCTTGCATAATCGCTGTTTTTTCTCCAGCCTTTTCCGAAAAATGTATTTTTTCGTCAACAACTGGTAGCCGGAGAAATCCTTCACCGCGAACATGCCAGTAAACGACCCATGTTTTTCTTGCTTTCCGGAATAAAAAAGCTCGTACATCCGCAGAATGATTTGCTACATTATTCAGCTGTCGGTATGGAATCAGCTCAAAATTACCAGCTTCATCTTTTAGCAAAATATGTTCCTGATCCGGACTTTTTAACTCTTCTTTTTGTTTGGCCGAGAGGAAGTTTTGGATTCGGGCTTCTTCCCAGTTTCGAATTACCTCAAGATTGTCGGCTGTACGTGGATGTGCCTTTAGTTGGTCGAGTTTGCCCATCAAGGCAATCGGACAATTCCATGCGGCACCTCGACTGCAAATGTATTCGTACATGTCGGGCTGCATTCCGGTGGTCTTTTCACTCGGAGCAAGGTAATCGTTCCAGCCAAAGTTTATCGAAGTAAAATCCTGCGCAATATACCGGGCTTCGGCCATTGGATATTTTTGCGTGGCCTGACGAATGAATTCAGGTTTAAACAAATCGAACGCATTGGCGCGGCTCAGAATATGCCAGCCGAAATGTGATTTTAAGGCACCTTCCGAAAAAAGTGGAGCTGGTTTTAAGCAGTTGTACACCTTGAGTTGCGATATTGAAACTGTATTCCAGAATGGCTGATGCACATCTTCCGCTCCATCAAAATACACAAATTGGAAACCAGCTTCGGCATAAATTTTACCAATACGTTCGGCTACTTCCTGCTGAATGCTGGTGTTTTGGTCAAAACGGGCAAACAATGGCCAGTCGTCGATATCTAGCAATCCGAATTTAAAACCTTTTTCTACAGCTTTGATTTTACTGCCAAGTTCGCCTCTTCTGCACCCGGTAAACTGATAGGGCGGGGTAGTTGTGTAATCCAGATAGGTAACCAATTCGTTGCCTAATTTTAGAAAACGGCGGCCATTTTCTTTGGTACATCCTTCGGGATTTTCTTCGACAGTCAGTATGGTCGTGTTATTGTCGATGGAATCGCTTAGCGTAAACCTTCGGATCAGGTTTAAACGGGCATCTGGAACCGGACTTAGATAGGGATCATCTTTAGCTGCTTTGTTGTAATGGATATGAAATCCTGGAATCATTCCAGCGTCTTTGATTTTCCGGGTAATGGTTTGCAAATCGGTCATTCCGTTTGGATATTCTTTTCGCCAGGGGAAATGACCCATCGATTTGGCAAAGTCGGGATAGTAGATCACCATTGTTTTAAATCCACCTTGTTTGGCATAAGTGATATGCTCGTCGATGTTTTCGGTGGTTACATTCCGAAGTTCGTAATACGAATAGTTGTAAGCTTTATTGCGGCGGCTTTCAACTCCTAATGGCAGATGGTAGTCTCTTTCCAGACGGTCGATGCGATCGAGTAATTTGTTTTTGCTGGTAGTGATAAGAGCTGCCCCAACGCCCATCAGTTTGACTTTACTCTCCATTCCGGCATAGAGCAGGTAATGGTTTCTATTCTGAAAAGCGTCGATTTTAGCATAAGGGTCGGTAGCCAATACATTTACAGCTACCTGATTATCCCAAACCACATTGAGCCATTCGCCAAAATATGTGCGTTTTTTAATTGGCAGTTGTAGTAGTGTAAATTCATCAACCTCGGTGCGTCGTTTCACTCCAAAAGCTTCGATTTGATAGTCGAGAGCTTTCAGATTAAAGCCAATGTAATCGTCGGTGATATTTAGTGCAATGGTTGCGGTGTATGCAATTTGCTCGAATCCAACTTTCAGTTCGTTGCCTTCGAGACGGAGACTATCGGCAGCAAACGTTCGGGATTTAGCGGGATAAGTCAGGAATAGTTCATTGTCGTAAGGACGGTATTCGGTTAAGGCAAATACCGGAGCATCAACGCCTTTTTCGAGGCATTCCTGTCCGGTTGGCTTATGCTTTAAGCTAATCGCTTTTCCGTTTGAACCAAGCACCAGGCGCATTTCTGCATTTTCGATGACGATTCCTGTTGGTTTTGCTTTTTTGCCTGAAGCGTTTACGTTCCACACTGTCAGGATAATAAAAGTACATACGAGTAGGAGTTTCATGAATCGTTTGTTTAGCAATGAGAACTATTGAATGTCGCATTATATTTTTGACTATTTATCTGGCTAGCGTAACGCCTTAAGCTTATTTTACCACAGATTAGAAAAAATAGGATTATCCTTTCAGATACCCTTGTTTTACTAATCCATTATAAAGTCGCATCGATTCTTCCGGACCAGCCATTACAGGGCTTCCGGGTTTGTTGATTAGTCCGCCGTATTGGTAAATAAGTATTTTTTCGACATAAGGTGAAACGGCTTCCAGTTGTTGAATAACACGTTCAGGAGAAGCAGGAAGCAGAGCGCTTTTGTATACTTTTCCTTCGAACCGGAAAACTTCAACATCGGCCCATAGTTTGGCTTTTGCTGCTTTTTGGTGTAATTTGTAGAGTTGCTCAAAGAAAGCCGCACTCTCTTCAACTTTTGTTTTCTGAACTCCTATTTCGTCCTGATAAGCAATAAAATCAATATTGAGTTGCTCCAGTTGTCGAACGTACTGATCATCGGCTTTTACATTTCGGGTGCCATAAGGCGCAATCAGTGTTTTCCCTTTGGGTGTCAACCGGTAAGCCTCGGCTGCCGATGAATTTACATAGTCGATGAAAAAATCGTCGTAATGACCTTTGATTCCAGTTTCGTTAGGGAAATACCAGCCATAAAAACTTTTGTGATGCGCATATTTTCCGGCGACTTCATTCATCGCTTTTATCCGTAGCTTGTTCACTTCCGGATCTTTCATTAGAAAAATGGATTTGGTCCATTCGCCAAAAAAGTCGTTGCTAATAAAAAAGCGGATACCGTATTTATCGGCAGCAGTAAGCACTACCTCCAGCGGGTCGTCGCAACCTAATTGATGTTTGGGTAAAAGTGCCGATGGATAAAAGCTTTTTCCGTAAATGGCAATATCGAGTAACACTAAATAGCGCAAGCCAGCATCGGCCATTTCTTTGACTTTGGCATCCCATTGTTCGGCGGTAAATTTTTCGAGTGCCGGATTCCAGGGCATTCCTTCAACTGCTGAATGATGCTGGAATTCGAACCATGAACCTTCGATGGGTTTGATATTTTTATTGGAGCGGGCAGCTGCCAGGAGTTGGTTCTGAAAAGCCATAGCTACTACTGACAGACCAGCAATCTGTATAAAGTTTCGTCTGAGCATGGAGTTTCTATTTTGTTGTTGCCATTTGTTCATGAGGGTTTTAGGATGTTGATTAGTTGCTATCCAATTTGTCTGGCTTCGGGTTCGGTAGTCAATGTTTTTTGATGGTCGAAGAAGAAAAATCGATCACCTTCGATGCACTTTCTTTATCCAAAAATAAAATAGCGTTAGGATGTTTCCGTAGTATCGTTGAAGGGTATCGGGCACCGATAGGTTCAGTGAGTGTGTGCAGTACAGCCTGAGATTTATTGATACCGGGAACGATACAGAATACATGCAATGGACGGAAAAGTGTTGGGATAGTGAGTGTCAAAGCATGAGTCGGAACTTGATCAATTGACTCGAAACAACCATCGTTCACTTGTTGCTGGCGGCATTGTTGATCAAGATCAACAACTTTAACTATTTTAGGGTCATTAAAATCGGCCACATGCGGATCGTTAAAAGCAAGATGAGTGTTTTCGCCAATTCCCATACATACCATATCCGGAATGAATGTATTCAACAAATCAGCATATCTTTTGCACTCCTGATTTATATCTGTTGCATTTCCATTCAGGTAATATATTGATTTAAAAGGCACTTTGCCGAAGATACTTCGGTACAGAAAATTACCAAATCCTTGAGGTGCATCTGCCGGTAAACCAACATATTCGTCCATGTGAAAGGCAATAATCCGATTCCATTCGATATTGGGTTGGAGTGTTAAAGCCTGAAGAAACTCATTTTGAGATGGAGCTGCCGCAAAAATTATGCTGATAGTATCGCGGATTTCGAGCAAATTACGGATGCATTTGGCAGTATGTCGAGCTGCGTCGTTTCCCATGGCTGTCCGGGTTTCGTAAACATAAGTCGAAAGCTGTTCGGTTTTAAATTTATCGATCATGACAGTAGTTTGTATTTGTTATTGAAAAAATGGATTAATTCGGCCACTTAGTGCGTTCTGTACGGTACCGTCCCAGTAAAAAATGATTGGGTAAATTCCTTTAAATTCAGCAAAATTATCCACATAGTTATTGTAACGAGTCAGTTGATCGGTGTAATTATTTGGCGGAACAATGTGCCAGTCTAATTCCATTTCGGCACCGATTATTGTTTTTGATAGCTTGGGCGTTACTTCAAGTCCATCACGGTAACTAACGGATTGTTTGCTTACACAATATTTAACTCCGGTAAGGTTGGTGGCAATACTTCCATCGAAATAATAATGAGGTTGGATAACGACATAATCGAAGATTGTGCTGCGGTTTGCAACGTAACCAATACGTTTGATTATTTCTGCCGGATCTGATCCATATCCATAGTATGGAATCCACAGAAATTTAGTATTCAGATTATTATGAATTTTTGTTGAAAGTTCCGACATCAATTTGATACAGCTGTTTGAGGTAAGATTGCCATAATCAACCGTGCCATATACAGCTTCCATGTTAAGATAGACTCCACCAATATTGCTGTTCCAGGTTGTTGAGCCTATCTGATCACGAACGTAGGAAAGGTAATTGTAGATGGGATCAAGGTTTGAACTGGCGATATTATAATTTAATGATGATATACCAGGAGTGCCAATCCATATTTTGGCTGTGTTTTTTCGGGAAACAAGTTGGTTAATCACTTTAATCATAAAAGTTCCAAGCTGCGATTTGTATCCCGCTTCATTCGATCCATAGGTTGAAGCATCCTTGGGAATGATTACAAAATCGGTTAAGGGTGAATTGGCCAAAGCCTGCCAGTCGGCATCGGTGAACGAATCGGCTTGTCCGGCAAAAATACAAATCCCTTTTATGATCGGGCTTGTGACTGTAGGATTGTCTTTCGGATCCGGTTTGATAATAATCATTGGACCCGGCCCTTCAGTTGCATTACTGCAACCTGCCAATACAAAAATGTTAATTAAAATTAGAGCGAAATATCTTTTCATGAATATTAGATTTTTTTGCTAATTATTTTACCATTGATAATCGTGGCTTTAATTGTAATTTGTTCGTCAAAAATCACCACATCGGCATCTTTTCCAACAGTCAGCGTTCCTTTGCGATGATCAACTTTGCAGATTCTTGCCGGAGTCGAGGTGATCATCTGAACTGCATGGAGAAGTGGTACTCCGGCGAGCTGTACCATGATTCGGACCAAACGGTCGGTGGTAGCCACACTGCCTGCAAAAGCAGTACGGTCGGGTAGTTTTGCTACCCCATCTTCAACAATGACTTTCAGTCCATCTTTTAAACTACCCAACATACTTTCGCCTGAATCCATTCCGGCGGCACGCATTGAATCGGTAACCAACGCAATACGCGAAGGACCCAATTGTTTGTAAATGAGTTGCAGCAGACTTGGAGGAAGGTGAATTCCATCGGCAATGATTTCGACTGTCAGTTGGTCGAACAGGAATGCACTTTCGATGACCCCGGCATAACGGAACGCGTTCCGGCGCATAACTCCCGACATTCCTGAGTAAAGATGTGTCAGGTGAGTGAATCCGTTTTCAAGCGCTTCAGCAACCTCATCGGAAGTTGCATCGGTGTGTGCGATGGATGGAAGAATACCTTTCTGTGAAATGAAACGTGCAAATTCCATCGCTCCGTCAAGTTCCGGTGCAGCACTCCAACGAATGATGTCGTCAGAGTGACGGAGAATTGCCTCGTATTCTTCTTTCTGTGGAAGTCGAATGTAGCGCGGATCCTGAGCTCCTTTTTGACTCATGGCAAAATACGGGCCTTCGAGGTGCAATCCCAGAAACTCTGCCCCTTCAACATTTTCAAGTTTAGCATTCCGGTAAACCGAAAAGGTTTCCAGCAGGTCTTCGGGTTCGGCTGTCAATGTCGTCGGAACCATTGCTGTAGTGCCGTGTTGCGCATGTATTTTAGCTGCTTCAATAAATGCTTCAACCGTTCCATCCATAAAGTCATGACCACCGCCACCATGAGTGTGAATGTCGATAAATCCGGGCGAAACATAGTTGTTCAGTGCATCGATTCGTCGAGCTCCCTGAAAATCGATCTCTCCCTGACCAAGATCAACGATTCGACGACCTTCAATCAAAAGTGTTCCGTTTTCGATGATTCGGTAAGGAGTAATTAGTCGGGCGTTAACTATTTTTATTCGTTCCATAAAGTTTTAATTTTTGATATTATACCATTGCTCCGGTTTTTATCCGTTTCCAGCTTGTTATACGATGTCCATAAGTTGCAAAGAAAATCAGGTACAAATAACAGGGAATCAAAATGATATAGGCCGTACGAATGCTGTACAAATCGGCCAGGTGTCCATAGATAAGAGGAGTAATTGCGTTCCCGCATAAACCCATGATCATGATTGATGAACCCAGTTTGGTAAACTTTCCCAGTCCTTTAATCGCCAGTGGCCAGATGTTTGCAAAAATTAGTGAATTGGGTAATCCGAGGGCTACCAAAAACCATATTGAAATATCGGTATGGTGTCCAAAAATGGTAACCGGACCTCGAAATATCAGCACACTAGAGGAGAGAATAACCCCTAAAATAGTACAGACTAATAACGCATTACGTTGGTTTATAAATCTTGGTATTGTAATTATTCCGATAAAATAACCGCACATGGTTGCTCCCAGCACATACGACGGAAAGGTTTTAGCTTCGAGCAGATTTAATCCCATTGTTTTGGCATAACCAATGATGGTGTCGATGGCTATGATTTGTGATCCTACATGAAAGAAGATTGCCAAGGCACCCAAAATCAGGTATGGAAACTGAAAAATACTGGTTTTTTCGTCTTCACCTTCTTTCTGCTCTACTTTGTTCGATTGTTCCGTATTGATTTCAGGAAGAGGAGAATATCGAACCAAAAGGCCGACCAATACTAAAAGGGTTCCTAAAATACTATATGGTAAAATTACTCTTCTGATGAGTTCGTCGAGCAAGGCAGCTTTTTGTTCCAGACTAAGCAGTCCACTCTCCAATGATTTGAATAATTCAGTATCGGTGGCCCTTAAAACCAAGGCCGCAAATATTAACGGAGCGATAATTCCGGCTATTTTATTGCACATCCCCATGATGCTGATTCGCTGCGCAGCCCGATCAATTGGACCAACAATGGTAATGTAAGGATTGGCTGCTGTTTGAAGTAAGGCAAGTCCGGTACCTATGAGAAATAGTCCAACAAGGAAAACCGAATATTCGCGACTTAGTGCAGCCGGAATAAACAAAAATGCTCCGGAAGCCATTGCAATAAAACCGAACATCATCCCTTTTTTGAAGCCAACTCGTTCCAATAAAAAAGAAGAAGGTACCGACATGAAAAAATAGGCTATGTAGAAAGCAAAGGCCACCATGTACGATTGTAGATGTGTTAGTTCGCAAGCTATTTTGAAATACGGAATTAGGATTGCATTGACCCATGATACAAAACCGAAGATAAAAAACATCAATCCGATGATGCTAATTGAGATAACTGTTGACCAATCAGTCTTTTTTTGTTTATTATTTTTCTCTATAATGTTTTCCATTAATACATTTTATGTTTTGCTTGAATAAAAATGCAATCGTTTTTTTGCTTATACCGGAAGAACATCTTCCCATTGTTCGTTAGCAGCTGACTTTTCAAGTGCTTCGAGAATGGCAATTTCGTTCAGAATGCTCTGATGACCTCTGGGTTCTACCCGCGTCCGGAACATTTCAACGATATCAACATACATTTTGCCTGGTTCGCTTTCAGGAACGCGCGATTTAAGTTCGGCTAATCCTTTTTTAGTTTCAATAAAAGTTTCCCAGCCGTACGACTGATTTTTGAAAATCAATGTCGCAAACAAGCCACTTTTAAAGACCAAACTTGCACTTCCTTTTTTCCCACTTCTTGTGATTTTTACTCGTTGAATGTCATCCCCAAACATGACCATGAGAGGCTGCAGAAGATGAACTCCGTAGAAAAATACACCTCCGTATTCCGAATCCATATCCAAAGGGCCATAACGAATCACATGGTTTATTTCGCCCAACGATGCGATTTGTTCTTTGATGTCGTAAGTTGCATCGCTTTGTGCAATGGAGCTGAATGAGGTTATTGGAGTGCCGAATTTGCGAGCCATTGCCAGAAATTTTTTGCCCTCTTCAACCCGATAGCAGAATGGTTTATCGATAAAAGTCGGAATTCCAGCTTTTACAAAAGGAGTTGCCGCTTCAAGGTGGTATTTGGCATGGCGATGATCGACAATCAATGCATCAATCTTGCCAAGCATTTCTTTCGGATCTTTAACAATGGTTGGTATCTTCCCAGCCTCTGCAGCTTTGCGGGCAAATTCATCGGTCTCGCCCCAAAGGTGAGTAATCTCAACTCCAGGGAATTTTTTGTCGATGTTAAACATCTTACCAAAACCAACAGTGTGCGAATTTTCTGCACCAATAATTCCAATGCGGATGGGTTTTAGTTTGTCATCGGAAGTCCCCAATACCGGCGCAAAAGAGGAAGCCGAAAAGGCAACTGTAGTCAGTGCTGCTCCTGCTCCCAGTGTTTTTATAAATGATCTCCTTGATTTCATGTTTTTAGTATTAAAGTTTCATTTCCCAGCCTTTTTCGTAGCTGCGCGACCAATATTTAAGTGCGTCCTTGTCATTTAAAATATGTCCGTTCTCCGGATTAATTTCAAGTGAGTGGCCAACCCGCTGAGCAATATTTCCCAGTTGCATCAGCAAAGTGCTGCGGTGTCCGGAGTGTATATCGGCATTAAGTGTTGCTTTGGTGTAGATGTTATCGAAAAAGTTTTGTACATGAATTACATCCAAATTTCCGGAAGGATTAGCCAGATTTCGGGCATCAATTTTCTGTTCTGGTTTTACTTCTTTGATGACTTTGTTATCGAGACCAAAGATGGTATAGCTATTTCCACCATCCATCAGCATACTTCCTTTTTCGCCATAAAACATCGCGCCAACCGAACTTCCTTCGATGTACTTTCCGTTACAGCTTCGACCTTCCCAGGTCATCGACAGATTTTCTTTAAAATCGAGGCTTATTACTTGTGTGTCGGGAGTTTCCCAGTCATCCTGACCGTTAAATCGTCCTCCGTTTGAGCTTACCCGAACAGGAAAGTCGACTCCCATGCCCCAACGCAACAAATCGATCATGTGGGTTCCATTGTTTAATGCTTCACCAGTTCCCCAATGCCAGCGCCAGTGCCAGTTATAGTGTACAATGTTGTCTTTGTAAGCACGCCGTGGAGCAGGCCCCTGCCATAAATCCCAGTTGAGCCATTCGGGCACCGCGATTTCTTTTCCAATACCAATCGAAGTGCGGTTGTTAGTATACCAGCCTTTCCCAAAATAAACGCGTCCAATAACTCCATTTTTTAACTCCTGAATTCCTTGAATCACGTTTGGATAAGAACGACGCTGGTTACCCATTTGAATGGCTTTTCCATAACGTAAAGAAGCTTTTTCCAATATTTCGCCTTCGTTCGGATTATGACTGCATGGTTTTTCGACATACACATGCTTGCCGGCCTGAATCGCTAAAAGAGCGGCTGGGGCATGCCAATGGTCGGGGGCAGCAATCACCATGGCATCAATATCTTTGCTTTCAAGCGATTTTCTGAAATCACCAAATGCTGTTGTTTGAACTCCCTGCTGAACTCCTTCGAGCATTTTTCTGCATTTTTCGATGGCTTGACTGTCTACATCGCAAACGTGAAGCACGTCGCAGTTTGTTTGTTGTGAAAAGGTCTGAGCCAGTGCACTTCCGCGTGCGTTAACGCCCATCATCGAAACGCGTATCGTTTCATTTGATCCCAAAATACGGCCATAACTTTTGGCACTAAATCCTGGTAAAATACCACCGGCAACAACCATTGCAGTGCCAGCCAGCGATTTTTTAATAAAGTCTCTTCTTGAATTTTCCATGTTGGTCTATTGTTTTGTATGTTGTTTAAAGAATTGGGCAACGTCCTTATTCATTGAACTTGTCATACGGTTGATTTCTTTCGAGGTTTGTATTTCCAGATTGTTGGGTTTCCCTTGGTTTATATAGCAAGTTTTAATCAAACCGAATGTTTGTGGAATGGCTTGTTGATCGGTATACCGATCGAGTGTTGGAGCAATGATCATCATCGGACGTGGTGCGATGCAGGCGATGATTTCAGTCCAATCTACCGGAACTTGTTGTGGGTTTTCAGCATACCAACCTAAACGTGGAATCAGGCCGTGTAAATGCGAAAATGTACGAATGCTTTCGTATTGTTCGTTACTGGTTCGCCAGGGTGAAAAGGCCGCTACTGTAGCAATTCCGGAAACCCGCTTGTCTAATGCAGTTGCAATTAGTCCAATGCTTCCGCCCAACGTGTTCCCCAGTATAAAAATATTCTTCGAATCGATTGTTTTAAATGTTTCCAAAGCATCAATACATGCTTTTACGTCGCTAACCATCTTTCCCATTTTCGACCAGCGCGGAAAGCGTTCATAAAAGTATTGTGCCTCCTGCAAACGAGTTCCACAGCCAAATAAATCGATGGCTAAAACGGCAAATCCATGATCAATCAATTGCTGAAATAGTTCGCTGTTTCCTTTTCCGTTCCCTTCCTGATTATATCCGGAGGCAAATCCATGAGCATAAGCATATTGATGCAAATAAAGTACAACAGGAAACTTTTCGGAATGCTTTTGAGGTAGATAAAGCATTCCGGCCAAATGATCGCCCATCGCGGTGTAAGGACCCAGGTAAATTACTTCAGCACCAATTACCTGAGGTCGTCCGGTGAATCCATCCGTCCAGTCGATGCGGGTTGTTGGTGTAATTCCAACGGGTTTTACTCCTGATGGCTCCTGACCTAACAGCCACTGCAGGTTAATTAGGATCGAATCTTTTTGTTGATCAAATGTTAGGATGTTAAGTCTGACCGGCCTTCTATTTTTTGCTTCAGCATATTCATTTTGATGAACTTTCGACCAATCGGTGAATGTATAATCAAAATAGAGTGTATTATTCCAGGGAATATTGTTTCGCTTGAATCGGTTGTCCAGAAAATCGATGCAGCGTTCTACATCGCGGGCAGCAGTAGCATGTTCACCCATACGTGGAAGAACGCCAATTTGCTCACCGGCATTCAGAAAATCATATACTTTTTTTACCGACTGGTAACATTGTTCGGTAGCCCAAGGATTTAATTGTCGTTCCATTACAGAATAATGGAAAAGAAGAGCTCGTGGAGCAATGAGCGAAAGCAACAGGTTTTGATCAATGGGTAATTTATCTTCTCTTCCAAAGAAAAAACGAAGGCGTGGGTGAAACCAATGCGCTGCATTGGAACAGATATCGTCGATGGTTTGATCGCAAAATTGCGGATCGCTGAAACGCCATGGTGTTACTCCGCCAGTTCCACAGCTGCTTGAAACAACAGCGGCAATACGTTCGTCGAATGCAGCCACCCAAAGTGATTGTTTTCCGTTTCGCGAATGTCCTGTAATCGCTATTTGGTTCGAATTAACCTCATTGCGGGTTAGTAAATAATCCACAACACGTGAGGCCCCCCATGCACGTCGCATCAGGCAGGTAAAATCATAATCAGGATAAAGAGTCTGATAGGCTTGTGTATCATCACGATCGTCGGCAGCGGCATACACACAAGCAATGTACCCACGCCTTATGGCAAGTTGTGCCCAGTTACGGTGTGTCCATTGAGTCATATACACCGGAAATGGTCCTTTTCCAGAAGGAATCATGAGTTCAAAAGTCATTTTAGCTTTTTGATCCGGACCAAAACAAAGTTCAATCAGTTGAATCCGGGTTCCGTTTTCAGTTCGATCTGAAAGAATTTTAGCAATCAAATTTTTTGGGGCAGGAGGAATTGTACCAGAAATCCAATGTTGAAATTGTGCTTTTATTTCTTCCGTTTTCTCGTTCCATTCGTCGAGAGTTTGAATGGCAGAGGAGTGTCCGTTTTTTTGCAGTTCAAGAGGTTCAGGCAAAAATGGTGTTGACTTCATCGTTGAAAAATCAGGAGGTAGTTCTCCGGTTCGCTTTTGCCAATCAGTCCAAGTACTGTCGAGTAAAGTTACCCTTCGGCTAATTACATGACGGTGATCTTTGACAATATTTATTTTTTGAGATTCGTTAAGGTATTGGGTTTGTTTATTCTGAACCGATTGAGCTGTAATGTCTAACGATAATATTACAGAAAGAATTGTTATAGCAAACGTTCTGACAGGTCTTCCAAAAACCTTTCCATAAGAGTATAAAATTGTGTATCTGTCAGCCATGTTCATGCATTCAGTTTCTATTATTTTGGGAGCTTCATTTTTTTTCGTTCGATAATAATTTTGGCAAGGCGATCTAATAATTCTTTATCCAAAGGATTTTTTGATCGTGCCATTTGGTAAATAGCTGAACCTCCCTGATAATAGGCGATCGATGCATTTTTGAAAACATCATGGTCTTCAAAGGCGTTGATGTAGCTAATCAATCGGTCGCGCTTGCTGTCTTTGGCATCTGCCAGCGCAGTTTCATCAAATTCCATTTCGAGTCCCATATTGGTTCCTTTAGCAAAAGCACATACCGCATCGAGACGTTCGTAACTGATTGATTTGTTGAAAAAGTGATTGGGCTGAATGTAAGCAAAATCGAATTTGTCGGTTTTCCAATTGTCGAAGCCAACAGCTTTCCAATAGGGAATCCAAAATAAACGAAGATTTTTTGAACGAATATAATCGCCTATCTGTGGAAGAATATCGGTGTATGGTCCATCGCTTTCAGGAACCCAATAAAAACCTTCGAGATCGAGGTGCTGATAGTTTTCTTTTTTATATCGTTCCAGAAAACGGTCGATATACCATTTGCAGGCTTCGATACAATCTTCATTTTTCGAAAAATCCAGCATTCGATCTATACTTCCCCAGTCTTTCTGTCCTTTGATTGGAGCGGGGATACCAACAACAAGTTTATGGCGAAACGATGGGTTTTTCATTTCTTTGATTTGCTGATCGATGCATTGATCGAGAGCCGAAAACGCTTTGTCTTTTTCGAACTGACGCTCCATGAGCCATTCCCATTCTTCGCGGCGTGCAGCTTCTTTTTCATAGCCTGGGGCATAACAGCGACCTTTGCCATCTTTAAATTCCAAAAACAAAAATCCATCAAATAACCAATTTTTCTTTCCCTCTTGGTTTTGATGAACCACGTAAGGCGCAAACTGGTCTTTGTTCCAATCCATGTTGCGGTGTGTACCTCCCTGATAAATCAGTACAAGATCGGCGATATTTGTTTTTGCGTAATTGGGTTTGGTGTTTTTGCCCATGCCCCAAGCGGATAGATTTCCAATTAGTAACAACAGTATTATAATTGTATTTTTAAGTATATGTTTCATTCGTGTAAATTTGTTTTCAGTTGCTGAATGGAATTCGCATGATTGCAAAATATTCAACTGATTCGTATTTCTATGAATCATGCTCATTTCATGATTGTTGGTTCTGTAAAGATTTAATTAAGCTGACATTTTGGGTTATTTGATGTTAAGGTTTATAGGTTCAACCCAATTTGTTGAATAATCGCCATACACCTTATAAGAAAGCAAGGGCATTCTGTTGAAAAAAAATAGAATAATACCCGGTAAAATAGTTAGCTTAACTTTACCGGGTATTAATATTCATCGATGAAAAGAATCGTTTACAACCAGAATTTTAATTCTACAGATGCATCCATCTGCTTTCCTGCAGAAGTGTATGTATAATATAGCATAAATGTGCCTGTATTACATTGATACACTTTGCTAAATTCACCTGCATACGTACTGGTTTTTCCTGCAGTGTTACTCACTGCAAAAGATTCCGATCCGGTTGCTCCAGTGATTTGAACCTGTCCGTTATTGACGGTAAGTAATAAATTCAAACCACTAACAATACCCTTTACCTGAATTGTACCTGTATTTACAGATGAACTAGTAATTACTTCATCAACTCTAAGTTTGTCTGTATCTGGAGTACCAGAAAGTACAGCCTGCCCGTAGGCTTTATATTTGGCTTCAAAAACATTTCGAAATCTCGGGAATTGAAGGATTGCTACTTTTTTTGCATCTAGTATCTTGACTCCATTGTCTGAATTTTTGATACTAATTGGTAAGAAATACTTCTTGTTTGTAAATGTTTCATCTATTCCTTTCAGTTTGATCCGATAAAAACCCCTTTCTTCGTGGGTTCCGATTGATACAGATTGTTCAGGCAGCGTATAATAATTTGATGGCAATAATTCGTATCCAGCATTTTTTACCATAAATTCACTACCTGCAGGTTCATCAATTCCAAGGGTTACCAGGACTGTTGCATTATTTTGATTAATTCCAGATTTTATGATACCCAACTCAAATTCAGAGTCGCCTAATAAAACTGTTTGTTCCGATGATCCCGATTGGGCTAAATATACAATACTGTCAGCAGAAATGGTGTCCAGTCCACTTTCGCAGGAGACTATCCAGAAAGCTGACAATAAAATCATACATATAGAATTGAATTTTTTCATGTTTTATTTAATTTTATTAATTATTACGATCTACCACCATGGATTTTGAACCAATGATGTGCCTTTTTCGATTTCAGTTTGAGGAATCGGGAACAGGTACATTTTCTTTTCAAATACACGGGTTTCGAAAGCTGTACGTTTGTAGAAACCGGTGAATGCAAAACTGTTTGTTGTTATAACTCCAGCGTTAATATCCATACCCCACATACGTCCACCTTCTCCAAATTTACGATCTGTATCTCCACTTGTATCCGGATTATCAGCTAACCATCTTCTGCGTGTAGTGAAATAACGGTCAGTTTCAAAGCACAGTTCAATCTGGCGCTCTCTCAGGATTAGTTCCCTTTGTTGGTCTTTGTTTCCTTTAATCTCAGGATAGACATCAAATATTCCGGGAATACCTGCACGTTCGCGAATCATATTCCAATATTTAGCAATGTCTGCATTTCCCGGATCATATTCGTTTAACGACTCAATGTAGTTGAGTAGAACTTTAGCGTGACGGATAAATATTTCGCATTGAGGTGCAGAATATACACGATCTCTCATATTTGCCTGTGGATCAACGCCTTTTAGCGCCAGGTAGCCTGTACGGGGGAAGAATGTATATGAACCAGAAGATCTGGAAATGCCACCATAATACAATTCAACACGTGCGTAACCATCCTGTTGTTTTACTGTAGTATTACTTGTTGAATAATAATTTCGTTTAACAACGTCATCGGGTAATTGTGGAATAATACGTTTATTGTAGAGAATACTTGCATAAAAACGAGGTTCCCGGTTGGCGTACATACTCCAATCTCCAGCCCAGTGGCCCCATGCATCGCCGCTGCGTATGTCTGCAATCATTTTAATACGATCGGTAGTAACGTTCAGATTTTTTGGATTCCAAAATTCTCCGCCTGTTGTAGTAAAACCTGATTCAACATAACCTGACTGAGAGTCTTCAATTGTGCGTCCGTTTTTCATATAGAAAGCATCGACAATGCGTTGAGTTGGTCCGACACCACCCAGATTGTTTGGACCTGGGGAAGCATGTACAGCCCAGCCATTCTGACCAGCAAGAGCATTTGATCTTGCGAAAATGACTTCACAATTCCAGTTTTTAAGAATTACATCACGAACTGATTTGTAGGGATTGAATACTGTTCCATCGCCGTTTTCATTATTTTTATAGAGTCTTACACCCGCGGAGGCAGCTGAATTAATTACATCCAATGAAGCTGCAGCTGCTTTTTTCCATTTATTCTCGTCGTAAGTGGTATTGGCAAGTAATGTTCCATTCTGATTTTTGAAGGAGGCATAATCTTTATTGCCATTCCATTGTGGACTGGCAGCCGTTGTAAGCACTTCCGATTTAATAGCTTTGCAAGCAAGTTTAGTAGGTTTGCCTAACCACACTTTATTATCTGTCCATGTTAATGGCAAACCTGTTTCAGCCTGATCCATCATTTCGATGATGTAGCTGACACATTCATCAAATGGTGCCCGTGAATAGGCATTCCAGTCTTCATCTATCTTAGTCGATTCTTTGATCAGTACTGCCGGACCATATTGACGCAGAATAAGCCAGTAATAATAACCCCGAAGAAATTTAACCTCTGCTTTGTATTGAAATTTCAAATCATCACTAATTTCCGGGCACTTATCCACATTGTTTTCAAAAATAAATGAGGCGCGAATAGCCCTGTAGTAACTGCTCCATTTGTTATAGAATCCGGTTGATGGATTCCAGTTTCCCAGATTTATGTTGTAGGTAGGATAGACGTTCCATGTGAGGTCAATTTCATCGGAACAACCCAACCAGGGATCATTTTGCTGCAAACTGGCAGCAGGAATCTGTGAATAGATATTGTAAAGGTATTTTTCGGTTTCGACTCTTGATTTCCAGATCATTTCGTCTGTTTTCATGTCATCAGGCTCTTTCTCAAGGTAGTCGCATCCACCCAATATCAATACAAGCACAAAAAGGCTGATATATAGTAGTTTATTATTCATGATCTTATATGTTTAAAAGTTTGCTCTGATTCCAAAGTTCATTTTGCGTTGAAGCGGATATTTTCCACCATCGTTATCTCCTGTTTCAGGATCCCACATTTTCCAACTGGAGAATAATGCAGCATTGTTGACATGCAAATAGATCCGAAGTCCTTTCAGATGAATTTTTTCAAGCATGTTTTTATTTAAATTCTTACCCAGTTCAACATCGGCCAGTCGCAAAAAACTTCCATCGTAAATGTTTTTTGTTGAACG
>JAHEYU010000051.1 GCA_023251435.1 Bacteroidota bacterium
GACCAATATCTTTTTAACGATCTTCCTTTTTCAATAATTGCTCTTTTACTTCTTCAACAAGGGTGTCGATGTCGCCGGCACCCATCATAAGCACGATTCCCGGCTTAAACGAACCTGCCAGATTTTTCAAGTCCGATTTTGCACACAATATTTTATTCGTATTATTTATCTGCTTAAAAATCAATTCAGAAGTTACTCCTTCCATCGGAAGTTCGCGTGCCGGATAGATATCAAGCAGCACTATCTCGTCGAGCAAATCCAGACTTTTGGCGAATCCGGCAGCAAAATCCTTTGTCCGGCTGAAAAGGTGCGGCTGAAACACGCCAGTCAATGTCCGGCCTTTGTAAACATCTCTGACCGATTGTATCGTTGCCCTTAATTCCTCCGGATGATGGGCGTAATCGTCAATCAACACAAAAGTTCCGTTATTCAACTGTATATCGAACCGCCTTTTTACTCCCGAATAAGTTGCCAAAGCGGCTCGGATTTCTTCAGGAGAAACACCTGCCAGAATTGCAAGCGCCGACGCAGCAACCGAATTCTCGACATTCAACAGCCCGGGGTAATTCAGTACCAGTTTTTCAATCGTGAAATCAGGAGTTTTCAGATCAAACTGATAAAAACCGTTTTTCAATTCTATATTTTCGGCGCAGAAATCTGCATTTTCAGTTATCGAATAAGTGAACTTCCGAATGCCTGCGATTTCCTCATTCACCGAAAGACCTTTTTTCAGGACAAGTGCTCCACCTGCTTTTATCTGACTGGCAAACAAGTTAAAGCTCTCAATCACTTTTTCGTGCGAGCCATAAATATCAAGGTGATCGGCATCCATCGAAGTAATTACCGCCAACTCTGGCTTTAGTTGCAGAAACGATCTGTCGAATTCGTCGGCTTCGGCCACAATCCACTGGCTTCCGGTATCGTCGAGCAGCAAATTGGTTCCGTAATTCTTCGAAATTCCACCCATAAAAGCGGCACATCCGGTAGCCGATGATTTCAGGATATGGGCAGTCATGGTTGAAACCGAAGTTTTTCCATGAGTTCCGGCAACCGCAATAGTCCTCCGACTGTTGCAAATAATTCCGAGCACTTCAGAACGTTTATGAATGCCAAAACCACGATCGATCAGAACATTTAATTCCTGATGACTGGATGGAACTGCCGGTGTGTAAACGATTAATGAGTCGGCAATATTTAATTCTGAAGGTAGTTTCGCGGGATTGTCGTCGTAGTGGACTGCAATTCCTTCTTTTTCAAGCTGAAGTGTTAATTCTGTACTGGTACGGTCGTATCCGGAAACAGCGATACCCTGACTCGCAAAATAGCGTGCCAGAGCGCTCATCCCGATTCCCCCGATACCGAGGAAATACACTTGTTTTATGTCGGTAAAATTTAGCATTCGTTTATTTTTACAACCATTTTATACATCTGGGTTAAAGCCTATCCGCGTCCGGGTCTCAAATGCCTCCCGTGCCTGCTTGTCGTTCATTAAATAATTCTTTTAGTACTGAACTTAACATTGCAACACCCTGCTCTGTAAAGGCAAAGGGTAATGCTCCTCCCAATTGTTGCTTAGAAGGTATCACAAATTGTGATACCATAACCTGTATTTCCTCTGCGGTAAGTTGAATCATGAAATCTTCAGGAAAACGATCCATATTTCGTCTTACAGCCTGTTTCAAAGCCCTTGTTTCTACTTCATACAAATCAGACAGATCATAATCAAACATAACCCGTAAACCCCGTACCTCGTATATTTTGCTATGAATACTTACTAATTCCATGTTTAAATGTTCAATATTTCACCACCGTCAAAATCACATCAACAATATCTTTTGCCGCGTTGGGCCGGCCTAGTTTTTTTATATTTTCTGAAAGACTTTTTAGTCGCTGTTTATCAGCCAGCAAGCTAAAAGTTTCTTTCATCAGTTGCTCTTTCGAATCGGCATCTTTTATTAACAAAGCGGCCTGATTTTCAACCAATGCCATCGCATTTTTGGTTTGATGGTCTTCGGCGACATTGGGCGAAGGAACCAGAATGCAGGGTTTTGCCAGCAAACAGAGTTCTGAAATGGTTCCGGCACCGGCACGCGAAATCACCACATCGGCCAAAGCGTAAGCCAAATCCATACGCGAAACAAATTCCATCGGAAACAAATTTTCAGGTCCCGAATTACCCAGTCGTTCCAGCATTTCCTGATAATAAAAACTTCCGGTTTGCCAGATTACCTGTACTCCCGAATTTCGGATCTGCTGCAGGCTGGCCATTACACTTTCGTTCAGTGTTCGTGCCCCGAGACTTCCTCCTATAATCAGTACAACCGGTTTTGACTCATCAAGGCCAAAAAATTGGTATGCTTCGCTTTTATTTACAATGGCTTCAATCAGGTTTTTGCGGATGGGATTTCCGGTAAAGACAATTTTCTTTGTCGGAAAATAACGTTCCATGTGAGGATAAGCCACACAAATTTTATCAACATCAACCGACAGAACTTTATTGGTTACTCCGGCATACGAGTTTTGCTCCTGAAGTACAGCAGGAACACCTTTTTTGACTGCTGCCTTCAAAACCGGACCACTTGCAAATCCACCCACACCAATGGCTACATCGGGTTTAAAACCGACAATTACTTTGCGGGCCATCCGCATACTCTTGTATAATTTCAGAAAAAAACTAAACATTTTAAACGAAAGTTTCCGCGGAAACCCCATTACTGGCAAGCCAACAATGTGGTAACCGGCAGCCGGAACCCGTTCCATTTCCATTTTTCCAAGAGCTCCGACAAACAAAATTTCCGTTTCCGGAAAACGTTCTTTCAACTCGTTGGCAATCGAAATGGCCGGGAAAATATGTCCACCGGTTCCTCCTCCGCTTATAATTACTTTTAGTTTTCTCATATTTTATAAAGCCTGATCTTCGTTTGGTACATCAACTACAACCAACTGCTCGGCTGCCGCTTTATTTTTTTGATTGTGTGAGCTGACCGCCAGAATGATACCGAAGGAAACGGCAGTAAACAACATCGACGATCCACCCATACTTACCCAGGGCAATGGCTGACCGGTTACCGGGGCTGCCCCCACCGAAACAGCCATATTTATAAAGGCCTGAAATACCATCAGAACAACCAGTCCCGCTACCATAAAGGCCGGAAAAGTACGATCGCAACGCCGTACGATGATCACTCCACGGAACATTAAAATCAGGTATAACAGCAACAGGGCCATGCCTCCGACAAAACCATATTCTTCGATAAAAATGGCATAAATAAAATCGTTGTAACCGGCTTCCATGTAATTACTTACTTCGCTGTTCCCGGGACCTTTACCAAACATACCACCCTCGAAAACAGCTAATTTCGCGTAATCGGCCTGTGTTGTTCCCGTCAGGGCATTGGCATCGCCTTTGGTGAAATCGACAATTCGTTCCTTGAAAGTATGAACGCGGCCAAAACTCTTGGGAAGATAATCGGCGGTAAAAAAAAGTAGCACGCCCAATAAAATTCCAGCTCCGGCAAGCATCGAAAACAATTTAAACGGCACACGGGCAATGAGCATCAACACCATGACGCTTAAGAAAATGAGCGCGGCAGTTGAAATATTGCTAAGGAAAATCAGAAAACAAACTACTGCAGAAACACCTGTTACCCACCAAAAAGCCGTCTTGAGTTCCTCTTCGGTTTTCTGCGATTTCGACAACATGCGCGAAGCGAACATGATAAGCGCAATTTTAGCCAGCTCCGACGGCTGAAAACTGAAGAAACCCAAATCGAGCGAACGGGATGTTTCCTTGTCGGGATTACCAGTCATTTTAAACTGAATATAGGCAAAAATAAGCGCTACTATTGTAATGCCGATTAAGACCGGCGATATCTTAAAATAGACGACCACCGGTATAATATTGACAAGAAAAAGCATGATCCCAAAACCTGTCAGGATAAATACAAATTGCCGTATGAGATAATGTACTGTATTCCCGCCTGCTTCGCGATAGGCCAGCTTGCCCGTTGCGCTGTACACAATGATCAGCGAAGCAAGGGATAAGAAAATCAGCACCACCCAAAGTGTCCGGTCGCCCTTAAATAGTTTTGCCAGCCTACCTGCCATTTTATAATTCTTTTACAGCATTTTTAAACTGATATCCGCGATCTTCGTAATTCTCGAACAAATCGAAACTTGCAC
This sequence comes from Bacteroidota bacterium, assembly GCA_023251435.1. Lineage (GTDB taxonomy): Bacteria > Bacteroidota > Bacteroidia > Bacteroidales > Prolixibacteraceae > Aquipluma. Next base: position 4,183 of record JAHEYU010000051.1, read on the forward strand.
AAGCAGGCGACAATAAAACAGTATCGCCATTCTTTGCAAGGTAATAAGCAGAGCGCACTGCATCTTCCATCGATTGCGTTTCAACCATATCGATACCAATGTGCCTGAAAGCTTCCAGAATTTTTGAATTATCAACTCCAAGGCAAACAATCGCCTTTACTTTTTTCTTCACCAATTCGGTCAACTGGGAGTAATCGTTTCCTTTATCAATTCCACCTACAATCCAAACGGTTGGCTGGTTCATACTTTCGAGTGCATACCAGGTCGAATTAATATTGGTTGCCTTTGAATCGTTGATGAATTCAATTCCATGAACTTTCAAAAAGCGTTCGAGACGGTGCTCAACACCTTTAAAATCAGCCATGCTCTCGCGAACCATTTCATTCCTGATATTAACGGCCATTCCCGCAATACCCGCTGCCATTGAGTTGTAGGTATTATGACTTCCCTGTAGTGCAATATCTAAAATCGACATAGTAAAAATATTTTGTTTCCAGTTTATAATCATGTTGTTGTCTGTAACTCCGGCACCTTCGACAGGAGGTAGCCCCAGGCCAAAAGGCACACAATGGGCGGCAATTTTTCGTTTCTTCATCTCGTGATTCAGCACCGGATCGTCGCTGCACCAGATGAAAAGATCCTGCGCGGTTTGGTTCTGTGCAATGCGAAACTTCGAATCGATATAGTTCTGCATTTTATAATCGTACCGATCGAGGTGATCGGGAGTAATGTTCAGCAAAACAGCGATGTCTGCTTTAAACTCAAACATTCCGTCGAGCTGAAAGCTGCTCAGTTCGATCACATAATAATCGAATTCCTTTTCGGCCACCTGCCAGGCGAAACTATGCCCAACATTTCCGGCCAACCCAACATTGTACCCTGCTTTCTCCAAAATATGGTAGGTCAGCAATGTGGTGGTCGTTTTACCATTGCTCCCTGTTATGCATATTTTTATTGCTGAAGTGTATTTTCCGGCAAATTCAATTTCAGAAATAACCGGTATTCCATTTTCTTTCAGCTTCACAATCAATGGCGCCTTATCCGGAATTCCCGGACTTTTGATCACCACATCTGCATTCAATATTTTTTCTTCGGTGTGTCGGCCTTCTTCAAAATCGAACTGACGATCAGTCAATTCATTTCTGTATTTCTCCTTGATCGTTCCAAGGTCAGAAACAAACACGTCAAAACCTTGCTTGCGTGCCAGAATGGCTGCACCAACTCCGCTCTCTGCGGCTCCCAATATGACGGCTCTTCTATTCATTTTTTAACGCATTTTCAATGTTACCATGGTCAATACTGCCAGGATGATTCCGACAATCCAGAAACGGGTAACGATTTTTGCTTCCGGAATTCCCTGCTTCTGAAAGTGATGATGGATGGGACTCATCAGGAAAATCCTGCGTCCTTCACCGTATTTTTTTCTGGTATATTTGAAATAAGCCACCTGAATTACTACAGAAAGGTTTTCGACAACAAAAATTCCGCACAAAATCGGGATGAGAAATTCTTTACGGATTATAACTGCGAAAACAGCCAGAATACCACCAAGTGCGAGGCTTCCGGTGTCGCCCATAAATACCTGAGCCGGATATGAATTGTACCAAAGGAATCCGACTGTACCTCCAATAAATGCAGCGATAAAAATGGTCAACTCACCAAGATTAGGTATGTACATGATGTTCAGGTATTCGGCATAAATGACGTTACCGCTCACATAAGCCAGTATCCCGAAAGTGGCCCCGCTGATGGCCGAGGTGCCCGTCGCAAGTCCGTCGATTCCATCGGTTAGGTTAGCGGCATTTGAGACGGCGGTGATAATTAGAATAATGGCCAGCGCATAAACCAACCATCTCCAAACAGTATTGCGGTCGCCCAAAAAACCTACGAGAATGCCGTAATCAAATTCATGATTTTTAACGAAAGGAATGGTTGTTTTTGTAGATTTCACTTCGTTGGTTACATATTGCAACCTTCCTCTGCCTGTAATGCTGTCGGTTACCATCTCTTTAACAAACATTCCGTTGGCGTCAACCACCCGTTCGCGAACCACCACCTCATCAGAAAAAAACAAAGTTGTTGCAACAATAAAACCCAGAGAAACCTGGCCCAGAATTTTAAATTTTCCGGCCAATCCTTTTTTATCTTTCAGGAATACTTTAATATAATCGTCGAGGAAACCGATTAAACCCAACCATACAGTGGTGATAAGCATCAGTACAATGTAAATATTGTCGAGACGGGCAAACAGCAGAGTCGGAATAACTATTGATGCAAGAATGATAATTCCACCCATGGTTGGTGTGCCTTTTTTCTGCATCTGACCTTCGAGACCCAAATCGCGAACCTCTTCACCAATTTGCTTTTTGCGCAAAAAGTTGATCAGCTTTTTCCCAAAACCGACAGTAATCAGCAACGAAACAATGATTGCTGCACCCGACCGGAACGAGATGTACTGAAACATTCCCAATCCGGGGATGTCCCAATCCTTTAAAAGCTGATACAAATGATAAAACATAGTCTCGTATATTAATTGTTACCAAATATTTCGTTGATTACTTCCTTGTCGTCAAAGTGATATTTCACCCCTTTAATCTCCTGATAATCTTCGTGTCCTTTTCCGGCCACCAAAATAATATCGCCCGGCCGTGCAAGCATACAGGCCGTTTTTATAGCTTCTTTCCGGCTCACAATCGACAATACTTTCGAGCGTTGATGAGCCTCGACTCCTGCTTCCATATCTGCAAGAATCTGCTCGGGCTCTTCGGAGCGAGGATTGTCGGAAGTAAGAATAACTTTGTCGCTTTGCTTCACTGCTTCCCGCGCCATTTCCGGACGTTTTGTTTTATCGCGGTCGCCACCAGCGCCAATAACAGTGATTACCTGTTCGTTTCCGGTCCGGATATCTGTTATTCCTGACAATACATTCTGAATGGCATCGGGCGTATGAGCGTAATCAACTACCGCATATTTTCCGTCAGCTGAACGGATGATTTCGAACCTTCCGGAAACAGGGCGCAACTCGCTTAAAATCCGAAGAATATCTTCATTATTAACTCCAAGGAGTACCGAAGCGCCCATCACCGCCAACAGGTTACTTGCATTGAAAACGCCTGTAAAATGCGTCCAAACTTCATGTCCGTCAATACTTAGCAACATTCCGTCGAAATGTTTTTCAAGCACTTTGCAATGAAAATTGGCCAGCGCTCTTTGCGAATAAGTTTGTTTAAGTGCACGTGTATTCTGAAGCATCACCATGCCATTTTTATCGTCGGCATTGGTAAGGGCAAAAGCACCTTCAGGAAGCTCATCAAAAAACTTCTTTTTTGCTTTCAGGTATTCAGCAAATGTTTTGTGATAGTCGAGATGGTCATGACTTAGGTTGGTGAAAACACCTCCATCGAATTGAATACCGCTGATACGATCCTGGTCGATTGCATGGGAACTGACTTCCATAAAGCAATAATCGCAACCGGCTTCAACCATCCGAGCCATCAGTTCCTGAATTTGTAATGCATCGGGAGTGGTGTGGGTGGCATGAAATTCATCCTTCCCCACGTAATATTTAATCGTCGAAATTAATCCGACTTTATAGCCAAGCAGCGTAAATGTATTGTACAGAAGTGTTGCAATGGTTGTTTTACCATTTGTTCCGGTAACTCCCACGACTTTCAGACCAGCCGACGGATTTCCGAAGAAATTAGCAGCCATAAACCCAAAGTTTTTCTGTGAATTGGCAATGCGAACAAGCACGACTCCTGAAGGAATATTTTCAGGAACTTCTTCACAAACAACAGCAACAGCGCCCATTTCGATCGCTTTTGCAATAAACTGATGCCCATCGACATGAGAACCTTTCACCGCAACAAACAAATCGCCGGCAACCACTTTACGTGAATCGAACTGGATGTTACGGATAGAAACAGATAAATCGCCCCTCATTTCGAGCAATTCAATACCGTTCAGTATGTCATTTAATGGTCTCATTATTACTGATTTTTTGTTTGAACAGCTCCATTCTTTGCTGCATTCTTCGCCTCAGCAGCCTTTTGTGCAGCAACTTTTGCCTTCCATTTATCAATGGCTTCCTGCGTAGGTTTTGGTTTTACTGCATTTCCTTTCTTTGCATCAAGTTTCTTTTGTGCAGCAACTTTTGCTTTCCACTTATCAATGGCTTCCTGTGTAGGTTTTGGTTTTTCTGCCGGGCTTTTCTTCTTTGTATTTTCGACTTCAGGAGCCTTTTTGGTATTTTCAACCTGGCCTAAGGCCAATGGCGCTGCCTGAATAGAATCGCTGGCTGCAATGCTATCCTTCTTAAATATCTCAAGCTCATCAAAACCCAGCTCCAATGAAACGGTTTCTCCTTTTGTAACAGGCATTCCGGGAGTCAACGACTGACGGAATACGCGACCAAAACCATTTATACGTGTAGTCAGGCCTTCTTTTTCCAGAAGATAAACTGCATCGGTGGCGCCCATTCCAACCACATTGGGAACTGTTCCCGGAGTATCAGTTATGCCCGATACAAAAACGGTCATGGTATCGTTGGCAACAGTAACATAGTCGGCAGTCATATTTTGTGACTGGGTTTTAAAGCCGAGCTCCTGCGAAAAGAGCATCACATCTTCTTTTAACCCGGGTTTAACAACCGGTACTTCGGCATAAGGAGGAATTGAATCTTTGGCGGGTTCGAGATACGAAGCATACACTTTGTCGGCAATGCCCCTAAAAACCGGACCTGCCACCGAACCTCCGTAAAACTTACCCTTCGGACCAACAATTACTACAATAATTGAATATTCAGGATTATCGGCTGGAAAATACCCACAAAAAGAAGCCTGGTATTTTTTGACCCCACCCGCTTTATAACCCCTGTTTTCGTCGGCAATTACTGCAGTACCGGTTTTGCCGGCAATGGTGTAATACGGATTTCGCAGGTTCCTACCAGTTCCATGAGAGCAAACACCTTTAAGCAAATCCTGTGCTTTCACCAGGGTATTCTTCGAGCAAATTGATGGATTTACTACTTCAGTTTTAAATTTGCGGACAGGCATTCCGTTTTCCCTGATTTCTTCGATAAATTTTGGTTTCACCATCACTCCGTTGTTGGCCACTGCGTTATAAAAAGCCAATGTTTGAATGGGTGCGATCTTTATTTCGTAGCCGTGGGCAATCCATGCCAACGAAGGTCCCCACCAATCCGGGTCGGTAGGATATTTAATCCGGGGAACAGCTTCACCTAAAAAGCCCAATCCCAGCGGTTTATTGAGACCAAAGCTGTAAATGCGATCTATAAAATCTTTTTCCCTGCCCTCGTAAAATTTGGTAATGATTTTTGCAGTCCCAATGTTTGATGAAAGTTCGAAGATGCGTTTCATGCTAAGCATTCCGTGCCCACCTTTATCGTAATCACTATCGAGCATCTTTTGTCGTTTGTATTCCCACATTCCCCGCCCGGTGTCAAACATATCAGCCGTATCAACATAGCCTTCTTCCATGGCAATAATCATCGACATCAGTTTAAAAGTCGATCCGGGTTCGCTGCACCCCTGATGGCCAAAAGCGTAATTATATGTTTCGCCATACGTTCCATCTTTTTTGCGACCCATATTGGCTATTGCCTTTATGTTTCCGGTTTTTACCTCCATTACAATTGCAGTTCCCCATTCGGCCTGACTAATTTCCATTTGTTTTCCTAATGAAGATTGAGCGTAATCCTGAAGGTTCACATTAATGGTGGTAATTACATCTTTCCCTTCTTTGGGTTCTATAAGCGGAGTGTTGATCCAGCTTCCGGAGTAATTTCGTTTTAGAGCCATTCCGTTTTGTCCGGCCAGATAGTTTTCAGACAATCCTTCAACGCCTGTATAACCAACATAGCCGTGCATCCCCCCAAAAACTCCTTTATTTAAAACGCCGATGGTACGGCTGGCCAAATCGCCGTGAGGTAAAATCCGCTTGTTCTCGGTAACGACCACCAATCCCGAACCAAAATAACTGCGCGACATGGTTCTGAGTTTTCTGAATTCCTGAAATTGATTGTGGTCCAATTGCGCCGGGTTAACCAGAAACCAACGATTTCCCTTGTCAAAGGCAACTTTCAGGCGATTTCTGAAATCCATTTTGGAGAAGCCGAAAAAGTTGGATAACTCTTCGACCATTGCTTCCGACTCTTTGGCAAATACCTGTTGAATTCGTGGCGCCTGCATGTCCATCCTGATTTCGTAGTATGGAACAGAAGTGGATAAAATGCTACCGTCGTCGGCACAAATATTTCCACGTTTTGCCCATATATCAGCAGTATTATTTCGTAAGTCTTTGGCAATCTGCTGCCATTTTTCGGTATCAACATTCTGAATAATGAGAATCCGGGCAATTATAACAAGTCCGAACAGGGCAATCAAAAAATAGATGATGCCGAATCGTAAGGTTATGACTTTCCTGATTTCCATTATTTCTGTTCTAATTTTTTTACTTTAATTTTTTTAGCCGGTTCAGTCGGCTCAATAAGGTCTATCTCCCGTTCAATTACTTTTTTTGTCACCTCCGAAGGGCGGTTGATATACATTAATTGTGTTTCGTGGATAACCGATTCGGCTTTGTATTCTTTCAAAGAATCTTTTACCATATCAATCTTCCGAATGGTTTTTTCGGTCAAGTAACGGTTGGTAATTAACCCGAGAAACATGAATGCGACAAAAAAAACGAATGGCAACAGTTTTGTCACTTTTTCGCTGGCCAAAATGGTTCCGCCCAGAACACTTTTCAAGTCTTCCTGAGAAATACGCTTGCTCTTATTTTCTTTTTTTTCTGTCATGCTTTCTTCTCTGCAATTCTCAATTTTGCACTTCGTGCTCTCGGATTCCGCTCAAGTTCTTCTTCGCCTGGAACAATCACTCTGCGGTTGATTGCAACCAGAGGAGAATCAACATTTCCGAAGAAATCCTGTTCCTGTTTCCCTGACGAATCGCCCGACCGCATAAAATTCTTCACCATCCGGTCTTCGAGCGAGTGATAGGTAATCACCACCAAACGGCCACCTGGTTTCAGTAATTCAATGCTTTGTTCAAGAAATTCCAGCAGAACGTCCATTTCTTTGTTCGTTTCAATGCGCAGTGCCTGAAAAACTTTCGCCAGATATTTGCTTTCCTGAAGGCGCGGCACACAAGGCGCAATGGCTTCACGAAACTGTTCGATGGTTTTGACCGGTTTTATATTGCGGGCAGAAACCAGCTGACGAGCCAATCGCCCGGCGTTGTCGATTTCGCCATACTCGCGAAATATTTTCCTCAACTGATCTTCAGAAAACGAATTGACAATATCAGCAGCCGTTTGCGACGAATCGCGGTTCATCCGCATATCAAGATCGCCGTCGAAACGAAAGGAAAAACCCCGCTCTGCCACGTCAAAATCGTGCGACGAAACACCCAGGTCGGCAAGAATTCCATCGACTTGTTCAACCTGATAATACTTTAAAAAATTTCGGATGTATTTGAAATTGTGTCTGATAAAAAAAAAGCGATCGTCATCAATGACATTCGCTGCGGCATCTTCGTCCTGATCGAAAGCAAAAAGGCGACCCGATTTTAAACGGCTGAAAATTTCGCGGGAATGGCCCCCGCCACCAAAAGTCACGTCAACATAATCGCCATTTTCCTTAATTTCCAGGCCGTTGACACTCTCGTTCAACAAAACCGGTATGTGATATGCTCTTTCCACTTTTATACCTCTTCATTTCCAAACAATCGTGCATAATTATCTTCAAAGTCATCAAACGACTCAACATATCGTCTGTATTCTGCTGCATCCCAAAGCCTGATGCGGTCACCTTGTCCGGTAAAAACAACGTCTTTGTTTATTCCAACCTGTTCCAGAAAACTGTTCGGCATGTTCATTCTGTAGCTTTCGGGAACCGGAACAATCTTGAATCTCCGGTAAAACGAATCGAGCATACGGCTGTGTTGTTTATTGTCCCTGTTAAGTTTAGACTTAATAAAGGCAACCCTGTTTTCCCATTCAGGCATTGGATAAATATTAAGGCACTTCTCATACGGATCTATCTCGACGGCCATTTGGCCACCGGGAATATTTCCGCCCATTTCGTTCTTGAAATCAGCCGGTAAAACGACCCTTCCTTTTTCGTCGAAGGTTGCTTCTTTTTCTGCTGAGAAATTCATTTTTTAGAGTACCTTTAATTCAAACGTAAAAGTAAGAAAAAAACATTCACAATCAGTCACTATCCTCCATTTTCAGTCTTTTTCAGTCACCACAAAAAATCACCACAATCGTTAATAAACTGTTTATAAGTTGTGTGTATTTAGAAAAAACAGTACATATAATACTAATTAACAGGCATTTAATATTTATTCACAATCTCCATTTACAGTTAATAAATCATTTCTCAATGATTAAAAGTATTCATTAAGCAGTACTCCAAAAGCGAAAAAATGGGATTTCTAACCTATTTTAGATTGATGTCGTGCGTTGAAAATATTTCAGCGAAAGACAAAAACAAAAAAACCACACACTAAACACATATATTTTATATTTTCGGCATCAAATTAAAACCGATTAAAATGAATTCTGAAAATCAGGCTCCCGTGAAGCCGATCAACATAAGGGAGGTTTTCGCAAAAAAGAACCCAAAGCTTGCCAAAAAGCTTCCCGGATTTGTTTACCGGTACATTAACCGTATTATGCACATCGACGAAATCAACGAGATTCTTGCCAAACATGGCAACGAAAAAGGGATTGAGTTCGCCAATAGCATGGTAAAACATTTTAATGTACAACAAACCCTGATTGGACTCGAAAACATACCTGCCTCCGGACGCTTTATTTTTGCATCAAATCATCCTTTGGGAGGTTTCGATTCGCTACTTATCATGAGCAATCTCGACAGGATTTTAGGCAATGTTGTGACACTGGTCAACGATATTCTGATGAATATTCCACAGCTGCATCCAATTTTTGTTCCGGTAAACAAGCATGGCGGTCACAGCAAAGAGGTGATCAAAAAAATCCATGAAACGTATTTGTCCGACAAACAAATGTTGATTTTTCCATCCGGATTCGCTTCGCGCAGGCTAAAAGGGAAAATTCAGGATTATGATTGGAAAAAACATTTCATTGCCAAATCAATTGAATATCAGCGTGATATTATTCCCGTACATGTAAGCGGCCGAAACTCCGATTTCTTCTACCGGCTGGCCAATTTCCGCACTTTTTTCAGGATGAAATGGAACCTTGAGATGTTTTATCTGGCCAATGAGACCTTCAGTCATAAAAACCAAAAGTTCACCATAACATTCGGCAAACCAATATCATACAAACATTTCGACAAAAGCAAAACGCTTGACCAATGGGCAGCTGAAGTAAGGAACATTGTGTATAAATTACCAATTGAGTCTTAATCCTCAGATTAATTTGTTGATAAAACCAATTCTGACACTTTTTTTTTAGTTTTGTAGCTCAATAAAATATCAGATATCGTATGAAGGAGATAATTGCACCTGTGGCGAAGGATGCTCTTGTGGCAGAATTGACACCGGACAAGTTGATGCGGAAAACAAACAAAGGCGATAACGAGATTTACATCATCACCCATCAGGATTCACCCAATGTAATGCTTGAAATAGGCCGTGTCAGGGAAATAACTTTTCGTGACGCCGGTGGGGGTATGGGTGATGAAGTTGATATTGATGAATATGACACCTGCGCTGATCCTTATAAGCAGCTAATTGTTTGGGATCCACAGGCTTTGGAGATTATTGGCGGATACCGTTATATATTGTGTAAAGATGTTCCGATCGACGAAAATGGCATTGTTCATTTGGCGACAACTCATCTTTTCAACTTTTCAGAAAAATTTATCAAAGAATACCTTCCTTATACCCTCGAATTGGGTCGTTCGTTCGTTCAGCCACACTATCAATCGAGTAAAGCAGGTGCGAAAGCACTTTTTGCACTCGATAATTTATGGGATGGTTTAGGCGCACTCATTGTTGATCATCCTGAAATGAAATACTTTTTCGGGAAAGTGACCATGTACACCCATTTTCACACACAGGCCCGTAACCTGATCATGTATTTTTTTCAGAAATATTTTAAAGATCACGAAAACCTGGTAACCCCAATCCATCCAATGGATTTGGGAATAAACATTCAGGAAATGGAAATAATATTTAACGGCGGATCGTACAAGGAAGACTACAAAATACTTTCGCAGAAAGTACGGGAATTTGGAGAAAACATTCCTCCTCTGATTAATTCGTATATGAACCTGAGCCCGTCGATGAAAACATTCGGGACAGTAATCAACGATCATTTTGGCGATGTGGAAGAAACCGGAATTATTCTGACAATTTCGGATATTTATGAAGCAAAAAAAGACCGTCATATTGAGACTTATTTGCGGACCAAAGAATCTCTTGATTGGCCTTTGCCAGAATAACTGCACCCCATGCCCTACTATCTCGAACACGAAAAATTTCACGTAGCTGTCGATTCAATAATTTTTGGATATGACGAAGAAGGACGCAAATTAAAAGTGCTTCTTCTGAAAAGAAATTTTCAGCCCTCAAAAGGAGAATGGTCGCTGATGGGAGGATTTCTGAAAAACGACGAATCGGTTGATGAAGCTGCAAAGCGCATTTTGCAGCAGCTAACCGGCCTGTCGGATGTTTACATGGAACAGCTTTACACTTTTGGCGAACTCGACCGGGATCCCGGAGCACGCATTATATCGGTGGCTTATTTCGCACTTATTAAAATAAATGCATCCGACCTTGAACTGGTTAAAAATCATGGAGCAACATGGGTTCCAATTACCTCGGTACCTAAACTTATTTTCGACCATTCGGCCATGATTGACAAGGCTTTAAAGAAACTACAAATCAGGGCGAGAACTCAACCAATCGGATTCGAGTTGCTGCCCGACAAATTTACCATACCACAACTTCAAGGATTATACGAAGCCATTTACAACAAATCTTTGGACAAACGCAACTTCCGGAGGAAACTGTTATCGATGGACTTACTTGAAAAACTGGAGGAAAAGGAAAAAGAATCATCGCGAAAAGGCGCCTGGTACTACCGTTTCGATCAGAAGAAATATGAAGATCTTTTGAACAGAGGATTTAACTTTGAATTGTAACCAGGTCGGACTATTTTATAATCAATTTGAAACTGTTATTCGTCCTCCGGCATAGGTTGTACGGTATTGCTTTAAAGGTTCAATTGCCGGACCACTGGTAGGACTTCCGTTTCCTCCAAACAAAATATACACCGACCCGCAGCACGGACATTTGGCCAACCCACTCCCATCGGCAGCAACTCTGCAACTCTGCGAGATTTCGTGGGTGCAGGTAGCATCGAAAGCCAGAAATGGATTTGAACTTTCGATCAGATCGCGAAAAATAATAATCCCGCCAAAACCTGCATTCGCGAAATAATGAGAACCTCCGGGAATATTGAATTCGATAATATTTGTTGGATTAAAATTCATGTTAACATACACATACGGTATCACAGATGTATAATCGTCTTTGCAACCGTTTGTACCTGCCAGTATAAAAAGGCAGATCAAAACTGTTTTTATCACATTTCTGAAATTCCTAACCATTTTTTGTATCTTTAATGCTTTATTAGAACAAAGAAAAGGACAAATTATTTCATTCAGCAAAAAAAACCAAGAAATGGAAGATTATATATTCTTAATCATAGCTGTTGTCATTTCAATTTTTGCCGCCATTAATAAAAACAGGAAAAGCAAGATGGCTGAGAATGCAGTTGAAGAGGATGAAATCAAAACACGGAATTATTTCATGGATCAGCTGTTGGGCGAAGATTTTCTGGAAGAAACAATTGCAGAAGAACCACGGCCGTTAAAAGTAAAACAGGCTCCAATTGAGATTCCGGTGAGAAAAGTCAGCGAGATTCCAAAATCGCATTATTTTCATCAGCCATTCAAAAGCACACTGCCAGAAAAATCAAGGAGACAATCGTTGTCAGCAATAAAGCGGCAGCCTGAACCCGAAGAAATAACCGAAGCAGAAGAAGAAAGCTCGTCAAGTTACTTCGATGATTTTTCGTTGCGCAAAGCAGTTGTTTATTCCATCATTATGGAACGAAAATATTAGTACCTGACCCATTTAAAATGATGATGATTGCTTTAGAAGAAACGACCGGTGCCTGAAACTTTTTATCATTCAGCCTACTAATTGTTTTATAAAACATACTGATTCGTAAAGATTGAATTTTTTATATAAGTTTGTATCACGAAAGAGTTCCGCAGTGTCCGGAATTCTTTTTTGTTTTAATATAGTATTACATAAAGGATAAAAACCATGAAAACGGTTACTTATATTACTGAAGAAGGCCTGAAAAGAATGAAAGACGAACTCGACAGACTTATCAATGTTGAGCGTCCTGCCATTTCAAAAGCAATTGGTGAAGCCATTGAAAAAGGCGACATTTCGGAAAACGCCGAATACGACGCAGCAAAAGATGCTCAAGGTATGCTCGAAGCCAAGATTGCAGTTTTGGGCGGACAAATTGCTTCAGCCAGAATAATTGACGAATCGAAAATAGATATATCGAGTGTTCAGATACTGAATAAAGTTACCATCCGGAACAAGACAAACAATGCAACCATGCAATACACCATTGTTTCGGAACCGGAAGCAGATCTGAAACGGGGGAGAATTTCCATTCAAACTCCTATTGCCAAAGGATTGCTGGGAAAGAAGGTAGGCGACATTGTTGAGATACAGGTTCCTTCGGGCAAAATTCCGTTCGAGATTATTGATATTGCTATCTGATAAAACAACACAATGGCCAGCATTTTTACAAAAATTGCAAGCGGAGAAATACCATCATGGAAAGTAGCAGAGGATGAAAACTTCTATGCTTTCCTTGATATTTTTCCGGTAGCCAAAGGTCACACCCTTGTGATCCCCAAAAAGGAAGTTGATTACCTGTTTGATCTGGACGATGAAACTTATTCGGGATTGCAGCTATTTGCAAAAAAAGTAGCGCTGGGCATACAGAAAGCCATTCCCTGCAAAAAAGTGGGGGTAATGGTTTTAGGATTGGAAGTACCTCATGCTCATATCCATTTGGTGCCAATGCAGTCGGAAGCCGATTTGCTCAACTTTTCGAAGAAGCTGTCGTTCAGCAAAGAAGAAATGGCTGAAATAGCCGCATCTATTGCCAAGGAATGTTCTTAGAAGTGATCAGTTTTCAGTCGCAGTTTTCAGCAAAAACCAAGGTGAAAACTGAAACTGAACACTGAACACTATTTCTTCACCTTGTCGGGATTCTTCTTCACAAAATCGCCCCAGCTTTTTATTCCCGACTTTGTTACCGGATTTCTCATTTGCAGGTAATGGCAAACAGCCACTGCTATGGCGTCGGTAGCATCCAATTCCTTCGGAAGTTCGTTCATACTAAACATGTTTTTCAGGAAAAAAGCCACCTGCTCTTTGGCTGCACGTCCCATTCCGGTAATCGATTGTTTCACTTTCAGCGGTGCGTATTCCGAAACAGGAATATTGCGGCTTAGTGCAAGTCCCATCACCACGCCCTGTGCGCGCCCCAGCTTAAGCATTGCCTGAATGTCCTTTCCGTAGAAAGGCGATTCTATGGCCAGCTCATCGGGTTGCAGTTCATTCAGGAGCGAACTGGAACGATCGAAAATATGTTTCAACTTCTGATAGTGATCGGTAAATCCGGCAGTTTTGATGACACCAACCTGAAGTATTCGTGGTTTGTTGTTCACAACTTCGATCAATCCGTAGCCCATCACATTTGTTCCGGGATCGATCCCGAGTATTTTAATTGGTTTGTTATCCATGTCGGTTCAATTTGAAACTCAAAGGTAGTGCTTTTGACCTGAATACAAGCAAAGGGCAGGGAGCAGGGAGCAGGGAGCAGGGAGCAGGGAGCAGGGGGCAGGGAGCAGAGAGTATAGAACTATTTTTTTTGCTGAAACCAGATGCCCGAAATAATGAATGCCAGTCCGACAAAAGTGGTTATAAATATGGTTTCGCCCAGAATAAAATGAATGAATACCAGCGAAAGGAAAGGAGATAGAAAAATCAGATTGCCGGTTTTAGCATTGTTATCGCTTAGTTGCATTGCTTTCATCCACAGAATATAGGTGATTCCAAGTTCAAACAAACCAATATAAAAAGCTGACGGCAAACCTTTTATGTCAGGAAAACTAAAGTCGGTAAAAAAGAAAGCTGCAATGAGCAAATAAACCAGTCCAAAAGCAAAATTCCAAAATAACTTAAAAATTTCGTCGCGTTTATCGAGCACACTCAATATCCAGAAAAGTGCCCAGATCACGCTACTTCCAACTGCCAGCAATGCTCCGGTAAGGTTGGTATTGGCCATTCCGGCAAAACTTCCCTGCGAGGAAATAAAAATTACACCAACAAAACTGATGAGTATTGCAACAATGTTTCGGGTGGTTATTTTGTGTTTCAAGAGTGGTGCCGACAGCAATGCAAGTGTGATAGGCCAGATCATGTTGAGCGGTTGTGCAACCTGCGCCGGAAGCAAGCTGTATGCCTGAAAAAGAATGAGATAATATCCAAACGGGTTCAAAGCTCCGAGCAGAGCCGATTTTCCCAATCCGGAAAATGAAACAGTAAATAATTCTCTTAATCTTCCCTGAAAAAGGATGACCACGAAAAATACCAGCAACGAAAACGCCGAGGCAGTCAATATCAGGTAAAGTGGCGAAAGAACCTGCAATCCAAGTTTAAAGGCAGTGGCAACAGTTGACCATAACAGCACCGAACAAAGTGCAAAAATGGTGGCTTTCGATTGCTGTTTCATTCGTACATAATTTGTTTTTTAATTGACGCATGGAATAGCCACACATTCATTTCCGCTCGTAAAAAACTAATTCTCATGGCTATTTCATGGATTCGGTGATTTTCCTTCGAAAAATAATTGTTCTTTTGTTTTGGCTGAATCCGATTTATCTTCAGTTTTTACAGCATCCTGTAATTTCCTGAACTCAGTTCGCGCCTCTACAACGAAAACACTTCCGGGGTAGTCGGTCAGCATTTTTTTGTACAGTTCCATGGCTTCCGGTTTTCGGTTCAGTCTGGTTTCATAAATTGTTGCCAGCTTAAATAGTGCATCGTCGGCCAGCATTTCCCAACTATTATCCTTTACAATTGATTCGAGTAAGACGGCAGCCTCTTCAAATTTTCCCTGTTTCTGAAAAATACTTGCTTTCCTGAAATTCACATCATCTGAAAGTGAGTGAAACGAATACAATTTGCTCACCGAGTCGAGTGTAGCCAAAGCTACCGGATAATTGTTCCGAAACAATTGCAGGTCGGCGCGGGCAAACATTTGGAGTGGTGCCGAGAGTGAATCTGCTTCGAGGTTCTCGGCAACAAAAAGCGCAAGTTCCATCGCATCATTTGCGATGAGTTTCGAAGTACTGGCTTTCAAGGCATCGAGTTGCGCCTTTGCCCAGGTGAAATTCCCCATATAATAACCCAGTTTGGCCTTTTTAAACTTCACATCGTCGGCCAGCAAGTTGCTTTTATTGCTTTCAATAACCTGCGAATAAGTAATCACAGCCTCCCACAAATCGCCCGAATAAACATATACATCCGACAACTCCGCTTTCAGTGCCGAAATTTGCGGTGGCGAAATCCCTTTCAACGTCAGCCCATCGGTCAGCGTTTTGATGGCTTCGGCCGGCTGATCAAGGTAAAAAGCCAGTAAATGACTGTATCTAATCAGGAGCGGCGAAGTTTCGGCCGAAACTCCCAGTATGGAAAATGCTTGTAAAAATTGCTCCTTTAATATTCCGGCCTGCGCCAAATCCTGAATACCGGAATCCACAAATCGTTCGTAATACATTTGCATCCGCTGCAGGTTTGCCAACTGATAAAACTCGGCCTTTGTTCCCTTGCTGATCAGATAATCATAGGCTTTAACGGCCTCGTCGTAATTTTTATTTGTGGCCGAAACATTGGCCAATCCGAAAATATTCCCATCTTCCACGCCCGTGCGTTTATCGAGCGATATCGCCTGTCGCGTGGCTGCGGTAAAGTTTTTATCCTGAATAAATAACCAGATCAGCAGTCGGGTATAGCTGATTTGGCCAGGCTCTTCCTGAATCCGTTTCAGCATATAGTTTTTTAGTTGTTTGCTGATTTCCCCATCGTTATCGACCGACAAAACCGACTGAAGATTGCTTTTTACAAGTTCCAGATTGGTGTCCTTTTGCTTCATCCATTCAAGATACTCTTTCAGCATCTGATCGTAATTGCGCAGATAATAATAAATCCGGGCAAGTTCGTAATTATACAATGCGGGATTTCCGACCCGGGCTTTAATCCAAACCTTTTCAGCAAATTCAAATTCACGCCGGTTGATAAACTGATTCGAAAGATTCTGATATTCTGCTGGATTTTCAGAAAGCGTCGAAATTGCCTTTTCATACATTTTTACCGATTCGCTTCCCTGTCCCTGCGCTTTCTTCAGAAAACCCCACTGAACATACCAATACGCATCTGACGAATTGCCACGTATCCCCTTTCGAATCTCTTTTTCAGCCTTTTCGAAATCAGGAATGCCCAGCAAACAGTCGAGATAAATGCTGAAATATCCTTCAGACTTTGTACTTGAATACAACTGTTCGTACAATTCGGCAGCTTTACCGTATTCTTTGTTCTGGTAGTATTGACTGGCAAGCACGGACATATTTTGGAGGTCGGTATTCTGCCCCCAAACCATTACCGGCGCCAATAAAAATATGATCCAGACCAAAGTCTTCATGTGTGCTTTTTAAGAATGAACTACAAAAATAACAATCAAAAGCTTTCATAGCCGGTAAATGTGAGATTTGTAGAAGTAATTGAAATGGTTGAACGAACTTCCTTCCGATTTTAAACGTAATTTTGCGGAAATTTATACCCAATGACAGCAGAATTGAAAGGAAGGGAGCGGCTTCCGCGGTGGATGAAAATGCAAATGCCCAAAGGCGAAAGTTATTCGATGGTCAAGAATCTGGTAGCTCAACATCAGCTTCATACAATTTGCACCAGCGGAAATTGCCCGAATATTGGCGAATGTTGGAACCGCGGAACTGCTACCTTTATGATCTTGGGAGATATTTGTACCCGGAACTGTAAATTCTGCGGAGTAAAAACCGGGAAACCGCTCCCACCCGATCCTGAAGAACCAAAGCGAATTGCCGATTCTGTGCGCGTAATGCAGCTGAAACATGCCGTGATCACCTCGGTTGACCGCGACGATTTGCCGGATTTAGGTGCCGGATTCTGGGCAGAAACTATACTCGAAGTAAAGAAGCAAAATCCTACAACAAGTATTGAAGTGCTGATTCCCGATTTTCAGGCAAAGGCTGAACTAATTCAAATGGTAATTGGTGCCCGACCGGAAGTGATTTCGCACAACATGGAGACTGTTGAACGACTGACACCGCATATTCGCAGTGCCGCCAAATACCGCACCAGTCTGGAAGCAATCCGCGTGATCGCTACTTCAGGAGTAATTACAAAATCGGGCATCATGCTGGGTTTGGGCGAAACCGAAACTGAAGTTTTACAAGTAATGGACGATCTGCGTTCGGTCGGCTGCAAGGTTATGACCATCGGGCAATACCTGGCGCCAACGCTTGAACACATTCAGGTAAAAGAATATATTACCCCCGAACAATTTGAGCATTACCGAACAATCGGACTCGAAAAGGGTTTTTCTTTTGTTGAAAGCAGTCCATTGGTTCGGTCGTCGTACCGGGCAGATGCGCATGTAAACGCATAATAACTGATGGATAGAATTATCGATAGCCTGATAAATGCTTCACAAACAATGAATGACAATTTAATGACTAAGTTTGACAATAAATGACACTCTTATGGCCAATTTCAATTACGAAGACCTCGGTCTGAAAGACTATAAAGAATGCTGGGATTACCAGGAAGAAATTCATGCACAGGTTGTTGCCGACAAACTGGCAAATAAAACGAGCAGTGAAATCAATCGGGTTTTATTGGTCGAACATCCGCATGTTTACACGCTTGGTAAAAGCGGCGACGAGCATAATTTGCTGATCAACGGCGATTTTCTGAAGAAAATTGATGCCGTTTATTACAAAATCAATCGTGGAGGCGACATTACTTATCACGGACCGGGGCAATTGGTTGGCTACCCGATTATAGACCTCGAAAACTACAAAATCGGCGTAAAAGAGTATATTTTCAAAATGGAACAGGCCATCATTCAAACCATTGCCGAATATGGGCTGGAAGGTGCCCTGAAAGACGGCGCCACCGGCGTTTGGCTCGATTCGTCTATTCCGGCAAAGTCGAGAAAGATTTGTGCCATCGGAGTGCGGATTAGCCGATATGTTTCGATGCATGGTTTTGCCCTAAATGTAAATACCGATATGCGCTATTTCAACTACATCAACCCTTGCGGATTTATTACTTATGGAGTCACCTCTATCGAGCGCGAACTGGGTCGGAAGATCGACATGCAGGAGGTGAAAGAAATTGTGAAAGAGAAATTTAACACAATCTATTAAGCAATCTCTCAACTCTGCTCCAAAGCTATCGATTAGAAATTTTACTAATTTTGATCAAAAACACTTGCAAATGGATATTCAGACTTTAAAAATAGATTTAGCACGGAAAATTTTGAACTCCAACAAGCCTTCTGTTCTTGAGGAAATTGACGAGATACTGAAAAGAGAAGATCCTCAGGATTGGTGGGATGAATTGCCATCAGAAATTCAAGATTCTATTCTCGAAGGCTTAAATGAATCAGAATCAGGAAATTTACTCACCCACGAACAGGTAGTTCAGGAAACCCACTCAAAATATGGATTCTGAAATATTTATTCCCAATCCAGCAATCTTTTTTCTCCCTTTAATTCCCTGATTTCGGTAATTTCCTGCGACACTTCCACAACTCCTTTGTAATTCCCCAACTCGTCGCGAACAGCAAAATACTGGATCAGGATAAATTCGCCTTTCATCTGAATCCAGAAACTGGCCTTGTTTTTTGTTCCGTTTCTGAAAGCTTCCACGATTTGCTCCACCACATGCACACTTTCGGGTGGATGGCAATTTTTCACTTCGCGGCCAATGATTGAATTGGTACGCCGGAAGATCCGCTTTTCAGGAGTCGAGAAAAATTTCACCTTGTCGTTTTCGTCCACATAAGTAATATCAACCGATAAGTGATTGAAAACGAGACGGATTTGTTCTGCTGATAAAAACCCTGTTTTTAAATCAATTTCGCCGGAAGCAATAGGTTCATTTGTCAATAATTCAGGAGTTGCAATTTCAGGATTAATATATGGAAATCCGATTTCGAGGCTTTCGCTTAACAGTTCATTTAGCTTATTTTCAGGAATATAATTGCAGGCAACCGGAAAAAGAATGCGTTCCTCGCGAAACTTTATTGCGTACATATTGAAAAAAATATCTCCCGACATGCGGTTAAAGGCCTTCAAATCAAAGTCGGGTTCACCAAGCATACGAATAACTGCTTTTATGTTCGATCTTATATCATCATGAAACGACCACATCACCTGTAAACAATGATAATCGGGCATAAATTCCTCTATCAGCGGAAAGAAAACATTCTCTTTAATCTGGTAGTGCTGATCCATTTTTGCCAGTTCTTCAAATTTTTCCTTCAGTTCATTTCTGAAGTACTGATTTTCAGGAGCATGATTGAGCTCCTTCAGTAATGGGCGAATGGCTTTCAGGCGGAGGTCGAGCTGTTCGTTGCTTTGTATAAGGTAACCCGTAAAACTATTGGCAGCCGGCGGATTATATGGAAATTCCTGAAGTGGTTTATTTAACAGATTGAGCGCTTTGTTGATTCCTTTTTTCAATTCAGGCATCGGTATCTTCAGGTGAATCAGCCAATCAACAACCTCAATCACATCGGCCGGGCCGGTACGATCGATCACATCCTGATATTCCCTTACAAGTCCGGCGTTCATCTCACCGCGGATAACACACTCAAAAAGTTCGACTAGTTTGGCAATTCTTTTTTCTTTATGATTGGTAAATTCTGACATAGAAATGGAATTTTTCAACAAAGCTATAATATAAAAAGTAAGCTTTCAAGGTTAATTTATACTAATTTAGATTCTACATTCATGCTGATTGAAAAGCAACTATTTCGGCACTTTAACCATCTTCATAAAAAACAAAAATGAAAACAATACTACCTCTGTTGCTCGCTTTTATTTTTCTTTTTGCGGGCTGTAAACAAGACGATTTGCAAATTTCAGGAGAGGGATTGTCGATAACCATTGGCGAACGGGTTGTAATAACAGCCAATGATATAGACTACTACGATCTTTCGACGCATTTTATTTACCTGAAGGAATCCAGTACTTTCCTTGACGAAAAATTCTACCGCGACAGTTTTCAGGTTTATGCCGATGGCGAAAAAATTTATACCGGTGTCTTTCATTCCTGGGTGATGTCATCAATGCCTTTGGGGCCTGCAATTTATACTCCCGATATTTTTTACCCTGACTATGTAATACCAATTGCATTTGGCAGCTACACCAATGTTGATGGGAAAAAGGTACCGCCAACCGATCCGCGCAGCGATGCCCGGATACTTAATGCACTAAAATCGCACAACCAGTTACATGAAGGCTTACAATGCGAAATCAGGTCGGTACAGTTCATTCCAGACAATAAAGTTTCGCTGGAATTGGAATTAACAAACAATGACTCGTTTAATTATTATTACCTCGACCCGGAGAAAATGGGACTCGGATTGTTTCATTATTTTACCAACGGATTGTCGCTCTGGAATCCCACGCTGAAGAAATCCTTTGTAAATCACGTGGAGCATATCCAGCCACAACCCTACAATTCATGGGAAATGGGCTGGTTGTCGCTGATCAATAGTCACGAAAAAAAGACCATTTGGATTCACTACACCAATTTCGACCAGTTATCAGCCGGGCAATACAAATTGTACTTCCGCTTTCCGGGTCTATCAAAAGTTAGCAAATCGGAACTGGTGCAACGAAACGGTCGAATCTGGCTGGGAGAACTCGACCTTTCGCAGGACATTCAAATCCGGCAGTTTTGATTCTTCCAATCTTTTATCTCCGGAAAAGGTTTGCTACCTTGCACCGCATATTCAACATTCATAATTTAAAACTCAACATTTCCCATGATTGATATTGACGAACTGGACGAAAAATTTAGCGTTGAAGGCGAAGTTGGATTTGCCGAACTCGAAAACGATTTGGTTTTCATTACCGTTTCAAACAAATATGCCGACGCCGACATTTGCCTGTACGGTGCTCATATTACCAGCTTCCGGCCACGCAATTCAATAGATCTGCTGTGGATGAGTTCCGACAGCTTCTTTGAAGTGGGGAAGCCCATTCGTGGCGGAATTCCGGTTTGCTTTCCGTGGTTTGGCCCGCATAAAACCGATGCGGAGAAACCACAGCACGGCTTTGCCCGACTGATGTACTGGGAGGTTCTCGAAACTGCAACCCGACCAAACGGTGAAACAGTTGTCCGCCTTCAGCTTTGCTCTTCGGAAGAAACGCTGGCATACTGGCCTCATGAGTTTTGCGCCGAAATGACCATCACCATTGGCCTGACTTTGACAGCTACCCTGAAAGTGACCAATACTTCCGCTGAAGCCTTCGACTACACCTGCGCCCTGCATACATATTACACCTTATCAGCCATCGAAAATTTAAGCATCGAAGGCTTGCAGGGAACGACTTACTATAATCAGCTAAACGGAGAATACAATATTCAGGAAGAAGAAATTCTGCAAATTAATGAGCCAACGACCCGCCATTATCTGAATACTGAAAGTACAGTAATTATTTCTGATCCTATTTTCCGCCGCCGCATCAGGGTTGAAAAATCGGGCAGCAAAGTTACTACTGTTTGGAATCCGGGAGAAGAAACCTGTGCCAAAATAGGCGATTTACCCGATGATGCCTGGGAAACATTTGTTTGTGTTGAAGCCACCAACGCTTTCGAATACCCAATTCAGCTGGCTGCAGGCGAATCGTTCGAAACTTCGGCCATCATCGGTCTGGAAGATTAACGCATTTCAACACAAAGGCACGAAGACACAGTAAAATTACTTTGTGACTTCGTGTCTTTGTGTTTTTAACCACGACACCATGAAAAAGACGAATGCTGCCCGTCTGCTGGATGCTTCGCGAATAGAATACGAACTGACAGAATACGAGGTTGACGAAAGCGACCTGAGTGCAACCACCCTGGCAAAGAAGATTGGACAGAACATCGAACAGATTTTCAAAACACTGGTTTTACGGGGCGACAAAACCAGTGTTTTCGTAGCTGTCATTCCCGGAAATACAGAAGTTGACCTGAAAAAAGCTGCCAAAATCTCCGGAAATAAAAACTGTGCGATGGTTCAGCAAAAAGAACTGCTCGGTTTAACTGGCTACATTCGCGGAGGATGCTCGCCGTTGGGAATGAAAAAAGCGTACCCGATTTACATTCACGAAACCTGCCAACTGTTCGATCATATTTTTGTAAGCGCAGGTCAACGCGGGCTACAGCTTAAAATTAATCCTGACGATTTGGTAAATATTGTTGGCGCTGTGGTTGGCGATATTGTATCTGTAGATTAAAATCAGCGATTCAGCAAATTAAGACTCCAACCCAGCGAAAAGGTGTGGCCACTCCCAATCAAATGGTTCGATGACAACGGATTTTCTGAAGTATAGGTAAAAACAAAATCCTGAACAGCTATTTTGGTGAATATAAAAACCGTATTCTCGCTTCTGTAGCCCATTCCGCAAGAGAAGAAATGCAAATTAAAATCAAGCATCCAATCAAAACCGAATTTATCCTGAATCGTATTTCTCATTGTAACTCCAGGCTGAATCAGGAATTTATCGGATAGTTTAAATGTATAATTCCCTGATAAAAAGAACTTTCTGTATTCCTCAATATCCTCAGCCTGACTATTTTTGAATTGAAAAACACCCGGCGCTAAATTCAAGGCAGAAAATGAAATCCGATAATCCTTTCCGCTGATTGAAGAACCAAATCCGCCATCGAAAAGAAAAGAATTATTATTCCCGGTCAATATTCTTGGATCATCGTTTTGCAATGGCGACAATGAGTTGACATCAATCCCGATATTTTCGACAATCCCGTTAATTCCAAGCGAAAGCATGGTTGTTCTTGATAAAGGAATATGATAGGAATAAATTAGCTGAAAAATGTTTTGACTAAAAGGGCCAATGTTTTCGTGAAGCAAAACAGCACCCAGTCCAACCCGAGGTTGATATAAAGTCCGTCGTTTATTTTTCTTGAAATCGACAGGAATTGAGAGGCTTACCAAATAATCGTTTAACGGTCGGAATCCCCCGGCCCACAAATTATAATTGGCCACGTTAATATTCATTTTCTCGTCAGCAGCGGCAAGTGCCGGATTATTCACCATCGGATTGAAATGAGTAAAATAATGAAACGGAAAGTCCTGTGCATTTATCTGGAAAGAAAAAAGCAAAAACAAAATCCCAATTTTGATTTTTAATCTACTCATTTTAATACAGTTACCTGTCCGTATATTTTATTCGCCTGATCGAAAATGATTTGATAGAAATAAGTCCCCTGAATAATCTCCCCGTTTATTCTTCCATCCCAGGATATAAATTCGTTGTTACATTCGAAAATTACCTGTCCGAACCGGTTATAAATGACGATCTTCTGAAAAGGGTGAAAGCGAATATTATTGATTTGCCATTCGTCGTTAATTCCATCTCCGTTGGGCGTAAAAACATCTGGAATGGTCAGATCGCCTTCAATGTCAATTCTAATTCTATTCGACCACGATTCCAGATTTTTATCCCGGTTAATCTCTTTTATCCTGAAATGATGCGTTAACGATAATCCTTTCAATTGAAAATCATACCCGGTTCCAGATTCACCTTCAGAAATAATCTTCCAATCGTCTTGTCCCGTTTCAGAATACCAGATTTCATGTTCCAGCTTGTCGTTTTCCCAAAACTGGTTAATATTCCAGCTAAGCCGAATCCTGTTTTCTCTCTCTGAAGCAATTCCACGCAGAACAATGGTTTGATGTGGATTGGAGTAAAACGTTTCGTTACATTGGTTTATAACCTTTAAGCTGATAAGTTCAGTGTTTAACACAGAGTTGTCGGGTATATAAACATACTTTCCGTCAGCTGATCTGGATATGTATAATTCTTTAAGGATTTCCTCCATTTCATTCTGAATGATGAGAAAAAGAGAATGCCCATTCCGAAGTTTATCCGATGAATACTGAATTACAAGCTTATTATCCGGGTTATAGGAAACCTGCTCCAGTTTTATTTCCAGGCTGTCGTTTAAAATATCCACGGTCAAGGGTTCCGAAGCCCCAAAACAAATGGTATCTGTGGTTGTGCTCGATTCTTCAACTATCAGTTTACGTTGCCCCTCGCCATGCCAGTCAATAACAACCTTATTTGTTCCCTGCCCCGTTTTAACCTCGCCTTTTTCTGCAATCCAGGTATAAACCGAACCATTTGTATTTCGGATTTGATAGGGAACATTTTTGTTTTCGGCAACACAGAGTTGACTTGCACCTTTTGGTGTTTCGGTGATGAGCTGAACATTAATCCTAACCGGAAAAACGGCAGTATCGGAATTGCAGCCATATTGATTGGTGGAAAATACGCTGACAGATGCATCCTTGTTGGTATCTCCCCAGTTTATTTTAATGCTGTCGTTCGATGGATCTGACACAATTCTACCGCCACTGACCAGCCAATGCAGCGTATTTCCGTCATCCACAGTCCAGTAATCAACTCCCTCCACAAACGGGCACACCGACCAGCTTCCATCAACCGGCAATTTCTCTGAAACAGGTAAAACCCTAACATTCACCTCATCAAAATTAAGCCAGCAGTTTCCATCTGTGGCACGTAAAGTAAGTGTGGTTATTTCAGGAATATTATAGTACTTCTGATTTGGACTAAAAATAGTTTTTGCAGAGAATGGATCATCGAAACCTGCATCTGGTAGCCAGGTGTAAAATGCCCCGGTTTTACCACCCGCACCAAGCATTACGGTCGAATTGGCGCAGAATTCAACATCAGGTCCGGCATTTGCAAATATTTCCTGCTGCATTTCAGGATGTTTGTCCCTGAAAAAGCTGGTTACAAACTCCGGCATCCTGAAATTGTTGCCTGTGATCGTAAAAAAATCGGTCTCCGCATCACAAGCGAATCCCTTTTTGTTGGGGGCGTTAATAACTCCAAGTTTTGTTTTCCGGTCAATTACATCGTAATACGAAAAGTATATTTTCCCATCCGGGGCTAGCTGTAAACCCCCACCAGGATAAACAATCTCAGTATTTGATTCTAATGTGAGAATGGTAACTGCTGAATTTATTATTGAAGCTGTATTTGAATAGCCTGCATCAACCTGAATCAATTTATTGTTTGAAAAGAAATACAAAAGTCGGCTGTCGGGCGAAAATTCTTTGTTGAAACTTACAGTAAATCCAACATTCCTGGTATTGTACATTTCGCCGGTTAAAAAATTAAAATCGGCAATAATTTCCTGTTCAATCTGGTTGCCGCCAAAACGAAAATAAAATTTATCGCCATTTGGCGAGAATTTATAACCACTGGAATTACCGATATTGAATTTTGCATTAATTTTTGGAGTGAGATTTACTCCCTTTTCATCAATTTTATAAAAATATATCCGATCGCGATTTGGGTCGGAAGTTACATTTTCATTTCTGTCGATTACCAGCCAATAATAACTATTCTCACAGAAACCGGCTATACTTGGGCTGGAGTGAAAATTATCATGTATTTTAATCTTTTTCCTGACAACTTCGCCTTTTCCTCCATTCGCGTTGGCATCGATTTCGGCATAATAAAGCGTGTTATCGCGTATGTCGCTATAATCTTCTTCATAAATAAGAATATACCAGCCATCTTTCTTTGGGTAAGGCACAAATACAGGTAGTTTATTCTGATAAGCATTACCTGGAATCAATCCATTGCCGTTAACAACCATTTCACCATTCTTATTCCAGACAGTACGTCCATTGGAGTACAATACTAAGTTACCTTCTTTATCGCTTATGGTTGAGTTTGCCTGGTAGTTTGCCTGGAAAGTTGAAAATTCAATGTTGCCCGACTGAAAGTTAAACTGCAAACCAGCGCCAACTGCCCAGACTGCAGCTTCCTTTTGTGCAATTGAAAAAGTGGCTAAAAAACAGAATAATATGGAATATAAGAGTTTAGCTACACTTATAAGATACTTCTTCTTTGGGTTGAACGACATGGGTTGATTTAAGTGAAACGGTGAATCAAATGCTGATAGGTACTATTCAGAAATTTGTTTTGTTCTTTTCTATTTCAGAACTCTCTTTGTTTCAAGACGTCCTTTCAATTAACATGGTTGCGTACAAATTTTAATTATTGACAATAATTTTTTATTCACCACTGTACCGCTTCTTTTCCATGTTCCGTCAAATACTTATTGGTAGCAGAAAACTGGTGATTCCCGAAAAATCCCCTACTGGCCGACAATGGCGAAGGGTGCACTGACTTTAAAACCAAATGTTTTCGCTGATCGATAAACTGGCCTTTACTGATGGCGTAATTTCCCCAGAGGATGAAAACCATGTGTTCGAGTTTATCTGCCACCAAATGAATAACCGAGTCGGTAAATTGCTCCCAGCCGCGTTTCTGATGCGAACCGGCAGTGTGTGCCCGAACGGTTAAAGTGGCATTGAGTAATAAAACGCCCTGCTTGGCCCATCTTTCCAGGTTTCCGCTTTTAGGAATCGACGCGCCAGTATCTGCATTAATTTCCTTGAAAATATTTCGCAGACTGGGCGGAAAATCAACACCATCGTTTACTGAAAAACACAAGCCGTGTGCCTGTCCCGGCCCGTGATACGGATCCTGTCCCAAAATCACCACTTTCACCTGATCGAACGGACATTGTTCGAATGCGTTAAAAATCAACTTTGCCGGCGGATAAACAGTTTGGCTGGCGTATTCCGACTTCACGAAACTGGTTAGTTGTACAAAATAAGGTTTTTCAAATTCTTCCTGAAGCTGCTTTTTCCAGCTTTCTTCTATTTTTACGTCCATTTTGGTTTCTGATAAGATGATAGCAAAGTAGCCAATAATCGGGGAAACAGTCAACAATTTCAGAGATTATAAATCTGCGTAATCGGTGGTAGATTTATTTTGGTAGTTTTATTCAAAATTACAACCATGGAAATTTCTATTCTGGCGGGCAGCATTGCACTGGTAGTTCTCGCTTCTTATCTTTTCCTGAAATCGAAACTTCAAAAACAACGATCTGATTTTGAAAAGGAAAAACAGGCGCTGGAACAAAGCTTTATTCAGGAAAAATTTGAACTGGAAAAGACAAAATCCGTGTTCGAAGACCGCAATCAATCTTTACAGAAAGAAAAAGAAGAATTGATCCAACAAATTCAACTGCTCCGTTCCGAGAATTCCATACAAAGTCAGCAGTTGGCGCGTGCCGAAGCCGATTTCAGCAACCTTCAGGAAAAACTGGAATTTCAAAAGAAGGAAATGGAGAATCTTCAGCAAAAATTCACTTCGGAATTCGAAAGTATTGCGGCAAAAATCCTGAAACAAAATACAACAGATTTTTCAGCAGCCAACCAGAAAAACATATCCGATTTGCTTTCGCCACTGAAAGAAAAAATACAGGTTTTCGAGAAAAAAGTGGAAGACACTTACGAAAAAGGACTGAAAGATCAGACCGACCTGAAAGCCGAACTAAAAAAACTGCATGACCTGAACCTGAAAATAAGTGACGAAGCCAACAACCTGACCAAAGCGCTGAAAGGCGATGTAAAAAAACAAGGCAACTGGGGCGAGATGATTTTGGAACGAATACTGGAGCGGTCGGGGCTAACAGAGGGCCGCGAATACAGGAAGCAGGAAAGTGTGCTTTCGGAGAATGGGCAACGATTCCAGCCCGATGTAGTGATTCATTTGCCCGACCAAAAACACATTGTGGTTGACTCGAAGGTCTCGCTGTTAGCTTATGAGCGGCTGGTAAATGCCGAAAATGAAAAAGACCGGCCGGCTTTTGTAAAAGAGCATTTGCAAAGTGTGAGAAGCCACATCAAAATACTTAGCGAAAAACATTACCAGCATTCGCCCAATTTCAACAGCCCCGATTTTGTGTTGCTTTTTATCCCCATCGAATCGTCGTTCAGTATTGCCATTCAGGAAGATCAGGAGCTATTTTTGTACGCCTGGGACAACAAAGTGGTGCTGGTAAGTCCATCAACTTTGCTGGCCACCTTGCGTACTATTTCGTCTATCTGGCAACAGGAAAACCAAACCCGCAACGCCATCGAAATAGCACGGCAAAGTGGCGCCCTTTACGATAAGTTTGTTGCATTTATAGCTGATATGGAGTCGATTGGCAAAAGTCTGGATAGTACCAGAAAAACCTACGATCAGGCAGCCAGTAAACTTTACTCCGGAACCGGCAATCTGGTAAAACGGGCCGAAAACATTCGAAAACTGGGGGCAAAAACCAGCAAGGAACTTCCACCAGAATTGCTGAATGATTAGTTCTTGCGTTATAAGTCATTGATAGTCATTCGTAAAAACTCTTCCTTACCAATAATGACAACCGAATGACGATTGAATGACACTTCTAAATTACATTTCAGGAAAGCTTAGCGGATATACATCATAATTGCCTATTCTTCAAGGTATTCAGGCTCCAATCCATCTTCGCATATATCAATCGGAACTATCCAAACCTGTGGTCGCCCATTCCCTTCGCCGCCTTCCGATTCGCGCCTGGCTATTTCGGAACCAAAAAATACAGCAATGTGATCCTCCGGAATATACATATCCTCGTCAGTTCCAACCACCACTGCATTAATTCCGTCAATCCTGACAAAATCACCTTTCTCAATAAATTGTTCTTCCATATTTTCAATTTTTGATACATAATTCAACAATCCGAAGAAAAAAAAATGCACTCATCACTGACTGCATTTCTTACTATCTTTAATCGAAACAGATTAGCTGGCCTTTAAGCGAACAGCAATCGTTCCGTCAATTTTCTCTTGTGCATAATCGAGGCTGATTTTCATATCGCTAACATTGTCCGAAGGAGTGTCAAACATGGCATCAACCATTATATTCTCGCAGATAGCCCGAAGACCGCGTGCTCCAAGTTTAAACTCGATGGCTTTATCGACAATAAATTCGAGTGCCTCTTCTTCAAAACTTAGTTCGATATCATCAAGCTTGAACAATTTTACATACTGCTTAATCAGCGAATTGCGCGGCTCTGTTAAAATACTGCGCAAAGCCTTCCGATCGAGCGGTTCAAGATAAGTCAAAACCGGAATACGTCCAATAATTTCAGGAATCAGACCAAACGATTTTAGATCCTGGGGCGAAATATACTGCATCATATTGGCACGGTCGAGATGATCGGCCTTCTTTTGTGCTCCGTAACCAACAATCTTTGTATTAAGCCTTTGTGCAATTTTCTTGTCGATACCATCGAATGCGCCGCCACATATAAATAAAATGTTTTTGGTATTAACGGCAATCATTTTCTGCTCCGGATGTTTCCGCCCACCTTGCGGAGGAACGTTCACAATGGCGCCTTCGAGCAGTTTTAATAGTCCCTGCTGAACACCTTCGCCCGATACATCGCGGGTAATAGACGGATTATCTCCTTTCCGTGCTATTTTGTCAATTTCGTCGATAAAAACGATTCCGCGCTCGGCGGCTTCCACGTTATAATCGGCCACCTGAAGCAAGCGTGTCAGTAAGCTTTCAATATCTTCACCCACGTAACCAGCTTCGGTCAACACAGTTGCGTCAACGATGGTAAAAGGAACGTGCAGCATCTTGGCAATTGTGCGGGCAAGCAATGTTTTACCGGTTCCAGTTTCTCCAACCAGAATAATATTTGATTTTTCGATTTCAGTTTCATCATTCGAAACCGGTTGGTTAAGTCTTTTGTAATGATTGTAAACAGCCACCGATAATACTTTTTTTGCCTGATCCTGCCCAATCACATATTGATCAAGAAAAGACTTAATCTCACGGGGCTTCATCAATTTGATGCCCTTTGTGTCGAAACCTTCATTTTTTTTGAATTCTTCTTCAACGATTGCATGAGCCTGCTCAACACAATTGTCGCAAATATGTCCTTCCATGCCGGCAATCAGCAGGTTTACTTCCTTCTTCTCGCGTCCACAAAACGAACATTTATCCATTTTCATTTTCAAGATATATTATTTTAAGTTTCCTTAATTCTTATTTATTTCTGACAAGCACATCGTCGATCATGCCATATTCTTTGGCTTCGGTTGAAGTCATCCAATAATCGCGATCGGCATCGTTTTCAACTTGTTTATACGATTTCCCACTGTGATGGGCAATAATATCGTACAATTCCTTTTTTAGTTTCATAATTTCGCGGGCCGTAATTTCGATATCTGATGCCTGGCCTTGCGCACCGCCCATTGGCTGGTGAATCATTACACGGGAATGTTTCAGCGCAGAGCGCTTTCCTTTTGACCCGGCTGTAAGCAGCACTGCTCCCATCGAAGCAGCCATCCCGGTGCAAATTGTTGCAACATCCGAAGAAATGTACTGCATGGTATCGTAAATGCCCAATCCGGCATGAACCGAACCTCCGGGAGTGTTGAAATAGATTTGAATGTCTTTTTTCGGATCTGCCGACTCAAGAAACAGTAGTTGTGCCTGAACAATATTTGCAATGTAATCGTCGATTGGTGTGCCCAGAAAAATAATCCGATCCATCATCAACCTTGAGAAAACGTCCATCGATGCAACATTTAACTGACGTTCTTCAATAATGTAAGGAGTCAGACTATTGGTGAAAATTGAATCAAAGCGAAGTAAGTTCAGACTGCTGATACCTACATGTTTTCTCGCATATTTGTTAAATTCGTTTCCGTTGCTCATAGTGTTTGTTCTATTGTTTAAAAAAAAACTTTGTGAAAATCAGACTATTTCCTTTCGCTGGAAAGGTAAAACTGATTTTCACAAAGTTAAGAAAATATGCTTTTGACTATACCGGCAGTCAATTATTTTTCGAGCATTTTGTTAAACTCGTCATAAGTAATTTCTTTCATGTCGAGGGTAACTTTATTTTTAATGGTGGCAAGAATAACATCTTCCTGCTTCTTTGAAACAATTTTACGACGTTCTTCTTCTTTTTCAAGCATGTGTTTGGCGTAGTTTTCAAGATGCTCTTCAGCTACATTGTTCAAACCATATTGACGGAATTGCATGGCAGCCATTTCTTTGGCCAGCGCACGAACATCTTCCTCGGTGATCTTCAATTCATTGTCTTTAACAATTCTGTCTTTTATTAATTGCCATTTCAAATCGAGCATGAAATTGTCAAAATCGCCATCAATCTGCTCGTCAGTCATTTTTTCGTTGGTAAGTTTGATCCAACGTCTTAAAAATGCTTTTGGCAAATCGAATTGAATTGAATTTATCAATGCATCGCGGCTATCGATAGAAAATTTGTAATCGCTTGAATACACGAAGTTTTCTTCAATTTCAGATTTAACTCTTGCTTTAAATTCCTCTTCGGTAGTAATTGCTGAATCTTCGCCAAATATTTTTGAGTATAAATCAGGTGTCAGCTCTGCTTTTTCGAAACGAAGCACTTCTTCGATTGTAAAGCTAAAATTTCCTGAAAGGGTTTCAGCCTCTTCGTGCGAGATGTTCAGCATGTGACCAACTTCGTGCTTGTTATCGTATGCTTTTACCGGATCAAAAACTACTACATCGCCAGCCTTTTTGCCAATAAACGAAGCTTTAATTTCTTCGTCTTTCATTATATCTATGGCAATCACAACTTTTTCGGCTTTAATTCCGCCTTCAAGTTCATTTCCGGCCTCGTCGATCTGAACAAAAGTACCGCGAACAGTATCTTTTGCTTCAACACTGTCAACAACTTTGTTTTCGCCCAAGCGTCCGGCGTAAGCATCCATCTGCTTGCTAACCACTTCTTCGTCGGCAACAATGCTGTAATAAGGCATAGTCACTTCTTTTCCGAGGGCAACCTCAATTGCGGGAGCCATTCCGATATCATATACAAAACTAAAATCAGACTGGTTATCCCAATCAATTATCGTTTGTTTTTCTTCGTTTGGAAGAGGTTCTCCCAGTATATTCAGGCTTTCAGCATGTATATATTCATTCAGGCTTTTCGAAATAATTTTATTTACTTCCTCGGCAAGCGCTGCTTTTCCATACATTTTTTTGATTAAACCTGCAGGAACCATTCCCGGACGAAATCCAGGCATATTGGCTTTTTTGCGATAGTTTTTCAATACATCGTTAACCGTTGCTTCATAATCGGCTTTCTCAACCGAGATGGTGAGAGTTGCATTCAGTTGGTCGATATTTTCTCTGGTAATGTTCATAATTAACCTCTTAAAGTTATTGAGAATCAGCAAGGAAGAAGAACATTGGAAAAAGCTCCGGATCTAAAACCTGTTGCTTTAAATTAATAAAAACCGCTTGCTTATCCTTTTTCAAGGTAAAGCAAGGCGGTTAATGTTTTGCTGTGCGGGCGAAGGGACTCGAACCCCCACGCCGTAAGGCACCAGATCCTAAGTCTGGCACGTCTACCAATTCCGCCACGCCCGCTAAATGCGGTGCAAATGTATGTCATTTTTTTTAACTCCGCAACAGGGAAGTCTATTCTTTTTCGATTGTTTTGAAGCCCGGTAATTTTATCCCCGGAGTTCAAAATTCTGGCCAAGGTAAACACGGCGAACTTCTTCGTCTGATGCCAGTTCTTCCGCGGTTCCTGCTTTCATGATAGAACCCTCATACAGTAGATATGAGCGGTCGGTAATATTAAGGGTTTCGTGTACGTTGTGGTCGGTAATCAGTACACCGATATTTTTATCGCGAAGTGTTCTTATAATGTGTTGAATATCTTCAACTGCAATTGGATCGACTCCGGCAAAAGGTTCGTCGAGTAAAATAAATTTCGGATCGATTGCCAGAGCCCGTGCAATTTCTGTACGTCGCCGTTCACCGCCTGAAAGCTGAAATCCTTTGCTTTTGCGAATGTGCTGCAATCCAAACTCTGTCAGCAATGTTTCTACCTTCTGATGCTGTAAATCTTTTGGCATTTTGGTCATTTCGAGTACCGACAGAATATTGTCCTCAACGCTCATTTGCCTGAAAACTGAAGCCTCCTGCGCCAGATAACCAATACCTTTTTGCGCCCGTTTATAAACCGGAATCATGGTAATCTCCTCATCGTCAATAAAAATCCTTCCTGACAATGGTTTAATCAAACCAACAATCATGTAAAACGAAGTCGTTTTTCCTGCACCGTTTGGGCCAAGCAGTCCAACGATCTCACCTTGGTTAACTTCAAACGAAACACCTTTTACAACAGTTCGTTTCCGATACTTCTTGACAATATTTTCAGCTCGTAGTTTCATTCTGAAGATTTGTGAGCATTAATTAAATTTCATCCAGTTTTCGCAGGTTGGCTTTTTCTACTCTGCCTGAAATCACAATACTTACTTCGTACAGAATAATCAGAGGAATACACACCATAATCTGACTAAACACATCGGGCGGAGTAATAATTGCAGAAATAATAAGCAATACCACAACGGCATGCCTTCTGTATTTTCGCATAAACCGGGGCGTTAAAAGCCCAACTTTGCTTAAAAAGAATGCGATAATAGGGAGTTCAAAAATAACACCCCCCGCAATAACGATGGAAGTTACCGTACTTATATATGAAAGTATATTAATTTGATTGATAACAGTATTACTGATACTGTATGCCCCTAAAAAATCTACAGAAAGGGGAACAATCAGATAATATCCAAATAAAACACCTATAAAGAACAGAAAAGTCATATAAAACACAGCGCCGGTGGCGTGTTTACGTTCGTTCTCGTAAAGTGCTGGTCTAATGAAACTCCAAAATTGGAAAACGACATAAGGGAAAGCCATAATAAATCCGGCAATGATCGAGGTCCACATGTGAACCATAAACTGACCCGACATGCTGATACTAATCAATTGCAATGGATGGGTATTTATCTTTAAAGCTTCAACGCCAACATATTCAGAGAGCAAGGCGAACATGCGGTTGGTCCAGAAATCAGGATTCTTGGGTGCAAAAATGATCGAATCAAAAATAAAATCTTTCTCAATAAATGCAACAACCGCAAAAACGCAAATTGCGATGAAAGATCTGATAACATGCCACCGGAGTGCTTCCAGATGATCTAAAAAAGACATCTCTGCTTTCGGTTCCTTTGCGATTTTCTTTTTGGTTGATTGCTCTTCTCTGTTGGTTTCTTCAGACATGATTCTGGAAATATATGGATCTGATTAGCTTAAAAAAATTCGCACAAATATAGTTTATATTCCTAATCCTGAAGGTTAGCTAACTCTTAATTTTACTTAAAGACAGGCTAAAAGTATTTAAATTCAGACTGAACCATTGTATTCCTAATGATATTTTATATACCTTCGGGAAAGCAAATAAAAATTGAGAATTAAAATTTTGATCTGTAAAAAGGTCTTATATATGGGAATAGAGAAAACATTATCAGAGGAACTTCAGAAATATTTCGGATTTGACCGGTTTAAAGGCCAGCAGGAAGACGTTATCAAAAGTGTGTTGAACGGCAATGATACATTTGTGTTGATGCCAACAGGAGGAGGAAAGTCATTGTGCTATCAGTTACCGGCACTTATTATGGAGGGCACTGCCATTATTATTTCTCCATTGATTGCTTTAATGAAAAATCAGGTTGATTCGATAAGGAGCTTTGGCACCGAAGATGGGATTGCGCATTTTTTAAATTCGTCACTCACCAAAGCGGCAGCTCAAAAAGTACGCGACGATGTAACCAGCGGCAAAACAAAATTGCTCTATGTTGCTCCCGAAAGTCTGACTAAGGAAGACAACATTGAATTCCTGAAGAATGTCAAAATATCATTCTACGCCATTGATGAAGCACATTGCATCTCGCAGTGGGGTCACGATTTCAGGCCAGAATACAGGCGTATAAAACCAATTGTTTCTGAAATTGGAGCAGCTCCGCTGATTGCCCTTACAGCAACAGCCACTGCCAAGGTTCAACACGACATACAGAAAACGCTCGGAATGCTTGAGGCAAACGTTTTCAAGGCTTCGTTCAATCGCCCTAACCTTTATTACGAGGTAAAACCTAAATCGAAACCCGAATCTCAGATCATCAAGTTCATCAAAGAAAATGAAGGAAAATCGGGAATCATATACTGTCTGAGTAGAAAGAGAGTTGAAGAACTTGCCGAAGCCCTGGTAGTAAATGGCATTAAGGCTCTGGCCTATCATGCCGGAATGGATTCTTCCACCCGATCAGGAAATCAGGATAAATTTCTGATGGAAGAAGTAGATGTGATTGTTGCTACGATTGCTTTCGGAATGGGAATCGACAAACCGGACGTGCGTTTTGTAATTCATTACGACATTCCCAAAAGTCTGGAAGGTTATTATCAGGAAACCGGACGTGCCGGGCGAGATGGCGGCGAAGGCAAATGTATCACCCTGTATTCGGCCAAAGACATACAGAAGCTCGAAAAATTTATGCAGGGTAAACCGGTTGCTGAACAGGAAATCGGGCGACAACTTTTACTCGACACCGCTTCCTATGCCGAGTCGGCTATTTGCAGGCGCATAATTCTGCTTAATTATTTCGGCGAAAAACTGGAAGAACCCTGCGGAAACTGCGATAACTGTATCAACCCCAAAGAACAGATTGAAGCCAAAGATGAAATCTGCCGGGCTATACAGGCAATCATTGAAGTAAAAGAAAAATACAAGGCAGAGCATTTATCAGATATCCTCACAGGAAAACATTCCGCAGCCGTAAAATCATTCCGTCACGACGAGCTCGAAGCATTTGGTTCGGGCAACGATCATGGTGAAAAATTCTGGAATGCTGTTTTCAGGCAAAGTATGATTGCCGGACTTATCAGCAAAGACATTGAGAATTATGGGTTGCTGAAAATGACCCAAAAGGGATACAATTTTCTGGAAAACCCTTATGACTTTCTGCTGGTGCGCAATCACGATTACGATGCCATTGAGGAAGAAGCCAATGCAGCTGCAGCTCAGGCCAGCGGCGCCGGTGATCCTGAATTGTTTGCCATGCTGAAAGATTTACGCAAAAAGATTTCGAAAAAGCTGAATCTTCCTCCTTTTGTGATTTTTCAGGATCCATCGTTGTCTGACATGGCATTGCAATATCCGATAACAATTGACGAACTGAAATTCATTCAGGGAGTTGGTGAGGGGAAAGCCAAAAGATACGGCAAAGAATTCGTTGAACTGATAAAATTGTATGTCGAAGAAAATGAGATTGAACGGCCCCAGGATCTGGTTGTAAAAAGTGTGGCCAACAAATCAAAATTGAAGGTAGGTATCATTCAAAGTATCGACCGTAAAATATCACTCGACGATATTGCCGATTCAAAAGGAATCGATCTCAAAGAATTGGTTTCAGAAATTGAAGCAATCGTAAATTCAGGTACCAGAATAAACATTGATTACTATATTGACGATATAATGGATGAAGACCGACAAGAGGAGGTATTCGATTATTTCAGAAGCGCTAAAGATGATAGTATAGAATCGGCACTTAAAGAACTCGGGGAAGAAGATTATTCGGAAGACGATATCCGGCTAATGCGAATCCGGTTTCTTTCTGAACTGGGAAATTAAATTTCATCATTAAACAAAAGTCCTGATAAGTTGTAAAAACCTTATCAGGTTTTTTTTTGCTCTAAAAACACAAAAACATTCAGCGACAGCAATTTAATACCGATTGAAGAAATATAACAGTCCAATCTTCGCAAACTCGATTGGCCTTAACATTTCTATTCATCGGCATTATACCAGATGGGTCTTTGGACTGGTTTGGAATTGCATTTGGTATAACAATGCCAGAAATACGAGGTTATATCATAAAAAAGTTACGCCGAATTGTTGTAGGAAATGATGAAGCAAATTTGACTTTTCCCTTTAAAACGATAAAAATACGGACTCAGAGTCTTATTTAGAACAATTCCAGATAAAACGCGATTTTAGTTTGGCAAATTCCTGCCATTTTTCAACACACAATGTATTATTCAGAAAATCAATACAATAGACATCTAAAGGGACTTTATTAAGTATGATTTTTACGGACAACAATATTATTATGTATTTGTAACGACATGAATGATAGCATTTTTCATACATACATATCAAACCAATCAACAAATTTTATAGCTTTAGAATCAATTGCACCAATCTACATTAACGATTAGTCTGAAGAGGGGAAGAAAATACCGGCATTGTCGGGCATGAAAGAGGAGTATTAAAAAATTTCTTTGTATCATTTTTTTGTACAAAATGAACCTGAAATACTTTCTTGAATGCGGATAGATACGGTTATGAGTGAGAAATTATTGATTGATTGGTTTTGCGATGATAAAAGAATTAAGCAGAAAAATACAACCTGTATTAGATTTCTGTTTCATTTCTGTGTCCACTTTCGGGTTATCCGTAATTGCGGCCAGAAATGATTTCAAATTTCTTGCGTCTACACACAACTTCTTGTTTTCCAATCATTTTCGCTTAGTATTCATATTATTTCTATCCTTTGTTTTCTCTGAAATCGGACAAGCACAGACTTCCCAGACATTTACTTCAAGTAGCTCATTTACTGTCCCTGCCGGGGTTACAACTATTACTGCCGAATGCTGGGGTGGTGGTGGTAGTGGAAGTTCCATTTCTTCGGAGAATAAAAGTGGCGGCGGTGGTGGTGGTGGCGCTTATGCAAGAGGAAATGTAATTGTAGCACCAGGAAATACCTATACAGTAACCGTTGGAACAGGCGGAACTGCCAGCAACGCAGGAAATCCTTCTTCGTTTAATGTAAATTCAATTATTGCTGCCGGAGGTAGCGGGGGTGCCAGCAATGATTTAGGTGCCGGATCTGGAGGAGCAGTTGCCGCATCAATAGGAACCACCATATTCGCAGGGGGAAACGGAGCGGATGGAGTTGGATCAACTTCCGGCGGAGGGGGTGGAAGCGCCGGAAATAGCGGAAATGGCGGAAATGCATCAGGCTCAACACCAGGTACAGGTGGCGCAGGGAATACTGGAGTCGAAGGCACGGGTGGAACTGGCACCAGTGGCAGTAACAATGGAAGTCCGGGAAACAGTCCGGGAGGCGGAGGAAGCGGAGCGGTAACAAACAGTAGTACTCCACGGAATGGCGGTGCTGGTGCAAATGGCTTGGTTAAGATTTCCTGGACATG
The DNA here is from genome assembly GCA_023251435.1 of Bacteroidota bacterium. Lineage (GTDB taxonomy): Bacteria > Bacteroidota > Bacteroidia > Bacteroidales > Prolixibacteraceae > Aquipluma. The sequence continues at coordinate 42,611 of JAHEYU010000051.1, forward strand.
CCCAACCTACAGTATTTCTGCAATAAGTTCTGTCAGCCCTGTTTGCGCCGGAACAATTGCTACTATCACAGTTACCTCAACAGAAGGAGGGCTTCCGCTTGGTGGTTACGTAGTTAATTATACTTTAAGTGGAAACAATACAGGTTCCGGCAGCCCAACGATGGCTGTAACAACTGCTGGTACTGGTTCTTTTTCAACCATTCCGTTAGCAAATACAGGAACTACAACAATTACGATTACCAATATTTCTTCAGGAGCTGCCCCACAAATTTGCAGCAATGCAATAACTCCAATCTCCAATTCCATCACAGTAGAGCCACCACCAACCGCAACTGCAGGAGGAAGCCAGTCGATTTGTTCGAACGGAACCGCCACAGTGAACGGAGCAACTGCTTCGAACGGAACAATTGTTTGGACGCACAACGGAGCAGGTTCTATTTCAGGAGCGAACACGCTGACGCCAACTTACACAGCGGCGGCGGCCGATGCCGGAAACACTGTGACAATGACCATGACCGTAACCAGCAACAATACCTGCGCTCCACAAACTGCAACAGCAACTTACACGGTTACAGTCCAGTCATTGCCAACTGCAACCGCCGGAGGAACCCAGACAATTTGTGCAAACGGAACCTCAACAGTAAGCGGAGCAACGGCTTCGAACGGAACAATTACATGGACGCACAGCGGAGCAGGTTCAATTTCAGGAGCAAACACGCTTACCCCAACTTACACAGCGGCGGCGGCCGATGCCGGAAACACAGTAACCCTGACAATGACCGTTACCAGCAACAATACCTGCGCGCCAC
>JAHEYU010000052.1 GCA_023251435.1 Bacteroidota bacterium
TAATAGGAGTGTCCAAATGAGTTTGTTTTAATATCATTTACCAGAATTGCAACATTGTCGAAAGCTTTTTGATCAACATACTGATTGATCATTTCAATCTGATTTTTGTGTGAAATTCCGTATCTAAGTATAAATATATTTAGATCAGATAAATGGCTAATAATATGGCCATCTGTAACCAAGGCAGTTGGTGCATTATCTATTATAATATAGTCAAATTGAGAGCGGACTTCATCAATCAATATTTTCATTTCTGATTTACACAGAATTTCTGCTGGATTTGGAGGAATTGGGCCAGCAGGTAAAAACGAAAGGTTTTCAACCATTGTTGGTACAATAATCTCATCAATGCGATTGATTCCGATAAGATATGTACTTAATCCCTTTTCATTAGGATGGTTAAAAACTTTATGCAACTTCGGTTTTCGTAAATCAGCACCAATTATTAATACTTTATTATTATTCATCGCAAGGATCGTAGCCAAATTAATTGAAGAAAAAGATTTTCCTTCACCAGGATTAGTGGAGTGAACTGATATCACTTTTCCACTTGGTCCGGTTAGCATAAACTGTAGATTGGTTCGTAAAACTCTGAAGGATTCTGCAATATTTGATTTTGGATTTTCGTGTACCACTAGATCTGAAATGTTTATACTATGCATAATATTTCCCAATATTGGAATTACCGTATTTTTCTCCAAGTCAAGTTGTGTGAATATTCTATCGTCGAGATAATTTACAATAAGAACGTAGGCCAGTGGAAACATAATCCCAAATGATAATCCAATGATCAGGATCATCATATTGCTTAAACCAATACGTCTGGCTGTTTGAGGTCTTGCAACATCAATTACCTGAACATCAGGAATGCTTGATGCCAGCGAAATGTTTGTTTCAGCACGTTTCTGTAGCAAAAAGGTGTATATTTCGTTGGTGAGGTCAAATTGACGCTGAATATTCACCATTTGTTGTTCTTTTTGAGGTAGTTTATTTAGTTGTACACTGATTTTGTTTTGTCTTTCTTTCTGGCTATTTATATTTCGTGTAGCATTGTCGATCAAATTTCTCAGATTCTCATTTAGTTGGTTACGCGTTTGATTTAACTCTTTATCTATCATTACCAATGTCGGATTGTTTTCTTTTGCACTGAACGAAACCACTTGGCGACGGTTGTAAAGTTGTCCTAATTTTAGAACTAGTGAATTGAGAGAAACATCCTCAATTCCAACCACAGATGGAGAAACCAATTGATTTAATTCACTGGCATTGTCCAGATACTTAAGCAAGTTCTGAAAATAGTCCAACTGCATTTGGCTTCTTGCACTTTCTGATTCAATTTCTTTCAGATTATTCATTACAAGCGTACCTTCAGCTCCCAAATCGATCACGTTATTCTTGGAACGGAACTCGGTAAACTTAGTACTGGCAGTATTTAGAGAATCAGAAATACCTGTAAGCTGAGCGTTAATGAAATCGAGCGATCGACGTTGGGCTTCATTTTGAAAGTCCATTTTCCCTTCAGTATAAACCCTGATGAGTTCATTCAGAAATTCAACTTCTTTGTATGGTTCTTCTCCAACTATCGAACATTCAATTATATCGCTTTTCTTATCCTTTAAATTGGCGTTTAGCCGTCCCCGGTAGTTTATTGTAGCATCATTCAGATCGTTAAATACAAAATAATAATTTCCTCCTGGGTTTTCAAAGTTGTTAACCTTTTTAAGTAAGGTGAAATTGAAATATTTGTTTGTAAACGGACGACCATAAACCCCAGATTCCTCAAATTTCACGTTAGTAATCGCGTTGTTTTGTTTAACTTCACCTTCTACTCTAACAATAAAATTATCGCCAAATGTTGGAGTGATATATATGGCAATACGTTTGGGATTAATAAAATTTGGAGCTTCCTGTACATCAAAAGGTTCCTGTTTATAAATACCCCTCCAAATAAATAAGTCCTTAGAATACCAGCTTGTACGCCAATTCAGATTTACTAAAGCCTGACTAATTGTATAATAGGATTTGATAATCTCAATTTGATTGTAAATATTATTTTTTGGTAAATCAACGGTGCCCTGAAATAAATTCTGCATATTTAGCCCATCCGAATTTTCGGGTACTAATATGGAAGTGCTTACTACGTATAATGGGTTGGTGAGTTTGATATAGCCAAAAGCTCCAATTATTCCCAAAACACAAAAAAGAACAATCCATTTCCACTGGCGGCGCAATAGGAAAAAAATTCGTTTAAAGTCGAATTGCTCTTCGGGTTGATTGTTTACAATTTCAATATTGTTCATGTTGTTGATATTTTATTTTAGTGACTCATTTATCTTAATACAAATCCTAAAACTGCTAATAATATTGACATCGATGAGAAAACGAGTGAATATGCCTGACTGTTTAATTGGAAATTTTTGTATTTGTCGGGTTGTACAATTACATAATCGTTTGGTTGAAGATAAAATGCTTCTGACAAATAAACACTTTTGTTGCTTAGATCCAGAATGTAAGTTTTGTCTCCTTGAGGGAAAGGCCGAACTATCATGATTTTTTTTATTGATGCAAAATCAGTATTTCCACTCGCCATTGCCAAAGCTTCAATAACTGATATGGAATTATTATAGTTATAATAAGTGCCCGGATTTCGAACTTCACCACTAACAGTAATCTTATAATTTAAGAGTTTAACTTTAACAATGGCATCGTTTAAGAATTCATCGGCTCTTTTTTGAACTACCGATTCTACATTTGGAAGAGATATTTCTGAAACTTTTATCTTTCCAAGCATAGGAAGCTTAATGTTACCTTCAACATCAATTTCAAATCCATAGAGATAAGCTCCACTTGGAGTATTATACTTCATATATCCTTGTGAATTACTACCCTCCATATTTGATTCAGGATTGAATAGCTGATTCACTTCCGGGCTAATGGATTTGATGCTAACATAAAGAATGTCGCCGGTTTTCAAAACATATTCTGTGGGTAATCCTTTAATGATTTCATTATTGGCAGCATCTTTGAGATAAATCAAATCCTTGCTGCTTCTACATGAGAACATCATTGGCATTAACAATAGAAGAAATAGTTTTATTGAGTTGTTCATGTTTTGTATTATTAAATGGTTGGTAATGCATTTATTGGCCATCGCCTGTAAATACTACTTTGACTGTTTTTAACAAAATTATGAAATCTAATTTTAACGACCAGGTATCAATATATTGCATATCCATTTTCATCCATTGCTCAAATGGGATATTATTTCTTCCAGAGACCTGCCAAATACAAGTAATTCCTGGTTTCATGCTTAACCTGCGGTTTTGCCAGCGTTTGTATTGTTTTACTTCTGAAGGAATTGGGGGACGAGGACCAACTAACGACATGTGACCCTGGAGTACATTAATAAACTGTGGCAGCTCATCCATTGAAGTTTTACGCAAGAATCTTCCAATTTTTGTTATTCTGGGATCATTTTTAATTTTGAAGACCGGTCCTTCCTGTTCGTTCAAGCCCATTAGCGAAGCCTGCATTCTTTCTGCATTTACAACCATTGTTCTAAACTTAATACAGGCAAAACGACGTCCATGCAATCCCATCCTCTCTTGCAGGAAAAAAACAGGCCCTCCATCCCGCTTTATCATTATTGCAATAATCAACATGAATGGAGATAAAATTATCAGAACAATTAAAGAGATTGTAAAATCGAGAAATGTTTTGAATTTTAAAGCGAGATAATTATCTGGAGTGTTTCTGAATGTTAAAAATGGCATTTGATTTAGAAACGAGAGCGTTGACTGCATTTTTACACAATTTAGTAATTGTGACTGCATTCTAAAAACTACTCCAACTTCTGCACAGGTATACACGAAATTTTGAATTTCATTTTGATCAAAATAGCTTTTGCAATAAATGACCTCATCAATAGCTTTATCATCAATTATTTTAGAGAGATCATTTTCGTAAGGTAAAATGGTGTATTGCTGATCATATTTGGATTTTATAAAATTACAATCTGACATGATTGCCCATATTCTGTAACCCCAGTCGGTTGTTTCTATTAAACGATCAATAAAAAAGCTAGAATCTTTATCTGCAATAATTAGTATTAATCTGCTATTCATTCCTTTTCGTCTAATGAATTTCATTAGGGCCGATAAAAGAAATTTGTAGGAGTATAAAACTATTAAATTTGAAATTGCAAATACTGCTAATACTAATCTGGATACAGATTCTAAATCTAATATTACGATTATTGAATAGAGCAGTACGTTTCCAACAATTATTGCGGTGAAGTATTCAACAAATAAGGTCGAATACATTTTTAACCTCAATCCACCGCCCAAATTAAATTGCTCTAATATTATTATCCATAGAGGGATGATTATAAATAGAATGATTTTATACTCTGAAGAATCACCCTGAATAGGATGGAAAAATTCATCAATGAACCATTTTGACCCTATAAAACAACAAATTGTAAGTAATACCTGAAAAACGATACTTAGTTTTTCAAGTACTGGTTCTCTTTCTTTAATCATTGTATTTGGATTTATGTCTTGTGAAAACAACGATTTGATTGGTAAATACTTCTGGTAGAGTTTTGATTACTGTCGTAAAATAATCAGCAGAGTAATGTTTCAAAAAGCTCATCTGTTATTGAGATATACTTATCAATAATGTAAAATCTTTCAATAAGTTTCTAGTCCCTGATATTTAATGATTTAAAAAACTCATTGGTATTGGTTAATTTAAATCGATTAAATATCAGGAATAATAAACCAGAGTATAATAAATACAGGAAATTTGGGAAGGTCTCTTTAAGGAGAAAGAGATTTTTACAAAAAAATGGACAGGGAATATCTTAGTAAATAATTGAATATTTATATTCAATTATTTGTTTTAATTCATTAAAAATTAGGCTAAAATGAATGATTTTTTTTCAGGTATATCATCAAGCAATTTTACTTCTTCTCTTGAAATATTGGCATACAAGCTGCAATTCATAGAATCAATGCGCATTACCAATCTTGTTTGACCGCAAATACTTACAACTTCGCCTTTAATACCTTTTAGAGTACCATGTAAAACCTCAACATTTACTCCTTTCTGAATACGCTCATAAGTTAATGTTACCTCATGATCGGATTGGGTTAAAAATGCTTTTATGTTTGAAATCTGTGCTTCAGGAATCGGTTGTGCTTTTCCGCCAAAACTCACATAGCAAACAACTCCTGGTGTATTTAAGGCTGTAAAAAATTCCTTATAACTAACTCTAACAAAAATATAACATCTGAACAGAGGTTCCTCTACCCATTTTTTACGATCACTCCAGCATTTAAGAACTTTTCGGAGTGGTAAATAACACTCAATATTTTGATCTAGGAAGTTTGCCTGAAGCTTCTTCTCTCCATTAGCCTTGGTATAAATAGCATACCACTGATAGTTGGGTTTTTCAAGGTACATAGTTGTCAGATATTAAATTAACCTATAAAAATCTACAGGTATATTCTATTTATTAATTAGAAAATTATTCACGAATCTTAGAAAGACTTTTTCACAATTAAATATAGGACGATTTAATTAGAGATAAAATAGGTATTTTCCGCCATTAAATATTACAGAATTATTTCAAAAAATGAGATGACGGATTGATATTCTGGTTCCATAAATAGAAAAGGATATAATTTATTTCTCCTTTTCAAGTCTACCTTTTAATACCATATTTTCAAGACTTATGTCGGCGAACATCCGCTTTAGTCTGTCGTTTTCTTCCTCAAGTTCATTTAATCTGCGGATTTCGGAAATATTCATACCGCCGTACTTAATTTTCCAATTATAAATGGTGGCCTGGCTGACACCATATTTCTTTATTAAGGTCTGAATAGGAATTCCAGCTTCATTTTCCTGGAGAATCCGATAGATCTGTGATTCGGCAAATCTCTTTTTTGTCATACTGGCTGAATAGTTGATAGGTTTAATCAATGCAAAAAAAAAATAATCGTAGTAATAAAATTACTTCAAATTAAATTGACTTACAATACCTTTTTGATTATCTGGTTGTTGTCTGATTTGCAATTAGAAATTTGAATAGAAGTTAGAGAAAATTCTAATTGTTTGATGTAATTCTAATTTGTAGGAAGAAGTATTATTTCAAATCGTTAAAAGTGGATTGCAATTTGATTTGAAACATTTAGGTAAATAAAATTGACGTTTTTGTAGTAAAAATTTGAGTGTTTTTCAGAGTAATCCTAACTGTTACCCACATTTTACTGTGATTTAACATCAATTTCAGAATATATTTTGAAGATTTTTCTTTTAGAAATAAATAAAATAAATGTGCTTAAAATATTTATTATTTATTTTCTAATTTGATCTAATACATTTAGAATTATTTCTATTTCTAATTGTATATCCAAATATATAAAAAAAAATATTCAAAACAAACTTTTTTATGAATGAATCGATTATTTTTTTTTAGAGTTTTATTCAGATTTCTGTAAATCAATGCTTTGTAGGTAAGTGTAAAATTGCAGAATATCACAGATTATATAATATTTCCCTTTTATCAGATATTATCTTTATAAAGTTAGGCATCCTGAGATTAAAAGAAACTTATTGAGCTTGCCAACTCTATTTTACACAGATGATTCTAAAATAGTTATATAAAGAATTCAAAGTAAACTGTTTAAATTTCATTCGTTTTGATTTTTCGGGCGACCCCGAACCCTTACGGGAGCCCGAAAAATCAAAAATCACCCTTTAGGGCCGGGGTAAATTTTTGATTTTGGGCATAATTTCAAATTTTAAACAGTTTCAATGTAAACTTATAATTTTATTTTTTCCTCTTTTTTTGTTTTGGATTTAAAAGGTTGGGAAGTGTCTTTTTGGAGGATCGCCATGTAAACGATTTCAGCAATGTCGTGAATAGGTAGCTTGTTGCTTTTCGCAAATGTTTTTTTGCACAATGGGCAAGCTGTTGCCAGCATGTCGGGTTGGTATGCAAGGTATTCGTCAAGAGCAGTGTCGCGTATCTGGTTGCGTTCGTTCATTTGTATCTTGATGTTTGCCAGACTTCCTCCGCAGCAGTAAGCTGTTTCTCTTTCATTTTTAATTGGAATTAGCTCCGCATATTCGTCGAGCAGCAAACGGGGTTGATGATAAATGCCACTTCCGCGACCCAGTTCACACAGATCATGATAAACAACCCGCAAGGGCAATTTATTTATTGGCAAACGTTTATCGGCCATCAGTTCGAGCAGGTACTCTGAATGATGCATAACCATAATGCCAGGCAGGGCATAATCTTCATTAAACACTTTATAGCAAATAGGGCAGGAAACTACCAGTTTTTTCACTCCCGAACCTAGAATCTGCTGGCGATTGTGTTCGATCAGTTTTTGGGCTGCTTCGTATTGCCCAACTTGCATTAGTGGACGACCGCAACAAGCCGTTTTATCCTCGTCCATAAACCAATATTTGACGCTGGCCATCGCGAAAATTTCCCTCATCGATTTAATAATGGCAGGAGTCAGGTGTGTCATACATCCGGCGAAATAAATCACTTCGGTTTGCCGACTAACAGCTATTTTTCCGTTTTTCAGGTATTCGTAAGAAGAATTGTATTCTTTCGTCGATTCAATACGCTGAGTCATGCGTAAATTGTTCAACTCCAGTCCAACCGGACAATCGGGCTGGCATCGTCCGCAAAGCAAACAGTTGAAAAGTTTTTCGTCAGTCAGGTTTTTATTTCTGATGTGCTTAAGTACATAAACCGACTGTGTGTCTTTTATAGCAGCATGAGTCATCTGGCAACTATCGAGGCAAATACCGCAGCGCGAACATGAATATACCTGGATTCGGGAATATCCACCAATGCGCTTTTGAACCTTAATGCCATAGTTCCGGAGAAAAATTAGGACTACTTCAACCGGAATGTGCATGTAACGTGAAACTGGCAATGCCATGAAAAACAGGCCAAGTGCTCCCGAATAGGCCCACCATAATGGCATTTCTATCGATTGAACAGGAAGGACTGAAGCAAGCAGTTCTCCGGTTGGCTGGCTAATGAGGCTGCCATTGTGATGAATGCCTGCAGATACGCTTTCGGCCATAAACCGAAGAGGAAAAATGAGCCAAAGTGCGGTTAGTGCAATTCGATCGCCTGTTTTTAACTGTGTTGTTTTTTTCATTCCGAATAAACGTCTGTTTGCTCTTTTATAGTAAGCAAGTACTACTCCTGAAAGAACAAAAAGAAGTAACAAATCCATGCTGGCAGACAGAATTTTTCCAGAAAGAGTGGTGGATGGTTCTGTAACAAAATACCGCATAAAAATGGCTTTGTATGCCGGAACAGAAAAGGTCTGGTAGTGATTGCATGCTTCGATATGGCCAACTAAGATGAGCAAAAACCAACCAAAAGCTAGACTCATGTGCATATAGCCAAGAACCGGATTTTTTCGGAATATTTTGCGGTGAAGCAGCGATTCCATAAAAATTTCACGAATTGCCAGCCAACTTTTGATTGTAAAAATGCTATGAATAATCCTGCTTTTATCGATGCGTGACAAACTGGAAATCCAGATTCCGATAATGATCAACAGGAAACAGGAGATAAACAACAGCCCGATTGTGAATGGCCATATAAACGGAGTAATTTTCATAGCTAACTACGAATTGACTGGTTTGTATTTAGCAATGCTCTTTTTAATAAGCATGATCACATTACGGAGGTTAATTCCGCGTGGGCAAACCAACATGCACTTGCCACAGAGCATACATTTTTGTATTTCCGATTCGAGTTCCAAGGTTTCGCCACGCCGTAATAACAGGTTCATTCGCCTGACATTGAAACTGACAAGTTCGCCGGCACTGCAGGTAGCGGTGCATCCCCCGCACGATAGGCAAACTTTAAACGATGGCTCCATTTCGAGAACTTCGTTCAATAGTCGTCCATCAAACTGATCGTAATCAATCGTGCGCTGTTTTATTATGGTGTAGCCAAAGTTTTTCATTTTTATTTATTATCGATCCAATCTTTCATTTTTTTATGGTTCAGAGCACCAGGATATTAGTATAAATTGATAATCCAATACATTTAAAGGTGCAGCGCACCGCGATAAAATATTGGTTGTTCCCATTTCGTCCGAAAAAGGTAAGCCTCTTCATTCAACATTTTTCCGCGGACGATTTATTTTATTTATTACTTTGCCAGCCCCGGGTTTCGTCGTTCCTCCTTACCCGGGGTTATTAAAATTTGACTCTTTCAGAGTCTATAGCAACAGGATCACAATCATATAAAAACAGATTTATTTTATTTCAATATCTTCAAAAAACGAATTCCCTTTCGTCCGAAAGAAGGCAACCGCTTTGTTTCGCATTTTTCCGCGGACGGAAAAATTGTTATTCATTAATCCGTTCGCTGAAGCGAACGGCAAAGGATATTGCTTTGAACGGCTTTGTCGCATATAAGCCCCATCTCTAAAGCATTTTTATTGACAACTGACAACTGAATAACCTGTAAAACAGACCACCAACTGTCTTTTTCTGAACACTGCGACTGCGACTGAAAACCGGGACTGATCACTTCTTTTTCAACCAACTATCCACCTCCATTGCTGCTGAACGTGCATGTAAAATGGTGTCGTTTAACGACATAGGAGCAGTGCAGCTTCCGGCCAGAAATATTCCTTTCTGTTCCGAAAAATTAGATTTCAGGAACGTATCGGTAGTTTTCAAAAAACCTGATTCTTCGCATCCAATTCCACAAGCATTGGCAGCAGTTGAGGTTCCTTTTCCAGCCTCCATCCCAACTAGCAATACCAATAAATCAACATTCATTTTTAGTGGTCGTCCGGAAAGTGTATCTTCTGATTTGATCAGCAAACTTTTGTCGATTTTTTCGGAAGCTTCAGACAGACGTCCGCGAATAAACTGGATGTCGTATTTCTCCTGCGCTTCACGGTATAGTTCTTCGAAGTGCTTGCCATACATGCGCAAATCCATATAAAAGCAGAAGATTTCGGCTTCGGGCAAACGTTTTTTTAGCTCGATGGCCTGTTTAACTCCTGTAATACAGCATATTTTTGAGCAATAATGGTTGCCCGATTTTTCGTCGCGCGAACCGACGCAATGCACAAATGCAATTCGTTTTGGGTGTTTTCCGGCAGCAACAGTCAGGTCGCCGCCTGGTTTGAGCAGTTCTTCCAGATCGGCAGATGTGACAACGTGATCGTAGATTTTATAGCCGTATTCTTCTTTTCTGCGGGCATCAAAAAGCTCGTATCCGGTGGCAACAACTACGGCATCGGCTTCTAATTTTTGATCGCTTGAAGTTTCGATGTTGAACTTTTCGTTTTTCCTGAGAAATGTGCGGACTTCTGTGTTGGTAAATACCGAAAAGTCCTTGTCGCGGCACTTATCCTGCAATTCGCCTGTAATTTTTTCAGCAGGAGTAAAGTCAGGAAAAAGGTACGACCAGTTGTTTAGTTTTCCACCCAACTGCGGCTCTTTTTCAATTACAGTTACCCAATGTCCGGCATCTGTTAATGCGCTGGCTGTTTCTATACCTGCTATTCCGCCTCCTATAATTACGATGTGTTTCACAAATTCAGTTTAAAGTTTCAGGTTTCAAGTTCCAAGTTTTGCGCTAATGAACGTTGACGGGTTTAATATTTGGTTTTTTATTTTTCGTTCCTTATTTTTTGTTCGATATTCGTTATTGAGCATTAAATATTGGATATTTTCTCATCTTCTCATCTTCCCATTTCCAAATCTCCAAATCTTCTCATCTTCTCATCTTCAGCATCCACAGCCAACCATTATTGGTTTTCCGATCATCTCCCCATCTTTTCCGGCATATTTCAAATCAGGATTATAGCGAATTCCAATCTTTTCGAGAAGAGGTTCAACATTAGTTTGGTGCATTTGCAGTCCAAGATCCCATGGGTCATAACCCAGAACTAATCCGGCCAATTCTTCGTAAGTCAGCACGGGGATTCCTTGTCCGTTTTGGCCATAGATTTTGCCTTCCATTTCTTCAATCACATATTGCCAGCGATCTAAAAACATTGGGCAACCTGGGCAATTGCATAGAATTGCATCAGGTTTATATGGTTCCATCGATTCAAATTTCTTGCGCGAATTGGAGATCGAATAGCCACGATTCGACATGACCAGATATTGCCTGAATCCAAATCCGCAGCAATGGCGTCGTTCCGGATAGTCGATTACTTCGCCACCCCATGATTCAATCATTCCAACCAGTACATGAGGGAATTCGGCTCCACCAACACCTTTTGATGGAAACATTTTGGAATAATGACACCCGATGTGTTCTACAATTTTCAAGGGCTCGCCGGTATGTTGATTGATAAGCGAATATTTCTTTCGGGCAGCAATATCATTTCTGAATTTGTAAACAACGTCGCTGGCATGAGCAACATTCTGAGGAACTTCAAATTCGCGCCCGGTGGCTTTTTTTAGGAAGTTTCGCACTTTTTCCAATTCGACAGGAAACTCTTTCCATGTTTCAATAATTTCATTGTAAATTCCAAATGAGGTAATACATGAAACTGCGAGGTTTTTATATCCGGCTTCCGTCATTAGTGCGAATTGCCGTGCAACAATTGTTTGAATGGTATCGAACGGAACAACATCGGAGTGGTACCCGATTCCGGAACAGGTCGTGTGGTGCGGATTTTCATAAATATCTTTACCTAGCTCAGTGCGTAAAATTTTCAGGAAAGTTTGTTCAGAACCGGGAAAGAAATTTTGCCGGATGCAACTTCGTACATAGAAATAATGATCATCAGCTATTTCTTTCTGGTAATCCTGCCATACTTGTATTTTGCCTTCTCGTTTCATTATTGTCGGCTGTGTTTTCCGCTGTTAGTGGTATAAATGTGGTTTACATAGTCAGAATAATCATCCTTGTCTTCCTGAAATCCCATGCTTTCGGCTTTTATTTTTGAAAAATGTTCAATTTTATCGAAGCGATCGAAGCCACCGGTTATTTCAAAAATCCGGTAGATTTCATCCAGTGATTTCTTAGGTATTTTGCGCAATGCTCCTTCACCTTCTCCATTGTAATTGGCTCCAACACGTTCGTAAACAGCCTCTTTATTCTTATAGATCCATTCACCAACCGGTCCTTGTTCAGGATGTAATTCGGGAACAAGATTTTCAGGAAGTACACAGTAACCTCTATAAACGATATTCTCGCCAATTACGCGTTTGATAGCCAGTTGTTGTCGTCCTTTTTCCGACTCGGTAAAACACCCTAAATCTTGCGAGAGGGATCTTAAAGCCATAATGATCAATCCCGGTGTATTGCCACGCGGGCAGCGGGTTTTGCACGACATGCATTCGCCACAATACCAAATTGTTTCGCTTTTCAGGAGTTCTTCTATCTTTTTATTGTCTTTTGATTGTACAATGCTTGTAATAATTCGGGGATCGTAGTCATAAAATTCTGCAGCGGGACAAATAGCAGTGCAAACCCCGCAATTCATGCATGAATTCAGACCTTCAGCAAACCGGACATCTTTGGTAAGTTCCTGGTAGAGTTCCATTTTTGGTTTTTGGGTAACGACAAAACGAAAGTACTTTTTCAAATTGCGGAATAATTCAGTCTAAAACCTTATTCGGGATAAGCATTTGTGCGTATTTTGAGTTTTTTTTGTACGTTTGAAATTAATCTAAAATCAGGCAAATGCTTAAACTAATCTCACTGGCTCTATTGACTTTATTTTCTCTTTTTGCTGAAGCCCAGATTAACATGCTCGTAAAAGAGGGTGGTTTCCTTTTTATTGAAGGTAAAGACAGTGTCTGTTTTTATCAAAAAAATCAGAAGGTAAGTGAAGAAGGAAAATATCAGCGCTGCAATTATATACATCCTCTTTATGGGTTGGATAATACAAGGCTGACAGAAGATTTTCCTGCTGATCATCTTCATCACAGGGGTATATTTTGGGCGTGGCACCAAATCCTGATTGACAACCTGCAGGTTTCAGACGGTTGGGAATTGAAAAGCTTTTCTCAAAAGGTTACCGATCTTGAATTCAGGCAACTAAAAGGCATTGGATATCTGAACACTACGGTTGACTGGAGTTCGCCTTTATGGGAGAGTGGTGAGGAACCTTATCTTCAGGAGAAAACATCTATCTCGATGTATCCTAAAAATGGAAATTACAGAAGAATTGATTTTGAAATTAAACTGAAAGCCTTGACAGATCGGTTGCGTATTGGCGGTTCTGATGATGAAAAGGGATACAGCGGATTCTCTGTTCGGTTGAAATTGCCTTCAGATGTTGGTTTCTCCGGAGAAAATGGTTCAGTTGAGCCAGTGAATACTGCTGTTGAATCCGGGAATTTTGTGAAAATCGACGGTTCATTCCTGAAATCGGGGAAAAAAGGCGGTGTGGTTATGGCAAGCAATCCTCAAAATCCTCCTCCGTCGAACAGTTGGATTTTCAGAAAAGCAGCCAGTATGCAAAATGCGGCATATCCGGGCCGGCAACCGGTTGCTATTCCGTTTGATGAACCATTGGTGCTGAAGTATTCGTTACTTATTTTTACCGGAGATATGAATATGAAGCAAATTAAGAAGGCGTTGAAATAGTGCCAAATATTTTTTATCAACTCATTTAAATATAACAACCAGAACAATGTCAACATTAAAATTTAGCGAAAGCAATCCTGAAATCGTCCGTAAAGGATTGGAAAGGCGAATAATTTATACTCCGGATTTAATGACTGTAATTGTTGATTTTTCTGATGGCCCTTGGACTGAAGCCGAACCTTTTCATTCGCATCCGCACGAACAAACCAGTTATGTGGCCAGTGGTGAAATTATTTTTTACTGCGAAGATGAACCTGAACAGCACTTAAAGGCCGGAGATATGTTTGCGGTACTTTCGGGCAGGAAACACACAATTAAACTTTTATCGCCGCAAGCACGCCTGATCGATAGTTTTAACCCAGTCAGAAAAGAATTTATAAAATAATTTTGTCAGCATTATTCCGATATTTCCGGCAGAAAGTGTTTGATTTATAGCGTGCTGATGTCGTTGAGATTTTTGTTCTGTACTTCATAATTGTTCTGCCTGAACGTGAATGAACTGCCATCACTGCGGATTCGTTGCGTTCCGGCAGCGTAATAAATACCTCGTGTCGCGAGTTCGTTTTTAGGCAGCCAGCCACAAATTTCAAGTACATTATCGTAGTTGTGATAGCTGCAAAATACAATCGCATCTGCGTGATGTCTTTCCTGAAGTAGATAGAAATTATTCACAAAATCCGGACGCACATACGATTTTCGTTCCATGGTTTTAACATCAATCCTTTTTTCGTGGAACAAAATATCATATCCGCCATCGAATCCGTTACTCCGTTTTTTTAGATCTGGATAATTGCCCAATAATAACTTGTGGACGATCAGTTCACCAATCAGTCCTACTTCCTGTTTTCGTCGGTTCCCATCTTCAAAACCTCTGTTTGCGAGGCTGTGGGTTTTTAAATATTCATTAATTGATGTAATCAGTTCGGCTGGCACTTCAACGCGTGTTACCATAGCTGTGGATTTTTTTCACAATGACTAAGTGCAATTTACGCAATTCAGAAATAATATTTCAAATTAATTGCTGACTTAAAATTTCGTGGCAATCCGGGGTAATAATAACGGGGTGATTGGGTGCCTATAGCCGTAGCATTGATCAAAACCATTGAGGCATATCGGACATCGAAGAGGTTTTGAGCACCTGCTGAAATGCCTATTGAAAAGTGTTTAAACATTTTTTCGTATCCGGCCATTAAGTTGGCAAGCGAATACGCATCCGTAAAAATGGAATTATCGTCGCGCAAAGGCATCCGGCCAACTGTCAGATAGTGCAGATTCAGGAAAAATCCTTTGGAGTGGATGGTTTCGAGCATCCAGTTGGTCAGCATTTCGGGAGAGCCGGTCAGTTTATTGCCCGAATAATCGTTTCCTTTATCGGTGAAATCGGCAAACCGGTAACGGGTAAAACTGCTGTTCATCCTGAAAAAAGTTTTCCAGTCGGGTCGGTTGATTAAACGGTAATCCAGCTTGATTTCCAGTCCGGGATGATTGGTTCCCCCGGCATTGATACCGATGTATTCATCTTCTCCGGCACGTTGCGCCACCAGTAAATTCTTCACCTTCATATAATAGGCCGAAAGTTCGAAAAACAGCGATTTGCCAACTGATCCTTTTGTTCCCAGTTCGAAATTCCAGCCGGTTTCAGGTTTTATGGAGGTGTTTCGCAGACCACCGGGCATCAAAGTTTCTTCGAGGGTGGGAGGGGAGAACCCATGACTGATTACCGAAAACAGACGAAATTTTTCATTCGCAATCCATGACGCGGCTATGCGCGGCGAAATAATTTGCGGAAACTTTTGCTCTCCACCCTGATCACCATTCAACAAAAAATGATCTTCGTAACGGTAACTTGTTCGGTTCCAGTTCAGGCTGGCAGATACAACAAATTGCTCTTCAATGGTCAGGTCGGTCAGTAAAAAAACATTGTTGTACCAGCGAAATTCTTCGTTGTCCGACAATAAATTGCCAACTGCTCTGTCTTTATTCTGAAGAGTTTGCCACTGGTAGTTTTCAGTAAAAAATTCGTTGCCAAGCATTATCCGGCTGGTTATTTTTCCTGAAATGATTTTTTTCTCCAGAACCGATCGTTCTCCCAAGTAATGGTTTTTTTCCTGAAGAATATTGAATGGCCGAAGTTCGTTGTTCTTGTTGAATTGCCCGAAAATGCTGATTTTGGCCAGCCAGTTTCGCTCGAAATTTTGCTGAACGGTCATTCCGCCGAAAGCTTTTTTGTACTCTTCGTAACCCCGCGTGGCTGCCCAGTTTGCTGCGGCTTTTTTAGGAGTCGCCTGATATGTTTTCATGTCGATGGAGCTGGGAATAAAGGCTTCGGTTTGAATGAAAGCTCCAAGCAAATTAACGGTGGTTTGTTTCCGGGTAAATGTTGACGCCAAGGTTATATTGTGCCGGTTTGTTTCGTTGTTTTGGCGGTATCCATCGGAATGAAAGCGGCTGTAAACCAGTGAATGACTGCTGTTTTTAGCTGCTACGGCAAGCTTTCCGGAGTATTTAACGGTTGCGAACGAGCCGACTGAAATACTTTGGGCAAAATGCGTTCTGTTTGGTTTTGCCGGATTAAACAGCAGTACGCCGCCCAATCCTGAACCATAAAATCCGGAAGCGGGGCCTTTTATAATTTCAATATCGGCCATCTGTTCAAGATCGAGGTCTTCGAGGGTTGTTTCGCCAACTCCGTTGGTCAGTGGGATATCGCCGTAATATGCCCTGATTTTGTTGGTTCCGTAAGGTGATCGGGTTCCGATTCCGCGAATGGTAAGCCGGTTGGTATTGATTGATCCGCTTTGCATCCAAACACCGGCAAATTTGTTGACCGAAGGCGCCAATGTAAATGATGGCTCCCTGATAAGTTGTCGGTTGGTCAAAACTCCAATAGATCCCGGCGTATCGAACAATCTTTTGTCGGAGCCAAAAGCCTTTACAACTACTTCCTGAATGTTGATCAATGTGTCAACAACCTGATCTGTATTGCTTTCAGTGCGATTTTGTGCCCTGGACTGAAATGTCAGTAATAAAAAAAATATAGGAATTAAAAAATGAAGGTTGGTTTTGGCCATCTTTAGAGTGAAGGAGAAATTTTTGAATTTTTCATTATCGCGTAGCGATTAAAGTATTGTAGATATAGAGTATGTTGGATGTTTACCACGTAGCGGTTAAACTTTGTTTAGTGCATTTCGTTGCGGCGCAAAGAATGTTAAATTTTCAATTGTCATTATAGTTGCGCCTTGTGTTTAAATTGTATTCTCTTACTACAAAACTTAAACCGCTACGCGGTAAAATATATACTTTAACGATTGCATTTTTACCGCAATTCAGTCTTTAATTTTCTTCGGTTTGCAAACCTTGTCTTCTTTCTTTGATTTTCGTTCGCAACGTTTACAAACGTATTTGGCGTCGCTTTTCTCCTTGTAATCGTCGTTTTTACACTGTGTTTTGCTCATCTTTTATTTGTTGTCCTGTTCGATGTGCTGAAGAACAACTGTAACGGGGTAATTGTTTTTTAAATACTCCGCCAATTTTTCGGCAGCATACACCGAGCGGTGCTGACCGCCGGTACAACCAAAACTTACGCTTAGATGTGAAAACTTCCTGGAAATATAAACTTCCACAGAATGGGAAACCAAACTAAAAACAGGTGCCAGAAAGTCGGCCATTGTCGATTTTTCTTCCAGAAATTGCTGAACCTGCGGATCTTTTCCGGTCAGATGTTTATATTCTGCATAGCGTCCCGGATTGTGAATGGCGCGGCAGTCGAACACAAAACCACCCCCGTTTCCTGACGGATCTTTTGGTATCTTTTTTTTGTACGAAAAACTGTTGACTCTGACAGTGAGCCTTTCGTTTTCGGGGCTGATGGATTTCAGAAATTCTGATTGCGTAACTGCTTTCAGTACTTTAAACAACTCCGGAAGTGGCACTTGGATCGTATTCTTTGCCAACAGAGTTTCCATGTTTTTCAGGGCAAACGGAATACTTTTCAGGAAATGTTCCTTTTTTTCATAGAATCCGCGGAAACCATAAGCGCCCATTGCCTGCATAATTCTGATTAAAACATATCCGCCATACAGTGATTTGAATTTTTCGCGGTCGATGTGCTTGTATTGTTCCAGTTCATTCAAATAAAATTCAAGCAATTCTTCGCGTTCAGCTTCAGGAATATTGGCTTTGGCATCGTACAGCAGCGACGCGAGATCGTATTGTAGCGCGCCTTTCCGGGCACCCTGATAGTCGATAAAATAAACTTGCCCGTCCTTCAGCATCACGTTTCTGCTCTGAAAATCGCGGTACAGAAATGCGTTGTTGTCAACGGCCAAAAGGTAGTCGCTAAAGGCTTGAAAATCATCTTCAAGCGCTTGTTCATCGAAAGGTATTTTTGCAAGCTTCAGGAAATAATACTTGAAATAATTTAAATCCCACATCATCGATTGTTTGTCGAAGGCTTCACGTGGATAGCAAACGCTGTAGTCGATGTCTTTTCCACCAATCAACTGAATGCGTGGGAGCTGGCGAAGAACTTTCTTGTATTCACTTACAATTTTTCCTGAAAAACCTTCTGTTTCCCTCGTTTTGGAAATGAAATCGAATAAAGTTGTGTTTCCGAGATCTTCCTGAAGATAGGTTTTGAGGTCGCCGCTCACAGCAAAAATGTGTGGAACAGGTATGTCCTTGTTGCGAAAATGGGCAGAAAATTCGAGAAATGCCTGATTCTCCTTTATGTCCTGATTGTATGCGCCAATTACCTGATGACTGGCACTTTTTAAACGGGCGTATTCGCGGTATGAACCTGATCCGGGCAATTGTTCGAAAAAGCTTACTTCTTCTTTGAAGTGTGATTCGAACAAACTGATTAGTTGGTCTTTATATTGTAGTTCCAATTTGTCGGGTATTTTAGTTAGCAGGTTACTCACCCACTCACTTTTTATGATTAGTTATTTTCTTTTTCAAGTTCCTCTTTAATTCGTTTCAGCTGTTCTTTCGGATACTTCTCATCCGGTTTCATGTTCAGCGCCTTGTTGTAGTTGAAACGTGAAATACTGTAATTTCCGGATTGCAAAGCCTGATCAGCCTGTTCTATGAGTTTGTTATACTCCAGGTTCTGAATATCTTGACTGTCCTGATCGATCAGTTTCTGAATATCTTTCAGTTTAATTTTCGGATAATTTTCATCTTTTTTAATCGCAATTGCCTTGTTGTAATAGAAACGCGAAATGCCAACATCTTTATTAAAATACGCTTCGTCGGCTTTGGCAATCGCTTCGCGGTATTCTTTTTCTTCTTTTTCCGAAAGAAGCGAATTGGTTAGCGCAAGAATTTCCTGAATCCTGTCTTTGGGATATTTTTCCCACGACTTGATTTCGATTGCCTTATAATAATAAAACTTGGCAATGGTATAATTCTGTTCGCTGAAAGCTTTATCAGCCTGTGCAATTGCCTGTTCATAACCAGAACGGTCAACCGACGATAATTCTGAATCAACCAGCTTGCGAATTAGTTCGATCTGATTTTTTGGATATGCTTCACCGGGCTTTAAGTCGCTGGCTTTATAATAGTAAAAACGGGCAACCGTGTAGTCTTTAACTCCAAACGAACCATCAGCCTTGCTGATTACATCTTCGTAATTATCAATTGTCTTAAATGTTTGAGCACGGGCTTCTGTGGCCTGTTCTGTTTCAACAGGTTTAATAATTGAAGTTGCAGCTGGCAGGGTAGTTTGCATTTCAGGCAAATTGTAGGTATAAGTTTCTTCCGGCTTAGCTTCTTTCAGCAACTTGTCAATCAATGTTATCTGATTCTTCGGATAGGTTTCATCAGGCTTGATTAATTGCGCTTCCTGATACTGCAAACGTGC
Organism: Bacteroidota bacterium; assembly: GCA_023251435.1. Classification (GTDB taxonomy): domain Bacteria; phylum Bacteroidota; class Bacteroidia; order Bacteroidales; family Prolixibacteraceae; genus Aquipluma. The sequence continues at coordinate 19,485 of JAHEYU010000052.1, forward strand.
AATTGTATAAGTCTTTACCTTGAAAGAGTTATCAGCTACCGAAATTGACTGACGGTATTTTTCGTCGGTTTCGCGCTGTGCCTGCGCCAAACGTTCCGCATTTCTTTGTGCGATCATCGCATCAATTTCCCTGATACGCTGAACCGGCAGCGTTTCGTTTGGTTTTATCGAAAGTGCAACATTGAATTGCATTTTTGCAGTTGTCAGCTGGTTGTCGGAGAATGCTTTTTCAGCTTTTGCGATTGCATCATTATAAGCCTCATTTTCTGCTGTATTGTTGATTCCTGCGAGTTTCTCATCAATTATCTTTTGATTGATTTCCTTTAAACGGGTTTCAGGATAAATTTCGTTTGGCTTAACCAGCAATGCTTCGGAGTAGGCAGCTTTTGCTTTTTGCCAGTCGGACTCGTTAAATGCGTTGTCGCCATTTTTTATGGCAAGGTTGTAATTGGCATCCCTTTCAGTAATAATATCCTGTATTTCGGTAATTTTTTTCTTCGGATATTCTTCTGTGGTTTTAATGTTTGCAGCAATTTTGTACTCGGCAAGAGCTTCTTCGAGTTTTGTCGCACCAAACAACTGGTCTGCTTTTGCAATAACCTGGTTGTACTGTTTATTCTGACTATCCATCAACTTCAGCTGATCTTCGAGTGCCACAATCATTTTATCAACGTTGTTTTTTTCTTCCGGCTTTATAATGATGGCTGATTTGTATTTCAGGATGGCATTTTCAAATTGATTGTCTTTTTCCAAATCTTTGGCCGAAACGATTGCCTTGTTAAACGCGTCATCCCTTCTTTTCTGAATTGAATCTTTCATGGCTTGCTGCTGCGCCAGCATCTGCATTTCTTCTTGTCTTGAGATCAGTTCATCGATTAAGATGATCTGCGATTTTGGATATTTCTCGTTCGGTAAAATGCTTAGCGAATTGGTATATTGGTTACGGGCTACTTTGTATTGTTTATCCGAATACGACTTATCTGCCTCGGCAATAATTTTATCATATTGTGCTCTTTCTGCTTTCTCTTTGGCAATACGCTGTTCCTCTTCAAGGGCAGTCAGCTTGGCGGTTTCTTCCAACTGAGCGATCATTGCATTGATTTGGGCAATACGCATCGGAGGCATAGGTTCCGATGGTTTATAATTGTTGGCTAACATATACGCATCGCGGGCTTCTTTCAGCTTGTTCTGGCGGAAAGCCTCTTGTGCAACCTTCACACTTTCGGCATACAAACGGTCGGTTTCTTCAGCATTTTTTAAATCATTCAGCAACCCGTCAATTTTTGCAATTTGTTCTTTTGGCAATGTTTCCGCCGGTTTCAGCAATAACGCATTCTCATACTTTACTTTCGATTTTTGGTATTCCTTGTTTCTGAAGAAATTGTTTGCATCGGCCATAAAAGTTTGGTATTGCTCTTCCAGCTTTTTCTGTCCGGCTTTTTCAGCCAGAATTGCAGCTCTTCTTTTCGAGATTTCGACCAGTTGGTTTTTTGCATACTGATCGTTTGCCTTGTTGGTCAATGCAAGTTCATATTGTTTGGAAGCCTCGTCAAGCTGGTCAGCTTTAAAAGCACGGTCGCCCTCGGCAATTGCCTGATTGTATTGCTGAATTTTAAGATCGGCCATTATCTGATCGATTTCTGCAATCTTCGTTTTGGGGTATTGTTCGGTTGGTTTAATCGAAAGCGCCTCGCTGTAAATCAACCTTGCCGACGAATATTCTTTGTTATTTAAAGCATTATCCGCACGTTTTATTGTTTCCTCGTAGCCCTCCTGAATTGCTCTGTTTATAGCTTCAGCCTGCGCCAGATTGGCCAGCGCCTGGTCAATTTCCTGAATTCGCTTAGTTGGAACAGATTCGGCCGGTTTCAGTTCCGAAGCTTTTACGAATAAAGTACGCGCATTCTGATATTCCTTTGTCTTGAAAAGGTTTTCGCCTTCCCTGATGGCCGTTGCGTAAGATTCTTCTTTCTGGCGCTCTGTTTCGGCCTGTGCGAGCAGTTCGTCCAGTTTCACAATTTGTTGCTTGGGGTAATCCTGATCGGGTAAATATTGCAGGGCTTCCTGATATTTTTCCTTCGCGTTTTGGAAACGCTTGTCACTTACTAACTTGTTTGCCTCGTTTATTGCTTTGTTGTAGGCCAAAGTCAGTTTTGCGACCTGTGCGAGTTTCGCTTCGGTTTCTCCCAGCTTTTGCTTTGCTGCCGGATCAGCAACCTTTATTTTGAGCGCTGTTTCGTAACCCGATTTCGCCGTGTTTAAATCATTTTCGTTAAATGCCTTATCTGCGGTAGCCATGGCTTCGTTGTACGAACGTTCAATGGCTTCTTCCTGCGCTTTACGGGTTTCTTCTGCTTTCAGGCGGGCAGCGGCCAGTTCGCGTTCATTGGCAGCAACCAGTGAATCAATCCTGGCAATCATTTCATCGGGTAGTTGCTCTTCAGGTTTCAGACTTTTAGCTTCCTGAAATGTAATTCTGGCTTCGGCGTATGTTTTTTGTGTTATTTGTTTATTCCCTTTTTCGATGGCCGAATCGTACGCTTTTTGGTTGGCAGCAGCCAGTGCCTGAAGTCGTTCGTCTTCTTTTTTCTTATCGGCGGCTAACTTCTGAAGAATGTTATCGATGTTTTTAATTTTATTCTTCACCTCATCCGACTTTGGTTTCAGAGTCAAAGCTTCCGAATAGTTAGTTTTGGCAACTTCGTATGCGTTCTGGCCGAAAGCAATATCACCTTTCCCAACCAAAGCCTGAAATTCGGTTTCTATTTGCTGAAGTTTGTCTTTTTCGGCCAGCAATTGGTCTATTTTGCTGATTTGTCCGCCTGGATACGATTCGCTCGGCTTGATTTTCAATGCTTCCTGATATTGCATTTTTGCCCGTTGCAGATCTTCAGAAGCCATTGCCTGATCGGCTACCTGAATGATCCCCTGGTATTTTTTATCATTTTCGATGATGGCAATTGCCTGCTCGGTTTCGGTAATTTTATCGCCGGCCAGTTTGTTGCCGGGCTTTAATTCAAGAGCTTTTCGGTACATGCTTAGAGCCTGAAGAAAATCTTTTTGCCGTGTCAGCTTGTCGCCGTTTTGTATGTTCAGGTTAAATTCTTTTTCCTGAAGTTCGATTTTTGCCAGCTCTTGTTTTTCCTGATTGATGAGGTTGAGCTGTTTTTCAGGATACCCATTTTCGGGTACTAACAATTTGGCCTGATTATACATAGAAACAGCCTGATCGTAATTTTTGGATTTATAGTTATTGTCGGCCTGTGCAATCAGGTCATCGTACTGTTTTTGTTTTTCGAGCAGCGCCAGCAATTGGTCTATTTCCCTGATACGTCCGTTCGAAAAAACATCACCGGGTTTGTATTGAAGCGCTTCTTCGTAAGCTGGGCGCGCCTGAAGGTATGTTTTACTGTCGAAAAAACCATTGGCGCGGGCAATGGCATCCTTGTATTTCTGTTCCAGTTCAGCTCTCTGTCTTTCAGTAATTTCGAGGGCTTTTACCAAATCCTGAAGTTCGGCAATCCGATCATTGGCATAAGCTTTTTCAGGAAATAACTTTTTGGCTTCCAGATATTTTAAGAGCGCTATCTGGTATTCGCCACGCTGATAAAGTACATCGGCTTCTTTTACCAGTTGGTCAAAATTTTTCTGCTTGGCAGCCAATTCCTGGGCTTCCTGTTTTGTAATGGTCTGAGTCTCTTTAACAACTTGTCCTGACTGTGTTTTTGCTGTTTCAATTTGTTCTGCAATCTGAACATCAGAGAAATAGCTGTCTTTTTCGAAATTGTCGGTCTGTTTTCCGTAGAATATTTTTCCTGCTGGTTTTAGGGTAAAACTTTTATCGATTCCTTCAATTTCTTTGAAAAGCTGAACAACCATTGGGAAAGGGGGAAAGTCGTTGTCGCGCTGCCAAACTTCCTGCGGGATTTCGGTGGAAACAATAATTATTTTATTAAAATGGCCGGGAAGCGTAAAGGTCAGGGTATATTCTTTAAAATATTCGAGTTCCAATCTGAACCGATTATTTTTCGGTATTTCGATTTTATCGGCTGGTGAGCTGCTTTTTGATATTTCGATGATTCCCTTTTCTAATGATTCGACTTCAGGAACAATCTTACCGGTGATAATAAAGAATTTCTTGTTTTGCCCAACAGATGACAGCTGAAGCAAAAGCATGAAAACCAGAATAAACAACACTTCTATCCGAACAATCTTATGCATGCGTGTTTAGTTTCTTTATAGAAATATTATGAATAAAAATAAGCTCTATTCCCTGTAAAAATAACCAAAACAATGAATGTTGGAAATGAAAATGGCAGAAACATTTTTTTTGTGAAAAATGTACGGTTAAATTGAAATAAAAATCGATTGAAATTGCAGATTGAAGCCGGAAATAATGATTTCTGAAAAAATAGGAGACAGGGCAGGATTAAAAAATCTGGTAGTTCTGATGTCTTGTTTTGTTGTCGGACGAGCTACCTGATTTTTTGTTGATTGATTGACTTCCCTGGGCATATTCAACATCATAAATGTTTGATACTCTTTCGAAATTGTCGGATTTGGATGAGTAATTAATTTGCAGAGTTGGGGTTTCTGCATTCATTTGATCGGTTTCGTAGCAGGTTTTGTCGAGCATCACAGCCATTAAAAAATGTGGAAAGTTATTCTCTCTAAGAGATATTTCAGAAGGAATTTCAGTGTTAACCACTATTGTTTTTTCGGAATGGCCGCTTTGCATGAAAGTCAATTGATATTCAGCATTATAATCGAGTTCCAGTCTAAATCTTCCATTTGTCGAAATTTTAGAAACAATGGCTGGCTTATTGTTTTTTATAATCTGAACTGAAGAGTTTTGTAAAAAATCGATGCCTGAAAGTATTTTTCCGGTAATGATAAAATATTTTTGTGTTTGAGCCAGACCAGAAAAAGAAAGAACTGAGACTGCAAGGATAATAATGAGTATTTGAATATGTCTTAGTCCTTTGTTTTTCATGTGATATTTAAAAATAGTTAAACATTGTGGCAGTTTATTTTCTGCATACAGTTGTTAATTCTGAAAATGCTGAAAAGGTAACCCTCCGCAGTTAAAATCATTTATAGAATTTCCGCAGGTTGCTGTGCATCAGTATCTTTGTTAGCCCATTATTTCGTGGCTTAAGCAATGCAAAGTTCCCAATCCCCAAACCAAATCGACTGCATTGATGCCGATTACATCACGTTCATGAAATAAATCGGTTAAGATTCCCAAAGCCTTGTAATCGTTTTTGTCGTTGAAGGTTGGCATCAGCACACATCCGTTTGTTACCAGAAAATTTACATAGCTGGCCGGAAGGCGAAGGTCTTCAAAGTCGAGTCTGCCGGGCATAGGCATGGTTACCACATTTAGTTTCTCTCCGTTTTCGAGTCGGGAATTGTGCAGAATTTGGAGGTTTGCTTCCAGTTTGTGGTGATTGGGGTCGTTTGTGTCGTGCTCCTGAACGGCAACAACGGTATTGCGGTTAACGAAGCGACAAATATCGTCAACATGCCCGTGCGTATCGTCACCTTCGATTCCTTCGCCCAGCCAGATTGTATTTGTAACGCCCAGATATTCGCGGAAAACATTTTCGTAGTCTTTCTTTTCGAATCCCTTGTTTCGAATTTGCTGAACCGGATCCATCAAACATTCTTCGGTAGTGATAAGGGTTCCGCATCCGTTCACATCAATTGAACCACCTTCGAGCACCACCAGTTTATTATTGTACATCGCCTGAATAACGGGAAGTCCCAAATGATTGGCTACTGCGGCAGGAATTCCGTGATCTTTGCGGTGGTTTTTGTATTTTGCCCATCCGGTAAATCCGAATTGAATGGCTTCGCGCCCACCGTTCGCAGTTTCAACAATGGCGGGGCCAGAATCGCGCATCCAGTTGCGGTTGGTATCTTTTAAAATGTAACTTACCTGATTTTGATCGACATGCGCCTGTTCGAGCATGATGGCCACTTTTTCGCGCAATTCATCAGACTTTACCACCAGAATTACAGGTTCGTAAATGGTTATTTTTTTAATCATCTCAACGAAAGCCCATTTAATTGCATGGTATTTTCCCGGCCAGTCGCGGCCTTCAGCAGGAAATGATAATAATGTAACCTGATGTTTTTCCCATTCAGCAGGGAATCGACGAGATGTTATGCTCATAATTTTTTATAAAATTCTTATTCCCAGTTGTTTCTGTTTTCTGGTCAATTCGAAATATTTTGTCGCAAAATAAGCGATATTTCTTAAATATTTGCTGGAAGCAGTTTTATCTTCTGTTACGAACAAAATGGGAAGTTTTCTGTATGAAGTAATATAGATTGAAAAAATAGGGGCAAACTAAATTTCCGATCAACTATTGTTTTTTGGGATTAAAAATCCTGGGCTAAAAGGTGACGATTACAAATTGCTATCATACACTGTAAACTTTAAAGCATATCCGAAGGAGCTGTGTGACATCTGCCAGATGGCTGAAGAACCCGCGTTTGGGGAGAGTTTCAGAATTTCCAATACAGGCTCAACAATAAATAGAATTGTAATACCAATTGTATTTATGTTTTAGTCCAAAGACAAAATATAAATTATCCCGATTAATCGGGATTAATGCCGATGCTACATGATATAGTACAATAAGACGAAGTCGCAATTGGACTATTATGACTGTGCAATCGGTATAAACTCAAAACCATTAACTCCTCGTTTCCGTTTCACTCAAAGAAAGAGCTCTCGGGAGTATTTTTATCTTTCATATTCGATAAAATACATGTATATTTGTCGAATATAAACGATAGAATGGATGGATAAGGAAACTGCAAAACTTTTAATCACTGAATATCAACAGAAAGCAGTTGAGGTTTCATTTCAGGAACGTTCCTGTAAAATTGAAAACAATCTTAATTATGTGTTTGTTGGTTTGCGGCGTGTTGGCAAATCATACCTGATGTTCCGGCAAATACGTCATCTTTTGGATGCAGGGCATTCGAAAGAGGAGATTCTCTATTTTAACTTTGAAGATGACCGTATTGCTTCGCTGGATACCGACGATTTAGACCGGATAAAAATTTGCTACGAAGAGATGTTCGACTGTAAACCGATATTTTTTCTCGATGAAGTACAAATTGTTGATCGTTGGGAAAAATTTGCACGCCGGCTTGCCGACCAGGGTTATCGGGTCTATATAACCGGAAGCAATGCAAAAATGCTTAGCAGTGATATCGCTACTACTTTGGGTGGAAGATACATCATTCAAAATGTTTATCCATATTCATTACCAGAATATCTGACTTCGTTGGGTATTGATCTGGCTGACAAAAATTTTGCTTATCGCTATCGTAGTGAAATAATAAAAGCTTTTGAAAACTATTTCCGTTATGGTGGCTTGCCGGAAGTGACTGAAATTATTGACAAACGCGCATGGCTTAGCAGTCTTTATCAAAGAATATTTTTTGGTGATTTGATTACCCGATACCAGGTACGCAACGATTTTGCTCTCCGTGTACTCATCCGGAAATTAGCCGAAAGCGTAAAACAACCTACGTCATTTAACCGATTGGCCAATGTTGTAACCTCTTCAGGGAAAAAAGTCAGTACTGACACGGTAATTGATTATTTGGGCTATTTAAAAGAGTCGTGGTTGATATTCCATGTAGAAAATATTTGTGCAAAACTGGCCGAAAAGGAGGCAAACAAAAAATACTATTTTATCGACAACGGCATTCTTAATCTTTTTCTGGTCGATCCTTTAACTTCATTATTGGAAAATCAGGTGGCTATCCAACTGCGTCGTTTGTATGGCGACGAAGTTTATTTCTATCAGCATGGCATTGAGGTAGATTTCTACATTCCCGATGTACAATTAGCAGTGCAGGTATGTTATAGTTTACTGGATATAGAGACCCGTAAACGCGAGATAAATGCCCTTTTAAAAATGTCCAAACGAATCGATGTTTGTAAAATGATAGTTATCACCAAAGATGATGAAGAGACTATTTTGGAACAGGAAATCCAAATTGAAGTGATTCCGGCGTGGAAATGGTTGTGTAGTTAGGAGCTGCCCTTTTCTTGAAGGAATGATGAAAGCATTTTCAATTTATCCGATGTATATATTTCAAACGTCGCACCTCTTAATGAATAAAACCCCTTTGCTATTACGGGCAAAGGGGCAAACGAAATTTCCGATCGGCTATTCTTAATATTATGGAATACATCCAACTATCTATTTTGATCTAATTGGAATCAGCGTTTTTAATTTTTGATTATAACCTTCCGTAAAGATTTCCGGATTTATAAATTTCACATGATCGTATTCAACAACCATCTGTTTTTTCTCTCCCGGCAATAGTGTAAAATATCCATCGGAGAAATAGGCCGGAAGTATAAGCTTGCCACTAATCTGATCGCGAAGGTTGAATTTCAAGCCGATTGCCGGCACTTTTGATGCGTTTGAAACAACAAAAGTCACTTTATTTCCTTCATATTTTAATACTTTGGCAGTTAAATTGGGATTGGCCAGTTTATTGAATCCTGCAAAAGAACCGCTAGACTGACTACTTTTCCAATACTCGTTTTGAGAGTAAACACGATTCTTGTCTGACAAGGTTAAACGAATGAGATAAATATCAGGTAATTGCATTTGAAACTGAGCAGTGAAACATTCGGTCAGCCGATTCGATTGAGCATCGACATCGTTCTGCATGACTGCTAATTTCTTCCCATTCAAATCAAAAATTTCCAGTTTAGCCTGAAGTTTTGCGTAACTTTTTAGTGTTGTATTCAATACCACCACTTTGTTATCGTGCAGGTTCATTTGAATATGAATGGGTTCACAGGCTTTTTGGGAACCATAAAACGAGCCGAATGTTTCGTAATCCCACGAGTATGTTTGCCAAACGGTGCTTGGCCAGGCCGGATGGGTCATCCAAAGTAAAAGTCCACTGGCATTGTTCCACATTTTACTGTTCCAGCTTTCGAACATAGCCCGGTGACTATCGTAATTGACCAGTTGGGCCTTGCGGCAAAAGTCATCCAGATTGTCGCTTTTCCCATATTTTGTCTCCATTGCATGAATGTAGTCTTTTTGTCCGTCGTGCAAATCATGGTAAAACCAGGTGTCGCTTATTGGCCACTGATCTTCTTCTGGCATAAACGACCGGATGGTTGCAGCAGTTGGGATGGAAGGAGTTCCCAGTTCGGTTGAAAAACCTTCGGCATTGCTCCGGTAATAATCGGCGGCATCTTTCATATAGTGCCACGGACCACTGGGACGCAGATTCAGGTTACGCGAGTTGGGAGCATAATATCGCGTTCCGTCTTCACTGGCTATCAGTTTTTGAAGTCGTGGTTCAAGTTGTTCGGGAGCATATCCTTCGTTGCGGGGGCACCAAATTGCAATGGAAGGATGGTTACGAAACCGTTTGACCACATCCGTAGCATTGGCCATAAAGAGGTCGTTGTCGTTCACATTCAGGTTATAGCCTTCGGTCGATAGCCAGAAATCGTTCCAGACCAGCATCCCGTATTCGTCACACAATTCGTAAAAAACCTCTTCGGTACTTTCTCCTGTCCAGTTTCGAATCATGGTAAAATGGGCATCGCGGTGCAAGCGGAAATAGGGTTCAAGCCGTTCGCGGGAAACGCGTTTCATTCCGTCGTCCATTCCCCAGTTTCCACCCTTGCAGAATATTGAAACTCCGTTTACCTTGATGGTCAGGAATGGATTTTTGCTGTCCTGTTCCAGTGAAGTTAACTGCAAGGGATCAGCATTGGCAGCCATCTTCGGAAGAAAAGTGCCTTTACCCACATCAACACGATCGATGTTATTGAATAAAACCTGGCCGGCCGATTTGGTAGGATTAAATTCAACACGCCACATTTTGTTTTCTTCTTTTGAAACAGCCAGCTCGTAAGAGAATTCGCGCACCCCAAAACGGGTTTCAGCCTGATCAGAAACGGAATTTCCAATTTTAGCCTGAAGCTGCAGCGAATACAACTCCGGACGCCCGTATCCATTGGGCCACCATAATCGGGGATTATTTAAATTCAGTTGACTAAATTCAGTTGGAGAAAAAATTAACTGGCGCGATTCGCCCGGGTTTAATTCAATTGTTTTTCTGAAACTGACCGATTCGATTTGTCCTTCCAGAGTAACTGTTTGTAATTTATTGGAATGGTTTTTCAGGACAGATTTTACGGTTATGGCCACGTTCGTTGTATCGGGCAATGACAAATCGGTAATTACCTGCGGATCAACAATTGTTACAGCATCGGTCAAACGTATGCGAACATCCTGCCATATACCAATGTTCCGGTCGCGGATACCCGGAACCCAATCCCAACCTTCGGAGGAGATAAATGTGGGGCCGTCGAGACATAACTGACCGCCATTTGGGCCTTGTCCTGCGCTGGGAGATTCCTCCTGCGGAATACCGGGATTATGAGGTGGATAAATATGAACAGCCAAAATGTTTTTCCCCTGAAGATTCATAAGTTGTGTGGCATCGAACTCCCCGCGTTGAAATGCACCGGCGATCCGTCCGAGTAGTTTGCCGTTCAGCCAGATATCGGCTTTGTAATTGATTCCGTTGAACAGCAGCCAGATGGTTTTTCCGGAACAGTTTTCGGGAAGTTTTACAGGTAACCGGTACCACCAGTCTTTCCTGCAAAGTGAATCAGGAATAGAAAGGTTATTCAAACCAAAATAGGGATCGGGATAAACACCCTGATCAACCAAAGTAGTAAGCACGGTTCCCGGAACAGTGGCATTGAACCACTCCGAAGTATTGAAATCAGGACTAAAAAGAGACTTTTCTGAAGTTGTAACCAGATCGGCTTCAGCCATTTCCCAACCCGAAGCCAGGATAAATTCGTTGTCACCAACCTGTTGCAATGCAGGTTGAACTGAGGTTTTTGCTTTGCGAACCGACATTTGTGCTTTGGCTTTGGAAACTGGCAGCGTGGATGGGTCCTGAGGCTGCTGCAGCCCAAAGTTGAGCTTGTAGTTCTGTGAAAAACCTGATTGATACAGAACGATAACCGTAAGGAATGTGATGAGCCTTATTGCCCGGATGTTTGTTTTTCGCATGTCAATTTTATTTTAAATTAATTAAACTTACAACTTTTCCCAGTTACCTGAATAATAGGCTTTATCCAACTTCTTTTTCAATTCAGTGTCACCTTTCAGCAAAGCTGCATGGCACATATCTTTGTATAAGTAAAATGTAAGCCAGTAGCCGTATTGATATTTTTCGTTCAAGGTACGTGGTTGTTGCCAGAAGGAATACCAACTGCTGCTGATTCCTTGTTTTTTAGCAATAGCTAGTACTTCCAGTGAGCGACTCCAAATTTGATTGGTCAGCTTTTTAAATATTTTATTAAATGATTTGTAATCCGTTTCCCCGGTATAAATTATGGAAGCTCTATCATCAATGCCTAACTCTGATAAGAAGACTTTTTCTTCGAAAACTGTATCGCCATTCAAATCGTATTCAATACAATCGAAAAATTCATTTTTATCGGTATCACTATACCGGACTGTTGTCCATTTTTCGGGTTCAATCTGGTCGCGGACATGCGATTTTGCCGGAGGATACAATCCGCCATAACCCTGATAACTTGCAGCATTCATATCAATCCGCCATGCGCCCCATTCTGCGCCGTACAAATGTAAACGACCATCGAAAGGTGCAATATAAAGATTTCCTTTTCCTGAATTGTCCAAATCGAATTCGCCTCTGTCACCCGCTGCATCTGCCTGTTTGTTGTTGTCGAGGCCGCCTTTTTCACCACCAATTTTCCAGAGGTCTTTTGGTTCGTAAAATTCAACGCGTTCCCAGCGGTTACAATCATCATCTTCATCGAACACAAACCAGCAGTAATCCCATTTTCCTTCTTCGAATATTTTATTGTAGGCAACATTTTGATCCGGATAAATCAATTCATCATTTTGTCGCCAACGGGCATCGTAAAACAATTTATCGGATTCAGCCAATCCACGCATATTTTTGAATTTATGCACCTGATCGGAATACTCAAAACCTTTTCCGGAGAATTTCAGCGACATGTCGAAGTCGAACTCGTTGCCTTGTCTGTTGTCGTTATCTAAATCCCAAGTTATAGCCACGTAATCAATACTTTTTGTAAACTGAATATCAATTTCTGGATCAGGTGTATCAAATTTACTTCCGGACTTATCACCGGGCTTTGGTCTGAAATGTGGTGTGTCGACCAACCGGATAGCCATTTCAGACAAATTATCTTTATCGTAATCGTAAAAAATAAATGGATTCTCCCAATTGTAACGCAAATCGCCGATGCGGAATGTTGACCCGTGCATTTTCAGGAACAATGTATTTCCATGATAATCAGTAAAGAAATTGGCATGTCCGTTGTGTACCCAGGCGCGCAATACCAATTCGTTCCAATTGATGAAATTTTTAATTCCATCCTTTTCGCCCCAATCGATGATGTACATGTAATCGGCTCCCCAGTCGAAATAGTAACGATTTTTCAATCCCCCGTTTATAACTACCAGCTGTACTTCAGCAACCCCGTCGTTGTCAGTATCAGTCCAATCGATGCAAAGATCTTCCGGTCCCCCAAAAATTCCATCCTTATTGATATCCACGCACAAGCAATCATTGTCCTGATCGCATTCCAGATCACCCCGTTTCATGTCGTCATCGTCGTCGATCCACATTATGGGGACTCCACCTAAAATGGTTGTTCTCAATACATCAGGATCTCCATCGTTATCCAGATCGACATATTCGATGTTTTTTGAATCAGTAACAAAAGGTAAACGCCATGGAATAAGCTGTGTCTTTTCGTTCCAATAAACCGGATTCTGCCAGTCCTGAGCAACTACTTCCACGACAAGAAATAAAATCAATATCAGAATAAGAAGTCGGTTCATGTCTGGTTATTAATTTAAAATACTTCGATTTATGGATTTGAAAGTGTACCGGCCGCCCAACTTAAATATTCCTCGCGGGTTGGCAAGCGTTTTAAAGTTTGCTTTTGGCCGGCTACCCAGGTTTTTGCTTTCACATAAAAACTGCTGTATGTATTATAAAGCGGCCACTTTTCATTTTTATCGTCAATCAGCCAGAAACCGCGCTGAACGCCATCTTTGATTTCGTTGTTGTACATTTCCCAATACAATACAAACGGTGCGCCCCAAACCAGCGCCTTCCGTATATTTTCGCGGTTAACCGATTCGTGCTGGCTTTTTGAAAAACTGAAATCCATGGCTGAACGCCCCATTTCGCCTATAAACACCCGTTTCCCTTTGATATTCGGACGTGCAGGCAAATTCCCTTCAATGTAATTCATTACATTGTTGTATTCCGATTGGCTAAGGCTTTGGGCATCGTACGATGAGTAGGAAACGTAATCGACATTTGTGAACGGTAGCACTTTATTGACCACCCTTATTTTTCCGTTGATGGCATCAACCACACGGTTCACTTCTGCATAGGTAAAAACCTCAACGTTGTTATGCGACGTGATTTTCAACGCCTGATCAACTGCATTTTGCCGGGTTCTATACCATTGTATCATTCCATTTAACCGAACATCGGACGGCACATAATTGGCATCGTAATTCGGGAGCAGATACCAGTCACCTTCCCAATGACCAAGGAAAAATTGTTTGCCGGTATTGTTGAATTTGGTCAATAAATAAATGGTCAGATCAGCAATTTGAATTGAATCTTCCAGTCTTTCAGCACTGGAATAACCGTCAGCCCAATTAGAATGCGACCGTGCCCAAAAGAAATAGTATGAAAATGGCATGTCGATTACCTGTTTAAACGAAGGATCATCGCGTACCAAAGCAGTCAGGCTATTATAAGCCGGACGTCCTGAAATGTTGTAGCTGCCTGTTGAAAGAGTAATTTTCAGGATATTGCTTCCCATTGTTAAAATCGCTTTCGATGATTCAACCAGCCGGTCTTCACTGGTATGTCCATACGAAGGCCCGATGGTTTGTGTTCCAATTGCATAATTGTAATTCAACACTTCAGGATCAGTGATTTCGGTTTTGGATTTCACCGTAAATAATTGGGTTGAGGCAGATGACTGATTACCAACTTTGACACTAATCCGATAATCTCCGGGTGTTATTCCTGAAGGCAGAACAATAACTAACTGAGTCGTCGAAGCCGAAACTGGCACGATGGTTACTCCACCGATGGTTATGGTGTTTAATTTTGGATCGATACTAAAATTGCTTCCTGAAATTGTGACAGAGGTGCTTTCTGTACCTGAAGATGGCGAAAAGGAACTTACAATCGGGCCCTTGGACAAAGGCAACTCATTTTCGCCCGAACTGCAACTGATCAGTGCGAAGATGGCAAGAAAAACAAACAATAAGCTGTTACGAATAATTCTCATATTTGCGATTTACAGCGTTAGCTTTTTACCTGCATTTTTCAGAAGCAGGTCAAAATATTCAGCAGCCCAACTTTTTGTTCCGTCAGGCCGGATTAGCCAGAAGCCGCGCATTTCGTCGGTTTTCCGAACATCATTCAATTTTCGGAGTTCTTCATTTTTGGGCTCATTGCAATACAATTCCCATTGAATGAGATATGGAATGTTCTGTGCCAGACAAACTCCCATAAATATATCCCAGCGATCAATTACGGGCGCTCTTTCCATCAATCCTTCATATCGTTGCTCCGGAATACCAATTTCACCAAGGAACACCACTCGTTTTCCTTTCATATAGGCCGTTGGATTCATATTCTTCCTGATGTAGTCGATCCCTTTGTAAAGATTAAGTCCCGCATGATCCATTCCATCGTAACACGACCATGAAACCATGTCAGTCTCAACCTTTGGAATAACGCTGTTAACAATCCCGGGAATACCGTCCATGCTATCCAATACCTTGTTGGCTTCAATTGCATGGTAAACTTTGCATTTGGAGTTTTTTACCTCAGCACGGGCACGGTTTACTCCCTGCTGGCGGGCAGTAAACCATTTAGCCATTGCATTAATGCGTTCAGTAGAATCAGCTGGAACCACAACCGTATAACGATCACCGTCAACAGCTTTAAATAGTTGCCCGGGTTTGCGCGACCAACGGGCATAATCGCCTGTTCCACCTCGCATCATCCAATCGCCTTCCCAGTTGTGCAAAATGAAAGTGAGCTTCCTGTCTTTGTATTTTTCGAGCAGGTATTTAGTCAGATCATAAATTTCCTGTTCTTCTTTTGCTGCTGTTTCATAGGTGGTTTTAACGCCCGCGCCATCAACGCTTAGTGCTATGGTTGAAAATGGCATATCGAAACAGGCGGCATAATACGGATGTTGGGCAAGTTCCTTCAGGGTAATATCTTTCGTAACATTCCATTCCGAATTGTACGGATAACCGCTCGGATTTTTCCTGAACCACAGTTTTGCAATTCCGTAGCCCATTTCATTTAGTTTGCGGCAACCTTCAATTACATACGGTTCATTGGTGAAATAGTATTTTCCTGCCACATGCGTGGCTCCAAGGCGGTGTTTGATGTCGGCAGGAATGAGAGCTCCTTTTAACGGGCGGTTCTTTTCGATGATTTTACTGATTTGATGATCATTCACCGAATCTTTTTTTTCGGCCAACAGATGCGATGACCAGAGAATAGCAAGAATTAAAATATAATATGGCTTCATTTTAGTTTAATCAATTGGTTATAAATTGTCAATCTAAAAAAACAGAGAGATGGGGAAAACTCCCCGAATCTCTCTGATATTGATTTCTGAATATTCTTTACTTATCCAAAATTCAGGACAAAAAGTGCATTTGATTGAATTACAAAGTAATTTTTACGTAGGATGCAAAATTATGCCTTACGGTTCCAACACCTGCAACATCTGCCAATGCTCCAACACGGAAATAATAATTTCTTCCAGGTTTTAATAGGCTGGAATTGGCTGCCAGATCAATTGAAAGTGTATAGGTGGTTGCATCAATGTTTTTTGATGGACTAAAAGACTGTGTAAAACCAGTGCCGGTGGTATTAAACTTCACATTCTCACCTACATAAATATCAGTAAACGCATACAGGCGGATTGCCTTGGCCTTTACCCTTGATTTACCTGCTTCTAAACTAAAGCTTGCAACTATTTTGTTACCTGTTTTGTCGTGGGTAATGTTGCAATTTTTAATCCTGATATATGGAACTACCTGAAAATCGCGTTGATTCTCACCTGCTTTGATTTCGACATCGTTGACTCGGTAAGGGAAAAAGTTACCATTGGCAAGATTGATGTCGTAAGTATTAGCAAAAACCAGATTATTACGAAATTCACCAGTGTTCTTGATCAACCATTTTTGAGAAACCGGTGTAGCATAACCACCTTTTTCAAAGACTTCGATTTGTGAGCCATTAATCAATTCCGTTTCGACCAAACCACCTCCGACACTGTCTTTTATTGCTCCAAAAAAGGATGCGCCGGGTGCTTCAAAGTTGTCTTTTTCGCACGACTGGAGCAGTGCAAAAAGGCAAACAACTGTTAATATGGAATAAACTATCTTTTTCATTTTATATGGATTATCAAATTAATATTGAGGATTTTGCACAAGCTTATTGGTGCCAACGCCGGGAATGCCTTTGTAATACGACATGGTCTGAAACACAACACCATTTGCTTTTTCGTCATAATAGTTGTTAGCGCGAACAAAGATGTATTTTGGTGTAGTTTCACGCAGATCCAACACGGGAACCAAAGCCTGACGACGTGTTCCAGTAGCGAAAGTGGTATGGTAATCGCGGCGACGAACCAAATCCCAATAACGAGGGCCTTCAAATGCAAATTCAACCCGACGTTCTTTTAATATATTTTCAATAGTAGCCGGGATTTGGTCTTTGTGGCCTGCACGTTTTCTGATATCATTCACCAAGGTTTTAGCGAGATTTGCATCACCACTTCCACTTTCAATAGCAGCCTCAGCATAGTTCAGGTATATTTCCGGCAGGCGGAAGTCGATGTAATCAGTTATTGAACTCCAACGTACACCTTGTGCATTTTTCCCTTCGGTGAGGAATTTCTTAAGCGAGAAGCCAGAACTGGTGAAGTTCGCATTGTCAAAGTTGCCCAAACCCCTAAATCCAGAGTAAGCTGAAGGAGTAGAAGCTCCATAAGAATAGTAAGTTTTACCGTCTAACCCAGTTGCATTGGCTTCTGTATAAATAAGCTTTGTGCCATCTTGTTTGATTAAACCACCCTGAATAATGATCGGTACATTTTTCCATGTAGCTCCCGGAACAATAATACTTGCCAGTAAACGGGCATCCTTATTCATAAAAGGATCAATCAGGTTGTCGTATTTTTTATAGGGCACAGCAAGATCCACTTTGGTTGGGTCGGCAACCACATAATTTTCGTTGCCATCGGTACGGGTCACGATTTTTGCGCTTTTACCTGTTCCGTCATCGGTGTAATCTTCGTAAACATCTACCAAGTTGAGAGAAGGGCTAAACCTTCCATAAGCAAGGTATCCGGTAGCGGTCTGTGACGGGTTGAAATGTACATCGTAGCAATGCCCCTGCAAAGCCGTAATAGTGCCGTCGATGTAACTTTTTGCAAAAATGACTTCATTTTTGACCTCACCACTTGCCGGATTCTGGAAAATTTCCTGATAATTTTTGGCAGCCTCGATGTTACTTGACGGTGATGCTTTATATAGTGATTTACCTGCACCATCAATAATGGCCTTCGAGGCATCCGTACAAATTTTGTAATAGGCATTGGCATCGGCTATCGTCATTCCTCCAACCAATTTCTGATCAACTGCTTCGCCGGTTAAAGGTGCTTTGTCCCAGAATTTGGCAATTGAGGCAGCATGCAATGCAGCACGCGATTTCAGTGCTAAAGCAGCCCATTTGGTTGCACGATATGCTCCCTCTGCAGAAGTAACTGCTGCCGGAAGATTTGCAGTGGCAAAATCACATTCAGCAAGAATAAAGTCCCATGTTTCTTTTTCAGTACTGCGAGCAATAAATAGGTTGGCATTATCGGATTCCGGGAGGTATTCGAGGGTTTCTTTTACCAATGGAACACCACCATAGCGTTTTACCAAACCAAAATACATGTACGCACGAATAAAATGAGCTTCACTTTTCAGCCTGTTGCGTTGTGCCTCATCAATTGCTACCATTTTTAGGTTGTCCATAAATTGGTTTACCTGGCGGATTCCCGAATAATCCCAGTATCCATCAGAGATAGGTCCGGCTCCGGAACCGTGTGTCATCATCGCGTCATCAGTGAAAAAACTGGACGACCAACCATGAGCTACAAAAGAAGAACCAGCGTCGCTTCTGTAATTAAAACTCTGGCCCGGATTATATCTAAAGTCCTCAACAGGCATTCTGTTGTACAAATTTGCCAAGAGTACTTTAATTCCATTTGGATCATTCAACAACTGCTCTGCGGGTACCCGGTCAAGCGGTTGCTCTTCAAGAAAATCATTACACGAGGGTATTACAAATGCAGTAAATGCAATCAGTATATATAATAATCTACGTTTCATATTACAAGTCATTAAAAGTTAACATTAATTCCAAGGTTAAACGACCTCATCAGCGGATAAGTCAAATCAGCGGCGTAATCCCCTTCTTCGCGCTCAGGATCAAGATTTTTCAGATTTTTGCTTGTGAAGGTATAAAGGTTAAACCCATTCAGATAGACACGAAGAGATTCTGTTTTAATTCGTGAAGTCAAACTCTTCGGAAGTGTGTACCCAATTTCGAGACTCTTTATTCTTAAATATTTGGCATCATGCCTCCATTCCGAAGTTATAAGGTTATCTGTTGTTCCTCCGTAGTTTGAGCGTAGCGCAGGATACCTTCCTTCAACCCATTTAGTTGTAGGATCATAAGGATTTGCAGTCGGATCTTCGGTATGCCACCGGTCAAGGAATTTATCCAACAAAACCGGATACCTGCCATAACCCCAAATGTCGTCAACTTTGGTAAAGATCGTAAATAACGCAGAACCCTGCAGCAACATGTTAAAGTCGAAGTTTTTCCAAGAGGCATTTAGGTTGGCGCCGAACTGTAAAGGAGGATTACCTGCATAGCCCTGGTACTGACCGGCCCAGAACATGGGAAGCTGGTCGTTTCCGTTGATGACACCATCTCCGTTTACATCGGTAACTTTGAAACTGCCCGGTAGCATTTTTGAGTTTCCGGTACCGCCACCAAGTAGTGGAGCTGTTTCATATTCCTGAAGGCTGCTGTAGCGGCCATCAATATCGTAACCCCACTCGCGTCCCTGATAACGTTCTGATCCCCAGGGATCTTTCCATGCTTCCATGGTAGAAGTATAAGGAGCTCTTTCAGTGTGAACAAGGTATCTGCGCGAATAAGTAGCATTCACGCTTACTCCATACGAAAAATCATTGATTTTATTCTTGTGCGAAATAACTAATTCAAGTCCGCGTACAAGGTCACTGTTTATGTTTTCCTGAGGAAAACTTGCACCAAAAGTATTTGGAACCGATTGAACACGATTTCCGAGTAAACCATCACGGTTTTTCTGGAAAACATCGAATGAAGCGCCGATCTTGCCTTTCCATGCATCAATGTCGAGACCTACATTTTCTGTGGTGCTGTTACCCCAGGTTAGGTTATCGTTTATAACTCCCGGAGGATACATCCCCATCGTTAGTACCCCACTATTAAATACATAACCCCTGTCAATTCCACCAAAACGGTATCCTGAATAATATTCAAATGGGTTGCCCTGGTCAAATCCCATTTTTCCATAAGATCCTCTAAGTTTGAGGTTACTTATAGCAGGAAAATTGTCCTTAATAAATGGTTCCTCCGAAATTCTCCAACCACCTGAAACTGAAGGGAAGAATGCCCATCGTTTTCCAGGAGCATAGCGATACGATCCATCATAACGAAAAGCCACTTCAAGTAAATACTTGCTTTTGTAATCGTAGTTAAAACGGCCCAGATAAGAAAGGAAAGCAGTAGTCGAACGGTTTCCTGCATTTAATGCATTGGTCAAACTCCCCTGATCAATAATGTCGTGGGTATAAACATCATCATACTGCCGTTTTGCAAAAAGGTAATTGTTTTTGGTGTCGCGCATCTCATAAACGAAAGTAGCACCAAGATTATGCACCTTGTTAAAGGTATTTTTGTAGGTCGCCTGTAATTGCAAATCTCTGCGGCTGAATATTGAATTTGAATTTTGATAGTTATTTAAGCGGGGAGTAAAGACGGCATCGGTATTGTAATCATACATGTAATATCCTTTGGCAAGGTTCGATGCATCATTGATGTTTCCATCATAAGCGCCAAGAACTCCCAGCGAAAGACCATTTACAAAAGGAACATTGTACGTTAACTCGACTGTACTTTGATACTGGAAATTACTCCATTTATCATAGCCTGAAATTTCCTCTGTCATTAAAGCATAAGCATTGTTGTTTTCAGGAGGAACGCGGGTGATGTGTGCAGGATTATTAACCGTGAAGGGTCCATATCCGCGGTCGCTGGTCATAATGGGTTTGAACAACCAGAAATAGGAACCTTGCGGACTCTTATTATTATCATACTTGCCGGATACAGTAATTTTAGCTTTAAGATCTTTATTTATCTGTGCTGTAACTGTATTTCTAAAATTGTATTTACGATATTCCTGAATATTGCTTTTCAGTAATCCATTGTCTTCGGTGTATCCGAAACTTGAGTAAAAATTGATCTTTTCAGTACCGCCACTTAATGAAAAATTGTGCTGTTGCTGGGTAGCATAATTCTTTAAAGTCAGATCAAGCCAGTCGAAATTCTGATAGCCGGGCTCAGTTCCTGTTTTCCACTTATCAAGAACATCAGCCGAAAACGCCGGAGCATTGCCAATGTTTTTTTCCATCTCGTTTTTCATCACCCGATAGGTATATGCATCAACGGTTTTTTCCATTCCTGTAGGTTCTTTAACACCGGTAAATGCAGAATAGCTGAATTTCGTTTTCCCTTGTGCTCCCGATTTTGTGATGACAATGATTACCCCATTGTCGGCATTCATACCGTAAATGGCTGCTGATGCATCTTTCAGAATCGAGATACTCTCGATATCTTCTGGATTTAAACGCTCGAAATCAGACATTCCATCACGGGCAACTCCATCGATTACAACCAAGGGCGCTCCAAAACCACGAATACTAACCAGACTGTTGAATGTGCCCGGTTCTCCGGTCCGCTGCCTGATTTGTACGCCAGGAATTTTTCCCTGAAGATTGCTGACTAAACTGGTGGACCGGGTAGTCAGAATTTCTTTCGATTTTATTGAGGCAATTGAACCCGAAAGTGTTTCCTTTTTTTGTGTTCCATACCCCACAGCCACCACCTCTTCAATACCAATGGCATCTTCTTCCATCATTACATTAATTGCAGTCTTGGATCCAACTGCGACTTCCTGTCCTTTCATCCCTACAAACGAAAATTGCAAAGTGGCACTTTCAGGAACATTGGGAAGAGAGTAACTTCCATTTCCATCGGTAATGGTGCCGTTAGTAGTACCTTTTACTACTACCGAAACCCCGGGCAATGAAGCTCCGGAAGAGTCGGTGACTTTGCCAGAAACGGACTTGCCTTGTTGTTGTTCGGTGGTGCTGAATTTTCCGCGGGTAATTACGATGTTTTTGTCGAGTATCCGGTATTCGTAGCGTTCGGCAAGGACCTTTTTCAGAATGTCTTCGATAGAAGCATTTCTAAGGTCTATGGATACCTTTTGGTCGAGATTGAGTTCTTCTGATTTAAAGAAAAACCCAAATTCGCTGGTACGCTCAATTTCGCGAAAAACATCCACCAGCGTGGCATCTTTCATTTTTAGGTCGATCCTCACATTTTGGCTGTAGCCTGAGCCAGCCGTTGCTGCAATAACAGCAAACAAAATCAGTGTTAGTGTTAGTTTCATAACGCGTGTAATTTTTTTCCACCTTCGCCGCGCAATGCACGACAAGTCACAACAATTTTTCATACGTTTGTTTTGAATTTAGTTAATACTGGAAACTGACTCCACTCAGTTTCATTTTATTGAAATTCGGATGCACCCCTCCACGGGTGCATTTTTTTTATTTACTGATCTTAATAATGTCTTTTCCCTCCTTTTTATCGGTTATTTCATATTTTATCTGGTCGGTTATAGCCAGGATTTTTAACACCATTTGCACGGTGGTACTACGTTTTACCACACTGGTATAACGGGTATTGGCCAGCTTTTGGTCATCAATGTGTATTTCGATGTTGTACCATTTTTCCAGTTCTTTGCAAATTTCGGAGAGCGGTTGGTCGATAAACACAAATTTGCCCTCTGTCCAGGCTGTAACAATGGATGGGTCTTGTTGATTGACAACTATATTTTTGTTCGATCTGTCGTAACTGACCAGTTCTCCGGGTTTTACGGTGAGGAACGATTCTCCGGAGTTTTGGATCAGGTCAATGCGGCCTTCCACCAATGTGGTCGAAATTGTTTGTTCCGATTCGTAAGCGCGGATGTTAAAAATGGTACCAATATCCCTGACTTTAAATTGCCCCAGATCAACAGTAAATTTCCGTTCGGGATCGGGAACAAGGTCAAAATAGGCTTCGCCGTCAAGCCTGGCGGTGGTTTCTCCTGATTCGTTTTTATCAAGCTTTAGTTTTGTGCCCGAACTGAGCCAAATGGTTGACCCACCTTCCAGGTGAATTTTGGAAACACTGCCTTTTTCAGAACTGTATTCGATTTGCTGGCTGATGGGAGATGAAGTTTCGCGGTTCAATAAAAAATCGGCCATAAATCCCAAAGTCAGCGCGATAATGAAGATGGCCGCATACCGCATCCATTGATGGATGAGTGGTTGAGGTTTTTGAGTTTGTATGCGTTCCCAGAAGTGTAAAAAGCTTTTGTCCTGCTGGCCACGATATTTTTCTGGGTTCAGGTTGCTCAGTACATACAGGTTTTTGTAGTGGTAATATTTGGATTGCTTTTCCGGATTGTTTTCAAGTGAAGCAAAGAATTCACTTTTTTCAGTCTCGTTGGCTGTATTGTTCAGTATTTTATGGAAGATATCTTCGGTCATGAGAAGCTTGATTTATTGACTAAACACATAAACCTGCAGATACCCTATCGAAAAAGTAAATTTTACGAAATTATTCTTGATAAGAGATACACCATCGGCAAATAATCTTTCAGTTCGACACGCAAAATCCGCAGGGCTTTTGAAATACGTGCTTCCACTGTTTTTATGCTGATGCCTTGCCTGTCGGCAATTTCGCGGTACGATAATTCCTCGAAGCGGCTCAACCGGAAGGTTTCTACAATTTCAGGAGGAAGGTTGTTGATGGCCTCTTCAATTTTAGAACGAAGCTCTTCAAACTGAAGATAATTTCCCAGTTTTTCAAGCGCTTCGTAATTAAACTGCATTTCGAGGTATTTTATGTTTTCCTGATGTTTCAGCGATATTTTCTGGTTTCGCAAGTAGTTCAGGCAGTTGTTTTTTGTAATGGTATAAAGAAAGTTACGAATGTTGATCTGGTCATTCAGCGTTTCCCGTATTTCCCATAGTTTTAGGAATGTATCCTGAACGATTTCCTCCGAAACTTTTTCATCGTGCAGGTAATGGAGGCAAAGGTGGTACAGCACACCGAAGAATTCGTTGTAAACGGCTTCGTAGGCTTTTTTTTCACCTTTACGAAGGGAAGCAATATTCAGTTGGAAATTCGGATGGTTCATCTATTAATTTCTCTTGGCTTTTAACTAAGACGTTGTTGTTGCGCATAAAACCCACCAAATCACCATCGGGCGTAATCGAACATTAATGGGCGACAACCCTTTTAAATAGGTGGTCATACAAATTCTACCACCTTGTATCTCTTCATTGTA
>JAHEYU010000053.1 GCA_023251435.1 Bacteroidota bacterium
ACCCATTTTACCATACGATTTCACGATGGCTTTTTTCATTTCATACACGGCAGTTTCGAATGGAATTACTTCAGTAATTTTGAAGAAAGCCGATTGCATGATGGTATTGGTGCGGTTTCCTAAACCAATATCTTCACCAAGTTGTGTTCCGTTGATGATGTAAAATTTAATTTCGTTTTCGGCCATGTATTTCTTCATGCCGTCAGGAAGTCTTTTAACAGTTTCTTCCTCGTCCCAAATGGAGTTCAACAGGAATGATCCGCCTTTTTTCAAGCCTTTCAATACATCGTAAAGATGCAGATAGGCTGGAACATGGCAGGCCACAAAGTCGGGCGAATTTACCAGATAAGTTGAGCGGATTGGCACATCGCCGAAACGAAGATGCGAAGATGTAAAACCTCCCGATTTTTTTGAATCGTAAGCAAAATATGCCTGGCAATATTTGTCGGTAGCTTCACCAATAATTTTGATCGAGTTTTTGTTGGCACCAACAGTACCGTCAGAACCTAAACCGTAGAATTTAGCTTCGTAAGTTCCGGCCGGAGCAACGTTTACTTCAGGTTTTAATGGCAACGATTTGAAAGTTACATCATCAACAATACCGATAGTGAACTGATTTTTAGGTTCATTCAGTTCAAGATTTTCGTAAACCGAAAGAATTTGTGCTGGGGTAGTGTCTTTTGAACCCAATCCGAAACGTCCGCCAACAACAAGCGGAGCATTTTCTTTTCCGTAGAAAAGTTCACGAACATCTAAATACAAAGGTTCTCCGTTTGCTCCGGGCTCTTTGCTGCGGTCGAGTACTGCAATACGTTTTACCGATTTTGGCAATACATTCATGAAATATTTTGTTGAGAACGGACGGTACAAATGCACCACCAGTAAACCAACTTTTTTGCCCTGTGCAGCCAGATAATCTACAGTTTCGCGGATAGTTTCGGTAACCGAACCCATAGCGATAATGATGTTTTCAGCATCTTCGTCACCATAATAAGTAAATGGATGGTATTCGCGGCCAGTAATTTTTTTGATGTCCTGCATGTAAGCTTCAACGATATCAGGAACTGCATCGTAGAAACGGTTTGCAGCTTCTTTAGCCTGGAAGAAAATATCGGGATTCTGAGCAGTACCACGAGTCACAGGGTGTTCCGGGTTAATTGCTTTATCCCTGAATTCCTGAATCAGGTTCATATCAACCAGCGGAAGCATATCTTCTTTGCTGATTACCTCAACTTTCTGAATTTCGTGTGAAGTACGGAATCCGTCGAAGAAGGCCATGAAAGGTATGCGTGATTTTAAGGTTGCAAGATGTGCAACACCGGCTAAATCCATTTCTTCCTGAACCGAACCTGCTGCCAGCATGGCAAAACCTGTTTGGCGAGCTGAATATACGTCGCTGTGGTCGCCGAAAATCGACAATGCGTGACCAGCCAAAGCACGTGCACTGATATGGAATACGCAAGGCAATAATTCGCCTGCAATTTTGTACATGTTTGGAATCATCAGCAACAAACCCTGTGAGGCAGTATAGGTTGTAGTTAATGCACCCGACTGTAAAGCTCCGTGAACTGCACCGGCAGCTCCACCTTCGCTTTGCATTTCGGCCAAACGCACCGGACGGCCAAATAAATTGGTTTTTCCGTTTGCGGCCCATTCGTCAACATATTCGGCCATAGTCGATGAAGGCGTAATAGGGTAGATACAAGCTACCTCACTAAACATGTAACTGATATGCGCTGCGGCATAATTTCCGTCACATGTAATGAATTTTTTTTCTTTTGCCATTTTTGTAATGTTTAATTTGTATTGTTTATCTGTTATTATTTTAAAATTTCTAGTGTAATGTTTTATGCTGTAATGTGTTAATATAGAAACCCGAATAACCAGAGAGGAATGATCCTTTCCGTACCAAGTTCAATCATATCAGCCGCTGCATAAGAATCGTCAGCTGACGGAACTGTGTGTTTGTTCCCTATAGAAAAATGAAATTGTTCGTTCACTTTAAAATCTGCTTTTCCCGAAGTTTTTAACTGGTGCTGATAGCCAACCTGATTACAGAAAAAAGTTTGCCTAAGCGATTGATTACTAATATTTGAAGGGTCAATCGCATACATCAGATTAGTATTGTGCAAATAAACCTGATCGGGTTTTTTTATCTCATCCTCATTACCGTTCGAAAACAACAAGTTAATTATGCGGGCATTTTTCAGGTAACGAATATAATTCATAATGGTTGCCCGTGATGTTTGAACATCGGAACTTATTTTACTTACATTGGGCGAAAAAGGTACCTGGCTGGCAATGATTTGAAGCAGTTTTCTCAGCTTTGGCAGATATTGCAAATCGATCTGATTAAGGTAAGTTACATCAATTTCGAGCGCCAGATTGATGTGTTTCAACAAGGTTTCGCTGTAAAATCCCTTATTTCCAAGGAAATAAGGATAAAAACCATTTTTCAGGTATTCGTTGAAGTAGGCCAGGGGCTTAATTTCATGGGTTATTTCCTGTGCAATAGCTACATGATCGGTTAAAATTTCCTGTAAAGTATATCTCTTGAAATTCAGGTTCGACTGGTAATTCAGGTACTCGCGAAAAGACAGGCCTTCGAGATGGTAAATTTTAGCAATGTCCTGCAATTCGTTGTTTCCTTCAATAACTCTAAGAACCGGCGAGGCCGAAAAAATTATCTGAAGTTCCGGAAAATTTTCATAGCAGGTTTTAAGTTCAGAAGCCCAATCCGGATATTTATGTATCTGATCCAGAATCAGTGTTTTGCCTCCTTTTTTGTAGAATTCGTCTGCAAACGAAACGATTTTTCGTTTGGTAAAGTAAAAGTTGTTCAGGTTTACATACAGGCAAGTTTTGTCGTTCAAAAACTTTTCTTTTACAATATCGATCAGGAAGGTTGTTTTACCAACCCCACGAAATCCTTTGATTCCGATAATCCGTTGTTCCCAGTTAATTTCATCAAGAAGTTCCCTTCGGATGGTAACCTGGGATTGTTCCTGCAAGATATTGTGAATATTGACCAAATTTTGCATGTACTGAACTTTATGCCCCAAAATTAGCGTTTAAAAATTTCTAATTGCTATCTGGAGATGTCAAAATTCGTTTGAAAGTGTAATTTAGAATTGTTAAAAATAATAATTCATTGTAATCTCTGGAGAATGAAGTGAGGTCAGAAATTATACAATTCATATTTTTCTAATTTTGCTGATTCAATAAAAATCAGATGACAAACAGAACTCCCGAATTATTGGCTCCTGTAGGAAATGCCGAGTCATTTTATGCTGCACTTAGTGGTGGCGCAAATGCTGTATTTATGGGACTTCAGGAGTTTAATGCCCGTGGAAGGGCCAGTAATTTTACCCGGCCAATGCTGCAGCTGGCAGTTAGCAAGGGCCACGAAAAAAATGTAAAAGTTTATATTACTCTTAATACGCTAATTAAAAATAGAGAAATTGATCAGTTGATCGATGTTTTGTCGTTTCTGAATTCGCTAAAGGTTGATGGAATCATTGTTCAGGATTGGGGTGTTTATTTTATTGCCCGCCGGTTTTTCCCTAAACTGGTTCTCCATGCAAGTACCCAAATGGGCAATCACAATTCGGTGGGCGTAAATTTTGCTGCAGCAAAGGGAATTGTACGCACAGTGTTGGCTCGCGAATTAACTATGCCCGAACTCGAAAAAATTGCAGCAAAAAGTAAAGCTGAGTTGGAAATGTTTGTTCACGGTGCCTTGTGCTATTCATTCTCCGGAATGTGTTTGTTTAGTAGCTATGTTGGAGGACAAGGTGCAAATCGTGGCTTGTGTAAGCAAAGCTGCCGGCGTTTATATCAGGAAGGGGAGGAGCAGCACGCCCTTTTTAGCCTGAAGGACAATCAGCAGCTTAGTAACTTGCAACAGCTGGTTGAACTGGGAATTCATTCATTGAAAATTGAAGGGCGCATGAAATCTGCAGACTATGTATTTCAGGTTTGCCGGGCTTATCGAATGGCATTGGATGATCCACGGAATATGGAAGCAGCCGCCGCAATGCTGGAATTGGATACTGGTCGCGAAAAAACTTCCTATTTTCTGGGTGGTGATATAAGTGACGGAATTACTGATGATCCTTCAACCGGAAAACTGATAGGACAAATTGCTGATGTGAAACGAAGCTTCATTTCTTTTGAAAGTAATGTGACACTTGACGAAGGTTATCGCTTAAGAATCAGGAATAAAAGTGATGATGATCAGTTATATGTGAAGATTGAAGATTTCAGGTCGAATGGAAATTTATATGAGGTACCAACTGATTTAGCCGGAAAAATTAAAAAAGGTGACGATGTTTTGTTGGTTCGGCTGAAAACCCAAAGTTTTTCATCAAGGCTCGGTAATATTAATACGTTGCCCGAATTGAAAGTGCCGCTTGTTAATAAACAGGAAATTAGAAACAGCTTAATCCTTGCCGGAAAACCTACAAAACCTATGCTTTTGGTAAGGATTGGTAGTCTGGAGTGGATTGCGAAACTAAGATTTGAAGATTACGATGCAGTAATTCTATCGTATAAAAAGTCGGATTGGGAAAGTTTTGACCCGAATGTCGCCTTATTTCAGCAGAACCGACTGAAAATACGAATAGAGTTACCCAAATTCATTTCGGAAAATAACATTGATTTTTACCGGAATCTGGCTGAAAGGTTGGCTGCGTCTGGGTTTAATCATTTTTTCATCAGCCATTTGTCGCAAAAAATGCTTCTTCCAAAGGGAGCAAAATTCAGTTGCAATGAAAATGTATATATTTTGAATGATGCGGCTGTAAAAACATTGTACGACGAACAAATAACGGATTGTATTTATCCGCAGGAAAATGATCTGGAGAATTTATTGTCGATGAAAAACAAGCAGGGGATTGTTCCATTGTATTTCTATCCCGATTTATTTTATTCACGTATGCCGGTCAGGGCGCACAATGAATCAAAATTGTTTGCCGATGAGAATAACAAAAAATTCAGGATTGCGGTAAAAGATGGGATAACAATTGTTTATCCGACTATTCCGGTTGCATTGTTTCATTATCGCAATCAGTTGGAAAAAGCCGGCTTCAACCGATTTTTGATCGATTATTCAGGCGAAACAATGACCGCCAATGTGGTAAAGCGAATATTAAAGAAATTTATTCAGGCAGAATCGGTTCAACCATCTACCAGCTTTAATTTTAAGTTGGGCCTAAAATAAAAAAGAGAGAGCTGTTACACTCTCTTTTTCTAAATATCTGATTTGGTCTTTTTATTCGTCGTTCATCGAAATCAGGAATTCTTCAATCGAATCGGTCTTCATGATTCTGTTTTTCAGAAATTCCATTGCTTCGTTCGAGTTCATGTCGCCAAGGAAATTACGAAGAATGTAAATTTTATCGAGGATACTCTTCGACATAAGCAAATCTTCGCGGCGGGTGCTCGATGCATTGATATCGACGGCAGGGAAAATACGTTTGTTCGATAATTTCCGGTCGAGTTGAAGCTCCATGTTACCGGTACCTTTAAATTCCTCGAAAATTACTTCGTCCATTTTTGAGCCGGTTTCGGTCAAAGCTGTCGAAATAATTGTAAGCGAACCACCTTCTTCGATGTTACGGGCTGCTCCAAAGAAGCGTTTTGGCTTGTGCAATGCATTTGCATCGACACCACCCGAAAGCACCTTACCTGAAGCTGGCGAAACAGTATTGTATGCACGTGCCAGGCGGGTAATCGAATCGAGAAGAATAACCACATCGTGGCCACATTCAACCAAACGCTTTGCTTTTTCGAGAACCATATTAGCTACGCGAACGTGTCTTTCGGCCGGTTCATCAAAAGTTGATGAAATAACTTCGGCATTTACGTGGCGTGCCATGTCGGTAACCTCTTCAGGGCGTTCATCAATCAGTAACACCATCATGTAAACTTCAGGATGATTGGCCGCAATCGCATTGGCTATTTCCTTCAGTAACATTGTTTTACCTGTTTTTGGCTGCGCAACAATTAGTCCGCGCTGTCCTTTGCCAATAGGGGCAAACAGATCAACAATTCGCGTCGAAATATTGTCGTGTCCGTTTCCGGTAATATTAAATTTTTCGTTTGGAAAGAGTGGTGTCAAGTGTTCGAATGGTACTCGGTCACGAATATAATCAGGTGTTCTTCCGTTGATTTCGATAACTTTAATTAGCGGGAAATATTTTTCACCTTCTTTTGGAGGACGGATTGTTCCTGTTACAGTGTCGCCGGTTTTAAGTCCGAAAAGTTTTATTTGCGATTGAGAAACATAAATATCATCGGGCGAGTTCAGGTAATTGAAATCTGAAGAGCGTAAGAATCCGTATCCGTCAACCATTATTTCCAAAACACCTGTATTGCTTATTATGCCATCAAATTCATAAGGTTTTTCCTGATTTTGTTGGTTTTTTTGTGGTTTCTGACCTTGATTTTCACGATTCTCCCACTTCGGATTATCGAAGTTCTTTTTTCTGTCTTGTTGCTCATTCCTTTTTTCAACAGAAATCTCGGGTTTAAAATCTTCCGAAGCCGTTAATTCTATGCGGGATTCTTGTTTTTGAACATCAGTTTCTCTCTGTTCTTCGATCGTTTCCTGAATTGCAATTTCGGGTTCTATTTCAACAATTTCTTCAGGAAGTATAATTTCCTGTCTGACTTTCAGGTGTTGATTTTGATTCGGATTCGGGTTTGGCTTTTGTCCCGCGTTCTGGTTGTGATTTGATGATCCGGCTTTTACGTGTTCAGTGCGGGGTCTTTTCTTTATTTGATATTCTTTTTTTCCTTCTTTTTTAGGTTCTGTTACAACAGGCTCTGGTAAAATTTCTTTTGCAGTTTGTTTTGGGTTTTTATCCTCTTTCGCTTCTGTCGTTTTTTCTTCTTTTCTAAACCCAAACAGCTTATTCAGAACGCCACCTTCTTCACGTTTTGGTGGGTTTAGATCGCGGGGTGATCTAAATTTTTTTTCTTCAGGTTTTTTTTCTGAAGCCAAAATAGCCTGAATATCAAGAATTTTATAAATTAAATCTTGCTTTTTATAAGATTCAACTTTTTTAATATCAAGCTCTTTTGCAATATCTTTTAAATCAGGAAGTAGTTTTCTGTTTAATTCAATAATATCATACATAATTTCAGATTGATTTGTTAATATCCAAAAGGTCAAGTGATTGAAAAATAATGATGTGGATTTGATAATTTGGATGATCGGTACTTGTTCGAAATTTTTTGCAAGTATAGCTAAATCCTTAAAATTAGGCAAATAAAAGTGAAAATATTCAGTTTTAGGAAGTCAGATTGAACTTTTCAGGGTTAGATTGGTTTAAAAAACGTTAAAATCAATCGCAAAATTGTTTCATTCGACAGGCAATTTTAACTGTTCGTGTGTAAAATCGCACAGTTCATACAATATATGCCACAGTTTGTTTTAATGTGATCATTAATAACTAATTTCGACACTGAAAGAAGCAATTTTAAAGAGATTAAAAGAGAACCTTCTAATTAATGAAAAATGAGACAACTAAAAATAGCCAAACAGGTCACCAACAGAGAAGCATTATCGCTGGATAAGTATTTGCATGAGATTGGCCGTGTTGATTTGGTTACAGCCGAGGAAGAAGCCGATCTTGCCAAAAGAATCAAAAAAGGCGATAAAGATGCTTTGGAGAAATTGATAAAAGCAAATCTAAGATTTGTTGTTTCTGTTGCAAAGCAATATCAAAACCAAGGACTTAGTTTGCCTGACCTGATAAATGAAGGAAATCTTGGACTGATTAAAGCAGCACAGCGTTACGATGAGACCCGTGGATTTAAATTTATTTCTTATGGAGTTTGGTGGATTCGCCAGGCGATCCTTCAGGCATTGGCAGAGCAGGCACGAATCGTTCGGTTGCCATTAAATAAAATTGGCTCAATTACCCGAATTAATAAAACCTTTACCAGGCTTGAACAAGAATTCCAGCGTGAACCTACCTTTGATGAAGTCGCTTCATTACTTGAAACTTCGAGCGATGTAGTTGAAGATGCCATGAAAGTTTCCATGCATCAGATTTCGATGGATGCACCAATTCATGATGAAGAAGGCAATAGCTTATATGATGTGATGTTGAATGAAGATTCTCCCAGTCCAGACCATGGATTGATGAAAACCTCATTGAGCAATGAAATTGACAGGACATTATCAACCTTGGGTGAACGCGAAGCTGATGTTATCAGATATTTCTATGGATTATGCGGAAATCGCCAGCATACTCTTGAAGAAATTGCCGACGAATTTGGATTGACCAGAGAAAGGGTCCGGCAAATTAAAGAGAAAACCATCAAGAAGATGAGGAACAATTACAGAAACAGACTCCTAAAAGCATATTTGTAATATCTGAAAGCTGCCAAGTGCAGCTTTTTTTATGACATTTTTCTAATTACATGGATTAAATCTTACTTTTGAAATTAAAATTATTACTATGAAACTTGTCGCACCTTCGATATTGGCTGCAGATTTTAACCATCTCTCGGCTGAAATTGAAATGATCAATAACAGTGAAGCCGATTTTATTCATTGTGATATAATGGATGGAGTTTTTGTCCCGAATATTTCTTTTGGATTACCCATAGTTCAGCATATTCATAAAATCGCCCGAAAACCTTTGGATGTTCACCTGATGATTGTAAATCCGGAGCGTTACATTGATGAATTCTGCAAAGCCGGGGCATCAATCATTACAGTTCATTACGAAACATGTCCACATTTGGATCGCACAATTCAGCAAATAAAAGATAATAAAATACAAGCCAGTGTTTGTTTGAACCCACACACGCCGGTTGCTTTTCTTGAGAATATTATCCAAAATCTTGATATGGTACTTTTAATGTCCGTAAATCCGGGCTTTGGAGGTCAAAATTTCATTGAAAATACCTATAGAAAAGTAAGTCAGCTAAAAGACCTGATTATTCAAAGAAATTCAAAGGCGTTGATTGAAGTGGATGGTGGAGTTAATTTTGAGGTTGGTAAAAAACTTTATGAGGCTGGAGCAGATATTTTGGTTGCCGGAAGTTTTGTTTTTGGTGCCGAAAATCCGACTCAAACAATAGCCGCTCTTAAAAAATTACTGGTAGAATCTGTATAATTCGTTTTTATCGAATTTTACCTTATTATTTACAACATGTAGTTCTTTTAAGGAGCAACCAGTTGAGCATCCTCCACATTTGTCTGCTTTTTTCCTGGTTAAGTTAAAAAACTGAAGTATTCGGTATATGAAAATTCCAAATGCTGCAACAATTATTAAATATGCAATAATATCCTGAATCATGATTTGTTGTTGTGTTTTTGTATTCCAATAATTTCTATAAAAAAAGGCTTGCAATGTTAAAAACAAGAAACGATAAGAGCCAGGCAATTGCAGTTGTGTAAAAGATTGTAAATAAGGCCCATTTTAATTTCCCCGATTCGTTTTTAATTGTAGCTATAACACCAATACAGGGGAAATAGATTAATACAAATGTAAGAAACGACAATGCGACCGGTATTGAAAAGACTAATTCTCCCTTTTTATCTCCCGAAATAAATCTTTCCTGCTGAAGTTTGCTGCTCAATCCGATTTCTTCATTGTTTTGATCAACCTGATACAATACGCCCATAGTGCTTACAATAATCTCTTTGGCCGGCAGACCTGCCAATAAACTGATGCTCATTTTCCAATCAAATCCAAGCGGTTCCATTACCGGCTGAATAAAATGACCAATTTGTCCGAGATAGCTATTTTGCATGCGAAGATTCTGGTCTATTTTGTTGTTAATATTCAATGAATCAGATTGATGTGTCGCGATTTCAGCCGATATAATTGTTTTTTGCTCACGGGGGAAATAACCCAGCGCCCAAATAATTACTACTCCTATAAGAATTACACCACCAATTTTTTGCAGGTATTGCTGTGTTTTGTCCCACATGTGAATAACAATGTTTTTAATTGTCGGAATCCGGTATGGAGGGAGTTCCAAAACAAATGGAGTTTCTTTATTTCTAAAAATTGTTCGGTTCAGTAATTGGGCTGTCAGAAATGCAATTAGTATTCCGGCGAAATAAATACTGCTCAATACCAGGGCAGGGTGTTGCGGAAAAAACGCAGTAATAAATAAAACATACACAGGCAAACGTGCACTACACGACATAAATGGAATAATGAGCATTGTAAGCAGGCGGTCTCCGGGGCTTCTTAATGTACGGGTTGCCATAATTGCCGGAACATTGCATCCAAACCCCATCACCATAGGTATAAAGGAACGACCATGAAGTCCAAACCTATGCATAATTTTATCCATAATGAAAGCAGCTCTGGCCATGTAGCCCGAATCTTCCATGAATGAAATAAACAGAAACAGAATTAAAATATTTGGAAGAAAAACCAGCACGCTGCCTGTTCCATCAATAATGCCATTAATCAACAGGTCTTTAAGCATACCATCCGGCATTAAACCCGACACCTGATTGCTAACCATCGCTACCAGATTTTCGATCCAGCCCATTGGATAAGCTCCAAGTTTGAATGTTGAATAAAAAGCAAAAGAGATCAGAAATATAAATATCGGGAAGCCGAAAAGTTTGTGCGTCAATATTCCATCTATCTTATCAGAAGGGTTGGTGAGTTGCTTTTCTCTTTGTTTATATGTTTCTTCCAATGCTCCGGAAATAAAACCATATTTGGCATCGGTTATAACTGTCTCGATGTCTTCGTTGTGCAAACGTTCAATTCTCCGGATTTCATTTTGGGCTGTTTTTTCAATTTCAGCATAATTTGGGTATAATTCGAGCGAAATCGTTGTTTGTTTATCTCGTTCGAGCAGTTTGATTGCCAGAAATCTGGACGAAATGTTATCGGTTATTGGCTTTTCAAGTTTAATTTTTGACCGAAGAACCTGAATTGATTTTTCGATCTCGAGTCCATAATTAATATGAATATGCCGCACAATAGGATCCATGTCTTCGTAGACCTCAATGATCTTGACAATTAGTTCAGAAATTCCTTTTCCTTTGGAGCTAATTGTTGGGATGATTGGTATTCCCATTAATTTTGCAAGGCTATGATAATCAAATTTCACCTTGTTTTTCAACAATTCGTCATACATGTTCAAAGCAATTATTACTTTGATATCCATGTCGATCAATTGGGTTGTCAGAAAAAGATTCCTTTCAAGATTGGAAGAATCGATTACATTGATAACAATATCAGGCGTTTCATTCATTATGAAATTTCTGACATAAATTTCTTCAGGAGAATAGGCTGTCAGCGAATAGGTTCCGGGTAGATCATAGATATTGAAGTTATATCCATTTTGCGAAAAAGTAGCTTTTTTGGCATCAATTGTAACCCCGCTGTAATTACCAACATGCTCTTTTGAACCTGATAGAAAATTAAATAAGGTTGTTTTTCCACAATTTGGATTTCCTACCAACGCGATATTGATGGTTCTTTCTTTTTCCTTTACTGAAACTTTAAGCTTTTCGAAATCGATAACACCTTCATAATTCGGAGTTATTTGGCTGAGCGCTTCCGTTTGACTTACAACTTCAATCAGGTTTGCTTCGGTACGCCGAAGTGTGATGTTGTAGTCAAGTATCTTATACTCAATTGGTCCATTAAATGGGGCATTTTTTATAACTGTTACTTCTTTACCTTTTACGAACCCCATTTCCGTGATTCTTTTTCGAAAAGAACCATGGCCCAACACCTTGGTAATTATTACTGTCTCTTTACTTTTTACTTCAGAAAGTCTCACGGTATCCAGATCAAATGCTAAGCTAATTTAAACTAAATAAGAATAACGGCACAAATATATTTAAGTTTTGGCAGAACACTTAAAAAAAATGGTTTTGTTGATAAATCAAATTTGATTCAGTTACTTTTGTATTAAGTGAAAACAATGACATGGAAGAGGATAATATTTACAGACGAATTCAGGAAGCAATTTCATCTTTGCCCAAAAATTTTAGTGTTTTGGAAGAACAGATTAATATTGAGCTTCAGATGGAATATTTTAATTACGGGCGTGACATGAAAACCTCGTTTACTACAGAGATGATACTTCAGAACCAGGCCGATTTATTTAATCCTGATGTACCGTTAGACGAAAAGAAGAATTTATTGGTTTTGCTTGCTTCGCAGGAAAAAGTTGAAGCTTTCAGAACAATCGAAAGATATGCACAAAATCCAGACTCCGAATTACGTGATTGGAGTATTTTGGCCTTGCAGGAAAGCAGAATGGTAATACAAAGTTCGCTAATGGACGAACAGCAGGTTTATATATCAACCGGATTAGGTGGAAAGGGGCAGAAACTAAGGTACTTTGTTGTTTTGATTGGTCGTGAAGATGATGTGCCCTATTCGCCAATTCAGCAAAAACTTATTAAGAATGAACTTGAGTTTACTATTACCAAGAACGATGGCGAACTTGAAGAAATTTCGTTTAATGAAAACCTTGCAATTGCTGTAATGCTATTACCAGTAAAATCAGATATACAGGGTGTATTCATCAGTGTAATTAATGAATGTAACCAATATGGCGATTTTATTCGTCAGGATATCATTATTACCAACGTAAAACGTATGAGCGAAAGAGAAATTAAACAGTTTATAAATCGCAAGAATTAATTATTAAGATTCAAGATCATCATAATCAGCATGTTTTGTTTATGCCACTTCTTGTACACCGTAAATAATAAAAAAACTGTTTTGAGAGGGTTGTTTTTGTTCTGATAAGTATTATCTTTGCATCGCTTTTAGAATGGCCCCGTAGCTTAATGGATAGAGCATCTGACTACGGATCAGAAGGTTGCAGGTTCGACTCTTGCCGGGGTCACAAAAAATTTAAATCCTTCAAAGTCTCTGATTTTGAAGGATTTTTTGGTTCGATAAATACATAAAAATTTGTAGTTGATTTCGTAATTAATTGATATTCATCTATATTTGCGGTTCGAGTTCTCTCAGGATTCAATTTTTAACAAATCTTTCTTTCAATTTATTTTCGGTTTCCCTTTCAGCAAGTTATCGAGGAAAGTCTTTTCATTTATATCATGCTTCAAATACTTCCATCAGTCGATCCAAACAATTGGAATCTGCCATGCTACCATCAAAAATTTCAGGAATAAGTTTCGGGGAGTGGTTATGGTCGCTAATGATCCGGACTTAAAATTGACCTGAAAAGCTTCTATTGCGTGATATTGAACAATCACGAAGCACTTAAGAAAGAACAGGATGGTTAAACGGATATCCAAGTCATTCGCAAGTTGGGCAATATGATGGTGCAAAGGAATTACCTACAGTTAAAACAGAATGTTCAGGATATTATCCATTCATAAATGGAACGATTGCTGAATGATCCGGGGCAGGCGCATTTAATGGTGAGGAAGGGGTATGTGAAAAAGGTAGAATTAAGAAAAAACATATCACATCAATCGACTTATTTGCTGAAGCTTTTCATCTTAAAATTATGCAAGTTAAAAATGTAAATCTGGTATTTGAACTTAATAAAAACTTAAACATTGTTCTGCATCTTATTAGGATGTCTTACTTTCATAAAAGACTCAGGTTTGATCGGATGAAAGTGAAACGGATTAAGTGATTGATTGCGATTCTGTGGACGAGTTATTTAATCATGAGATAAGTATTCATACTTCATGAATACCCGCTGATTTACTAATGGTGATACAAAGCTATCGGATTAAAATAGATTAAGAGAGAAAAAATAATTGATATAAAGGGCAAAAGACAAGGTAACTTATTTCAGCTTCATCGACGATTCCCTGACATTTAACCGCCCGTTCAGGATTACGGTTTGAGGTACAAAAATCCCTTTCGTTTCAATTTGTTCCAAGAGCAACTTCGCTGCAGTTCTTCCTATTTCTTTGGTTGGCTGGGCAACACTTGTTAGAGGTGGATCAATTAGCTCAGCCAGTTTTGATTCAGTAAAACCAAGCAGCGCAACATCTTCCGGAATTTTGTATCCATGTTTTTTTAGCATCTTCATAGCTCCAATTGCAGAAGGATCATTCACTGCAAATATAGCCTCGGGCAGATTATTTTCGACAATCAGTTTTTCCATTACCCGTTCACCATCCGATATCATAAATCCAGTTTCTATGATTGAACTTTCGTCAAAGGAAATTTTATGTTTTCGGAGTGCGTCGATGAATCCATTTTTGCGGTTTTGAGATATGACTAATCCGGCAGGGCCTCCAAGATGAAAAATCTTTTTATACCCTTGATAAATTAAATGTTCAGTCGCAAAGAATGCCCATTTGTAATCATCGAACAAAACTTTGGACGTTTCCAGTTCGTTGGATACTCTATTGAAGAATACCAGCGGGAAGCCTTGTTTAATTAAGTCTTTGTAGTAATCTACATTTTTTGTTTCAAGCGACAAGGAAATTATCATCCCATCAACCATATTATTTTCCAGAGTCTTTATATTCTCCAATTCTGTAATGTGCGATTCGTTTGATTGCATGATCAGAACCTGGTATCCTTTTTTGATGAAAACTTCCTGAATGCCAATAATCACTTCAGGAAAGAAAGCATTTATAAACTCTGGAACAACCACGCCTATCTGGTTGGAGCACTGTTTTAGCAAACTTTTAGCCATGGGGTT
Organism: Bacteroidota bacterium; assembly: GCA_023251435.1. Taxonomy (GTDB): domain Bacteria; phylum Bacteroidota; class Bacteroidia; order Bacteroidales; family Prolixibacteraceae; genus Aquipluma. The sequence goes on from JAHEYU010000053.1 coordinate 14,650, forward strand.
GGGTGAGTAGCCCATTTCTTTTGCAATTGACAGAATGTGGTCGCGCGTTTCTTTCCTGATATCATATTTATCGTTGAATGCCCTTGAAATAGTGGACACTGAACAATTCAGTTTCTTTGCCACATCTTTTATGGTAACATGTTTCATTATCAGAAATTTTGGTTGTCAGATAATTTCAATTCGGTAAAAATAAAAAATGAAATTGGTTTTCGGAAACGTTTCCGATAATTTAAAACGTTTCCGAAAACGTTTCCGGAGAATTACTAATCAGATTACATGATTTTTTTCACTTTCCTCACTAAAATTACATCATCAAATCTTAAACTTAACTTCTTGACTGCGCATGACAATAACTGATTATATAGTAATTGTACTTTTTTCGCTCCTGATTTTATTCATTGGGCTTTCCTTTTCAAAGACTTCGGGCAAGGATATGAAATCCTTTTTTGCTGCCGGTGGAGCAGTTCCATGGTGGATCAATAGCTTGTCTTTGTTTATGGGATTCGTTTCAGCCGGAACGTTTGTGGTGTGGGGCTCGATTGCTTATTCTTCCGGATGGGTTTCCATATCAATACAATGGACGATGAGTATTGCCGGATTTTTGGTCGGTTTTCTCATTGCACCCAAATGGCACAAAACAAAATCGCTCACAGCTGCCGAATATATTTCCGACCGGCTTGGCGTTAATATTCAAAAGTCTTATTCCTATATCTACTTGTCAATCATGGTGTTTATGACCGGGGTGTATTTGTATTCGGTTTCACGAATTTTGGAGGTTTCAACCGGAATACCTCTTTATCTGTCAATAGGTCTTTTAGGTTTTATTGTTATCATATACACTACACTCGGAGGTCTTTGGGCCGTTGTGGTTACAGATGTTCTTCAATTTGTGATACTTACTGCTGCTGCCATTATTGTAGTTCCATTGTCGCTCGATAAAGTCGGAGGAATCGAACAATTCTTTAACTCATTACCTTCCGAAGGATTTTTTAATCTTACCAATCACGACTATACCTGGAGTTTTTTACTTGGATTTGGTTTGTACAACTTCTTTTATTTAAGCGGGCAATGGGGTTTTGTTCAGCGATATACTTCAGTTTCATCACCCAAAGATGCCCGCAAAGTCGGCTGGCTTTTCGGAGTTTTATATATAATCAGCCCAATTATCTGGATGCTTCCACCTATGATTTACCGGGCATTGAATCCGGAATTAAGCGGATTACAGGACGAAGGCGCTTACCTGATGATGTGCAAAGAAGTATTGCCTGCCGGAATGCTCGGATTAATGCTGATCAGTCTGGTATTTGCCACCAACAGTTCGGTTCAGGGTGTGCTGAATATTTCGGCTGGCGTAATTACCAACGACTTGTTTAAAACCCGGTTCCCGCAAACAACAGAAAAACGATTAATGCAAATTGCTAAAATTTCGACTTTCGCTTTTGGCCTCATCACCATTGGCATTGCTATGCTGGTTCCATTTATGGGTGGAGCCAAAGAAGTGGTTTTAAGCGTGGCCGCATTAACTGGTGCTCCAATGTATTTACCGCTGGTTTGGTCGCTGTTTTCGAAAAAACAAACCGGAAAAACAGTTCTCGCAACAACATTAATTTCACTGGCGATAACACTTTCATTTAAATTTCTAATTCCCGCGTTGATTGATTTTAGCTTGTCAAGAGCGGGAGAAATGATTCTGGGAGTATCTGTTCCTGCAATTTTAATTTTAATTTCTGAAATCTATTTGCGATTAGCAAAAGCAGATGGATTGGAGTATGTCAGGTTTCAGCAATCCGTAGAGAAAAAGATGGTCATCGAAAATGCTTCTGATTCTGCAGAAGAATCATCAGGAGGGAATAAACAGGGTTTGCGCATGATTGCCATTGGAATTTTAGCCACCGGATTGATTATTGGTGTGTTGGGATTGATGGCACCCAATGGAAAAATCTATGTTTTAGGAATGGCTTTTCTTTTACTTCTGATTGGATTTAGAATATTATTCAAAACACTCAAATAGAATAACTTATATCTTTATGAGACAAGAAATTTTATCCTCTGAAAAACGGGGAAATACGCTAGTTATGCTCCAATCCGACCTGGTTGTGGTTGGAGGAGGGATGGCCGGAACCTGCGCAGCAATTACAGCTGCGCGCAGCGGAATCAAAGTAATTCTGGTTCAGGACAGGCCTGTGCTTGGTGGAAACGGATCGAGCGAAGTGCGCCTTTGGATACTTGGAGCTACTTCGCACTTGGGCAACAACAACCGCTGGTCGCGCGAGGGTGGTGTAACCGATGAAATTCTGGTCGAAAACCTTTACCGCAACAAAGAGGGTAACGCTATTATTTTCGACACCATTTTGCTTGAAAAAGTAAAAGAGGAGCCGAATATTACCTTGTTGCTCAATACGATGGTTTTTGATCTGGAGAAAAAGGATGAGGTGAATATCTCATCGGTTAAAGCTTTTTGCAGCCAGAATTCAACCGAATACCTTTTAAGTGCCCCTTTATTTTGCGATGCTTCAGGAGATGGAATTGTTGGATTTAAAGCCGGTGCATCGTTCCGGATGGGCGCTGAAATCAAATCTGAATTTGGTGAAGGATTTACTCCAACTGCCGAATACGGAGAACTTTTGGGACACACCATGTATTTCTACAGCAAGGATACAGGCAAACCGGTAAAATACGTTGCGCCTTCTTATGCGTTAAAGGATATTACCAAAATACCGAAATTCAAAAGTATTAAAACCGGCCAGATGGGTTGTAATTTCTGGTGGTTCGAGTTTGGCGGAAGAGGAGATACCATTCACGACACCGAAGAGATAAAATGGGAACTCTGGAGTGTGATATACGGAGTATGGGATTACATTAAAAACTCCGGAAAATTTCCTGAATCCGAAAATATGACGCTCGAATGGGTGGGTACAATTCCGGGCAAGCGCGAAAGCCGTCGTTTCGAAGGCCCTTATATGCTCAAACAGCAGGACATTGTTGAGCAAAAACATTTTTACGATGCTGTTTCATTTGGTGGTTGGGCCATCGACCTGCATCCTGCTGACGGTGTTTTCTCCGAACTTCCAAGCTGCAATCAATATCATTCGAAAGGAATTTACGAAATTCCATACCGTTGTTTCATCAGCAAAGACATTAAAAACCTGTTTATTGCCGGACGTCTTATCAGCGCTTCGCATGTTGCTTTTGGTTCGACTAGGGTGATGGCAACTGCGGGTCATGGCGGGCAGGTGGTTGGTATGGCCGCTGCTTTGTGTACTCAAATGGGAATTAATCCGTCAGACTTTGTTTATCCTGAAAAAATCAAAATCCTTCAGGATAAACTGAATGTTGCAGGCCAAAGTATCCCGGGACTGCCGATTGATCAAAGTAAAAATCTGGCCGCTTCCGCAAATATTGAAGTTTCAAGCGAGTTGATATTCGATCAACTTCCGTTCGATGGCGAATGGTTTGATCTGAAAACCGCTGCAGGTCAGCTTTTGCCACTGAAAAAGTATGTTCAGTACAGCTTTGAAGTTTCGGTTGATGCCGGTTCAGCCTCTTTCCTGGAAGCCGAATTGCAGGTCAGTTCTAAAGTATTCAATTACACGCCGGATGTTTTGCTTGAAAAACTGAGCATTGAACTGGTACCGGGGGTTCAAATAGTAAAGATCCCTTTTACAGCTGTGTTGAAAGAAGATCAGTATGCTTTTTTGATTTTCAGGCAGAATCCGGATGTAAAAATCCGTTGCAGTGAAAAACGTATTTCAGGAATTGTTTCTGTTTTTAATAAAACCAATCCGGCAGTAAACAACTTCGGCAAACAAACTCCTCCTGAAAATAGCGGTTTCGATTCGTTCGAATTCTGGTGCCCAGATCGCCGCCCGAATGGTCAAAATCTGGCCATGACGATTTCGCCCGCTTTGACTTGCTATTCTGCAGAAAATATAACAAACGGTTTTATCCGTCCATACCTCGGTACCAATGCCTGGGCAGCCGATTGGCAAAACCAAAATCCTTCCTTAACGATAAAATGGGATGAGCCGAAAAAAATAAATTCGATAACGCTATTCCTGGATACCGATTTTGATCATCCTATGGAATCGTCGCAAATGGGGCATCCTGAAGATGTGATTCCTTTCTGCATTCAAAAATACAGGATTTTAAACGAAGCGGGTCAGGTGCTCTTTGAAAAATCAGACAACCATCAGACCATTAACCGCTGGGTACCTGAAAATGGCTTGAATGCCAAACTCTTAAAGTTCGAATTTGAACATCCGAATGCGAACGTACCTGCTGCAATATTTGAAATCTATATTGATTAATCGTCCTAAATTTAATTTTTAAAAACTATGAAAAAAGTCTTTTCGCTACTCATTTTGTTGCTCTCTTTTACGGTGCTGTTTGCACAGGAAAAGAGCGTTACCGGGAAAGTGACCGATGAAAACTCGGAGGCAATTCCAGGTGTGACTGTGGTTGTTAAAGGTACCACCAAGGGTACTATTACTGATTTTGACGGAAATTTTAAAATCTCTGTTCCGTCTGGAAATACTGTACTTCTATTTTCTTTTGTAGGTTTCGAAAGTCAGGAATTAGATGTGAGCACTACAAGTACAGTGAACCTTCAACTGAAACAATCGACGATTGGTTTGGATGAAGTTGTTGCTGTAGGTTATGGTACGCAGAAGAAAGTGAACCTGACTGGTTCAATTGAATCATTGAAAGGTGACGACCTGGCAAAAAGAAATACCATTCAGACTTCGCAAGCTTTGCAGGGTATGGCCGCAGGTGTAACCGTAACATCAAATAGCGGTAAGCCGGGCAAAGAAGGAACCTCCATCCGTATCCGTGGTATTGGCACATTGAATGACAATAACCCTTTGGTGTTGATTGATGGAGTGTCTTCTTCAATTGATGCAATTGATCCGAACGATATCGAAAGCATGTCAATCCTGAAGGACGCTGCTTCGGCTTCCATTTACGGTTCGCGTGCAGCAAACGGTGTCATTCTGATTACCACCAAACGTGGAAAAACGGATAAAGTAAGTGTGACATATAAAGGGTCAGTGGGATTTACCACGCCACTCGAAATTCCGAAAAATGCCAGTGCATGGGATTATATGGCCTTGTATGATGAAGCCAACGGTAACGACTTACGCAATGATCTTGGCGTTCCGGGGGGAACCATTTATGGCGCCGATAAAATTAATGCATCAAAAACAGCAACCGATCGCGATGCCTATCCAAATTCGGACATGATGGGAGAGGCTTACCAGAAAAGGGCTGCGGAGACACAACATTATCTGGGTTTCTCATTGGGAACCGATAAACTAAGATCAAATACTTCAATTAACTATTCTTTGCAGGATTCCCATTTCCCAAACTCTGATTACAAACGTTACGGTATCCGTTCAAACAACAGTTATACGATGAACAAATACATTGATTTTGGTTTCGATTTATCTGTTCGGAATACACTTTCAAAAGATGCAGCCGGGAGTACTTTAATTGAAGGACTCATGAGACAACCAGCCATTTATCAGTCTCGCTACTCAAATGGTATTTGGGGTTCGAGTTATGCCGGTACACCTCATGCCATGCAATATATTTATGACGGATTGGTGATGCGATACGAAGACTGGCAGGAAACAATTGCCAAAATCAGTGCTACAATCAAACCGTTTACAGGTTTGAAAATTGACTTTTCTTATGCACCAAAATTTTCTTCAGCAAGTTATAAGGATCTTCAGAAAACAACTTATATCTATGATTATAAGACAGGTTTGCCAGTACTGGGGCCGGTTGGTGCCTATCAAAGCTTTGCTTACATGGGTGAGACCAGAGAAAAAAACCGGGAGGATGATATTAACATCCTGGGCACTTACAATAAATCGTTAGGAAAACATGATATCGATGTTTTGGGTGGTTTCCAATACTTGACCAACAACTTTAATAACTTGTATGCATATAGGCAAGGGAACAATTTCCAGCAATTTGAAGAGATTAATTCGTATGATCCAACCGGAATGACCAATAGCGGATATTCGAACGAATGGGCTTTGATGTCTTACTTTGGCCGGTTGAATTATGCCTATGACGGTAAATATCTGTTGGAAGCCAATGTTCGTTACGATGGTTCTTCTCGTTTTGCCAACGGTTACAAATGGGGCGTTTTTCCATCTTTTTCCGGAGCATGGCGTTTCTCTGCTGAAAGTTTCATGCAATCGTTTAACTGGTTAAGCAATGGTAAATTACGTGCCTCCTGGGGCGAGTTGGGTAATCAATCCGGTTTGGGCAGCAATTATCCTTTTGCTTTGACAGTTGCAACCAACCAGTACAATGTTTTTGGTGGCGTACTTAATCCCGGTTATGCCCCGGTTAATTATGCTTTGACCGATATTACCTGGGAGTCAACCCGAATGATCGATTTTGGGATTGATTTATCTTTCTTTAAAGGAAAACTGGATGCAACTTTCGACTGGTACAAGAAAGATACCCGTGATATTCTGCTGAATATTGCTATTCCCGGTGTGATGGGCTATGCCAACTCACCCAAGCAAAATGCTGGTGCTGTAGAAAATAAAGGATGGGATTTATCTGTCTCACACAATAATACTGTCGGAGGTTTCTATTATAAAGTAACTGGTATATTATCGGATGTTCAAAACCAGATTACGAATTTAGGTGGTTTGGCTCCGCAGGTAAGTGGAGTTCATGTGAAACAGGTAGGTTCTCCAATTGATGCTTTATATGGCTATGTGGATGGTGGTTTGTTTAGTTCATTTGCCGAGGCACGGGCCTCAACGGTTGCTCAATTCGGTAAATTGCAGGGAGGTGATATTCGCTATATCGACCAGTTAACTGTTGATTCCGACGGGGACGGGATATTTGATGCAGGCGATAATAAAATCACAAGTACTGACCGCGTTGTTTTCGGAAATCCAATTCCACGTTATACATATTCTTTGGATCTTTACAGTTCGTACAAAGGTTTTGACCTTGCATTGTTTGTACAGGGTGTTGGTAAACGTGATGGTTATGTTTCAGGCTGGCTGGCTTATCCATTTGCCAATGCATCTACTGTTCTGGCACAACATCTCGATCGCTGGAACGAAGCAAACCCAAATCCGGATGCAGCCTATCCTCGTTTGTCTATTAACCAGCATTCCAACAATACGCAGGCATCTACTTTCTGGCAGGTCAGCGCTGCTTACATGCGTTTGAAAAATGTTCAACTCGGATATACTTTGCCAAGTCAATTGTTCAAAAATAAGTCAGTTTCCAGTGTCCGTTTTTATGCCAACGGAACGAATCTGTTTACAGCAAGTAAAATGCCGCTTGGTATGGATCCTGAATCGCCTGAAACTGTTCAAAACAGTTATCCACTGATTTCAACTTACACTTTTGGTGTGGAAGTTAAATTTTAATGAACTTTATTACAGAAAATAAATTGACTACAAAATGAAGAAAAACATAATTTATACAGGTTTGATGGTGTTGCTGCTGGTTACTGGTTGTGACTCAGCACTGGAACGCTATCCGTTGGATGTCCCTTCAGCAGAGACATTCTACACCAACGAAACTGAAATTCAGGGAGGTGTTAACGCTTGCTACTCTTTTGTAGTAGCTGGTAATAATGGATATTTGGTTCCTGAATACAGCTGGGATGCATTGGCTGATGTCGTCTTTATCCGTGGTGGAGGTTTCGCACAAAATTACCTGATGTCAACTTTGGATTTTAAAGATGGATATTTTAGATCAATGTGGCTTTCAATGTATCAGGGAATTGGACGTTGCAACCTGATGCTAGAAAAAATTGAAGCAAACAAGGATAAAATTGCAGCTAATAAAGTAGCCCAGTTTCAGGGCGAGGTTTACTTCCTTCGGGCATACTATTATTTACGACTGATCAATCAGTTCGGAGATGTTGTTTATCTGGATAAACCAGTTACCTCTGTTGCTGATGGAAAGGCCGTTACACGTACTGCAAAAGCAGAAATACTGAAAAAAATCTATGCTGACTTTGATAAATCGGCTGAATTATTGTCTGCATCGACAGTAAAAACCTTGGGCCGTGTAACCTGGGGGGCAGCAATGTCATACAAAGCGCGTGCTGCACTGCAAAACAACGATTGGGCGACTGCCGCCGCTGCTGCAAAAACAGTAATCGATTCGAAGAAATACAGTTTAATGCCTAGTTACGCGACTTTATTTACTGAAGCAGTTCTCAACAGCGCTACCAATACAGAACAAATATTCACAATGAATCATTTGGTTACTGCAAATAACGCCACTGCTTTTGCACAATATACCAGTCCACGTTCAGTATCAGGTGGTTTCACAACCATTGTTCCTACTCAAAACATGGTGGACTCCTATCTTTGTACCGATGGATTGGACATCAGCAAGTCACCATTGTACGATAAAACTAAACCTTACGACAAGCGTGACCCCCGCATGAAATATTCATTTGTCTTACCTGGTGATTTGTGGAATGGGTTTATTTATGATACACGTAAAGACAAACCAAATACTTTAAATGCCGCTGGAGCTTCAGTAAAAAACCTGGATAGCTATAACACTACTGAATTCACTTCTTTTACTGGTTATTTGGTGCGTAAATATTACGACTTTAAATACGCTACCAAACTTACTCAATGCGAGAATCCGTTTATGCTTTGTCGTTATGCCGAAGTTTTGCTAACATACGCAGAAGCAAAAATCGAGTTAAATCAAATTGATGCCGACTGTTTAAGTGCTATTAATTTGGTTCGTGGTCGTGCTGATGTGAACATGCCGGCAGTTACAGCTGGTAGTCAGGCTGAAATGAGGAGGATTGTCCGAATTGAACGTAAAGTGGAACTTTGGAACGAAAACCTGCGTTATCAGGATCTTCTTCGCTGGAAACGTGCTGAAGTGGTATTGACCAGACCAATCATGGGAAGGCCTGTGTTAGGCGATTTTGATAAATATCCATCTGTATCCTTTGATGAATTTGGTGATCCTATATACAATGTAGCATCTTATGTGCCGCACCCATCAACTGATTATCGTGTGTTGATATTAACGAACTTCAACAAGAATCGCGACTATTTGTGGCCGATTCCTGAAACAGAATTAAGTTTGAATCCCGGCCTGGGACAAAACCAGGGTTGGTAGAGATAAGGTTAATTAACGATTAGATTTAGGTAATTGTTTGTGGTGACCTGGGGGCTGGTTTTAGTATCAGCCCCTTAGGTCTTTTTAAAGTATATTGTAATAGAAATCCGAAACTAAAACTCAACCATAATGAAACGAACATGCCGCGGAATTAATTTAAAAGATGGCGGCACAAAAAGAAAATGAATTGGAACGAAGTGGAAATCCGCGAAGCGAAAATTCATTTTCAAAGTGACCGCATTCTGGCGTGTGAGTTCTCCCGATAAATCGGGACAAGCTATGAGAACGCTTAATAATCAACAAATTAATACTGATATTTTCGAATGAATCCAAAAATCCAACTTACCCTCATCATTTTGCTGGTGTTATCGATTAATTCCTGTACAACTCTGAAGAAACAAAATCCTCCCGGGGAGTTGGATCTTCAATCCATGATTCAACCCATTCCAGCGACCGCAAAATTCATAAACGACACGTCGTATATCTGGTGCGGAACGCTGGTCAAGTCGCACATCGATAAGAAGTACCATCTCTTTTATTCCCGCTGGCCGCGCAAATATGGAATGTCAGCCTGGGTAACCAGTTCGGAGATTGCACATGCCGTTTCCGACTCACCTTTTGGCCCGTTTCAATTTAAAGATGTGGTTTTACCGCATCGCGGGCCCGAATACTGGGATGGAATGTACACCCACAATCCAACGGTTCATTTCTTCAACGGAAAATATTACCTCTACTATGCCGGAAATTTTGGTGATGGTAAAATTACCAGTCCGCAACTCAACTGGACACACCGCAACAACCAGCGCATTGGGGTTGCGATAGCAGATGATCCTAACGGACCCTGGAAACGCCTTGATCATCCAATAATTGATATTTCTCCGGACACAACCGCCCACGATGCACAAATGGTTGCCAATCCTTCGGTAACCCAAATGCCCGATGGCCGTTTTCTGATGGTTTACAAGGCAGTTGCACGCAAAAAGCCCCAGCCTTTTGGTGGTCCTGTTGTCCATCTCTCGGCCATTGCTGATCGCCCGGAGGGACCATTTGTGAAACAAAACAAACCCATTTTTACTGCTGAAGATGTGGACTTCCCTGCTGAAGATCCATTTGTGTGGTATCAGGACAATTGCTACTATGCGATTGTCAAGGATATGAATGGGGCTTTTACGAATGCCGGCCGCAGTTTGGTGCTTTTTTATTCGTTGGATGGATTGGATTGGAAACTTGCAAAACATTCGCTGGTTTCCGATTTGAATATAAAAATGGCTGATGGTTCAATCCAAAAACTGGAAGCATTGGAAAGGCCGCAACTGTTCTTCGAAAATGGCAAATTGGTTGCCTTACTTTGCGCAGTAAACGAAACATTGGGGCATTCGTACAATGTGCAGATACCGCTGAAGCTGCCCTAATGGAAAAAGAAAAATGAAGTCAATAGTATCGAAATACTATTATTACCTATCTAAAAAACATAAAACAGCATAAACAATGAAATTAATTGGTTCAATCCTACTATTGTTTTTTTGTCTTGCAGCCAATAGTCAATCAGGCAAAAAGAATTCATCTGAATTAAAAAAAATGGTGTCGAAAAGTTGTCGCTTAACGGACAATGGCTAATCTCTGTTGATTCCACATTGTCAGAAAACATGAAATGGTGCCAGCCCGAATATCTGGCAACGAATTGGGATATATTAACGGTTCCGGGGAACTGGGATACCGAAAATGCATACTCCAATTTTGTTGGCACGGGCTATTACCGCAATCAATTTAAAGTTCCATCCAATTGGGACGACAGCATCATTAGGCTCTGTTTCGGTGCGGTTAATCAAACCTCCGAAGTTTGGCTCAATGGACAATACCTGGGCAAACATGTTGGTGGTTATACACCTTTTGAATTTGATATCACAGGAATTATTCAACCCGGAAAGAATAACACGATTGCTCTTTCTGCCAATAACGAATACCAGCGGGGGGCCTGGTGGCATTGGGGCGGTATCAGCCGCGAAGTCAAATTGGAAAGAAATAATCATCAGCAAATTGTTTGGCAACAAATTACCTCCGAACCTGATTTCGAAAATGGAAGTGCTTCTGTTTCTGTTTCTGTTAAAATAAAAAACTATTCAGAAGAGGAATTTACCGGAATACTAAAATCAATTGTTGAGAATTCTCCAGAAGGAAAGACATTGAATATCAACGCAGAAAAAAGAGTAAGAGTTGACGCAAACAGCGAAAAGATTGAACACATCACCTTCATTCTTCAACCTGAAAAAGTAAAACTGTGGGATTTTGAACATCCCAATCTTTACCAATTAAAGACTGATCTTGAAGCAACTAATAGAGAAATATTACACAAAATCGGGAACCGATTCGGAATACGTAAAATTGAGACACGGGGCACAAAAGTATTATTGAACGGGAAAGAAATTAAACTGAATGGGTTTAACAGGGTTGCCGACCATTGGGCTTACGGACAAACAGAACCGGACAATTTGGTTAAATTCGATATTGATGCCATGAAAGCGATGGGGTGTAATTTTACCCGTATAATGCATCATCCTCAAGCCACAAATTTGCTGGATTACTGCGATGAGGTAGGCATGTTGCTTATTGAGGAAATACCGGTTTGGGGCAAGGGCGATCCGCAATTACAACCCAATAATCCTTTAACCAAACAGTGGTTGACTGAAATGATTACCAGAGATTACAATCACCCTTGTATTATTGGGTGGTCGGTGGCAAACGAAATAGCCGACGGAGAACTGGAAGGCCTTAAAATGAGCCCCCGCATTTACAGTTATGTTGAAACCATGATTGCACATGTAAAGTCATTGGATTCGACAAGGCTAAAAACTTATGCCAGTTTTACAGTTGGCGGCGCGGGTGAAAAAGGCATTGATCCGGCTGATTTATGCGATATCATTTGCTTCAATAGTTACGGAGGCGCTGAAGGAGTCGCGGAACATTGTCATAAAATCTGGCCCGATAAACCTTTATTTGTTTCAGAAATCGGGAAAGGACAAATCGGTGAAAGTCTGACAGAATCAGGATTGGATGTATCGCTTAAAAATTCGATTAAGAACCTCATAAAACTTGACTATGTTGTTGGTACTTCGCTTTGGACCTACAATGATTATCGCAGTAATTATTGGGGTACACCTGTGGGGCAATGCCGTACCTGGGGCGTTTACAATGTTTGGCGACAACCTAAAAAAGCAGCCAAAGAGATCCAGCAGCTTTATTCCACTTCAGATCAATACAGTCTGATAAAATCCATGGCTCAAATTCCGGATAAACTTTCAACAACTGTCCCAACCATTTGGGCTGTCGTTCCGTTAGAAAAAAGTTGTATGATTGGTTTTTCGGTAGCAGATAAATTGGATAATTACGAAATTGAATATAAAAGAGGAAATGATAATCCGCAAACGATACAAATTACAGGTTTAAGGGGAGCGGCAAAAGTATATAATCTGAATCCGGGTGAATATTCATTTCGAATCAGACGAATATCGGATGGTGTTTCAGGAGAATGGTCCGCAGTTTATCACGAAACAATTCATTAGAACCAATATTCCGTTATATGCATTGCAGCAGGCCAGACCGGAAGATATTGTCGGATTATCACAATTAAACAACTATAACAATTGTGCATTAATGATGAAACTTAAATTCTTTTATCTGATCTATTTCTTTGCAATTTGTTTTTATTCTTCGTTTGCCGAAACTCCGGATTTAAACAAATACAACATTATTTGGACCAACCAAAGCCAAAATTCCTCCGAATCAATGCCTTGCGGAGGAGGCGATATTGGCCTGAATGTATGGGTTGAAAACGGTGAAATTCTCTTTTACCTTTCCCGAAGTGGCGCTTTCGATGAAAACAATGTTTTCCCAAAGTTTGGCAGGGTTCGGGTGAAGTTGACGCCCAATCCGTTTGATGGTGGTTCATTTCGTCAGGAACTGAAACTGAAGGAAGGATATGTTGAGATTTCAGGAAAGAATGCGGGTAGGAGTTCGCTGGTAAAAATCTGGGTTGATGTTTTTCGCCCGGTGGTGCATGTGGAGACGGAAAGCAGCCTGCCTGTAACTGTTGAAGCCATTTACGAAAACTGGCGAATCAGCGATCTGGAATGGACAAAACCCGGACAGGTATGGGCAAGTCTGGCCTTTCGTGATGCACCGATGAAGGCAGTCATCCGTAAAGATTCGATTGGATTCAGCGAAAACAAGGTACTCTTTTATCACCGCAACCGCGACGAATCGTTGTTCGACATCACCGTTAAACAACAGGGACTTGATCCGGTAAAAGATCAGCTTTGGAATCCACTCAAGAACCTGACTTTCGGCGGAATGATGATGGGAGAAAATATGAAGTCAGCCGGAACCACTTCAGGAAAATATGCCGATACCGAGTTTAAAGGCTGGAAGCTGCAAAGCGTAAAACCCTCCAAAAGAAGTCACCTGAAAGTTTATTTGTACATTGACAATTCGCCTTCGGTTGAAGCATGGAAAAATGGATTAATAGAAATTGAAAAAGAAAGTACTGCCGCTCAAAAAACGGCTGCTCAAAAAACATTAAAATGGTGGAGTGATTTCTGGAACCGCAGTTACATCGCCATTAATCCGGACAACCCGGATGCAAAATCTCCCGAATGGCAGGTGGGGCGCAACTACCAGCTTTTCCGCTACCAGTTGGGTTGCAATGCCTACGGAAAATATCCAACCAAATTCAATGGCGGGCTGTTTACGTTCGACCCGTCGTTCATCGATAAAAACATGCCTCTTACTCCCGACCATCGCAACTGGGGCGGCGGAACACACACCGCGCAAAACCAGCGTTTGGTTTACTTCCCGATGTTCAAAAGTGGCGATTTCGATATGCTGCCGTCGCAACTCAATTTCTATTTGCAGGCTTTGGGAAATGCAGAGAAACGGACTGAATTTTACTGGGGACACCAAGGTGCCTCGTTTACCGAGCAACTCGAACAATTTGGATTACCGTTGGCTACGTCCTACAGTTGGAACCGTCCGGAGAATTTTCCGAAAGGCGTGGAATACAACTACTGGCTCGAATATTTGTGGGACACGCAAATGGAATTTTGCCTGATGATGCTCGATGTGGAAAGATTTACCGGACAGGACATTTCAAAATACATTCCTTTCATCGAAAGCTGCCTGACCTTTTTTGATGAGCATTATCAAAAGGAAGCGCTTTTGCGTGGCCGTCAGGCTTTGGATGGCGATGGAAAACTGATTTTGTATCCAGGAACCGGCGCCGAAACCTACAAAATGGCGTACAATTCAACTTCAACCATTGCCGGTTTGCAAACGGTTTTAACCCGGTTGCTCGAACTACCGGAGAAATATGTTTCAGCAGAAAAACGCCGGCATTGGGAAGCGATGCTAAAGAATATTCCTTCGATTGCTTTCCGCGAAAAAGAGGGGCATAAAACCATTTCGCCGGCCTGGACCTGGGCACGCATTAACAATCAGGAGATTCCGCAATTGTACCCGGTTTTTCCTTATGGAATGTATGGCATTGGCAAGCCTGATTTGGAAGTTGCCATTAATACCTGGAAATACGGAACTGATGTGCCCATTCAGAAAAACCACATTAGCTGGCATCAGGATGCTATTTTCTGCGCAAGACTTGGTTTGACCGACGAAGCGGCTGCCATAACCATCAAAAAACTTCAGAATTCAGAACGCCGTTTCCCGACTTTCTGGGGGCCAGGGCACGACTGGGTTCCTGACCATAACTGGGGCGGCAGCGGAATGATTGGTCTTCAGGAAATGCTGATGCAAACCGTTGATAAAAAGATTTACCTGTTCCCGGCCTGGCCAAAAGAATGGGATGTCTCGTTTAAATTACATGCACCTTTCAATACAACAGTTGAAGGAATCCTGAAAAACGGACAAATTGTTTCGTTTGTAGTGACTCCGGAATCGAGAAAAGCTGATGTCAAAATTATGATCAAACAATAAAACCATCACCAATGAGGAACTAAACCTTTTGAATACGAGATTACCTCGCAACGCTGCGATTCACTCACTTTGGGCAACGGCTTGATGAAAGGTTCGGTCTGGTTTCCCTTTCCGGTGAGTCAGTTTTACCCGGTTGACAGCCTGTACCATTACATCAAACAAAGTTTCGATCGTGGAGGCAGCAATATTCTGCTTTCAACTGCACCTGATAAAGCAGGTGAGTACCGTCAGTCCGACCGCGACAGCATTGTTAAATTGGGTAAATTGATTTGGGAAAAGAAATAACTTTCGAACATGGAGGTTTTCTGGAACAAAAAAGGACCAAAACTGAAATAGTCCTCTGAATCATAACTTCTATTTTTCACTTATAAGCTTTTTTTTTTAAATAGTTCAGGGATTTTTCGGAAACGTTTCCGTTAAATAAAAACGTTTCCGAAAACGTTTCCGGTAATAAAGGACAACTATTTAGGTGTCCTTTAGTGTGCTGATGACTAAAATTGTGGTCAAAATCTAACTACCACAATATGAAAAAAATTGAGTATTCAAATCCTTCCCTTACAGGCCACAGTTGCCTGATGTTTTTTCCTTGTTACTTTTTTTTGAATTGATATTTAGCTACATACTAACTAATTTTTAAACTATGAAACAGATATTTTTAATGCTGTTGCTAATTTTATCTTTTACAGCTCTTTATGCTCAGGAAAAGATCGTTTCGGGTAAAGTATCCGATGAAAACAACGATCCGGTACCCGGGGCAAATGTAGTGGTAAAAGGTACAACCACCGGAACGATTACCGATGGGAACGGTAATTTTAGAATCCTGATTTCTTCAGGAATCAAAACAATCACCATTTCATTTATTGGTTATGAAACACAGGAAATTAACATCGCGAATAAAACCTCGGTGGATATTCAGTTGGTTCAGAGTTCGATCGGATTGCAGGAAGTGGTGGCGGTGGGTTATGGAACTCAAAAGAAAGCCACCGTAACCGGCGCAATTTCAACTGTAAGAGGGGCCGATCTGGTCAAATCACCGCTGCCTAACCTTTCGAGTGCAGTAGTTGGTCGTGTGCCCGGACTGTTGTCTGTTCAACGCAGTGGTCAGCCGGGTAATGACGAAACGACTCTTCGTATTCGTGGTATTGGTACACTCGATAATGGAAATGCGGGTCCGTTGGTTTTGGTCGATGGTGTTGAACGTCCTTTCTCGCAGATTGAGCCAAACGACATTGAGTCGATTTCTGTACTAAAAGATGCTTCTTCCACTGCTGTTTATGGTATCCGTGGAGCCAATGGGGTAATTATTATTACTACTATAAAAGGTAAGGAAGGTCCTGCAAAAGTAAGCTACAACGGTAATTTTTCGCTTCAGGTTCCCACGCGCTTGCCTAAGTTCCTTGATGGTTACGATTTCTCCAGACTTCAGGTGGAAGCTCAGTTGAACGATAATCCGATAGCTACTCCAATGTTTACCGCTGCCGAATTGGACATATTTAAGGATGGAAGCGACCGCCTGTTTTATCCCAGTACCGACTGGTTCGATTTAATGATGAAAGATTATGCCCCGCAAAACCAGCACAATGTGAATATTTCAGGTGGTACTTCGGTGGCAAAATATTACGTGTCGTTGAGTTATTTGAATCAGGAAGGTTTATGGAAGGAGTTCAATAAAAATTTCAGTAACAATGATCATTTCGACCGGTATAATTTCCGTTCCAATCTTGACCTTGATATTTCGAAAACGACCAAGGCTACCATTTCGGTTGGTGGTTATTCTTCTACAAGAAGTACATCAAATGGAAATATTTTTGTAGGAATGCTCGAAGGAGCAACCAACGGTACTCCTGGTGTGTGGGAAGGAAAGGTAATTACCCTGGCGCGGGCCAACGGCCGAAATGCGGTGACAAATGCCAGGGGTGGATTTAACCGCTATGTGGTCAATTCAATGAACCTGAATTTGGGGCTGAATCAGAATTTAGATATGATTACAAAAGGGTTGGCTGCCAGGGTGAAAGCATCGTATGACAGTGATTACGGTCAGACCCGGGCGTTTTCACAATCTTCGTCAGTTTATGCCGCTGAACGCATTGATATTAATGGCGATGGGGTTTTGGATCCCATTTTAAGAAAATCGGGCGAAGATGGGGTGTTGAATGATCCGTCAGAAAGCTTTTCAAGGGCCAAGAAAATATACATGGAAGCTGCCATCGAATACAACAGGGCTTTCAACGATCACAATGTGGGCGCTTTATTGCTTTACAGTCAGAAAAAACAGTGGTATCTTAATCCAAGCAACTATTCTTATATAGGGATTCCTTTGGGTTATCAGGATTTGGTTACCCGTCTTACCTACAATTACAGACAGAAATACATGCTCGAATTTAATATGGGCAGAAATGGATCTGAAAACTTCCCTGTTAACAATCGGTTTGGTTGGTTTCCTGCAATTTCAACCGGTTGGGTGGTTACCAGTGAACCATTTGTAAAAGCATTGATCGGTGAGAATATTTTGTCATACATGAAGCTGCGCGCTTCTTATGGTGTTGTGGGTAACGATAAAATGGGATCGGCTCGTTTTATGTATTATCCGGCAGAATACCTTAGTGGTGGTGGCGCTACTTTTGGTGAGGATGCGGTCAATAAAACCGGTTATTACGAAGGGAAAATGGGAAATCCGGATGTGACCTGGGAAAAATCTAATAAACAAAACTATGCAGTAGAGCTAAGGTTCTTTGAAAGTAAATTATCTCTGAATGGCGATTATTTCTTTGAAGACCGCTCCAATATTCTTACGGCAAGGAGTACAACCCCAACCCATGTGGCCGCAGTACTTCAGGATGCCTACAACATAGGTAAAGTGGAGAACAAAGGTTACGAACTTGAATTGGGCTGGAACGACAATATTGGTAAAGTAAAATATTGGCTGAAAGGAAATTATTCGTTTGCCCGGAATAAAATTATTTTCAGGGACGAAGCGCTCAATGCTGCTTATCCTTACCTGAACCGCACGGGCCGAAGGGTTGGAGAAATATTCGGCTACAAATTCCTTGGTTTTTTTAACAGCCAACAGGAAATTGACGAATGGCCCCAGCAATTTGCAAAAAATCAACGCCCCGGCGATGTTCGTTATGCCGACATTAATGGCGATGGCATCGTGGATGAAAATGACCAGACTGCTATTGCCAATCCAACTTTTCCCGAAATCAATTATGGTTTTTCCGGAGGATTCTCCTGGAAAGGATTTGATGCAAGCGTATTGTTTCAGGGAGTAGGTAACTTTAGTATGCCCGTTGGAAGCGAGATGTTGCTGCCATTTAGTGCTTATGGTTCGGCCATGGATTACATTCAGGATCGTTGGTATGCCGGAAGCCCCGACAACAATGTCAACGCTAAAATTCCCCGCTTAACCCTTAATTATGCCGACATGAGTAACTATTTCAACTCCTCTTTATGGATAAAAGATGCTTCATATCTAAGATTGAGAAACCTTGAATTCGGATATAAATTTCAGAATACAGTTCTTAAGCGAATTGGTGTCAGTTCGGTGCGTCTGTTCTTAAGCGGACAAAACCTTTTTACCTGGGATAAACTCAAATTTCTTGATCCGGAGTCAGAGGCATCCAGATCGATGAAATATCCTCAGCTAAAGGTGTATAACGTGGGTGGAAGCATTCAGTTTTAAAATCTAAATCGTACAAAAATGAAGAAAAATATAGTTTTAATAACTGTTATCGTGATGACTCTTTTTCTGGGAGGATTAACATCATGCCAAGATTTTTTGGAAATGCCGGCACAGACTTCGTTCAATGTCGATTCAGTATTTTCTAAATACCAGAATGCAGAACGCTTACTTTTCGATTTGTATCAATACCAAGGCAAGGCGTTGGCAACAGCACGCAATGGTAAGCTTAACAATTCTGCAGTGGCAAATATTACCGATGAAGCGATTTGTTTTACCGCTCAAAACGGTTATACGGCCAACCGTGTATATGCCGGAAGCGTAACATCTACCTGGTTTACAGTAAATGGAGGAAATGGGGAGGATATTTATGACAACCATTGGAAAACCATTCGTAAAGCACTTATCCTGAAAGAGAATATTGACCGTGTTCCCGATGCTGCAACCGATGTAAAGGAGCGCATCAAAGCCGAGTGTACTGCAATTATTGCTCTCGAATATTTTGAAATGTTTATCCGTTACGGTGGTGTGCCTATTATCAGGAAACCACTGAATGATGCTGCCGATTATGCCATAGTTCGTGCTCCTTTGGATTCGGTCTATAATCACATCATCAAATTGTGCGATCAGGTTATTGCCAATCCTAATTTCCCGGCAAGAGTGCCCGACGAAAAAGAATTCGGACGGTTAACCAAAGCCTTCGCCTACGGACTTAAAGCAAAACAATGCTTTATGCTGCCAGTCCATTGTTCAACACCGACAGGCCATACGCCGACTTCGGAAGCAACAACAACCTGATTTGCTTCATGAAATACGATAAAAACAGGTGGACACTGGCTGCCAGCGCCGCGAAAGAAGCCATAAACTATTGTCAGGCAAACGGATATGCACTGGTAAACAGTTTCGGTTCAGCCAAAAATTACAAAGTGGCCTGCGAAGACCGTCCTAAATTCGGGAATACCGAAGTTATATTTGCCACACTTCAGGGAATAAACATTGATAAACTTTACTGGCTGGGTCGCGGTACCAATGTTGGGGGATATTCTCCAACAGAACCAACCCAGAACCATGTGGAGAAATACCAGAATACCGATGGAACATCTGTTGATTGGAGTAAAACAATTACCACTCCGGCCAATGATCCGACTTTTCCGTATAAAAAACTTGATCCACGGTTCCATCAGTCGGTTGCCTACAATGGCTGTTTGTGGATTACCACACCACCAATTTACAATCTGGAAATTTACGATGGCGTTGATGCCAGCGTTGCCAACGGGCGCAATGGCCCTATAGTAGCCAAAACCCAGTTTGCTTATTTTCCCCGGAAATTTCTGAACGGGTATGAAGGCCCGAGTGCCTGGACCCCCATCAGTATTTACATGCGACTGGCCGAAATGTATTTGATTCAGGCAGAAGCAATGAATGAAGCTACTGGACCGTCTGAAGAAATTTTTGTACTTATTGATGCCATTAGGGAACGTTCAGGAATGCCAAAAGTTTCGCGATCACTCAATCAGACAGATCTTCGCAAGTTTATTGAAAATGAGCGCAGTGTAGAGTTATTTCTCGAAAACCACCGGTATTTTGATGTTAAACGCCTTAAAATTGGTGAAGTATTTATGGGGCCAATTTACGATGTTAAAGTAATCAAGCAAAAGAACGGCTCTTATACTTACACCAAATATAAATACCATGACAGGGCCTGGTTTAATCATTGGTATTTACATCCGTTCCCTTACAACGAGATAAACAAAGGTTATGGATTGCTCCAAAACCCCGGATGGTAATTAAAACAGTAAAACTTAAAGAGATGACGAAAATGAAAATAATAACAAAATATTCCCGCAACTTGCTGTTTTTGATGGCGCTACTGTTTGTTGCGGCGTCTTCATCGGCACAAACTGATCTGCAAAATGAACCTAAAACAGATCAAAAAGACACCCTGATCAATATTTCATCTGATATTCAGCATATTCCTTACGGAAAAATGACGAAGCGTAATGTCAGTTCCTCGATTAGTTCAATTTCAGGAAAAGACATTGAAAAGAATACCGTTTTTTCACTTGGAAATACATTGTTTGGTAAAATTCCCGGATTAATTGTCGATCAAAACGGAGGTGAACCAGGTTCCGATAATCCGGGATTTAATGTAAGGGGTACAGGTACTTTTGGCTGGTCGCATGCACCGCTGATTTTGGTAGATGGATTTGAACGTGACCTGAATTCGGTATCGGTGTACGATGTAGAAAGTATTTCTGTGTTGAAAGATGCTTCGGCCACCGCGCTGTATGGCATGAAAGGAGCCAACGGAGTAATCATGGTGACTACCAAACGCGGAGTGGTCGGTAAAAGCAGTTTGTCAGTCGATTTCACACAAGGTTTTCAATCGCCGATCAAACTTCCTGAATTTGTAAATTCAGCCCAATATGTAAAAATGTACAATCAGGCTTCGGTTAATGATGGACTTCCGGCACGTTATACAGCCGAAGATATTGCAGGCTATGAAAGTGGTGACCGCCTGTATTACCCTGATGTTGATTGGATGAAAGAAACCGTACGTGAGTTTTCTCCATCGACTTCGGTAAATGTAAGTTCGAGAGGTGGTAATAAAGTGGCTCAATATTACGTGTCGCTTGGTTACCTAAACAGTACCGGTATTTACAAGAATACCGATATGAACGATGGTTACAGCACCAACTCGAACCTCAACAGGATTAATTTTCGCTCAAATATTGATATTTCGCTGTTGCGTGATCTGACATTGAGGTTAAATCTTGGCGGTCAGATTAACGATGTCAATTCACCCCGGATGGCAACTTCCGACATCTGGACCCGTCTGTACGACTATCCAACCCATATCTTTCCGATTTATGCGAAAAATACGCTTTATGGAGGTACTTCTACTTTTCCTGATAATCCGATGGGATATATTAACAGCAGGGGATACCGCAACAATCACAACAGGTTTTTTCAGTCCGACCTCGATTTAAAATACGATCTGGGGCATTATATCAAAGGCTTGTCGGTTGGCGCCAGAGTTGGTTTCGACAATCAATACAATGTAAACGATGCCTGGTCAAAAACATTTTCAGTTTTCCAGGTTACCAAAGATCCCGCAACCGGGAATCCGGTTTACAGTGCACCAATTGGGGCGAATACCAACCTGACTTATACAGCTCCATACGGCGATTCGCAAAACCGACGTTCAACGGTTGAAGCTTATTCGGAGTATAAAACGCAATTCAACGAAAAGAGCGGGCTGAATGTTCTGCTCATGTATTTACAAAGCAGTCAGGTCGTTGGAAAAGAGAATCCATATAAAAATCAGGCAGTTAACGGACGTATTCAGTACAGCTACGACAACCGGTTTTTTGCAGATGTATCGGCTTCATACAGTGGTTCCGAGGCTTTTGCTGAAGGAAACCGTTTCGGTTTTTTCCCGGCAGTCTCGGGTGCCTGGGTCATTTCAGAAGAAGGATTTCTGAAAGACAACTCTGTTTTGAATTACCTGAAGATGAGAGCTTCGGCTGGAATTGTAGGTACAAGCAGGGTAGAGAATCGTTTTGCATATCGCCAGTTATACGTGGGATCGGGAGGCTATAATTTTGGTAGCAGCAATGGTGGTGTCAGCGGAATTACTGAAAGCACTATTTCTAATCCCGACCTCACTTACGAAAAGTCGTACCAGTATGAAATTGGTTTCGATGGTCGCTTATTTAATGAGCTAGACTTTTCGGTTGCTGCCTTTTTACAGGACCGTGCTGATATTCTTACCTCACAGTCAACCACGATTCCCTCTATTTTCGGCGGAGTTTTACCCAATGTGAATAAAGGAAAAGTCAGGAATCAGGGTATTGAAGCCTCATTGCTTTGGAATAAACAGTTCAACAATGCCGGTTTCTTTACCAAACTGAACATGAGTTATATAAAGGATAAGGTAATAGCAATGGAAGAAGAAGTTGTACCGGCAGGAAGTGAATACTATTACCGGACCGGTCAACCAGTCTATTATTCGTATGGCTTGGAAGCCATTAGATTTTTCGATTCAGCTGAAGATATTGCTGCCAGCCCGGTGCAGCAGTTTGGACCGGTACAACCCGGCGATTTGAAGTACAAAGACCGCAATAACGATGGCGTAATTAATAACTACGATGTTGGACCGATTCGCAACGGATCAATTCCTACCATTGAAATTGGTTTTGAGCTTGGATTCAATGTCAGGAATTTCGATTTTCAGGCCATGTTTCAGGCACAACTCGACCGAAGTATCAACTTGGCTAGTTATCCCAATCTGTTCTACCCCTTGCGTTCGAACCAGAAGATTTCATCGTTTGTAACAGAACCCTGGTCGGTTGAAAATAAAGATGTTGCCCAATATCCGCGATTGTCAACGATGGACAATGCCAACAACTACCGCAATTCATCTTTCTGGTATCGCAATGGCGATTTCCTGAAATTGAGGTCGATTGAAGTGGGGTACACCATTCCTGAAGAATTGGTTAAGAAAATTAAGATTAGTCAAACCCGAATCTTCCTGCGAGGCATGAATCTATTGACTCTTGACCATTTTAAATATTCAGATCCGGAGAACATAAGTGGCTATCCGGCCATGAAATCGTACAACATCGGATTGAAAGTACAATTCTAACCTCGAAAAATAAGACAGATGAAAAATAAATATAAGTTGCTGATTATTGCACCGGTTATAGCCTTATTGAGTGCATGTAGCTTTCTTGAGCCGGAATCGCTTTCGCTTACAACAAGCAAAGATGTATTTTCGAACAATACCAATATCACCACGCTTCGCAATAATATGTTTTCCTTTTTGCCCGAGGGTTATGACAATATAGGAAACTCCTGGCTGGCCGCTGCTTCGGATGAAGCGGAGGATGTGGGTGAAACAGAAAGTATCCAGAATTTCAACACGGGTAACTGGAACATGTATTCGAATCCCGATAATGTTTGGTCTAAAAATTACCAGGGCATACGTAAAACATTTGACTTTCAGCAGGGAACCGATACCATTACCTGGATTGAATACAAGCTTACCGATCCGGTGACTTATGCGGCCAGAATAAAGAATCTTAAATACTGGAGAGCCGAAGCCAAATTTCTTCGGGCCTTCTTTTATTTCGAGTTGGTAAAAAGGTATGGAGGAGTTCCGATTGTTGACCGTAAACTGGATGTGGTAAGTGATTATGACTATATGGCCAACATAAAGAGAAACAGCTTTTCTGAATGTGTCGATTATATGGTAACGCTTTGTGATTCTGCTGCTAAAATACTCCCGGTTAAACAGGCCGATGTAGCCAATACCAACTGGGGATATCCTACAAAGGGAGCCGCACAGGCCTTAAAAGCAAGAATATTGTTGTACGCTGCCAGCGATTTATTTAATCAGGCAGGCAATAAAAATCCGGTAATTGGCTACACCGACGATAAACGCACTGAACGTTGGGTAAGAGCAGCCTCAGCCAATAAAGCTGTTTTAGGTCTGATGGCAACCGTTCCTTACAGCTTTCAGACCACTTATCCGGCACTTTTCCTACTAAAGACGGTACGCAGCAACGAGGTTATTTTCGAGCGCAGGTATCCGGCGAGCAATTCGTTCGAAACACTGAATTTTCCCATTGGTTATCAGTCGGGCAAAACCGGCACTTGTCCAACACAAAACCTGGTTGATGCCTACGAAATGAAAACAGGTATTCCGTTCGACTGGAATAATCCGGCTCATGCGGCCAATCCTTATACCGACCGTGACCCGCGATTGCTGATGACGATGATTGTGAATAATTCGATATGGAAAACTACCAATGTTCAGCTTTGGGAAGGTGGAGCCAACGGAAAACCAATTTATCATGCTTCAAAGACTGGTTATTACCTGAAAAAATATGTGGATGAATCGCTGAATTTAACTACCGGCTTAACAAGCGCCAAACAATGGATTTATTTCCGTTTGTCTGAAACTTACCTGAATTATGCCGAAGCAATGAATGAGGCATTTGGTCCTGCCGTTGCCGATTCCTTGAAAACTTCTGCCATTCAGGCAATAAACAGTGTAAGAACAAGGCCAGGTGTTGCAATGCCAGCAATTCCGGCAACTGTTACCAAAGAAGAATTAAGGGCAAAAATCCGCAATGAGCGCCGTGTTGAACTCGCTTTTGAAGATCACCGGTATTGGGATGTTCGTCGTTGGATGATTGCTGAAAACACACTTGGTGCAACCATTCGTGGGGTAAACATTACCAAAAAAGAGGATGGAACTTTCAGGTATGTTCCATTTGATTTGGAAAAACGTGTGTTCAGTTCAAAAATGTACCTGTATCCAATTCCACAATCCGAAATTATAAAAGGTGGCGGAAATATGGAGCAGAATCCAGGTTGGAATTAATTATAGTATTAAAAATATATAAAAATGAAAAAGCTAATCCTGTTTGGAAGTATCGTGTTTCTTGTCTCGTCATTGTTCAGTTCATGCGAACAGGCGATAGAGGATAACATTGGCAACTCATATATTCTCATCTCGAGAAGTAATCTGCTGGTAACTTTTACCGATCAGTTAATTGTAACCGGCACCGACACCGCCTATGCCAATTTAAAGGATACCACATTGTTAAGTGTAGGTGTTTATCAGAGTGGCTTAGCTTCAGATTATCCTGAAGTTAATCTGAAAGTAAAAGTTGACACGGAGTATCTTAATGCGCTCATTAAACAGGCGAATGATCCGTTGGTACCTGATGCTCAAAAGTCTGGTGCTGTTTTGGCCTATAAAAATGCGATGATTCTGCCGTCAAGCTACTACCAGTTAACTCCTGAAGTGAAAATTGAATCAGGAAAACAGGTTGGCAATGTGAGGCTCGTCATAAGTAAAAGCAAATTCGCAAGGTTAAAATCTGCCAAAGTTTTTTTACCCATTGCCATCGAAACCAATTCTTTTTCCGGAGTTAATGAGAAGCAGGCTATTTCAGTCGTACAGCTGAAAAACGCTTTTGTAATTAAGAAGTTGTAAGATAATTATTGAAAAAATATAAATGAAACAATCATTTCTTATTCTCTTATTGTTGATCTTTAATTCCGGGCTGTTTGCCCAAAATAACATGGCCAAAAACCAGAAAGTGATCGTCAGTTCCGAAGAAAAAAACGGAACAACTTCTACGGCTGCGGCTGTCGATGGCATAGTTTCTGAAAAATCAGTTTGTAGCTTTTCGTCCAAAACCCCGTCGTGGCTTATCGTTGCGCTTGGGAAAAAGCAGATGTTGGGCGGTGTTCATATCTATTTCGGATACCCCGGAAAAAGGTCGATAGACGATTTTCATGTTGAGTTTTCGAAAGATGGCAAATGGCAAACCATTCCTTCGGCCATTGTTTCGGGCAACAGGTTTGAAGCGGTGTCGCTTGCATTCGACGCTACTGTGCCGGTGTTTACCGATTCCCTTCGTTTTACTTTTACCAAAGTAAGAACTCCGAATGTGGAAGTGTGCGAAATCGCCGTTTGGCCCAATTTTAAGTTGGGTATTCCGGCATTAGGCACCGAAGTATCGGGTTACGAGGCTCATCCTGAGCCGCATGTTCCCAAAATTTACATCAATCAAAGTGGATATAACCTGGGTAAACCCAAGCGATTTACTGCACCTTTGGTGGATGAAGGCACGCCTTTCCGCATTGTGGAAGCAGGTACGCAAAATATCTTGTTTAGCGGAAAAGTACAGAAAAACATCGGCGATTTCACCGCTTTCAATCCCGAAAGCAGCGTGGAGTTTGTGATTCTGGCCGACACGTTCAAGTCGTTCCCCTTCCGTATCGGGCAGTGGTGGATCGAGCGGGTTACTTATCAGAATGCCATGAACTTTATGGTCGACAGCCGCCATTATGTGGGGAATTATACACTGAAATGTTCGGGAACGTATAGCTGGCGCGACGATTCTCATTTCGGCTGGGAGCTGCATACGCTGGTGCCTCAGTATCTTTCCAATCCCGCCGCTTATGAGCGAATGCCTCGTCATGTGAAGTATCAGACGCCTACCGATACCACTTTGTGGGGTGCCCTGAAACCATACGACGAAAATGCACCCGATATTGTGAAGCTGATACATTGGGGTGCCGATGTGATTGTATCGCAAAAGCTTACCCACGAACATTTCAAGGGTCAGTTGGCTTATTTCCTTTATGCATGGCCTTATATCAAACAGTGGATGCCACAGCAAAACTATGATGTGGTAAAGGCGTATGCCCTCAATATTTGGCAACTCGATACGGTGGATAAAGAGTATTCGTACAACGAAAGCCGTGGGCACAACATGCTGGCACTGAAAACCAAAATCGGGACTACGAAAGGCGCCTTGCCGCCGGGTGCATCTGTGATACCCAATCTGATGATGTTTGAAGTGGCCAAAAGAGATGTAATGAATGAGGCTGATGTTTACTTCAATGCGGCTTATAATCAGGTGAAATGGATGGTTGACAGCCTTGATTGGAACAATCCGATGACCACCAAAGGGCAGCGCATGAGTGAGTTTATTACCATGACCAGCCTGACTTATATGTTGAAACAATATCCTGAAAAATCGCCTGCCGGATTGAAAAAGAAGATGGATGAATGGGCCGATGTTTTGATTCGTCGCTCCAACAATATGTGGGACTTCCGCAAACTGGACGACAAAGATCAGTGGTGTCCTACCGGCGATAAACCACAACATTGGAACGAAACCGGAAATATTGTCGGCTTACCTTCTGCCATTCTCTCGATGGTGAATTTCATCGACGACAAAGCCAAAGCCAACCGACTGATGGAGATTGCCTATGCGCATCTCGACGACGCTTTTGGTCGTAATCCGTGTGGCAGACATTGCTCTTTCGATGCGGCAAAAGAGGTCGAAGGGGTTGATTTGGGCTGGTATCACCAATCAGCCGGAGGTATCGGCCAACTTTCGGATGCACGTTTTGTGCTCGACGGTTCTCCAAAAAACGCTCATTATCCTTATCACCCCGAGCGTGGCGACATTGGCTGGACAGAAGGTTGGATTTCGTTCAATGCTGCCTACAATATAAGCTTAGCCTATATGGCTGCTTACGATACCGAGTGGTCGGCAAAGCGCGAAAAAGATTGGGTGACACTTCGGCTGAAGGCTCCGCTGAACTTCGATTACGACACAAAAGAATACGTTTGGGTAGATTTGAAAGACAAAAAGGGAAAAATAACAAAACTCAAATTGACGGAGGAGAGTGAAAACTCACCCTGGTTTTCGGTAAAAATTAAATCGCCGGGTAAAAATTCTGTGGCTTCTTATGGTTTTGGCTATTTTGAGAAAAGCATTTCTATTCCGGTAAAATAGAAAAATACAAACCTGATAATCTAACGGACAAAATTGTGAAAAAATCGGTCTGGATGTGTGTTGTTTTTTTATTGACCATGATGTCAATAAACGCGATGGGACAAACCACCGGAAACTCCCAGTTGCCAGGTGGTTCCGGCAATTGGAAACTTTCGTGGTTCGATGAATTCGACCAACCGGATTCTCAACTTGAACAGAAATGGGAATCTCAAAATGGCCCAAGTTGGCATACATTATGCAGTCGCTGGCGCGAAAATGTGGTTGTGAGCGACGGAACCCTGAAACTGATCAACAAGAAGGAATCGCGCGGCGGACAGGAGTGGACTTCAGGAAACATCTGGACCAAGACTAAGTTTCAGTATGGCTACTTCGAGTGCCGTTACAAATATGCCGCGGCAACCGGAACGAACAATTCGTTCTGGATCATGACAAACGGAACCAATCCAACTGTTGGCAAAAAATTTGAAATCGACATCAACGAAGGGCATTATTCATCAGAAATAGCGACCAATTT
>JAHEYU010000054.1 GCA_023251435.1 Bacteroidota bacterium
AAAGCAATTACCTGGTTCCCGACAAGGCTTTTTGCGACGCCAATAAGCTGGAATATATGCCGGTACTTTTTCCAGGTTTCGCATGGTCAACCTGGAATACCGGCGCTCCAAATGCTTTCCCGAGACTGGCCGGTGATTTTTTGTGGCGGCAGGCCTACAACATCCAATCATCAGGAATAAAACAGATGTATTTTGCCATGTTTGATGAGTACGACGAAGGCACGGCTATTATGAAAGCTGCCACCGACTGGAGCATGATTCCGACCGACCAGTATTTTTTAACCATGAGCGCCGATGGAATTTGGGTTTCATCGGAATTTTATCTGAGGGTTGCCGGGGCTGCTACGGCCATGCTGAAAAGCGCCGAACCGTCTTCCGAAGTTTTAAAAGTTCCGCATTCAAATGGGCCGGTTTATTACCGGAACAGCTTCGAAAAGCATTATACCGAATATGTTGAAACTGCTGGCGGAGCTACAAAAAATGGCATTTTCAATCTCGATCCCTGCTTTTACAATGCCACTTTGCTTGAAAACAAAAATGTTGGACTGCCGGTTTGCGAAATCGAGAAAAATGACGCCATCGCAAAAAGCGGATGGTATGTTCTGAAGGCATCAGGAAATCCAAATTCACAGAGTTCAGCCAGCTACGATTACCGTTTTGCTGAAGTGAAAATACCGGTTGTGGCTGGATTACAGCTTTCGTTCAGGAAGAAAACCGAAAATGACCTCGGTCGATATGTTTCGATTGATTTGCTCTTCAAATCAGGGAAAAGGTTGAGCAAACTGGCCAACTACAAGAACAATTTCGGTACGGGCATGGCGCCATCGGCAGGAATTGGTACAGTTGGCAATGGATGGGAAAATATTACCTGCCTGATTGGGACTGGCGAGTTAATAGGCGATGAAATTTCAGGAATTTGTATTGTTTACGATAAGCCAGCCAATGGATCGTATCTGGCCTATTTTGATGATCTGCTTATTTCAACAAAGGAAATCGGAACTGCGGTATTGCCTTCGGTGAAAAACAATCTTGAGTTGCCTTTTGTCACACCAGGAAGCGGTGTACTGATATTTAATGGGTTGCATTTAAATTCGATTGTGAGAGTTTATGACCTTTCAGGAAAAAAACATGCAGAGTTTGTTTTAAAAACTACTGAAGTTCCAACAAATTTCAGGAAAGGGATTTATCTGATTCAGGTGATTAATAAACAAGGAGTGTACAATCAAAAAATTATTCTTTAAGTTGACCTTCTCCTAAGATTTTACCAATTCGTTGAAGGATCTTTGGTATTCCTCGTTGTACAAAAGCTGGTACTCTTTAATAAACTTTTCGTAGGTTAATTTGGCCAGGCTGTGTTTGCCCAGGAAATATTCGGCCTTGCATTTTAAAATCATTGCTTCCTCGTTGCTGCGGTCGAAATTAAAAACGCAATCCGCCAAGCGAACGATGAACTCCGCATCGGTTTGCAAGTCCGACTTTTCGGCAAAAGCAACCAGGGAATCCACAATTTTATCAGAGACATCGGCCTTGAAATCGTCGAGCCATTCGTAATTTACATTAAGCAGGAAGGCGCCTTTTTGGGTAATCTCAACCAATTTGTTTACATTCTGCTTGGTCAGGTTCGATTTGGAGCTTGTAATCTTCAAAAAATCTGCATAATCACATTTTACTTCTTCATGGTTGCAAATAATTTTCCAGTATCCGGTTTTCTTAGTCAGCTCAATAGCGCCAACTTCAGTTAAAATAGTTTTTAGTTTGGCAATATTTACCGCCCTATTGTTTCTAGCGCTTAATTCAGATTTATCGTACCACAAATATTCGGTAAGTTTCTCCGATGAAATTCCTTTGTTGTTTTTATAGGTATGCAACAGGATGACCAGAAAAAGTTCCTTTAAAAGCGGCGAGAATTTATTGGTGATGTCCACATTGTTCCGATTAAAAACCTGAAATCCGCCAAACAGTAACAATTGATGGAATGATTTCTCGCTTTTTATTTCTGAAATGGATGCTGCAAATTCATTCTCCTGGTACGTGTGGTGTGTTCCGATCGTGACTGCTGGTTTTCCTTTGGCGTTTCGTTTCCGAATCATAAACCAGGCAAATAATCCTGAAAGAAATACAAATGCTGATGCGAGATAGATTAAAGATAAATTCTTTTTTGCTTTAGCCGTAAATTCTTTAAGTTCAGTGTGATTGGGGGGATAATTGATCGAATAAATGCCAACCTGCGTTGAAGATGTATCTTTAGCAAAAGTTGTATAGGCAAAAAGCTTGTTTTGTACCGGGAAATAGTAAAGGCCAGCATTCGATTTTATATCCTGAAACTTAAATGGTATCGTATTCCCCACAATATCCACTTCAGGATGATCAATATTTCCCTTAATCAATTGTAAAGTTCCTTCAAACTTCATTTTCTCGAATACCAATGCATAAAAATTTCGGTTTCTCTTATCAATCCACATGTTGTTTACAACACACATATCATCGATCAATCGAGGTATTTCAAACTTTTTGAACAAGGTCTGATTTTTAATGGAATAGCCCAGTAAATCGAAATAACTATGCGGGTTAACCATCTGGCTTCCGGTTAAACTACCATAACCTCCTAAAATATAAAGTGTATCATTTAAAGAGCCCAATCCGGCCAAATATCTTGGCGGGAATATGTTTTTATCGGAAGGTAAGTCTTGCCAATTAGTACCGTTTAAATCAATCTTTCGAATTGCATTGTTGTAGGTATGCATTCCATAACCCCCAAATACGTAAACCGAATTCTCTGCCTGATTAAAATAAGTGTTGTGATGTCTGGATTTTAATACAGTTTTGGCAACTTTACAAATTTCAATCCATTCGCCCGATTGAATATTCAGGCTATACAATAGTTGTCCATCAACTTCGTAACAGTATATTTTTTTATCCTGACTACTATAAATTGCTTTTAATTCAGAATTTAAAAACCGAGGTTCCTGCTGGTATTTAATTGTTTGAATAGAATTTCCCTGCGCCGAATAAACAAGCAATTCTCTTTCACCCACAAGAAATAATTTCCCGTTATCGGCATCCGAAGCAACCAATATACTTCCCTGAAGGTCAACCTGATATAAAGTCATCCAGGCCTGATGATTATTCTTTAACCACGAAGGATTTTTTACAATTCCGCTATTTTTACTTAATCTGTTTTTTGCAATACTACCTTCCTCTTCATCCAGGAGCCAATGGTTCTTCAATTTTCCATTTTCAAAAATCCGAACATCCTTTATGCTCATTGATGGAACATCCGAGGTCTTGAAATTCTGATAATCATTTGCCCCAAAAACAATTTTAAAAGAATCATCATTTTTGAACCCAACATTGTTCTGAACATAGAAAGTATCCGGGGTATAAAAAACCAAACGATCTTCTTTCAAGAAGAATTTTATCCGCAAATTAGTCCAGTTATCGATTGAATTTTGGGGAGAACCCACCTGAACAATCGAGTTATTTTTCCCAATAACAAGATTCAAATATATGGATGGCGTTGGTGTTATTAATAAATCAACATTATTGTCTTCTTTGGAAATGACTCTAAAAACATAACCAAATAATCCTGAATAGTCGTTTGGTTTATAAAGATCGATTCTATAGTCGAATGATATTTCGAATTCGTTTTGGAAACTTAATAATTTATCAGGCGATAAATCAAATTCAGTTCTTTGATCTAAAACTACATCGTGACTTTTAAATTTTAGCCCATAGGTTTGAGAGAAAGCTGCATCATATATAATTACAAAAGCAAAAAGCAGTATAAACCGAAAAAGAGGGTCAAATCTGTCAAAGTTTGATTTAGCTATCATCTAGTAGTCCTAGTTAAATAGTATTTTAAGAGGGTATAAATATAGTCTAAAAATCTAATTTGATTTTCGTGAAATTGAAAACCTTCAAATGAATGTAAAAAAATTCCGACGTTGAAATGCGATCATCTTTTCAGTCCTTACCATCATTCAGGTATCAGTTTCTTTCTGAAGCAATTTTTCACCGAATAGTTGGGTATCATACGAAGCAAACCAACAGCAGGGAACGATATAAAAAACAAGAGACCACAAAATCAATGTTTTGTGGTCTCCAAGCTGGGGTTGCTTCCCCATTTTTGTCGGGGTAGTAGGAGTCTATCCCACTCCCTAACAGATTGATATTGCATTGTTTAGAACTTGTCTATTTTGTATGGAAAGACCTGCGGGGTACACTTTTGGACATTTACAATAATTTTTCAATCTTAATTTGTAACTTCTATAACATATAAATCGTCGCCACCCCACCAAACCAACTCTGCATTTTTATGATATGTTTGTAAATTAGACCGCCGGTGTGAGACTTTCAGTCGGGGTCTCTTTTTTAAGCTCAATTTTCGCTTCCAATAATTCCCTGTACTTTCGCTCTACCTCCCGGCTTTCGTCGCATAAAGCATAAAACTTGCTTTTCCATAAATCAATCTCCTTTTGCTTATTCACACACTCCTGGCAGGTATATAAGGTGATTGATTCACTTACTTCGTTTGCTTTTTCTTTTGTAGAAAGGGGTTTTTCTTCAGATTCAGCTGTAATTTCAATCTGAAATAGTTCATATATTTTATTCGAAATCTGATCAGTTAATGGCACTCTCCCGTTAATCATATCTGACAAATAGGTATTATGCACCTTCAGTTTATAGGCAATTTCTTTTTGAGTTATTGAAAACTCATATTTCACCTTTTCTATACACTTCTTAAAATTCTTATTTACAGCCATTTAAAAATATTTTCAATTTTATATGAAAATATTTCATATAAAATTGCATTAATATGAACTATATTCATATATTTACACCACAATTCTAGCACTAATATAATACTATTTACACACTATTTAAATACTGCAATACAATGACCGAAAAAGACTTCATAAAACTTAAAAGGAAGCTGCCGAAAGGCTACCGCGAAACATTGGCCGAACGGTTTGGTGTTACAACCGGATACATTGATCAGATACTGCGCGGCGAAAAAGACCGGCTCGACGTAATCGATGCAGCCATCGCAATGGCCGAATCGCACAAACAATATTTGGCCGAACAAAAACGCAAAATCAACCAGCTATGATCATGTCAATTCCATCGGGGTTAGAAGACCACAACCTCGAAATTTACCGCTACAAAAACACGGCGCGGGCAATATACAACGGCAAAACAATGAATTACATCAATTTGCCAGAGTCTATTCGCGAAGTGTTTCAGGCCGAACTAATAAGCGACCGTAAAGCCTGCAACTGTATTCGCCAAAAAATGTGTATCACCGATGCCGAACAAATGGAAGTTACATACGTGAGTTGTCGTTACGGGGCACTTAACCACATTGCCGACCTGAAAGGTAAAAAAACAGCCGCCGACATGCCAGTTTGCGACGAAACCGAAACCTGCCCTGGTTACGACATCGTTTGCAAAGCACCCGAAGGACCGGGCGGATCGTTGGGCAGGCGCGAATTCCAAATCGCTGTATTAATCGCAAACGGAAAGCTCGACAAAGAAATATCAGCCGAGCTGGGAATACAGATCCCTACTACCCGAACCCACATCAACCGCATCCGCGAAAAGCTTGGTGTGAATAATCGCATCGAGATTGCACTCTGGATGCATAAACAAGGAACTCTTTAAACTAAATAATTATGAAACACGCAAAAATTGAAGTACTGTTTTTTGATGAATATCATGAAATTACAAAAGAAGATACCGATCGGTTTAAAAAAAATTGTTTTAAGCCGGTTCAAAAATCGGATCAATCAAAACATTGTCAATCCACTGGTCCTGATGTTCCTCCATCTGATACTTAATGTTTTTAAAACTGTTTATCAACTCTTTTGAGAAAAGATTATTAAAAGCCAGATCGATACCATGATAGTCAATCATATAATCAAGAAAAATCATTCGCATAGTTTTTTTATCCTTACTCATCTGAAGTACAGTAATATATCGGCCAAGTGGCAAAAGCGTAGTAAGTCCGTTTTTCGATTTTGCAAGGGCTTCGTCAGTTTTTCCAACACGAAGTATGTGCTCAATCAAGCTCAGGTTATACGTCACTTTTTTTACCGAATCGGTAAAACCATACGAAAGCGATTCGTTCACATCGTCAACAAGCATAACTAACTGACTACCTACAATAGTCGCATTCTTAAATTCCTGAATATTAAACATGTGAGTAAATTTATTGGGTTATTGATTTTTAACCAAATATACAATACTAAAACAATACTACAATAATATGAAAAACCAGATCAAGAAATTTTTAGAGTTCAACGGCAAGTCGATTCATTTCCTTGCCACCGATGGCCAATATTGGATTGCACTGAAACCAATTTGCGAGGCTTTAAATGTGAATTGGAACCGCCAATTTCAGAACCTGAAAGAAGATGAAATATTATGTCAACAGTTTGCTGAGCAGCAAATGGTAGCCGCCGATGGTAAGCTACGTGAAATGACATCTCTTCCTGAATTTTTTATCTACGGATGGATCTTCTCCATTCAATCTGACTCGAAAGAATTGCTTGCTTACAAATGGGAATGCTACCGTATTTTATACGAACACTTCCACGGTGCAATTATTGGCCGCAAAGAGTTGCTTTCAGAAAAAGCACGGCTGCAACTTGAAATTGAAAAGTGCATGAATACCATGGACCCCGAAGTGGCATTACGACTGGAGCGTGCCAAAAGCAAAGAAAGAAGCATTGCCCGCCAACTAAGCATACTCGATGCCGCTGTAATGGAGGAAGAAAAAACCCTGTTCGATACTTGATTTTGATTGATACGGGGAGATTGGCAAGCTAGGAATGACACTCTCCCCCACCCACACAAGCAGTACTGGCCGCTGCTACTCACCAAATGGCCTGCGTTCTTCATGCAAAGCTAATTTTCCACCGCCCCCGTGCAAGGTTATCGCCGGGGCACAATTCGCGAGGTAGAGCAGTTGGCAGCTCATTGGGCTCATAACCCGAAGGCCGCAGGTTCGAGTCCTGCCCTCGCCACACGGTGAACGAAGCAAAATCGGGGTAGAATCCTTATCGGTGCCCCGATTGTCACCAACAAACAATTGACGATTAGACAATTTACAATTTACCAGTCATCCTGAACTTGTTTCAGGATCTCATTATCGGAGCAATGTGCTTCAATAGTAAATAGTAAATAATAAAATAGTAAATAATAATGCGTCCCCACGCCTAACACTAACAACGATGAATGAAGAAAAACACCCCGGCAACTTTCACGAATGGCAAAAAATACTGATTGTATGCAGCATTTGCGCTGGCTTTATTGGTACGGTCGTATTTCTGGTAATGGGCTTATTGGAATTGTGCGAATTTCTAATCAATAAAATATAGCAAAATGGAAACACTGTATTTGATCATTAAAGTCCTCCTTTTTATTGCCCTGGCCGCATTTGTATTTATCAGCTTTTTGTTTGCCGTAATGCACACCGGCCCCGACGAAAGCCAGAGCCGCACCCGCTACGAACAAACGAAGTACATCACCAATAAACAAAAACGGGCATGATTTACATTGCAGGAAAAATCGGTGGACTTCCTTACGAGGTAGCCGAAACAAAATTCGCGATTACAGAGCTTGAACTCCGCAGTATGGGCGTAAAAACCATCAACCCGATGGAGCAAGGGCTTAAAAAGTTGAAATACGAAGAGCAGATGGAACAATGCTTTAAGCTGATTCGCCTGCATGCACACGGTATTTTTTTACAACGCGACTGGAAAGATTCTGATGGCGCCCGACGTGAGTTCGAACTTGTAACCGAACTTAACAGCAAGCACAACCGCCGTATCCTTATTTATTTTGAAGAAATGGACGGTTTTTCGGACATCCGCCGCGATATACAAGACGGCGTGCTGAAATGCCTGTACTTTAATTACTACCTAAAACCATACTGACGCCATGTATGCCACCGAAGCGCGTGTTTTCATCCGGAAATTAATTAGGATGCAACAGGTAATTGAGCAGAAAGGATACCGCAGGAACGACCAGCAGGCGGTACGCAAAAGCCGCGAACACCTGAAGCTTTACCTCGATTATTACCGCTACGACAAGGACGACCAGATGCGAAGTTTTTGGGAACGCAACCAGGAACACATCCGCACACTGTTACCGGCAGACACACATCCGGGATTTGCCAATATAATGGACCAATACATGAAATTAAAAACCGATTGATTATGAAAACGACTACCAATTTAAACAGTCACGAAATATGGCATAAATGCACCAATTGCGGCACTACCTACGACCGCAGGGCGCAAGTTGACAGCTGCCCCAAGTGCGGAACTGTTATTGCCGATGAAACAGGTAGGTTTATTTACCCTGTAGCTATTTTACTTATGCTGATTATTTTCTGCAGCTGCTCTGTTACCAAAACAACCTACAAGGTACGCCGTCACCAGAACCGTATGCTTCAGGAAGTAATACAATACCAAAGCTCTACCCCCAGCGGACAGGACTGGATACGCCCTTACCGCAACTGGGACCGCCGCCCACACGGCAAACGACCCTTCCAGTTTTTGCAATAATGTTTGGCCCCATACACATCCACGAGCATGGAACCGCCTTGTGCCATGCCGGAGAAGGTATCTACATCAACTTTGAGGATGCAGCCGGGATGAACCACCAGAATTGCTGCCCCGACTGCCTCCGCCGATACCTGAACATCGCAAAAATGAAACGCATGGACTGGAACTATAAGAACATTGACAAGGCGCTTTTACGCGGCCAAAGCACACAGGAAACAAGAGTTTTAAACAGATTTCAAAAAATAGAATAGTATGAAAAAGCTAAATGTATATGGAGTTGAAATGACCGAACTTGAAAACATGATGTTTAGCAAGTGGGTATCGAACAATTCGATTTCAATGAACACAAAAACAGAGTATGAACGATACGAAATAACATTGGCATGGCTGGAACAACAGCAATTGCAATCAATCGTAAATAGTAAATAACAAAATCGTAAATCCAAACAAGGTGAGCAACAAGA
The DNA here is from genome assembly GCA_023251435.1 of Bacteroidota bacterium. GTDB lineage: Bacteria > Bacteroidota > Bacteroidia > Bacteroidales > Prolixibacteraceae > Aquipluma. The sequence continues at coordinate 9,035 of JAHEYU010000054.1, forward strand.
ACCCCACGAAGTTTACCCCCGCCAGCAGCATGCGCTACATGAACGGAAACGCACCCAGCCACGATGCCGACGTACTGAAAGCGAAAAAAATTAAAAGCCCTGATGTATCTAAAAACATAAGGCATTACGATCCGGTATCGAAGACCACGACATTCTTCATTTCGCAAGAGCGGTACGATTTATACATGCACCGCAGGCAATATCCTGAAGTGTTTTTGGAGAATGTAAAAAAGGGCGGAAGAAGAAGTAACAAACAATAAAACCAATATTGAAAATGAAAGAACTACCTATTTTATTCAGCACCCCAATGGTGCAAGCTATTTTAGAAGGCCGGAAGACAATGACCATACGAACACGAGGACTTGAAAAAGTAAATCAAGCGCCTGACAAATATGTCCTCGCTGGCAAATATCACATTTTAACTGATTCACGTTTCGAAGCTTTTTTTGCCAATCCTGAAAACATGGATAAAATTGAAGCTAAATGTTATTACGGGTTACCAGGTGATGTGCTATGGGTAAGAGAAAGTTTTTGCAAGCTCGCAAAATGGTACGGATACAAATCGCTGGAAAAATCGCCAAGCCAAATTAAATGGAAACCCTCCATTCACATGCCAAAAGCAGCCGCCCGTATTTGGTTGCAGGTTGAAGAAATAAGGGTGGAGCGTTTGCTGGAAATTACGGAAGAAGATTCGATTGCTGAAGGTGTTGAGCATATTGATCAACATGGTCAAAAAGTATGGAAGCGATATGACGACTATTACATCGTGACTACCAGTCCAGTCGTTTCTTTTTGGTCGCTTTGGGCATCAATTAACGGTGAAGACAGCTGGAACGCTAACCCCTGGGTTTGGGTGGTAAAATTTAAAGTGTTGAGTACTACCGGAAAGCCACAACTTGAAACACGTAACCCGTAACCCGAAAAACTATGCGCGAAGAATGGGATCAAATGGGCACCGATGTCCGCAATTTACAGGAGGCCATGCAGGAGCTGTTGGAAATAATGCCGCAATCTCCCACTTTTTTCAAGGCCGAAATTAAGATCAAAAAGTCGTGGGAGAAATTCAAAAAGACTTTCAACAATTTCGATGGGTTTATTTCGCCCATGAAAGCCATTGCGGTGAAAGAACCGTGGAACGACCCCGAGTTTCTATCGACCTGGAAAATGTGGAAAGAATACCTTCAGGAGCAACACGGCGTTTGGATGCGAAGCCGCAGCGAGGTAATGGCGCTTAAACACCTTACCGATCTGGCCAACAACAACCCGAAAGAAGCAATCAGATTTCTGGAATATGCAATGGCCGGACGTTACCAGAACTTTTTCAAAGTAAAAGCTGAAGAATCACAAATCAATAATTTAAGCAACAATGGACCCGAAGAAAAAAAACCAACAGTGGTCAAACGGCCAAAATAAAATGACCATCGAACAGATTAACGCCCAGTACGGAAAGATTCCGCCACAGGCCATAGATGTTGAAGAAGCAGTGATGGGAGCCTGTATGCTGGAACGCGATGCATACTCGAACATATCGGGGCTGGTTACTGCCGAAATGTTTTACAAAGACGAAAACCAGAAAATTTTCAAGGTAATTGAAAACATGGTGGCCGGTGGTAAAACAATTGACCTGTTAACCGTTACCCAGCAATTAATGCAGGACGGAGTACTGGAAGCAGTGGGCGGTCCGCTGTACATTACCCAGCTTACTTCGCGGGTGGCCAGCGCTGCACACATCGAACACCATGCCCGTATTATTTACGAGAAATACGCCCTGCGCGAAATGATCCGCCGTTTTAACGAATTGATTACAATTGCCTATAACGACGATTTTGACGAAGTGGATATGGCTTATGCCATGAACACGCAGGCCATTGACGATTTACTGGCCGGAAAAACCGGAATGCGCCACATTCGTGAGGTAATGAAAGACAATACCCGTGAGGTGGAAGAACGTCAGCGAAAAGCCGATCGTGGCGAAATGCCCGGAATACCTACCGGACTGGCCGACATGAACCGCGCCACCAACGGATGGCAGAAAAGCGACCTCATTATTATTGGTGCCCGTCCCGGAATGGGAAAAACAGCCTTTGCCCTGCATTTTGGCAAATGGGCAGCAAAAGAAAAGTTTCCGGTGTGCTTTTTCTCGCTCGAAATGAAAGATACCCGCCTAAGCCAACGGTTAATACTATCTAACGGTGGTGTTGATTCTGAACACCTGAAATCGGGTAAAATGACCGGAGAAGATTGGGCAGCTTACCATCAATCGATTGGTCAGCTCGAAAACCTGCCGATTTACATTGACGATACCGCAGCTTCGTCGGTTCGCTACATTTCGGCAGTGGCACGCAACAAAGCCCGGCGTGGCGAATGCTCGATGATTGTGATAGACTACCTGCAATTGGTTGAAACCCCGCAGGAAAATGGCTACAGCAACAAAAACCGAGAACGCGAAGTGGCCGAAATTAGCCGCGCCCTTAAAAAGCTGGCCAAGGATCTAGACATACCTATTATTTTGCTGGTACAGTTAAACCGTGGCGTTGAAAGCCGGGCCGATAAAACTCCAATGCTGTCGGATTTACGCGAATCGGGAGCCATTGAGCAGGATGCCGACATGGTTATTTTCCCGTGGAGACCGGAGTACTACGACCCCGAAGTGGTGGATGAAAACGGCATCTCGCTGGTAAACGAAGTATTCCTGGTAATAGCCAAAAACCGCGAGGGCGGAATTAAAACCATCACCTGTAAAAAATCGACCGACTTCTCACAGATATTCGACAGCAACCCGAATAACTGGATTCCTGAATTGGGCGACCGATACGAAAAAGAAGCAGACAAATTTTAAGGCTATGAGTGGAGATTCAAAAAAAATGATTGCATTTAGTTATCTGGGATCCAAATTTTCAATTGTTGACAAAATTGAACCTCTATTCCCTGAACATATTCATTTCATTGATGTATTCATGGGTTCTATGGCTGTAACCCTGAACAAAAAGCGCAGCCAGATTGAAACCGTAAATGACATTAATGGTGATGTAGTTAATTTTTTCAGGGTTTTAAGAGAACGACCATACGAACTTTACACCCAACTGTTTTTAACACCTATTTCCCGCGAAGAATTTAATAATAGTTGGGAAATGGAAAATATCACAGAAATGGAACGTGCCCGTAGATTTTATGTCAGGATCAGACAGTCTTTTTATAGTATGGGAGCTCAAAAACAAAGTAAAGGATGGCACCTGGTTAAAACACAGTCCAGAAGTAATATGGCTGAAACGATTTCGAAATGGAGAAATTCAATAGATAAACTTTTTCCTGTTATCGATCGCCTGACATCAGTTCAGATTGAAAACAGACATTTCAGAGATCTAATTCCGGTTCTTGATTTTAAAGATGCTTTTTTCTATGAAGATCCACCATATCCATTGGAGGTTCGAAAAAGTTCGAATGATTATAAGTTTGAATTTACCGATCAGGATCATGAAGAGCTTGCAGAAATAAATCACTCATGTAAAGGCAAGGTGATGATTTCATCCTACGATGGACCAATGATGCAGAGCCTTTATAAAGATTGGTACTTCATAAAACTACCCGTAAAACTAAATAACATCAGAAAGTCGCCAGTTCAGGAATGCGTATGGATGAACTACGATCCAAATCAGATTAACGGCAGACTATCCATTTTTGATTTATACTCCAGACAAAATGAAACAGTATCAATAATCTAAACTATCAAAAACTAAAACAAATGGGCAACTTTTTATTACTCACAAAAAATGGAACTAAACCTCCAACTTATCAACATCGTGAAATTGGTTTGGCTGTGGCTGAAGCAAAAAGACTACACGAACTTCATAAAACAGATGTTTTAATTCTCGAAGTTGTTGGCGAGATTAAATCTGTAGAAGTTCCGGTTACAAGGACTGAAACAAAAGTAGAAATTGATGAAAGGTTAATAGAAGTACTGAATGATTTACCTTTTTAGCAACGACCAAACATCGCACCACAACCCGAAACCCGAAACCCGTAACTCGCAACCCATTCAACATGGCCAAAATATCATCACTCAAAACCGACTCTGTAAAGACTTCTCAAAACAAGATCGACGAAGTACGCGCTTTTCTGAGTCAGAACTACGAAATACGGGTCAACCGTTTCGATCCGAACCCAAACCGTGCTGTAATTAAGCCCAAAAGTAAGCGTTTTGAGTACGGCGTAACCTGGGAGGAAATAAGCATTCACATGATAGAAGAAGGCGTACAGTGCAGCGATACAGTACTGCGTAAGCTGCTCCGTTCGCCCAACTACATGACCACCTACAACCCTGTGACCGAATACTTCGAAAGCCTGCGCGGAAAATGGAAAGGTGCAAGCCATATTGATATGCTGGCCGCTCACCTCATTATTCGCGAATATGGCGATATGGGCCGCGACTACTACAAAATACGCTTTTACCAGTATTTTAAGAAGTGGCTGGTGGCAACCGTTGCCTGTGCCATGAAAAACATTCCGAACCCTGTATTTTTAGGGTTGGTACATTCAGACGAAGGCATCGGCAAAACTTTCTTTTTCGAATTCATGACACCACCGGCGCTGCTTCCTTATCTGGCCATCTCGAAAGACGATATTAACAAGTTCGACATCGAGTCGGCATTCGCCCAAAACTTCTTTATCCTGTTCGACGAACTGGTCGGAATTACCCGCCGCTCGAACGAGATCATTAAAAAGGTGGCTACTCAAAAAACCATTCACGTACAGCTGCCGCGCGATCCGTTTCCCAAAGAAATGCCGCGCATTGGTACCGGATGCTTCACCAGCAACAAAACGCCCGAACTGGGTGGTTTTATTACCTCCGGAATGGGTTACCGCCGTTGGCTGGTTATCGAACTCGAGTCGATTAATCAGGACTACAGCCGTAAGGTTGACATTGACCAGGTATGGGCTGAAGCGCTTATGCTGATGGAAGACGCCGATTACAATTACGAGTGGAACCAGACCGAGTGGGACGAGTTTAAAGTTACCAACGAACGGTACCGGGTCGAAACAAGCTGCACGAAGTATATCCGCATGTATTTCCGCAAACCTATTAATGGCGAAGGCGAATGGTTGCAGGCCCACGATGTATTGAACCGGATGATTGAGAAGAAACTTATCCGTAGTGAAGATCGTGGATCGATGAGCAACGAAGCAATCGGGCGCGCGCTTACTCAATTGGGATTTGAACGGAAGAAAGTTCGTAAGGAGGGTGATTCGGTTTATGCCTATAAGCTATGTCATTTAGATTCTTTATAAAACCTTAATATTTTCAATAATATATAAAAAACTCAAAGAAAAAATGAAAACACAAAATTCACTTACCACACTTACCACACCGCCAGAACCCGCACCAATAAAGGAAAAAATGTGGTAAGTAGCCTTTTTTAGACTACTTACCACAACCGACCACTAACCTACCACAAGGCAAAGCGAAAAAAAAATGTATTGATTATCAGCGTTTTAAAATGTGGTATGTGGTAAGTAAACTTCAGGTTATTTTTTTTACCGAAAAGCATATATTTTAAAACCAATAGATTGAATATTAACACTTTAAAAAAATAAAAACCAATGGAAAAAACTGAATTTACAATTGAAAAAACGACGGTGGAATGCTATAAAATAAGGCATCCACAAACCGGAATGTATTGGGCTGATATCACCCTCGATGTCATGGGAAGGCAAGGCCGCATAAGCATATCATCAGACTTTGGCAACTACGCTAACTTTTGGGGCGCATGTGGCAGTGGATTTAAAAATTTTCTCACTGAAATAAATATGGGGTATGCTGCCGATAAGTTTAATGCCGATCGATGGTTTGATCTTGATTCAACGATTCAAGTATATAAAGAGCATGTTTTATTCTCCCGCAGAGAAGGACACATAAAAGCCGAAAAAGCCCGGGACATTTTTAACGAAATCAAAGAACTGAAAGGATGCAGCAGTGAATCAGAATTCGTCGGCCAGATGTGGAATAGCAATGAATTGATGCGCTTTTTTGATGGATGCCCTGAGATGTCCAGAAGTATAACTCCTCAATTCCGAAAATTCTATAAAACAGTTTGGCCCGTATTTATCGACCAATTGAAGCAGGAAATTGAAGCCGAAAAATTAACTCCTGAACCTGTTTAACCAATGGAAAAACAAATCAAACTAGCAGCCAGCCTCTATAAATGCAGAGACACTGCCGCCCGCTTCTTCAGAGAAGAATATGCCGAAAAGCTGAAGCCTTACATCCACATTATTAAAGCGGTAATGAAAGCCAATGAACTGAATGAATTGAAGGCTATGCTAAAAATCAGCCAATCCGAAACATACCAGGAAAACGGAATGACGCAGCTATTGTTTATGGCCGCCGCAGTTGAGATGATGGAACCATCGGAAGAATTTTTAACCCAAACAAAAGAGCAATAAAATGGATTATGTATTTATAAACGATTGTGCAGTTGATGGCTGCAAAAAAAAGAATATGGGTGAAGGAACCCAGATGTGTAAAGAGCATCAGACACAATATGAGGCTGGTGAAAAGCTAGTTGCCTTCTACGGAAAGACAGTTCAGAAAAAAGAATTTCAAAAAAAACCAATAAAATGAAAACACAATTTGGAGAATCATTAACAGGCGATTTCGAGGAAAGAACCTGGACATTCGAAATGCCTGAAGACTTTACACTAAAATTCGGTGAATTTGCAATCGTGCCAAAAGCTGAATACGATGCGTTGATTGAAAAACCAACCTTCAACGGCGAATTGATTCTAACGCTGGAGAGTAAAAACGAATGGATTCGCAAAGTTCCCCGCCGTCTTCCTGAAAAAAATTATCACAACGAACATTTTATTTGTATCGATGCCAATGGCAATACACTGGTGATGGGTGAAGATTTTGCAGCTGCCGAAAAAATGAATTCATATCCTGTTAGGGTTTACAGGCATATCAGGGTGTCGGATGCAGAGAAAGTTAAAAACTCAATTACGCAATAAAGTTATTGATCGCATCCCGGAAAAGTCAAGGGTTTACAAGCTGCTTTACCCAGCTACCCTTGACAGAATCCGGCACTGCTCAATGAGTGAGATTGCATAATTAAGTTTAACCTAAAATTTAGAAGTTATGAAACACGAAAGCGTACTCGGATTAAACATGATCAAAAACGACGAACTGCCGGTTTGGATTAATGTACTCAGTAGAGAATGTATTGATCAGGATGGAAATATCTATCCGGCAATTACAGATCCTGAAAAATTAATGAACGAACTAAACCTGATCAACGACTTACTTAAAATTCAGAAATTAAAAGCATTACTGAATAAAAAGCGAGGATTAAAAGATGTGATATCTGGCCGTATTGCAATGGAATTAACAACGAAATAGCCATGATTTCATATGACCACGAAATTTGGTGCAGACAAGGTCTGATTACTGAAGAGGACTGTTTACAATTCAGAATCGATGAAGCGTATATCATCGGAAAGTTCCTGCAACGACAGGAAGATGTAGTTCCAAAGCCCGGGCAGGTTTGGCTGATCGATCACTGGGAATTTTACAATTATGTGGATGATAACTGCTATAAATGTGGAGCTCATTACATTAAGCATTATACCAACCAGTGCTTATGTGGAAAGTGTTTTGTAAAGTATCACACTACATGGTTGTCAATCTCACAATTTGAAGTAAACAAGCGATTCAAGGCCAATCAACTGGCTTATAAAAACAGAAACAAACAAATTCAAATAACCATAAACTTTTAAAAACGAAAATCATGCAAAAAATTTTAAAGTACAAGCTTCATATTATAGGCAATATGAGTATTTCAATGCCCAAAAATGCCTGGATACTTACTGTTCAGGTTCAAAAAGGATTGCTCCAGATTTGGGCAATGGTTGATACCAACGAAACGCAGGAAGAAAACCGCGAATTTTCGGTGGTAACAACAGGCGAACAATTTAATACATACAACCAGGATTACAATTACATTGGAACCTTCCAGACTGAAAACGGGAATTTTGTAGGTCATTTATTCGAAATTGTCTGACCTATGAAACCACAACACATTTTTGAAGAAATAAAGATCGGTCCGTTGATGCTTCACCTGCACAAAGGTTACGATGAATTGAATGGCCGAATGATCTTCTGGATTGATTTATTTGCGGGTGCCGGTGGAACTACCACTGGCATCCACCTGGCCGGACTGGAAAACGTAAAGGTGGTGGCCTGTGTAAATCACGACTACAATGCCCTGATGAGCCACTGGCACAACCATCCGGAGTGCATGCACTTTGTTGAAGATGTTCGCGACTTCAAGGTAGTAGTTGCCCTTAGTAATTTGGTTGCCGAATTGCGATCGCAGTTCCCGGGATGCATTGTAAACTTATGGGCCAGTCTGGAATGTACCAACTACAGCAAGGCAAAAGGCGGTTTACCCCGCGATGCCGATAGCCGAACCCTGGCACACGCCCTGTTTATGTACATCGAACAGTTGAAACCCGATTACGTGTACATCGAGAATGTCCGGGAGTTTATGAGCTGGGGACCATTGGACGAAAAAGGCCGTCCGATATCGAAACTAAATGGCCGCGATTACCTGCGCTGGATCAAAGAATTGTGCAGCTACGGTTACCAGTACGATTACCAGCTGATCAACAGTGCCGATCATGGAGCATACACCAGCCGCGAGAGGTATTTCGGGCAGTTTGCCAAAATCGGATTACCAATGAAATGGCCTGAAACAACTCATTCGAAGTCACCCGATTTTGGAGGACTATTCGGCGCCAAAGCCAAATGGAAACCCGTGCGAGAAGTGCTAAACCTGGACGACGAAGGCCGGAGCATATTTACCCGCAAAAAACCGCTTTCAGAAAAAACACTGGAGCGTATTTATGCCGGACTGGTAAAGTTTGTTGCAGGTGGCGAAGATCTGTTTACCATCCGTTACAATGGCGGCGACATGAAAGAGAAATCTAAATCGGTGCTTAACCCACTGGGAGCCATTGCCACCAGTAACCGGCATGGGTTGATTAAATCTGTATTCTTAAGCCATTATTACGGAAACGGATTCAACACTTCGATTGAAGATCCTTGCCCAACCATTACCACCAAAGAGCGGGTTGCAAAGATTGAAAGCTCTTTCCTGCTGGACTACCAGTACAAATCGAATGCTCACAGTTTGGATAAACCTGCTCCAACCATTGTAACTAAAGACAAACTTGCCAAGGTAGAGCCACAGTTTATTCAAAGTTATTACACCGGAGGCGGACAGCTGGGTAGCATTGAACAGCCGAACCCAACAATTACAGGAGTTCCAAAACAGCGATTGACAACCGTAAACTTCATGGATCAGCAGTATGGACAGTCGAAACCAGCAAGTATTGAAGATCCGGCCGGAACGGTTACCGCAAATCCAAAACTAAACCTGATATCAGCCGAACCGTGGATCATGAATACCAACTTCAGCAATGTTGGTCAGGCGTTGGATCAGCCGCTATCGGTCATCACAGCCAATCACAAGTGGCATTACCTGATGAATCCAAGCTGGTTTGGTTATGCTTCAGGAATAGATCAGCCATCGCCGGTAATTATTGCAAGGCAGGACAAGGCGCCCATGTATAAAGTATCGGCCAGTTCCGGGAAGATATTCGCCGTGCCCATCTTTGAACGCGAATGCGAAACGATGCAAAAGATTCGGATGTTCATGGCTGTTTACGGAATAGTTGACATCAAAATGCGGATGCTGGTTATCGACGAACTCTTACGCATTCAGGGTTTTCCAAATGGTTACCATCTGGAAGGTACCCAAACCGAGCAAAAGAAGTTTATTGGCAATGCAGTGGTGCCGGTAGTTGCCAAAGCCCTGGTACAAAGCAACAGTAAAGCAATTGAAATGTATCTTAACAAAATAGCAGTATGATTCAACTTTTTAACCGATACGAACATTTAAAAAAAACGAAAGATGAAAAAAAATTTGATTGCCTTTAAAAATTGGTTGTGGGAACGAAAAGATATTAGCATCCCCAACAGCTATGTCAATGAATATTTATCCGAAAGGAAACCCAGCATTTATGAAAGATTTTGTAATTGGTGGGATCATCTTATTTGGGGAGTTTAGTTCAACTGGACGAAAACCTAATCTATTCACAAACGCCTGTTGGTAAAACCTTCATGCGTTTTTTTGTGTATGTGTGGAGCTTGTAAGAATTAGTTAGTATATTGTTTACGCTTCGTTCACCGGTTACTGTTTGTCAAACATTAAACCGGAAACCCTATGACTTCACCCGCCAAATTTGTAGTTACAATTCCAGTAAAGCCTTACGTTAAGCGATTTGTAGAATTGAACTACAGTTTACCAGCCGATTTCAGCAAACACCCAGAGATTCAGAAAGAAGTGCGCCGCTGTTTGCGTAAACCCAGTACCCGGTTCGATAAGCAATTCGAGAACAAATTGTGTACTTACACCGACCAGTTGGAAATATTAATATCGCAGGACGATTTCTATCGTTACGGATGGGAGTTCTCGCGAACCGACGTGGTGGCATTTGGTAAGCTTTTCGAAACGGTAATCAAATGCCGCATGCACAATGTTGTGAGTATTTACCGTGGCGTTGGGTTGTCAATTAAAGACAGCATCATCAAATTTCAGGTTCATTATTCGATGGAAGAAGAATACTGGTCGTACGAATCTATAAAGAAAGAATACTACCGGAGAAGGCCCGATAATGAAATCAACTTTTTTACTGAAATAATAGACAAAATAGACGAATTATTTATGGTCACATTGTCCCGTAAAAAGGACAATGTTACAACACAAAAACAGCCCTATGAAACAATTGAACAAACCATCTGACAACATGGGAGGACTCCTGAAAATTTGGGCAGTACCTCCTTCAGAAATTACCATCGGAATCAACTCCGTCAGTTTCTCAACCACCGACAATATTGTCGAAATGTATTGTTCGCCCGGGAGCATGTTGTTTAACGAAAAAGAAACGCTCTCGACTGCCGGTACAATTTATAAAACGGAGATTGGAGGATTTGCCCCAAAAGATTCGGCAGAGGCGCAGTCTATTATTTTGGGCATGACTGGCCGCAAATGGGTAGTGATAGTAACCGACCAGAACGAACAATACAAAGTAGCCGGAACGCCCACCAATCCGCTGCGCATAAAGTTCGATCTGGCAACAGGATCGGACACGCACGAGCGAAACGGACACGCCGTTTTGTTTTATGGCGACCAGATTTGGAAAGCCAGGTTTATTGAAAATCCGTTTACTGTTTAAAATGCCAGTCATCCCGAACAGTCATCCTGAATTTATTTCAGGATCGGGATCCCACCGCGAACAGATGCTGAAACAAGTTCAGCATGACTGGTAAAAAGTGGTGTTTCCCCTGTGTTTTCTGCTTTTACAGGCGGTCGATGTCCTTTCGACCGCCTTTTTTATGCCTTAAACTCGCTGAAAATACAGCAAGTTATGGCAACAAAAATTATAGTTATTGATGGATATATAGGTCCTTATGGATATTCGAAGCAGTTTATCCGTAACGAACTGGCCGGAAACGCCAAAAATCCGGTTACCGTTAAAGTATCCAGTCTGGGCGGATCGGTTGACGATGCCCTCAATATTTTCGATCAGTTTGTAGAGCATGGCAACGTAACTGCCGAGCTTTCTGCATTTGTGGCAAGTTCAGCAACATTGGTTTCGTTGGGAGCCAAAACCGTTCGCATGAATGAAAATTCGTTTTACCTGATTCATAAAGCCATGAACTGGGTGGATGAATGGGGAACCATGAACGAAGACCAGATTGACGAACTGATTTCGAAACTCGAAGCCCAAAAACAACAGTTAGCCAAAATTACTCTCCAGCTGGCTAAGATGTATGTAAAGAAAACCGGAAAGACACTCGACGAAATTACCAGCCTGATGAAACAGGAAACCTGGTTAACTGCCGAAGAAGCAAAAGAGTGGGGTTTTGTCGATGAAGTATTTATTCCGGAAGTGGCCGTAAATTATCTGGACAACCTCCAGATGGTTGCCATGATCACTTCAAGCGGTTATCCTGAACCTCCAAGAAAATCACAATCGCCAACAGCAACGGTTGATGAAGAATCGCTTTTTACCCGCATCTGGAATAAAATCCTGAATAAACAGCAAGAAGTTACACCTAAAAATAAAGTTGAAATGAAGAAACAATTTCTGAATGTCAATAAAGTGTTGAATGTGGAAGCTTTGGAAGCTACCGAAGAAGGCGTGTTCCTGAATGAGGCGCAGCTTGAATTGGTTGAAACCCAAATTGCACAGATTGACACTTTAACCAGCGAACACGCAACGGCCATTGAAGCTGTTACTGCTGAACTTGCTACGGCAAACGATACAGTGATAGGAATCACCGCCGAACGCGATGCCGCCCGTACCGAACTTACCAATGCGTTGGATCCGTTCAATGCCATTGATCCTACTATTGCCAGCGCCGAAACTCCTGAAGCAAAAGTTCAGGCCATTCGCACATTGTTGGCTGCCAAACCGGGTGCCGTACCTGCTCAAAATTTGGGTGGAAGCGATCCGGTTACCGACGAAGTTGATTGGGAAACCATCAACAATCTGCCTTACAACAAAGCTGTTGACGCAAACATTTAATCCTTAATAGCCATGACAATTACTACTTCTCAAATTATTGCTGAGTATGGCGCTTATTACCAGGATGCCGGACAAAACAAAAAACGCATTCTTTCCATGCTCTCGCAGGGTCGTGAAATCACTTCCCTTGCAACCCCAGTTAAAACGGACGATACTATTTTCCGTTTAGCAAATGCAAGCTTCCGCACTTTGGTGCAACCCTTCCAAAAGTCATTCACCCAAAAAGGTGGTGTCGAAATTGTTCCGAACGAGATCCGGGTTTTCCGTTTCAAAATCGACGACGAATTCATGCCCGACGAATTGTACGGTACCTGGTTAGGTTTCCTTGCAAAAGGTGGACTCGAGCGTAAAGAATGGCCATTCGTAAAATGGTTGATCGAAGTGTACTACAATCGCCAGATTGATCAGGACATGGAACTGAACGAGTACTACAAGGGCGTTTATGCTGCTCCTTCTGTGGGTACTGCAGGTGCTGACGGAACTGGTATGGACGGTTTGAAAAAACTGCTTCAGACTGGAGTTGATGCCGGAACTATCAACAGTATTACTGAAATTGGTCCATTGGACGAAGCAACCATTTTTGATCAGGTTGAAGCTTTCACCGATAAAATCGCTGAAGTATATCAGGGCATCCAGATGGATGTTTGTATGAGCAAATATTGGGTAAAGAAATACCTTCAGGACAAACGTTCTCAAGGGTTCTATCAGAACAAATCTGATAAGGAAATCAATACCGGTATCGATTTCACTCCACAGAGTGTAAAAGGTTTGGCCTCCATGGTCGGAACCAACGACATTTTCTGTACCCCATCCGAAAACTTCCTGCACCTCTCACCGATTACCATGACCAAAAACAGCTGGAAAATTGAAGAAGCCAAACGTGCCGTGGCCGTTATGGGCGACTGGGCTGAAGGTTTGGGCTTTGGTATCAACCAGGCTGTTTGGACCAACATCCAACCAAGCGGATCGGGATCGATCTAGTATTAATTGCCCCTGATTCAGATTTGTCCGAATCAGGGGTAATAATCACTCACCTTCAATAAAAAAGGAAATATCATGTCAATAGAATTTACTGATATCAATAAAAACCTTCCCAATGGCGAGAACATGGGCGGGATTACGCAGAAAGTGTATTTTGGATTTCATGCCGATGTAGCCACCTGGCCAACAAAGCCTGTTAATCCGCTGACACTTGAAGCCAACGCAACCTTAACCGGTGACCTTACAATGAAAGCAGGCAAACGCATGTTCGAATTGTACATTACCGACGACACCGGCGAATTCAACATTGAATCGGTTGGTGAAGTTGACGGGAAATCGTTTGTTCAGCACCTGAACTTCTTCCATCCAGGACTGCAAAAGAAAATCCTCGGATTTATGAACGCAGCCAAAAACGAAAACCTTGTGTTTATCGTGGTGGATGCTGAAGGTCAAATGTACCTGATGGGCGATTCGATGCGTCCGGCTACTTATCAGGGTGCTCCTGATGGTAACGGAACCGGCAAGGAAACAGCAGCCCGCAAGGGTATGAGCGCCGAGTTTACTTACAAAACCGCGAACAACCACGTTTACGGTGGAAGTATCCCTCTGACTGAAGCCACCAGCGCTTAACCGCCATGTGGACCAAATATTTTAAAATTGTCAAGATTCGCCGTGGCAGGGTAGTCACTCCCAGCCATGGCGAAATTGATTTTAGCCGCGACGATATTTCGATTGAAATATGCAAGGAACTTTTCGAGGACGATTTTCCATATCTGGAAATTACCGAAGAAGGAAAACGTGAATTGTATGGGATTGAACCGCCAACAGATTTGGTTGAACCGGCTCCTGAAAATGTGCATATCGAAACGGTTGAGCCAAAGGACCCACCTCCGAATCGAAAAAAATATGCTAAAAAGAAAAAGCCTTGAGAGATCAAGGCTTTTTTTTTTGCTTCCCCAATTAACCCAGTCATCCCGAACGGTCATCCTGAATTTATTTCAGGATCCCATAGGGCGTGGGATTCCGAAACAAGTTCGGAATGACGCTTCGCTTTGGATGCCGATCTTCATCGGCATGACGCTTCGATGGTGGTTGTTTGTCCTTTCTGCTGGTTTTTCTGCTCTTTATTTTTGATTCATCATTATATAAAACTAAACAATGAACCACGAACCGCGGAAATGTAGAATAGTTAAAGGCGATGGTTTTCCCATTGTAGCCGTAACTCCTGAACGAAACCAGAAATGCCAGTGCGGAAGCGGCAAAAAAAACAAACAATGCTGCGGTACCGGTACCCGCTTTTTCTCGACCAAACCCCCGGTTAAGGAAAGAGTAAAAACCGATGGCGACGGAGCTGATACAGTTCAATCGTAAATAGTAAATAATTAAATCGTAAATAAAAACATGATCTGGTACTTCACTCCATATTCTTTCCAGAAGAAACTATTCGAGGCGTGGGATGCCTACATGAACCTGGTGCAGGATCCGAACGACTGGGTGTGCATGATGGATGGCGATGTACTTTTCCTGATAGCTGATTTTGGGCACCAGATGCAGGAATACATCGACCAGTATCCTGAAACAGGACTGTTCTCGACGTATGCGAGCCGTGCCCATCGGGTTGAATATCTGCGGCGTGGATCTGATATGGAAAACCCATCGATATTGTACCACTACGATCAGGCTGAAAAATGCAAAAAAGAACTTCACTTAAAAGTGAAGACGATTGAAAAACCTGCGCTTGGGCATGTGCTCCTGATTAAAAAAGCCACCTGGTTACTGATACGCGACCGGGTTAAAACACTGACCGACGGGCACAAGATCCTCGGCGTTGATGTTCGTATTAGTCGCGCAGTGTCGGAACTTGGAATGCCTGTATTGCTTATGCGTGGCATTTATGTGCTACATTTTTTCAGGATGAAATACGGTTTGAAAGAACGATCAATAATAATGTAACCATTATGCACAAAGAAGTTAAAGAATTTTGCGAAGGCATTAAACGCCGTTTCCCTGAATACTTTAGAGATAAAGATGTACTCGACTGCGGAAGCCTGGATATTAACGGCAACAACCGTTACCTGTTCAGTAATTGCAGGTATTTAGGCATTGATATTTGTGTAGGTAAAAATGTGGATGTAGTTACTCCTGTTCATTTATTCAAAACTCTTGAAAGATTTGATGTAATTATCAGCACAGAAATGCTTGAGCACGATAGTAACTGGAGCAGAAGTCTAATGAATATGTTTAGGCTACTAAATTTTGATGGACTTTTAATTTTTACTGCTGCAGGAACAAATAGGCCGGTGCATGGAACCAGCAATGAAAATCCTTGGGATAGCCCAAAAACAAACGATTATTATCAAAACATTACAGTTGATATGATTGTGGAAGCACTTGATTTTAATGAATTCTCGTGGTTCGAAATTTCTTATTTAGGGACTGATATCCGCTTTGCCGGAATAAAACGATAAGCAATGGAAACACCCATAGATTTGGTATATGTGCTGGGTACCGGCTCCAAATGGAACAACAACGAAATCCGCTTCAGCCTGCGCAGTGTGCAAAAGAACCTGAAAGGCTACCGCAATATTTACGTGGTTGGTGCCCGTCCTGCGTTTCTGCAAAATGTAATTCATGCTCCGGCCGAAGATGTGTTCGATCCGGCCGTGAATGCCGATGGTAACATGACGTATAAACTGCTAATGGCCTGTAAAATTCCTTATTTATCGGACAATTTCCTGTTTATGAATGACGATTTTGTTTTCATTAAACCGGTTGTTGCTGCCGAAATTCCGTGGATGCACAAAGGCGACATGAAAGACCGCCCGGCGCAATTCTGGAAAGAACAGTTTTACCGTCACCGCTTGCGCCGGACATTTGAAACACTGCGCGACCGAATGCAAACAACACTTCAGTACGATTACCACGCCCCTATGCTGATGAATAAGCACCGTTTTGCGGAGGTGATGGGTCAATACGATTATGCCGAAGGAATTGGATTGACCTTCAGGAGTATTTACGGCAATACCCTGAAGCTGGATGCCGAACACCTTACCGACCAAAAACGCACGGTGTATGTGAAATACAATTATCAGGAGCTTTTAAAACGACTGGAGCCTGCCACGTTTTTAGGTTACAACGATGCCGGACTATGCAAATCGCTCATTTATTTCCTGATCAGGAATTTTCCGGAGCGATCGGAATTCGAAAAAACAGACATGGAAGACCGCACGGTTGAAATAACACTTTGGTTAGATAGCGACCGCGATTTTACGGAAGGTGTTCGCCTGTTCAAAAAATACATGCACGGCGTCAACATAATCAAAATGTTTGAAACTGGCGAAACGCCCTCGATGCGCAAAAAACTGGAATATAAATTAGAAAGGATACACGATGATCTCAAATGAAACGAAACAGGAAGTACTGAACTGGATTGCCGATGGCTGCGACTGGGACAGTGGAACGATGCTTTATTCGGTGCATGGTAAAAATCAGGCGCTACTGAAAAACATTGCCGGGAAAAAATCTACACAGCTGGGCAAATTGACTTACGAGCTGTGCAAATCGGTTGGACTGGATTACCACAAACTGAAAAGCACAAATGTGATTGTTGAAGTAAAGCCGGAGTTTAGGAAACCTGTTACTATGACAGTTACCATTAATCAGATGAAGGTGACAACGGTTGACAACAACCCATTGACCGACATGCCAGAAACGATTGAAACTCCCCGCATTGAAGAATACCCGTCTGTTATTCGCAGGGTAATTGCCGAATATGCAGAATCGTTTCAGGAACGGAGTAAAACGCACCGCATTATGTGCGAAATGCCCGACGGTAACAGTCAGGCGCTAAAAACCAAGCGCGCACAATTGTTCGACATCGTGAAATCGCTTTCAGACCGCTTGCAGTTGCTGTTCGATGTGCAGGAAGTGTATAAAAAGACTGGATTTGTGCCTACTGAAGCCGAAATATGGCCTGCGCCCAAAGAGAACCCAAAAACCGAATTGCCCGATGATGTGGAACAGCTCCGGAAGATGAAAAAGAACCAGCAATCGGCCAACACGAAAGACCAAAGCCTGTTGGACTACCAAAGCGAAAAACAGGGAACGGTAAAGCGCCCAATGCCAGCAGGCCCCAAACGGATGAAACTCGAAAACCGGATTAAGGCTCGCCTGAAAATGATTGAAGAAATTGATTATAAACTGCTAAAACCGTAAGCTATGTGGCCACAAATAATAATGTTGCTGATTGTTTCAATCGGATTGATTATTTCGATTATTAATGAAGGTGAGCCAAAAGACTCGAATTTTGATACTATGAATTACATTATAAAGTGTGGATTCATTCTGTTTTTACTGTATAAAGGTGGTTTTTTTGATTGCTTCTTTATTTAGAATGAATATGAATAAGCCAATCCACGCAAAGCCTTCGTATTATGCCATCATGTTTGAGCCATTGAAGGCCATCGCCTTAAAATATGGATACAATCTGGTTTTACATGGCAGCCTGAATAGAGACATGGATTTAATTGCAATTCCATGGATTGAAGAATTGGGAATTGTGGATGATATGATCAATGAATTTTGCGAATACGTTGGAGGTGAAATAAATAAAGATGCTCCAAGTAATGCGCCACATGGTCGAAAATGGTTTGTGATTGATATATATCGTGGTGGTTATAAGCAAGGTTCTGGATTTTCAAGATTGACATACACGGAGGATCCACAAACATATATTGATATTTCAGTAATACCAGCGATATCTCATGCTAACTAATCTATTCAGAAAAGACACAGGACTGCCGGTGTTTAAAAATCCACCGCCGCCACCACCAGAACGAATAAAACCCGATCCGGTTGGTCTGGTTTGTATGAATAGTGCAACTGTTTTCGTGGCCGACGATGAACGAAATCTAAGTAAAGCCATTGGGCAGCTCCAGAACGGTAAAGCCACCCACTTTTACAGCTGGGGAAACTTTAACCTGGTGCGGCTGATCGTTTACATTTTGAAACAGACTGGCCCTGCTCATTGCTTTATGACCTCGTACAGTTTCAGCCAGAAAAGCATTGAGCAGCTTCAGCATAGAATTGAACAGCGCGAGCTGCTCTCGTTTAAAGTAATCATCGATAACCGGGTTCGGAGCATGAGCCCGAAACCCTTCCAGATGCTTACCGAGAGCTTTAATTACAAATGCACTTCGGTTCATGCCAAAGTTGCCCTGATTTGGAACGATAACTGGAAGATTTGCATCACTACCAGTCAGAATGCCACCGATAATCCCAAACTGGAACGGGGAACCATATTTACCGATCCTGAAGTTTTTGAATTTGATTTAAAAGTACTTGAAAATGAATTTGAGCGAGGAACAACTTAGCATGGTCGAAGAAATGGCAGGACTGTTTTTCCCGCCTGAAATGATTGCAGTGAATTTGGAGTTGTCAGAAAAAGATACTGAAGAATTTATAATTGGGGTCATTAATGAATATACCAAAATAAAGATTGTCGCTGCATATTTTAAGGGCAGGCTCCAGTCTGAAATTGAATTACGGCGATCGATTAAGCAATCGGCCAATAATGGATCCAGTCCGAGCCAGCAAATGATGTTAAACTTTAAAAGGGAGAGTACGAGATGAGCCGCACCGCACTTGAAGATACCAGATACGAAGAGATCAAAGCCCATGTGCTCGATCCGGATAGTTCACCGCTTTCTGAAGAAAAAAAAGAAATGCTGGAGCGTGTTGTTTCTGCATCCAAAATTCTGGATAAAAACCCCATTCAAAAACATGCGGTGGCCATCCATCAGCAGAAATTTCCGCACATCAGCAGGGCACAGGCTTACGAAGATCTTCGCTTTGCTGTTCGTTTATTCAATACCATGCACACCTTCGATTACGATTTGTGGCGCAACTGGATATTGGGCGACATTGTGAAAAACATAGAAAAATGCAGGAGCGGAGAATCCGACAAAGACCGCCGCGTAATTGCGATGGAACATGCAAATTTGATTAAGATACTTGGAGTAAAACCTGAAGACCTTCCAGATCCTAAGCGCAACGAAAAACACCAGTTCTATATCCTGATACAGAACGATAACCGTCAGGTGAAGATTGATATCAATAATCTTAAAGACGTGCCGGAAGCTGCACTTCGCGAATTAAACAGGGCAATTTACGGCGGTAACGAGATCACTGAAACAGATGCCGAAGAAATACTAAACACATGATCACTGAATTAATTGAGCTGAACGGTCCGCAAAAATTGTCGGTTATCAACGATGCTGAAAGCGAAGTAAACATTGAAGGTCGTGGTACTGGTAAATCGTACAAAATTGGCTGGGAGTTTAACCAGATTGTGCGAAACATGCCCCGCTCTATTTCGTCAATTACAGGCCGTACCTTTGGGCAAATTTATACCAGGACTCTCCCATCGACACTTAAATTTCTTGAAAAACTTGGTTACGAAAAAGATGTTGACTTTGTAATGTGTCGTCGCCCACCCAAAGGATTCATTGAACCCTACGAAAAAGTAACCAAATACGATAACTTTATCTCATTCTCGAATGGTACCGGATTCCTGATGCTGTCACAGGAACGACAAGGATCCTCACGTGGTCCCAATCTCGACCGCGAAATTGTGGACGAAGCCTTAACCTTGAACAAAGAACGATACGACGAGGAAGTTTCACCTGCCAACCGTGGGAATGAGGAATACTTTGGATTCAAAGCACCAAAGAGAATCAAACAGCATCATGGATTCAGGTATGTTTCCTCCATGCCTTACACCCGCGAACAAATGTGGCTGCTACGTTATGGCGATTATTATATGGAAGAAGCCGGAATTCCTATTTTCGACATCTGGAACCGGATCGTTAAGCTACAGCTTCAGGTAATAGATGCCGCCATTGCTGGCGACAAACGATTGTTTAAGGATATCTGGAATGAAACAGTCAGGCTTAAAAAGCAGATTGCCCCATTTGTTTCAAAAGACGGGTTATTGTTTACCCTTGCCAACGCATTCGATAATATTCAGAACCTGGGCATGTCGTACATCATCCGGGAATACAAAAAGCAAAGCCTTCTTACCTTCATGATCGAGATCCTTAACTGGATTATCGACAAAGTAGAAGACTGTTATTATCCGCTAGATAGCCAAAGGCATGTTTATTACGATGCCTACAATGATGACTTTATTCGGGGAGTTGCCGAAAATAGCAATTGGGATGCTGATAAACTATCGACTCCTGATTGCCGGTTTGATCTGGACTGTGATCCTAACCGCCCATTGGAGATCGTTCCCGACTGGGGAGCAAAGATCAACCTTTTCAGCATAGGCCAGGAGCGAAACTATAACTTTGCCACCAAGATGGTCGAACCGGTTGATTGTACTATTAACGAATTCCACATCAAGCCACAGGATGCCAAGAGCGTACCAGTTGACGATCTGGTCGATATGTTTTGCGATTACTACAAGGAACATCCATGCAGGGATCTGTTTTACTTCCGGGATAGATATGGCGACCATCGCCAACCCAACGTAAAGAACTCAAAGCCCTACAACGAGCAAGCCATTGAAAGACTTGAGAAGCGCGGATGGAGAGTAACAGCACGTGTACACCGTGGCATGGAACCACCACAGCACGACAAATATCTGTTATGGGCCAATATCCTGAAGGGTAATGATCCTCGCTATCCGAAGTGGATCATCAATGGCCGCAATTGCAAGTACACCATCATATCAATGAACAATACCCGTGTAATCGAGAAAGATGGTAAGTTTGACAAGGACAAATCATCAGAGCGTAAGGACACTATCATGCCCGAAGAAGCCACACATTTCGGCGATGCAGTTGATAAACGCATGTGGACAAAGTACGGTGAGATACTTTATCGCACAGGAAGCTCCACATTTGTAAGCCCACGACTATAATCTTTTTTTTCTTTTGGGCGTCCGGGCGCTAGCTTAGCTCCAATCTTTTTTGTAAAAAAAGGATTTCCGCTGCACGCTGACGCAATAATAGATAGCACATCCTGCGGATTAGCTATCTAAAACAATTTGGTATCAACCCATCATCCTTTCATCCTGATAAGTTGATTGATACAGGACTACCCTTCGCCCATTATCCATAGCGTAGGACTAACCCAACACACAAAGGACTGATCCTATTATCCACCACAGCGCGTATTACCACGCACCACCCCGCCTGTCATATTTCCTGCAAATCTGCCCTCTTTTCTGCTCACTTGGGTAGGGCGAGTTCGGAGGCTTCAAAGCAAATAAAAACGTTTAAGCGTTTTTATTTGCATATTCATCTAAGATTCAGGTTTTTGCAGCAAAATAAACTGGATAGGCTTAAACTTGTGCTCTACGCTTTTTCTTGTAAGAAAAAGCGGGCAAAAAGAACCTTGCGCCATCCGTTTTTCAAACGTCTGAATTTTCAGGGACCAGCTTCGCTCCTAAAAATTTTGCGCAGTTCTTTTCTCTGATTTTACTACACTGACATTCCGCAAGGCATCAGAGAAAAGAACCAAAAGAGAATGCCGACCAAGCACCTTACAGGCAGAGTGGTATTATCTCTCCTACAATTTTGCCGCGAAGTTATTGATCGCATCCCGGAAAAGTCAAGGGGTTACAACCTTGCTTTTCAGAACTACCCTTGACTAGAATCCGCGCTGCTCAATTTGGCAATGGCTCAAAATTAACAGGAGAGCCAGCCTACATAAATCCGCAGGGCAGCGGTGAACAACATGAAGTTTTTCGAAGGCATTAAAACACTTAACGACCTGCGCAAAGAGTATCGCCGGTTAGCCTTTCTGTACCATCCTGACAAAGGTGGTGACACTGCAATTATGCAAACCATTAATGATCAGTACGACCGGCTTTCAAGAAAGCTGATTAATAATGATGAAACTTTTACTGAAGCCAGAAAGGAATACGAGCAGCAGGTTTCAGAAGAAATGCGCCAACGGCTCGACCGAATCATCTTTATTCCGGGCATTGAAATAGAACTGATTGGCTCATGGATATGGATTACCGGAAACACATTTGCAGTACGTGAAACGCTTAAGGGTGAAGGGTACCGCTTCTCGCATCCAAAAGCAGCCTGGTACTGGCACAAAGGCGAGTATCACAAAAAATCGGGCAAACTGATGTCGATGGATGCCATGCGCGATGCCTGGGGATCGGAAAAGATCGAATCTAAGTTTGCTAATCAGGGAAATTTTATTCAGTAAAAAATCAGGCGTGCCAGATGCCTATATAAGTCCGGAGGGCACCGGCTGAAATCAAATGTCAAATTCAAAATACGGTAGGTTCAGATGTATTCATTGTGGTACCCGGTTTAATCTTGATGATGAAGATATGGAGCTTTACAGCGAAGGTTATTTTACCATCGAACCAGACACCTGCGATGATTGCAGTAATTATGAGTCAGCACCAGACTATCCTGAATATTCAGATGCTGATCCTGGTTTATAAATTTTAAGGGGCTTTCGCCCCTTTTTTTGGTCGCTTTAAAAGAAAATCCGGTTTAACGTATTTGACAGAGAAAGTAGTTACACTCAAATTGCGGGTGAAGATATTGATCGCCGCCCGGAAAAGTCAAGGGGTTTTAACCTGGCTTACCGTAACTACCCTTGACTAGAATCCGCCCGGCTCAATGGTGATTACCCGTAATTTAAATTTAACCGGCAGAGCCAGATGCCAAAATAAGTCCGCAGGGCAGCGGCATTTTTATTATGGGTAAAACAAATGTTGCCGAAAAAACAGTACTAGTTGCTGAAGTTGTTGAATCAGTAGTAATTCCAACAATGACAATTGTAAAGGAAGAGAAAGTGGAAGAAGCAGCTCGTAAGCTGACACTGGAGGAACGCATTCAGCGGGTCGAAGATCTGTCGATGCTTATCGACCGCTGGAAAACCCTGAACGATTCGCGCCGGAAGTTGCAGACCTTCCAGATCGGAGCCGATTCGCTGAGCTCTGTCATTAGTCTGCGCGATGCAAACGGGAACGAGTTCAAAACCTCCAACTCGGCAGTAATTACCTCGGTGATCGACGAAATGAAACGAACACTGGACACCAAGGTCAGAGATGTTGAAGAGCTGATCAACCTTTGATTTTAAGAGGGGCTTTCGCCCCTTTTTTTGTTCGCTCCGGAAAAAACCACTCCCAAACACTTTCCTGACGTCGGGAACATGATCCCCTTCCGGCCTCTCTCCCTTTTTGCCCTTTCTGTTTTTGCAGGCACCTTCGGGCTGTTCGCCCATTGGTTTTGTAGCGGTGTAGGTCCGTTGGCCGGGTTTTGCAGTCCACCATCAACCTATAAGTTGATTTCCGTAACGAACGCATACCCCCGCCGTCTCCGGTATTCCTTCTCCCGACTTCCGCCATCACCTTACTAACCCTTCCCGATGGTACTGTTCAAAGTAGGTCATGCCTGGTTTAGTTGGCTAAATAATCTGCTAAGGTGGCTTCCTTGTACTCGGAGAAGTGGAACCAGTCAAGGATTTTCCCGGCATATCCTCATTTAACAGTCCAGTCATCCCGAACTTGTTTCGGGATCTGTTCCTTATTCCGGTATTCCAGTTCCTCCTTGCCTGCTCCGGTTCAAGTAGCCTATACCTGCATATCATTTTTTAACTTAAACTTTTCAGTTATGACAACTTTCGAAAAACATTACATCGGTAAAGGAACACAGGTAAACGATCTCGACATCGTGAAAGTAGTAATCCCAATGGACGACGCCCTAAAAGCAACGTTCGTAAAAAACGGAATCACCTACATTTCGTTCGAAGTAGCCCGCATGAAACACCCCGACAAATTCAACCGCACCCACACCTGCTACTACCAAACCAAAGTACAGGGCGAAACAGCTCACGAAGACAAAGAGCCCGCAAAACAAAAGAAAACGGGTAAAAAGAAATCGAAGAAACAAACCGAAGACGATCTTCCCTTCTAAAAATCAGAAAAGCCCTTCGGGGCTTTTTTAAAACCTTCACTTCAAACAAAAAACAGTATGAAAACCATTCGCTTAAAATCCGCATCAGATAATCAGCCAACACGCCAGAACCTTTGGGACGACTTCGTTCAGCATCTCGAATCAATTTACTTCGAAGGAGCCGCCGAACTGCTCGACAAAGAACTTATCAGCTTCGAGTACAACCAGTTTATTAGCAGCATCGCCAGTTGATGCTGCTAATAAATAAAAATTTAAAATGTTAGCATATATACGCTAATATTTAAAATAAAAGTTTATATTTGAGCATGAAAATAACGCATGAATGCTTGACGCAGGAACGGTTTAACAGCGATAACCTTTCTTGTCAGAGCAGCCCAAACAGGTACGGAAGGCCACTGCACCGCAATGCTACCGGACTTGACGGCAAGCATAAGTTGTGGTTAGTGCTTCGAAGTCAGATAATTAAAACTAAAATCTCATAAAATGGAAAAAGAATTAGCAAAATGGATTTATTACGAGGATGCCGATAACTATTACTGTTCGGAATGTATAGATAAACGTCTTGAAGAAATAAATCAAGACAAGGAATTTTCAGACAGTATAGATTATGAGAATGGCGACGAGTGCGGATATATGGAAGATTACGCACAGGAAGATTATCCTGTCGAATGCTGTCAATGCTCAAAACCACTATTCTCGCTTGTCGATTGTTAGCATTGACCACAACGTCGCGGCGGATACACGAAGTCAACCCGCCTTTGAGGTACGAAAAGGAGAGAGGGTTGATTTTGGGTATGTGCAGTTAGGTACAGTTACGATCGCGCCTGTTGTACCTCATAAGTCCACCGCCGCGACGTTAGTGAACAATTGAAAGTTTTGGGAATTTAAATTTTAAGATATGAACATCATTGAAGAATTAAAGCAGATAAATGTAAATCTGAATTTTGCCGTTGAATTTAGAGACGGCCTAGTAGTACGAGCAGAGATCAAAAAAATAGATGCGCTGATACTGAAGCTATCGGAAAATTTAAATGGAGAAACTTTAGAGAGCGAAAAATCAGATTTCATTGTTCGTTGTGGAACGTGTAAAACTATATGTCAGCAAGTAAGACCCGGAAAGTGGCAATGTCCGCACTGCGAATGAAATCATGATTTTGGTGCGATCGTAATTGTTCACTAACGAGATTGCGGTTTGTTGTCGGTTGCCGCTGAAATACTTACCGACTTTTATACGAGTAAATAACAATTCAAATTACGTGCGATGGAAAATAAAAAAATTACCAAACTGATTGAAAATAGAAAGAAGAAACTTTCTGACATTGAAATTATTAAAAAAAAATACCCTCACGACAACAGCGTTCAAACGGTGGCTGATTCACAAATATTGGATTTAAAGTTTGTCATAAGTGCGTTGGCAGAAATTTCAGACGAGCTGTGCAACTGCAATAAACCGCATGTTAGCAATTCGTTTTGCGAGTGTAAAAATCTCAATTATGGTTACACTATTCCAGTTTGTTACAATTGCCGCAAAGCGGTTGATATTTTAGCAAAATGATTGGTAACGCTCCCGCCAATACACGCAGGATGGGATTACGTGCAAAATTCCATCCGATTTGCGATGCTGCACATGCGAAATTCAAACGCTCGAACACTTTCAGCCGCCTAGCTTGACGGGTATTTGGCTGTTATGGCTTAGTGCTTTGAGAAACTTATTAATTACTAAATACTTAATTATCATGAATTACGAACAAATAGATAAAGTTGTCGAAAAATTGGAAAACAAGTACATTCCAGAAAGTGCAAAGGGAAACGTAGAAGCAAAAGAAGTTTTGGCCGTTACACAGGCTTATCGGATTTTGCGAATTAAAACCGTACCAAAACCACGATTTAAAAAACTGAAGCAAATATTATTTGATGCTTACTGTATTTTAGATCATCCATTTACGCAAATAGTTGCACTTATTGTATTTGTTGTTTTCATTATAATTCATTTCACGAGTGGAAAATTATAAGGTCGATCTCGAAAGAGTGTCTTGCTGCAATCGCTTTGAGTGTAAACAAGGCCCGTCAACTCCTGTCAATTGTTTCAATGAACAATTCAAATGTGTCTTGTTTGCTATTGCTATCAAAGTAGCTGAAGATAAAGTGTCAGATAAATGTCAGTGTCTTAAAAACGATTACTACCATCTTACAGAAACTATTTGTCCTCATTGCGGAAAAACATACGACGAACAGTATGACCGTCAACGAAGCACTTAGCATTAGCCATAACGCTCGAATGCTTGACGCAGGGACGGTTTAACAGCAATAACCATTCCTGTCAGAGCAAGCCAAACAGGTACGGAAAGCCACCGCAAAACAGTGCTACCGGACTTGACGGCAAGCATAAGTTATTACCAGTATTTATTTAATCAAAAACCAATAAAAGATGAAAACATTATTATCAATTGTGTACGTTATTCTCTCAGTAATTTCGATTCCAATGGCTGTAATTTCAATAATAGAAGGTGATCGAGTTTTAATATTCTCAACTTGTCTGATTTGTATTTTGCCATTTTTTGCTTATTCAGTCTGGCACTTGTCAAAAGTTATTCACATAAAAATAAACATCCGTTTCGACTAGTTTTAATATTGGCAATAACGTTGGGTATATGAAAAGTAGCCTGACCACAAACTTTGATATTATGCACCTATCTTTCATAGGCTATTTTTTATATACCGTGTTAGCCGTTCGGTTTTTATTAGTAATTAACTTTAAAACAAAATATTATGTCAGTATCATTAAATGTAACAGCTTACTCAAGCACAGAAAGCAAAGAATTTCAGAAACACCTTAATGCAGTTAAGTTCTGTATTGAAAACGGGTTATCATTTCCAAAAGAAACAAGTGAGTTTTTTAAAGGCAAACTTGGAGGGGATGATTTGGAAGATATAAAAACAGATTGCATTATTGAGTATATTCAAAATGGCGTTGAAGTGGACTTAAAAACAACAGGCGACCAATGGGGGAATGAAATCAGAATTAAAGTTTCTGAAATTCCTAAAGAAGCCGATTTGATAATTGTGAAGCTGTCTTAAACTGACGGCTAACGGACAGGCATACCAGCAGGGCAGGATTACGAGCTACTCACTATCAAATTACACGAATTTATGAACGAGAAACAAATGATCGAACACATACCGCTACCTGACTTGACTGGTATGCAGTGTTATAACCAGCCTTTTATTGTCGCGTGGTGGTCTGCCGGGATTACGTCAGCGATTGCCTGTAAAATGGCTTTAGAACTTTACGACAATGTTGAACTTTATTACATTCATATTGATACGGCTCACCCAGATAACGAACGGTTTAAATCCGATTGTGAAAAATGGTATGGGAGGAAAATTAAAACCTTGAAAAGCCGTGATTTTAAAGACCAATTTGATGTAATAGAAAACCACGGTGGCGATGCCGTTAACACACCATACGGCGCACCTTGTACCCTGCATTTGAAAAAGAATGTACGCTTTGACTTTGAAAAATTAAATGAATTGACACTGTTTAACCAGCGAACAATAAAAGGTCAGGTTTGGGGATATGAATTTGAGGCAAAAGAGATAAATAGGGCAATTAGGCACTTGCAGCAATACCCATCGACAAAACCACTTTTCCCACTTATCGAAAAAGGGTTGACAAAAGAGAATTGTGCTGCACTGTTGATTGATGCCAAAATTGAATTGCCTGAAATGTACAAACTTGGATACTCAAATAATAATTGCATAGGATGCGTGAAGGGTGGGATGGGTTACTGGAACAAGATAAGAATTGATTTTCCTAAAGTATTTGAAAGAATGGCAAATCTTGAACGCAAAAAAGGCTATTCATGTCTTAAAAAGGATCATAAAGCTTTCTTTCTTGACGAATTAACACCAGAAATGGGAAGAATGAATACTGAATTAATTCCTAATTGTGGCAATATCTGTGAAGTTGAATTTGCTGATATTCCAGACAAAAATTTAGAATCAATCTTGTCGGGGCGTAAAAGTATCTACGAAGCGGCTTAAGGTTGGTTATAACGAGTACCTATACAAAACTAAATTCTAAATCAACAACTTATGAAAAAAATATTAGCCAGTTACGAAGCAGAATTACAGCTTCGTAACTATTGTTACAACACAGTAAAATGCTATGTCGGATTAGTCCGAAAATTTATCATGCACTTTTACAAACATCCTACCCATATTTCCGAAGAAGAAATAAAACAATATCTTATCGAATCATCATCACAGGCATTGTTGAAGCAACGAATTGGAGCCATCAAACGATTTTATGAGCTGGTAATAAAAGACCCGCTTAAATTCAAATACATTCAGTATCCCAGAACAGAGCAACATTTGCCCGATATACTATCGTTCGCCGAAGTTCAACGCCTGTTTTCTGCCTGCACCAATAAAAAACACAAAGCAATTCTGTTTCTGTTCTATTCCACCGGAATGCGCGAAGGCGAAGTAATCAACCTGAAAATTAAGGATATTGACAGCGGCCTGATGCAAATACATATTCGCCAGGCTAAAGGCAAAAAAGACCGCATTGTGCCGCTATCAGAACCAACATTAAAAGCATTGCGCGAATATTTTATAGAAGAAAAGCCCCGCAATTACCTATTTAACGGCCAGTTTTCCGAACGCTATTCTCCAACGTCTATCCAGCAATTTGTAAAAAAGTATGCCGAAATCGCCAAAATAAAAAAGCGCGTTTACCCTCATTTATTGCGACACTGCTCCGCCACCCACTCTTACGAGTCTGGAACCGATCTAACAATTATCCAAAAAATTTTAGGGCATAAAAACCAGAAAACAACCATGATTTACACACATCTGTCAAACAACCTAATTTCAAAAGTACGCACTCCAGATATGGCACTTGCATAATTAATTCTAAATTCGCGGTATGCTAAATTTCATCGAAACCTACGTCAGGCGTAAATACAAAGGTTGGCCCAGCTACGAAAAAGCCGCAGGCCTACCCAAAAACCACGGCAAACGCCGCGTTGCCTTTTACCTTGGTAAACTAACAGCCCTACTCAAACCACTCGGATTGAAAATTAAAATTGAAGAAGAAAATGATAATTGAACAAATAAACATTGACGATCAAATAGTCGCATCACTTGAGAACTGGATATATGAAACAAAATGCCGTCGTTGTGGTAAAATTAGCCGATGGTTTTTTGCTTCAAGAGAAACAATAAATTACTTGACCTTTAAAACAGTTATGACCAATTATATAACCAGTCCACGACAATTTCAATGCGACGGATGCGGTAAAAAAGGAGTTCACGACATTATTTCATTTAATGAGTAATTATTATGGAACACTATTCTTTCTCTTATTCATTACGATGTTATTTATCTCCAGAAGTATTTAAAGATAGAAAATCAGAATTGCTTCAGATACCAAAAGCGCATCAATCAGCATTTTTGGAAATGATTGTTTTTGGATTCTCTATTGAAGAAGCGACAGAAACTTGTGGAAAATTGGCTGAACTGAGCCGTGATCATGGCGTAAGTGCAATATCGATTATCCATTCAATAAAACGAATGGAGCACGGTGTAAAAGTTGATTGTCTTCTAAAAGAATTGACTATAACTGATTTAAACTAATTCATAATTCATAACTCCAAAGAGGCTCCCGCCTCTTTTTTATGCCCTAAGGTGTCCACATTGTTTCCAGAGGTGTCCACATTCTTAACCCCAAATAGTAAATAGGTAAATCGTAAATCAGAGTGGGTAACTCTCTATCAATTTTGACCCGAAGTTATTAATCGCATCCCGGAAAAGTCAAGGGAGCTTTTCCCCTTCCTGTATGGAAATGAAAAGCTCACTTCGTGCTCGGTCACCTTTTTGCCTCCTACCCCACGCCCAACGCCCCATGCCCCATGCTATTTGCCCCATGCAAAAACCTGACATTCGCCCTTGACAAGAATCCGCGCTGCTCAATCAGGTATTGGCTCAAAATTAACAGGAGAGCCAGCCTATATAAATCCGCAGGGCAGCGGTGCAAAACATGTACATTGTATTACGCAAATTCAAGGCTTCAGTACGTCACGATCACGGAGTCATTAAAATCACAGTTGTTTCAACCTCCTCCCAATCAGCAATTCAGCAGATATGTACTGTTGAAGGTTGTCCGGAGTCAGCAATTTTAAAGTTAAAGGAGGTTGCAAAATGACTCCAAATCTATTCACCCAGGTGCCAATGTACAATTCAACTTTGGCCGAAATCGAAATCAGTTACAAACCAAAGTACAAAGCATCCGAACTGCCAAAGGTGGTTACATCGGGCGATGCATACGACTGTTTAAAGGATGTATTCCCGGGTCTCGATTACCGCGAGTACTTCTACATCCTTTGCCTTAACCGGAACAACAAAGTACTCGGATACTGCCAGATTTCATCCGGAGGATTATCGGGAACCCTGGCCGATGTGCGAATGATCATGCAAACAGCGCTCAAATCAAACGCCTGCAGCATCGTACTAAGTCACAATCATCCCTCAGGGAATCTGATCCCCAGCGAAGCCGACAAGGATCTGACAAAGAAGATCCGCGAAGCCGGTAAACTTCTCGACATCCCGGTATTGGATCATATCATACTTACCTCCGAATCTTACTTCTCGTTTGCCGACGAAGGATTGATGTAGAAAAAAGGCTTCGGCCTTTTTTTTTAATCAGTCATCCTGAAAATTCCTGCCCGACTCAGGCGGGGCTTCAGGACCCGACACAAAACCCTTGTATTTATGAAAACACAGAAAAGCTTTGCCCAGTACATGCAGCAATTAGCGCGTCGGAACAGCATCAGTAATGTATTCAGCGATTTCCTCGAAATGGCAGTATGTGCACTGTCACTCGGAGCCATGGAAGACCGCTATCTCGAAATCGTCCGTAAGTACGACAAGCCCGAAGCCTACCTTATGGCCGAAGCTTATGGCGCACTGGTTATCGAAATGGACGATCGAGGAGAAGGTTTGCGCGATGTCTTCGGAGACTTCTTCATGGAACATATCAGCCACGGACACAACGGCCAGTTTTTCACTCCTGAACACATTTGCGAACTAATGGCCCGGATGACCAATCCCATTGAACCCGGATCACGCGTGCTGGATTGCGCCTGCGGAAGTGGACGAATCCTGATGGCAGCGGCTAAAATCAACCGCAATGCACTGTTTTACGGAGCCGATGTCGACCGTAACTGTGCAATGATGTGCCTGATCAACATGTGCCTGAACGGTATGTTTGGCGAAGTTGCATGGATGAACTCACTATCGAACCAGTTTTACGGCGCCTGGCAAGTCCGTCCATATCCCGGATATGGCAATCCATACATTGTGCCCATCACCGAAGCCGAAAGCTTAATTGTGCTGAAAATGCCTGAATCGTACAGACAAGGCACTGCCTTGTCTCCTGAATCACCCGACTTACTCGACGAGATGATAAATATCAATCCGTTAAAAGTTCAGCAGTTAAAATTATTTTAAAATAAAGTTGATAAATATATCAACATATCAAATAAATGTATATCTTTACACAGTAATCAAATTCAAAACCGCACACCCAGGGTTATAGGTGTCTAAACAAAATGAATACTTCACAGGAAAAAATCACCAACAATGTATGCTTCGAGTATGGAAAACAGATGATTGTTAGTTCATCTGTCGAAGAAGTTAAGAACTGGATCAACTCATTACCAGGGTTAACTTGCACCGAACATGCAGAAAGAAATCTGGATTGTATAATCAATAAAAAATGGAATGTATGGGGTGCATACAATCAGAATATTTCCCCAAATAATGTAGATGGATTCCGGTTAGAATGTCTTAAAACCAGAGGAATTAGTACCGGAAGAATTAACTTTTCTCTTACCGAATGCAAATCAGTTGAAGAAGTATTGGCAGCAAAAGCCGCTTTTGCAAAACGAATTGAAGAAGCAAAAACCAAAGTTGCTGAAATTAAAAATACACTTGGCGCCCAAGTACTCGAAAAACTCAGCAAAAAATCAAAATCATGTGTTGAGCTTTCACACCGTTCCGGATTACAATTTATAATCAAAATCGGTCAAAAAGGATATTGGTATAACGATGGTTTTGGCGGATATCATGCCTATATCGACGAATACTTCACGCATTTTGATGGAGAAACACTGATCACCGACGAAAATAAAAACGTCATTGATATCCTTAATCAGTTTATCAATGAAAACTAAATGCCACTCCGTTCGCCTTGAAAGCCTTGTCAGTATATCCGACAAGGCTTACAAAGCCCGGGCTTTTGATGGATCAGAAGCCATCATTCCCAAAAGCCAGGTGTTTGGTCACGATTACGACGTGCAAAAATCTGAAGCATATTGGATCAGCGCATGGATACTCGAAAAGAAAGACATCCAGTATTCCACTAAGAAAGAAGCATGGTTCGACGAAAATGGCAACATGCAGCCATCTTACCACATCGAAAAGCATAAAGCAGAACGCAAAGAACCGGTAAATCTCGAACCACATGCTGAACTTACTAAATAACCAAACCGAAGCCGAAACGCACCTGCTTCCACGCAAAGTGGGTGCGCTTTTTATGGAAGCCGGTACCGGAAAAACCCGCGTCGCCTGTGACCTCGTGAATGCCGTTCCCGAAACCGATCTGGTTGCATGGATTGGTCCATTGCAAACCATACGGCCAAAAGACGGGCTACCATCCGTGATCGACGAAATCAATAAATGGGGCGGTTTCAATTCCGATGTCGTTTACACCGGAATCGAATCGCTTCAGTCGTCTGACCGCATTTACCTGAACCTGTATAATCGAATTGCCCAGGCTAAAAACCCATTCATCGTAGTCGATGAAAGCCTGAAGATCAAGAACGCCGATGCCAAGCGAACCAAACGCTTGCTCGACCTTTCAAACCTGGTAGAATACAAACTCATCCTGAACGGCACCCCACTTAGCAAGAACCTGCTCGACCTTTGGAGCCAGATGCAGTTCCTTTCGCCGTTAATCCTGAACATGGGATTGGCCGAATTCAAGAATACATTTTGCGACTACACCAAAGTCACCAAGTTCTTTGGCGGTCGCCGCGGTTACACCAAGGAATTCATTACCGGGTACGAAAACATCGATTACCTCTATTCGCTCATTCGCCACTACGTTTACGAATGCGATTTGAGCCTCAATATCGGCCAGTACTACACCGATCTGCCTTACCAGCTCGACGAAGATTGCCTGAAAGAATACAATTACCTAAAAGAAAAGTACCTCGATAACGAAATGCTGATGTGGAAAAACAACAACATATTTCTCGAAATGACACAGAAAATGCAGCATTCCTACTGTTGCACCTCGTCTAAATTTCAAATTTTAGACGAACTTTTTAAGTCTATAGACGAAAGCCGCACCATCATTTATTGCAAGTACGTGGCCAGCCGCGAAGCCTGCGAGAAGTATTTCAGCAAAGCAACCGTTTTGAGTTACCAAAAAGAATCGCTGGGCTTGAATCTGCAATACCTTAATCAAACCGTTTACTTCGATAAGATTTGGGATCTTGCGCTCCGTACCCAGAGCAGCCGCAGAACCTTCCGCACCGG
>JAHEYU010000055.1 GCA_023251435.1 Bacteroidota bacterium
CAATTGTAACGCTATTCCCATCATTCGACAATTCCGTTGCTAATGTAGTCCTGGCTATATATAGATATTGCATACCAGTATTATACCCAGCCGGGTGAAGTCTTGAAACCTCTACCTCGATACCATTGGTTGTAACCGTTGTATTTGCATCGAGTGCTGTCCATTCAACAGAGGAGGCCTTCAATGTCCATACATTCATCTGATCTTTGGTCAGTAAATTAAATTCGTTGTTTGTTACAGTCTTAGCAAATACCATCACGATGCTCGATGCCATCAGTATGATGGCTATGACCATCACTTTACCTGTAATTGTAAATAAAGATCTCATAGTTGTAATTTTTTTTATTATTATTATTGATCAGTTGTTGTTTTTTATTTTGACTACCCATGCATGTTCACAGGGCTTATTCTTATCATTTTTAAGCTCATCCGGAAATCTCACAACTATTCCGTCTCCAGAATCAATCCACTCCAATGCCTTCTTATATCCCAGCAATTCAACTTTACTTCCTTTTACCGCCTTAACCCCTTTGATTCTTAGCTGATCTCCTGGCCATTCCTTGAGGATTGCATAAATATTTTTACCGTCTTTACTTTGAGTGTAGGAAATACTACCTTCAGTTTGTTGTTGATAAGGGCGCGTGGCATATATTCCTTCTCCATTGACTTTTAACCATCTTCCAATATCCATTAACCGGGTTTTCTGTACCTGAGGCAAAGCTCCTTGCCCATCAAGGTTTACAATCAAAAGAAGATTTCCTCCATGAGCGACAATATCAACAAACATGTCAATGAATGCTTTAGAGGTTATTACATTATGCTCTGTATCCTGCCAGTTAAAGCCAAACGACTGGCTTATTCCACGACATTCCTCCCAGGCATGGATGGATTGTTTGACCTCCTTTTCCATATCACCGTATTCGTTAGTGAAGAAGTCGCCTCGCTTCGACCTTTGCCATTTTTCCCCTTCATTCGCCCCATAGCGATCGTTTACTGCAACTTGTTTCCTTCCCTCTGCTTTATTATAGAAATAAGCGGCTATATCGTATGTGTGCAGCTCCTTAACATTGGTATTCCAATCCCCGTCATACCAAATCAAATCAGGGTCATACCTTTCTATAAATTCTATAGCCTGTGGTACTAAATAATCTTTAGCAAAATTCCTAACTGCAATTTTCCCCGTACTCTTATGCTCAAGTTCAGGTTCAAAGGGATTTATTTTTCCACCCCATTCTCGTTTTTGCAGATTTCCACTCTCATCAATAATAGGGTATTCCCATTCTTCAATACTGAAATAAAACCCAAATTTTAGTCCTTCTTTCTGGCAATTTTCAACCAATGGTTTTATCAGGTCCTTTTTGGGCCCCATATCTCCAGCATCTCTTAGTGTAAACGATGATGGCCAAAGGCAAAAACCGCTATGATGTTTGTTAAACGGAACGATATATTTCATTCCGGCTTTTTTGGCAATGTTGACTAACTTTTCCGGATGATATTCTCGCGCCTGAAAAAAAGGAATAAAGTCATCTCTTCTAAAATCTTTGCCCCAGTTCTTCTCATGATATGCCATAAAAGCGGAGTCTGTGTGGAGCCTTAGCTCATACCAGTCGGGGTACATAGGTCCGTTTTCCGTTTTAGGGGCCCACCCGGCAATAGACCAAAGCCCCCAGTCAATAAACATTCCGAACTTTGCATCCAGAAACCATTCGGGAGCTTTGTGCAGGTCAATTGATTCAGGTACAGGTTTCCATTTGCCTTGT
The DNA here is from genome assembly GCA_023251435.1 of Bacteroidota bacterium. Taxonomy (GTDB): domain Bacteria; phylum Bacteroidota; class Bacteroidia; order Bacteroidales; family Prolixibacteraceae; genus Aquipluma. Next base: position 1,761 of record JAHEYU010000055.1, read on the forward strand.
TCATTGAATTTGCCAACACGCTCAAACAATTCTGCCGACTTTTTCATCAATTCTTCTGAAAACTTTTCTTTTAGTTCATTTAAGGAATATTGATAATGTTCCGGCTTATAGTTTTCCGGCTTTCTGTATTGGTCCGGGGCATATGGTATTAATTTATTTTGCGCCCTAAGCGAAGTAAAGGCTATAAGCGAAATTGTAAAAACAAATAACCCGATTCTAAAATTTTTCATGATTGTTAGTCTTTGGTTGATTTATGATTTGTTTAAAATCTTTTCTATTTCTTCTAATGATTTACCTTTGGTTTCTGGTAATTTGTAAAGAAGCACAACAAAGCCAACCCCGCAAATAGCGGCATAGAGCCAGAAATTCAGCGTCCAGCCCAAATTTTCTTTGATAGCCGGAAAAGTAAACGTAAGTGAAAAATTACCGACCCAATGTGCTACTGCGGCAACTGACATAGCAGTCCCTCTGATCCGGTTAGGGAATATCTCGGATAAAATGACCCACAGTACCGGGGCAAGTGTAAGGGAGTAAAAAGCGACACTGGCCAGAGTTAAAATTACGATTGGAAGCCCCTGCACCCCTATTTGGAATAAATAACCTTCGAGTGTATAAATCAGGGCCAATGATCCGGTGCCAAGCAACATCAGAAATTTGCGGCCTATTTTGTCGACTATGAAAATAGTGACAATAACTGACATCACCATGATAGTGCCGATGACCACAATTTGTAACATCATTTCCCTAATATTGTAACCCGCAGCTTGAAAAATATCTGCTGCATAGTAGAAAACTACATTCATTCCACTCCACTGTTGGAGAAAAGCCAAAAAGATACCGAGAAGAAGTATTTTGAGAAGTCCTGGTTCCAGCAGTTCCTTAAAATGGACTTTAGCTGTTTCTTCTTCCGATATAGTTTTTTGTATCAATGCCACTTCATTACGTGCATATTTTTCTCCTCCAACCTTTTTGAGAATTCCTATTGCCTTATTATTTTGTCCGTTTTTGACTAACCAACGAACGCTTTCTGGCATAAAGATCATCAACAAGAAAAATAGGAAAGCAGGCAAGGTCTCCGCCCCGAACATCCATCGCCATCCAATCTGTCCGTTCCAACTCTGCCGGATGATTTCTTCTGTTGCATCAACTGGCATTTTCGTATCGATAAGCGATATACGCCAGTTAACTACCTGTGCAGCCAAAATTCCAAACATCACTAATAACTGGTTGACTGAAACCATTTTCCCCCGAATGTGTGGGGGAGACATCTCGGCAATGTACATCGGCGATAGGTTTAAGGCAATACCTATGCCCAAACCACCGATGATACGATAAATGTTAAATGAGTTAAAGCTTCCGGCAAGTCCTGTTCCGATAGCAGAAACAGTAAATAATGCTCCAGATAATATCAATAGTCGCTTTCGCCCCAATTTATCACTTAATATAACACAAAGAATCGCCCCCAATATGCAACCTATCAATGCTGAGCTGGTTCCCCATCCCTTCTGAGAGGGTGTGGTTAAATGGAAATAGGGTTCATAAAACGGTTTTGCACCACCCACCACCACCCAGTCATATCCAAACAGAAAGCCCCCCATAGCTGCTACCAGGCATATCAACCATAAAAATGTTTGGTTATATCTTATATTAGAAGTCTCCATTCTCTTATTGTTTTTGATTTGCTTTATACCATTTTTCCCATTCCGGATTTTCAGGACCAAAATGTTTAAGCATTACAATTGGGTCTGTTTTAGATTGATTAATGATTTGTACCCCTTCAAAAGCAGCCTGTTCGCTTACAAAGTATTCATCGTGGGTCAGTTCTCCATAACGGATCAACGAGGGAGTTTCAACATCCCAAACTCCCATCGTTCCATGTCCCTGCATCATGATCATCCCATATGCAGCTTCATCTTTTATAATTACTTCAGCTCCGGGAAATATTGTTAGTTCTTTAGCGCTAAATGCTTTCGATTTATAACAAATCCAATTTTCTATGTAACCAGACTGCTTCATTTCCTGCAATGGACGAACAGGTATTGGCCGCATAAAACGGTTCTTTACAAAATCTGGATCAACATTCAAATTCCAGTCAATAACCTCCATGAGGTGGTTGTAATCTCCACCTTTTTCTATTGGAGAGTCTTTCCAAAGCAAAGCTTCCGGTACGATTGTATTACCTACCAGTGACTGATACATGGCATATACATCTGAAGCTTTTTGAGGTTCGTATGTACAAAGACTTCCCGGAGCATGAAGCACTCCGGGCGGAACATCCCACCCTGTTCCCGGTTCAAGACGATGTGCATGAGAAAGGTTAGTGATCTTATTGTCTCCCTTTGAAAAATTCATCAGGCATTCCAAAACTTCCTGTTTGGTTGTTCCTGGGTTAAAACCGAAGAACGTAAAAGGGAAATCGCCTCCGTGGTTGTTAAGTTGTGGTGGAAAATAGTAAGCCTCCGGTTTTCCTTTTTGCCCAGTCAGACTGGCATGCTCATCCCGGTGATGAACATGATGAGGCAACGCCCCAAGGTTATCAAAGAATTTTGAGTATATGGGCCAACATCTGTATTCTTCCCATATCCGTTTTCCAATCAATTTTTCTTTCAGTTCATTCACCGCATCCTTTAGAAGAATGCGTTCATTTTGTCCGTTTCCCACGAGAACAACTTCGCTGAGGCCTTCATTTTTTCCTGTCAAAGGACCATTGTCGGCAGGTGTGGTAGAAGAAAGCCAGCGTTCATCGATGCCTCCCCGTTCTCCTCCCAACGCATAATAATCATCGGGATGCAGTTTGATTCTCCTCCCCGGAATGCAAAAAGAGCGTGGTACCCAATTGGGAACCAACCGCAAAATCCCCTGTCCCTGATCCAGAGCTTTCTCTGCAAGTGTTATCAATTTAGTCATCGTTCGGTATTTATTGTTAATATTTATTTTTTGTGAATTACTTCCAGTACCAGGTTATATTCCCGTGTTTCTCCGGGGTGAATAAAAATCAGGCTGCCCTCTTTGCGAGCTCTTGATTGTCCGATTGGGGGATGGGTCGCAGGTTCAAGTGCGGTTACATATTCATTTTTCCCCCAGTGTTGCCAGTTGGTCAACCAAGGGAGTTGTGCTTTCTTAAATCGTAATTTAATTCCCAATTTTATGTATGGGTTATAAATTGCACATTCACATATCCCAGATGAATCCGGATTGATATCAATAAAAGCAACTGATTCTCCATTGCCTTTATGCTCTTCAATAGGGGTAGTACATGTTTTGAAATTATTATCGAAATTAAAAATAGAACTATCTGCCTGGCTTCCTCTTGATTCCCATTTTCCCTCCCAAAAGATTTTTGTTCCGTCAGTGATCAAAGGCCAACCAAAATTAAAATGGTATAGCAACATGTGAGGAGTCGGTTCGTTGCCCAAATTAGTCACCTCATCTGTAATATTGATTTCAGGACATCCCAGTTCAACCGCAATAGTTCTTCTTAACTCGATATGTGGGCCAAACACAGAGGATTGCAGCATTCTACCGGTAATACTCATTTGGAGGTTACCCGTTCGCAAATTAGGTTGGACGATCGATTCAAGTAGTAAAGGAATATGGCTGATGCGGTCATGCAGCCCCCTTTCTCCGAACTCATCTTTTTCGGGACCTCCAATATGGGTCAACCCACAGGTGGTGAGTAATCCACCGCCGAAAGAATGAAGCCAGTTCATTCCTGATGCTGATGTAATATTCCCAGGCATAATTCCCAAATGGCTTAACCAAGCCAAACTAAACTGATTGTAAAAAGCATCGGCAATGTCCATAGCACGATCAAGAACGACTTTAAATCGTAACCCACTCCCTGTATTTATCCAAGCTATCCGGACTCCTTTCTCTGTTCCATTATCCAGAATGGATGTCTCGATTCCTCCTAATTGATGAAAGTTGGAGATTTTCTCACTTATGATAGCACTGTTATGAAAACTATCTTTTAAGTCATTAATTATCATAGGTTGTATTAATTGCTTTTATGTAATGTATCTAACCGTTACTAAAAAGTTCTAAAGTATGGATGTGAACTTTTCATTCTTTATATGAGAATCTTGTAAACTTTAAATGAGAAACGACCATTCCTGAATTTTCATCATATATTGAGTTGTCAAATGGGAATGGCCCGCTACTGTAGACTAACATGCCATTAATAATAATTTCATTTGAGTAACTGAGTCTTATAGCAGAATAAGAAGGAACCGAAACTGCTGCAATGCGATAACATAAAAGATTGGCAAATTTTATTTGACTACTGTTTTCAATAAATATTGGAGTGACATACTCTCCTCCCAGATTTTCTTCTGTCTGTAATGCGTAAAATTCCCAGTTCTTTACATTTTGCAATTTCAATTCCCAGTCTTTATGATGTTCCAAGGATACTTGGTATAATCTACCGGAAGTATTGGTATTGCTTACAAAAAAAGGACATTGTGCAAAATCATTTGGAGCCCATATATTTTTAAAAGTTCCTCCACCTCCATTGGTGACCCATAAACCAATGCACTGCCCTTTTCCTAATTTGACCATTCTGTCTGACGGATTCCCGGGAGTAAAGAACACATCATTAACACAGGAAGAACTGCCAGCTAACCATTTCATCCCAATTGCTCCGGGATTTGATTTAAGATCGAACCCGATGCCGGTAATAATATTTGTTCCTTGCGGAGGAGTCAATAATACAGGTCGACAATTGATTGAATCAGTGAATCCCGGTGTATCATTTTTTAAAACAAACCGAGTCATTGCTGAATGAAGACCAATTATTATAGTTGAATCACGCAGTTCCAATGTTTCAGAAATAAGGAATTGCCCCATAGGCAAGTATATGACTTTAAACTCCTTTATAGCTTGTTTAAATATTTGGGTGCAATCCATGATCCCATCTCCCACAGCGCCCAATTCAACAATATTCTTCCATGTTTGGTGTTGAGGTATCACCGGAACGTCACTGCTCTGAAATTTCCCTAAAGAATCAATAGGTGCCTGATCAATTAAAGTGACAAATTTTCTTTCAAGAATATTACTCCCCTCTTTGGTTGAAATATGCAATCCATGAGAAAAACTTTTAACGTTACATACAGGAGAAATAGCTTTGTAATGTAAGGCATCTTCAGGAAGTGATGCAATTATTCCATATGTAATTGCAAAATTAATGATGAATGGAACATGCGACAAGCTTATATTTTCAAGGTTTATTTGGGTTTCTGGATTAAAATAATTGTTGATATCGATGGCAGATTTATCAACATGCTCAAACCAAGAATCTTTAACAAATAACTGCTCATTACTATAAGGAACCTGAATCCCAATGGGAGAATTCATAAATTTGCACCGAATAACAGTCATACCTGCATCGGTAGTTATGATGGAAGATGAACGCTGTCCTGCAAAATTGCAATCTAAGATTGTTACCGGCCAACCAGGGGCGGTATTTCCTGTCTTAATAGCCCATTCTCCTCCTGAGAACGTACAATTTTCAATCAGATTCCCCATTTCCTCAATTGCTCCCTTGGCTGTTCCGATCTGAAAATTACTATATTCAATAAAACAATGCTGAGATACGTGGAACCTAATTGCAACAGCGGCAGGATTACCTTTACCCAAATCAAAATTAATATTACTGATGCCGGAAAAAAATGTGTTGTTGTTCGCATCCTGAATGGGGTTATTTCCCTTGGGTTTGCTATGACAAAAGTGAATTAGATACTTCACTTTTCCTTCCTGAAAGTAGGGTGAATAATCTTTTAATTTAAAAATGGGTCTTGTTTGACCATACCCAATTAGACGAATTCCTTTCCATAAATTTAAAGTCTTGCCGAAACGATAGATACCTTCGGGGATAAATATTATGCCACCGCCTGATTGTTTAGCAACCTGATCAATAGCAGCCTGAAGAGCTATTGCATCATCGTCGTTGTCATTTGCCTGAGTTTTGAATTTGTCCTTTTCGAAATATACAGCTTTCCGATCGACTGGTGCACTTGTATATATCGATTGTCCCGTTTGTTTACCAGCAATGTAAGGAGACAAAGATAATTCTATAGACATGGCTATTCCATAATAACCTAACAACATGGCTATTGACAAAAAATATTTCATCTTAAAATATTTGAATTTATCTTCAGAAATAACTGACAATAATGCTGTCTAGCAATGACATCAAATCTTATGATTTATTAGAGATGGTGCTGTGATGAGTGTTGAAGTGACATAAGATTCAAAAGAATCAAAGACTCACAGGATATATGCAAACAGTTCCATCCCCGTGAGTCTTTTGATACTATTAAATTTACTCTATTTTTAAACGTTTTATGCTGATTGTCATTTCCTTTCTGGCATTGTCGACCTTATTTACATACAAATACGAAGTATAGTTTCTATCTTGTGTTTGTACTAAGGCTCCCTGATCAGCAGATAATGTTAAAGCATAGTCAGCGGCACTATTAAATTGTGGATTCTCCAAATCTATATCATCAATGAATACAGTAGGAGGGGCACCTTTTAACTGACCATCCTTCATGTTATCAATGCGTTTCTCCATCTTTGTTGTTAATTTTGTCCATGAATTTGGAATTGAAAGGCTGGTAACATAATTTCCATTGGCAAGAGAAACTATTGAATGTCCGAATGCTCCTCCACTCATCCCCATTGTTGCTTTATACAGATACACAAAATCTATTTTCCCGGAAAGATTTTGTCCATCAACTTGTTCCTTGGTATATGCTGTCATATCTGCAATTGAGAAATAGCAAACCCCTCCATCTTTTAAAAGGATGTTTCTCTTCATATCCATTTTACTGATATTATATTCCGGCGTCCGCATACTAACTTTGTCCCCAGAAGTGTTAATTCCACTAAACTCAAAATATACTTTTTTCCCTCGGGCAGCTTCTGGTATTACATAATAATATCGAAGAGTAACCGCATTTGTGTCCACCAGTTGAACGGTTGAAACAGATCCGTTAGTGATACTATCTTTTACAGTTAATACATTCTTGTCGATACCTGTACCGCGATCCGTATAAATCGAATACCGACTAAAACCGGTTCCTGCGAAACCTTCGATAGAAGCTTCAACAGATGCTGATTTCAACTTGCCAATTAATGTTCCCAAAGCGTATTTAAATTCTAACTTCTGTCCAACAATAGCTGGTTCAACAGATTGCTTTATAAAATCGTTTTTAAATGAAGTTTGAGTTTCATCTTTCTCACATGAAAGAAAAAAAACAGTAATAAAAACGACAAATATTATATTCTTAAGATTTATTTTCATAGCAAATAATTCTAACATTTAACAATTAGTTCTGTATAGTAATAGTAATCGTATAGGTTTTTCTTATTTTTCGATTGCCTGATACGACTGTATATTGACGTGGTTCTGAAAAATCGATCCATTGTCCCATTGCTGGTTCAAGTATTGCATCAGTAACTACACTACAATAGGGTTTAACATGCTTCAGATTTGTACCAAATTTGGCAACTCCTGTTACTGTTTGAGCAACAGTATCAATTAAAGCCTTCCCTGTTAAAACCGAGACATTCTCGGTACCTAGTAGATCAAAAAAACTCATGTAGCATTCACTTCTTTGTGTTATTAGCAATCCACTATCATCTAGGGTGTTGTTTTCACATGAGATAGCTCCCAGTATTGTAACGAACAGTGTAATTATAATTATCTTTTTCATCTTTTCTGTTTTTAGAATTTATAACCATGGGTCATTTTGTGTAAGCTTTGGATTAACATCTCTTTCTGCTGGAGGTATCCTGAAAATGTAATACCTCTGATAATCTCTGGTTTGTGCATTCTTAAATTCATCTCTAACCTTTTCTCCCCAAGTATTATAATATACCAATCCATCAGGAGCAGGCCATGTTTCTTCAACTTTTTTCCATCTGCGTAAATCAAAGAATCGTAACCCCTCTCCAACAAATTCGACAATTCTTTCTTGTTCGATCGCCTTAAAAAATGATTCTTTTGAACCAAATTTTGATTTATCAAGAGGAGGTAGTTTCCCTCTATATCTGATTTTATCAATTAATGTAAATAGTTCATCTGTCGGTCCATTTTGAATTTCATTAACAGCTTCACAATACATCAACCATACATCAGGTAATCTCATAAGATAAAAATCCTGGGGTCCATCATAGGTCTGGTAACCACCTATTACTCTAACATATTTACGAAATACATAACCTGATTTCATTCCACCATAATTTATATAGGTAACACCATTGGGATTTTTAAATTTTAAAGCAATGCTGTCCAAGTAGACTGTACCATCAGCATTGGTCCTCGGATATTTTTCTCCATCCCATAGCATGGTTGCTCTCATACGCCAATCCCTTCCTTGATATGTTTTTGGATTAATGGCACCATTTATTGTTGATGGATTACTGCTTAAGATTAGAGGAGGAGCATAACTACCTGTTGATATCAACTGATATTTATCGACTAATCTGACATTTGGTGAAAACCAACATTCTCCCCAACCTGTATTCCTTGTTCCAAATGCACGTAGTATTGATTCGCCTTGATTTAAAAGAGGTCCACCATATTGTACTGAAAAAATTATTTCTGAAGCATATTCATTATCAGGTTGAAAAAGTTTAAAATAGTTCGGAGTTTGATAAGTTCCTGGATCACCATTATTGAAAAGATTAAGCCCATAAGTAGGATTCATAACTTCCTTAAGATCCTGTGCAGCAGAAGTGTAATAGGTTGATGCTTCTCCCAATTTATTATCATTTTTCATCCAACAAGCCCAATATAGTTTTACTTTGCCACTGAAGCTTAAAGCTGCCATTTTGGTTGCCCGTCCACGGTCAGAAGTTGTATAAGACTTTGGTAATACTGACGAAGCAAAAGCTAAATCGGCAAGAATAGTATCTTTGATAATAGTTTTTGATGTTCGGTCGAAACTATAAGCTTCATTGTTATTGATTTTCTTTGTATAAAATGGTACATCACCCCAAAGATCAATTAAACGAAAGTAATTTAATGCACGCATAAATCTTGCTTCACCTTCTAGTCGATTTAATAAAGTTAAACTTGAAGCATCACTCATATTGGGCTTCATTAACCTTATATTCTCAATAGCATCATTGGCTCTATTGATAGTTTTATAACAATTGCGCCAGTGAAAATCAAAATTTCCACCAATCCCTGATGGATTATAATAATCTGTATATCCATCATCAAACCTTGTATGTACAAATTCACCGGCACCATCCCAGTTATAATCTTTACCAAAAGTACTTCTATTTGCATCATAGACACCATTCACAGCAAATACAGCATCATCTGTTTTTTTCCAGAAAAGATCACTTGACATCTCTGATCTGGGTGTTTGTTCCAGCAAATCTTTCGTACAAGCGTTAAATAAATAAACCGAGAGAATCAAAAATAAAGTCACAAAAATGTTTAAATATTTATTCCCTCCATAGGAAAACTTTGTTATATATGTTATATTTTTCATAATAGCAATTTATTGACTAAATTAAAAATCTAAATTTACACCGAATGAAAAGGTGGAGAGCAAGGGATATGGGTCATTATTCGTACGAGATTTTTCAGGATCAATACCCCTAAATTTAGTAAGAGTAAATAAATTCTCTGACGAAAAGTAAAGCCTAAGTTTTTCTACGCCTAGAACTTCTAATGTTCTTACAGGCAAGTTATATCCTAGCATAACATTTTTCAATCTTAAGTAACTCATATTGTCTAACCAAAAATCTGTTCCTGAGTTATTATTACCTCCATTCCCAGTTAAAAGACGGGGCAGTGTAGCACTTCGGTTGTCTAAATTCCAAGTGTCAGACCAGAGAAAGTCTGCAAAACCTCGTCTTGCTGCAGGAATTGTAGTGTTATTAAATAAATCTAACCAATAATCTTTTCTTAGTGCTGCCCCCTGGAATAAAACACTAATGTCAAAGCCAGCCCATTTAGCATATAGATTTAATCCGCCTTGCAATGGAAAACTGGTTTGATTTAGCTTGGGATAAGCTTTTCTATCCTCACTAGTATATTGTCCATCTCCATTCAAATCTTTATAAAGAATATCTCCAGGTGCAACATAGCGATTGTTTTGGTATGGAGCATTTTGAATATCTTCCCAGCTTTGTGCTATTCCATAACTTTCTGAAGTATAGACAAATTGATATGGTAAGTTCAAATAGGTATTTCCCTTTGCAAGAAATTCATTCCATTTTAATAACTTATTATGATTGTAAGCTAGATTTAAGTTCGCACTAAATTTAACTTCACCAATACTTGAATTCCAGGTAATATTTGCTTCAACACCCCTATTTTGAAGTTCTCCAATATTTACCCTTGGCGCATTATACCCGGATAAAAGGGAGGAGAGTTGAGATGGACGGATCATATCAGTTGTTAAACGGTTATATAGATCAAATTCTGAAGTAATTTTTCCATTAAGAAAGACTAAATCCAATCCTATATTAGTTACTGAAGTTTCTTCCCATGAAAAATCGGGATTAATGATCTTATTTGCACTAAAACCTTTAACTAGTTTTCCATCAAAGATATAATTGGTCATTTGATATGTATCTTTCTGTTCATATCTTCCAACTCCTGAATTGTTACCCAATTTTCCATACGAAGCTCTTAGTTTACCTGAAGAAATTATTTCTTTTATGGATGTAAAGAATTGTTCTTCAGAAAATCTCCAACCTAATGCTGCCGACGGGAAGAATCCAAATTGTGAACCAGATAAGAACTTTGATGATCCATCATATCGTGCATTTGCTTCAAATAAATACCTATTTTTGATGCTGTAGTTAAATCTTCCAATATAAGAAAGCAACCCTTCAGCATTGGAAGTGCCATTATTTGTCTGGTTTGTCGACAATGCTGCATCTAATTCCGTTAACGATGGATGGATGCGATCTGTTCTCGAGGCATTTAATGACCGACCATCCCAGTATTCTTCCGTTGCTCCAACAAGAAAGCTTATTTGATGATCATCAAACAAATTCCTCTCATAGGTAATCCGACCTTGAAGAAGTGTTTTATAACCATTTAAATTAGCATTGCTCACTCCAGCTGTTTCACCAATAAGCACTCTACTCATCTGTCCGGTCTGAAAGTTCCATTCGATAGTGGGATCTTCATAATATTTATTGAAATGATCGTAATACCTTAATCCATAATCAACACGAAATTTTAGTCCATTTATGGGAGCCCATTCTCCCATCAAATTTCCATTAAATTCCCTTTTATCCTGAATATTGTGAATGTTTGCATATCTTGATAAATTATTCTGGGCAAATACGTCTTCGCCATAAGCCATTGCACCTCCATATTTACCTGTTAAAGGGTCGATCGGTAGAATTCCAGCAATAGCACCTTGGACATCACCCATCGTCGGGGTAATAAAACCATCTGAAAGACTATAGTACATTTTAGACCATTGTCCATCCATCCTGAGCCCAATATTTATTTTAGGATTTATTTTATAATCAAGATTCACCCTGAAATTATAACGTTTAAGATCATTATAAATCTGAAGACCGTTTTCGTCAATAATTCCTGTAGAAATAAAAAAGACCATTTTTTCCGATCCTCCTGTTGCAGAAAGATTATGTGTTTTAATTTTTCCTTGTCGAATCATGATATCCCATTGGTCGGTATTAGGATAAAGAAATGGATCGACCATTCCTTTGGCAAGCCACTCATCTATTGTCCCTTGTTTAAAAACTTGACTACTTTGACCGTTATCAGCAGCTCGCATATGCATCGTTAATGATCTAGGATAATCAGCAAAATAGTTATAGAAATTTGTTGGGTTAGAAAAAGCGTATGTTCCTGTGTAACTTATTAGTGATTTGTTTCTTGAACCTGTCTTTGTTGCAATAAGTATAACTCCATTGGCAGCACGTGATCCATAAATTGACGCTGATGCTGCATCCTTTAAAACTGATATGCTTTCAATATCATTCATATTGATGCGGTTAATATCGACATCTGGCATTCCGTCCACAACGATTAAAGGAGATGAATTATTTACAGTACCTAATCCTCGTATCTGTAAATATGCACCATCCTTTCCTGCCATTCCTGTGGATTGTTGTACTGATAGCCCCGGAATTAATCCCGATAAGCCTGTTGAAATATTAGTCAAAGTTCTGCTTGCGAGATTGTCATTTATTTTGATTGCAGCTACAGAACCAACAAGATTAACTTTCTTCTGGGTCCCATACCCAACTGCAACCACTTCTTCAATCCCAATGGCATCTTCAACCAACGTAACATTCACAGTTTTTTTCCCAGCCACAGCCACTTCCTGTGCCTTCATCCCCACAAACGAAAATTGCAGAGTGGAATTTTCAGTAATGTTGGAGATTGAATAGTTACCATTGGCATCCGTAATAACTCCAGTGGTAGTTCCTTTTACAACCACCGAAACACCAGGTAGCGGCGAGCCCGAGGAGTCGGTCACTTTTCCTGAAACGGATTTTTGCTGCTGTGAGTTCATCTCACTTTTTGCAGCTCCTTTGGTACTGATTACGATGTCTTTGTCTAAAACATGGTATGTTAATCCAGTTCCGGTTAGTATTTTATCCAGAATTACTTCAATAGATTCGTTCTGGTACTGGATTGAAACACGGGCTTCTGCAGGAATCTGTTCGTTTTTGTAGAAAAAATCGAACTCCGATTGATCCTGAAGTACTTTAAAAACCTGTTGCAGGCTTGCATTTTCAACCCGGATGTTCAGCTTTGTTTTTTGGGAATAAACCGAAGCCGAAACGTGAATGAGTGAAACAAAAAAGAGCAATACGATTAGTCGCATGGTCAACCAAATTTTACGGAGCTTTTCCCGGTCAAGGGAAATGCCCCTGATTAATTTTTTTTTCATAAATTTGTTTTGCTTTAAGTGAAGTTTTAATTTATTAAGACTCTACAACGGAACGGAGGATGGTGGTACATTCTCCGTTTTTGTTTTTCATTCTTTTTGTGTTTACCTCCTTTTTTTAATTATCATTGGATATTGGTTATTGAAAATTCGATATTGGATATTTATTTTTCTTCTTTTTCTTCTTCTTTGTTTCTATTCCGTCCGAATAATCGGAAACGCTCTGATCTACTTCATTTCGCGGATGGTAAAAAACCTTGATGTTCTCTTTCTACAACTATTTCGCAACGCTGATGCTTTGAAATTCTACTTTTATTACTGCGACTGAACAATGCGACTGACCACTTTTGCCTTTTCCTAGGCCTATGCCTTTTTTTACTTCTTCATTATCCTGATTTTATCCGCCTTCATTTCGTACCTGATCGGAACAGTCAGATTCAGTAATTCGAGGAAATGTTTGGCATCTTTGTTCCGTTTGATTACTCCGGAAAAGTGCATTCCGCTGAAATAGGTTTCATCAGCAGTAATCTCAACATCGTACCAACGTTCCACCACTTTAAATACCTCCAGCAAATCTTCGTTCTGGAACTCATACCGGCCATCTTTCCAAGAACTGAATGTTTCAGGATTAACCTTGCTGATTAACAGTTGTTTTTCCGATTTATTAAAAAGGCTTTGCTCTCCCGGTTTGAGCAGCGTAGTCTGGCTGCCGATGTGTAATTGAATTTGGCCGGTTTCGAGTGTAGTTTCAATTTCGTTTGAATTTTCGTAAGCCCTTACATTGAAGGAGGTTCCGAGTACTTCAATCTGCTGGCCATTCACTTCAACACGGAACGGGCGTTTTGCATCTTTGGCAACTTCAAAGAAGGCTTCACCATTCAACTTTACCACCCGTTCGTTGGTTGAAAAAACGGAAGGTGTAATCAGCTTTGTTTCAGAATTGATCCAGATACGGGTTCCGTCAGCCAGGAAAACCTGATTCACCTGTCCTTTTGGCACAAAGATTTCTTGCATAGTAACTTCGTCAGTTTGCTCGCTGGTAAATGAGATATAGCGGCTTCCCCAACCCAGTCCGAAAGTAACCAGCAGGATTGCTGCTATTTGGAGAACCTGTTTTAAGTTGATTGTGGTCCGTTTTGGTTCGATGCGTTTTTTTAGCAACCCCAGTTCAGAACTTACTTCGTAATTTTTTTTGTTCGAATGGAAGCCGAAGCTGTCCCAGATGTCTTTTTCTGCAAACAGGCGCTTTTTATTTTCGGGCGATTGCTGCATCCATTGGTGTAGTTGTTGGTTTTCTTCTTCTGAAGTTTTTCCCTGAAGGTATTTTGGTATGATTGATTCGATTTCGGACATGATTTTTTTCTTTTACTATTCTATGATCGGAAAAGGTGAAAAAACCCTACCACGGTGAGGAATATTTTTTGTGAAAATGATAAAAGGTAAGAGAAAGTGATCAGTCGCGGTGATCAGTTTTCAGAAACAATATGGAAACTGGGATCGGGAAGCGTTATTTTTAAAGAATAATCAGTCCAATTTGATTGCAATAAAAATCAAATGATTTGAAAATGTATTATTCCATAAATCTGAGATACGCATATCAAGGCAGTACCTAAACTTGGTGTCTGGAAACTCTGTGGTACTCTGTGTAATTAATTGTTTTACAAAGATAAAGGATATCGTTTTTTTACTTTTAAGACACCTCGTGGAAGGGGGCTTCTCTTTTAGTTCTTGAACAAATGTCCGGATAAAAACATCAGCAAGGGCAGGTAATCTTTCATTTCTGTCCGGATGGTGGCCAACGCTTTTGTAATTTGCTTTTCCACCGCTTTTACCGAAATGTTCAGTTCTTCAGCAATTTCCTTGTTCTTTTTGTTCTCAAAGCGGCTCATCACGAAAATCTGCCGGCAGCGATCGGGTAGGTCACCCAGCACTTCGTTTAATTTATTTTCAAGCTCCTGTTCAATTAAGCTTGTTTTTTCTTCCATGTAAAACCGGAGTTCTTCTTCCTGAAGTTTTAATTTGGCCGATTCGAAGTATTTGTTCCTGACTTTTTGTTTTTCAATTTGCTGAAGACAACTGTTTCGAATCATGGTAAACAGCAGTGCATTTAGCGAATGCCTGATGGTAAGGTTTTGGTCGTCCCAAAGCTTTACGAACACATCCTGCACAATATCACGGGCAACTTCATCATCAACAAATTTGGCGGCATAGTAAAACAAAGGTTTAGAATATTGCTTGAAAAGATCATCAAACAATTCAGGATTCCTGCTTTTGATTAACAGACCTTTGTTTTCGAACTGAACCATGTTAGGAGAAGAAGTTTTTATTCAGTGGGCTAAAATAGAGAATTAGAAATTGGTTTCAAACTATGGAATTGCCAATTGTCTTTTCGTTGTGGTGTCTCATAAAAAAGCCCGCTCCTGAAATCAGAAACGGGCTGTTGGACATGAAAATTGAAGTTTATTTTTCCCTCATATTGGCAAGTGTCTGCGACTTGGCAGCACTTCCTGCCGATGACCCGAAGTAGTAACTATATACTTGTGTCAGTATGGCGCTTAAAACCCCCAAAATGTAAAGCACGATATCTTTGCTTTCCGAGGTAATACTATCAGGTTTAAAAATCAGGATATAAAAAAATAGGAGTGTAATCAGGGTCGTTCCCGCAGCGATTAAGTGCTGAATATTTTTTGCCATCCATGAGGCTTTTTCGCTGGTTTGAACCTGTACTTCGCGCTGGCGGGCGCTGCTGATATCGCCAAGTATCATTTGCTGCTCTTCATTCGAAAGCTTTTTTATATCGAGCTGAAACTGCATCTCCGATTTACGGATTTCGTTTTCGAGCTGCATTTTTTCTTCCTTGGTTGTAACCACATTGTCGAGCACTTTGCCTACCGAATCGACAAGCGTATTGGCTCCTCCTGAAAAAAGATCTTTTAGAAAACTCATAATATTTAGATTTACGATTTAAAGATTTACGATTGACTATTTTGTTGAACTCTGGCAAAGTTGTATGTAAATAGTAAATCGTCTAATAGTAAATGTTTCAGGCACTTTCGCCAAGGGCGCGCAGCACCCATCCGTAGAAATATTTACGGCTGGCAGATCGTTTTTTTACTATGCTGACATAGCGGGCAATTTTGGCAACTGTAAATGCTGCCAGAAAATGTTCGGCATTGAATGCATTGAGCTCGGCGATAGATTTTGGCCCGATAACCCCATCAGTTTTTGCACCGATCACCATTTGTGCCAGGGAGGCACTGGTGCCCATTCCGGCATTTACCCCGAAGTCGAAAATAGAGTTGGCAACTGGCTGGTCGGTAATATCGTCTCCTTTCATTTTATCCCAGAAAGTTACCCGGTAAAAATCGGCAATAGCTTCCTGAAGTTCGGCATCTTTATCGAGATTGGCCGGAAAACCGGTTTGCCGTTTTAGCATATCAACTGTCGTCCAGCCGTTCCATTTGCTGTGAATTTTGCGGGCAACACCTTTGTAGGTTTCGCCCCCCGGGTCGTCCGGGTCGTTGACGTAGCCACCTTCATGGGCGATCATCAACTGGAAAGCATTGGTAAAATCAGCCATAGGATAATGATTTAAAGTAAATTAGAAAAATAAGAGTATTTTGTCTTTATTTAATTCTTATCTAAGTACGATGTTTTTTTTAAATTTTTAACATGAATTTTTAAAACAAAAAAGACCCGCTCCGCATTCGCGAAACGAGTCTTTTTGTGTGGGAAAACAACTTTTATGAATATCCTTAAATCTACCTAATTTGCTAAAAGCCATTTAATTGTCATTTGATGGTCATTCGATTGTCTTGGAATGACAACAGAATGACAACAATTGACTGTCATAAAAAAACGATTAGGTAATTTTAAACTGACAATCAAATAACCTCTTTTATTTGAGTCCCCGGCGTTTCAGCAATGGTTCAATCGAAGGTTCCTGTCCACGGAAGGTTTTGTAAATGGCCATTCCTTCGTCTGATCCGCATTTGCTCAACAGGGTGCGGAATTTAGCGGCGTATTCAGGATTGAAAAGATCGCCGCTTTGTTCGAAAGCATCAAATGCATCGGCATCCAAAACTGCTGCCCAAATGTAAACATAGTATCCGGCAGAATATCCTCCGGAGAAAATGTGTGAAAAATAAGTGCTGCGGTATCGTGGTACAATTTCGTCGATCAGGCCGATTTGATCCATCGACGTTTTTTCGAATGCTTCCACATCGTTTTCAAAGGTTTTGGTGTGCCAGTCCATGTCGAGCAACGAAGCAGCAAGGTATTCTACGGTTTCGAATCCCTGATTAAACTGTGCACTTTTGACCAGTTTTGCAATCAATGCTTCAGGAATAACTTCGCCGGTTTGGTAATGTTTGGCATAAGCGCGGAGAACTTCAGGCTCTTTTGCCCAGTTTTCCATGATTTGTGACGGAAGTTCAACAAAGTCGCGGGCAACCACTCCGGCGGTGCGACGGTAGGTTCCGTGGGTGAACAGCGCGTGGAAAGCGTGTCCGGCTTCGTGGAATAATGTCGTTACTTCGTCGAAACTCAGCAATGCAGGCACATCGCCTGCCGGACGTGTAAAATTACAAACGATGGAAACAACCGGTGTAATCATTTGCCCGTTAATGTATGATTGATCGCGGTAACCGGTTTGCCATGCTCCGTTGCTTTTTCCGGGGCGCGGGTGAAAGTCCATGTAGAAAACACCAATGTGTTTGCCGTCGGCTTCCTGAACTTCGTAAGCAATGGCTTCTTCGTTGTAAACCGGAATATCGGTACGTTTTATGAATTGCACACCATAAAGTTTGGTGGCTACATAAAACATTCCGTCAACCACATTTTCGAGTTTGAAATAAGGTTTCAACTGGGCCTCGTCTAAATCATATTTGGCTTTGCGAACTTTCTCGGCATAATACCACCAGTCCCACATTTCCAGTTCAAATTTTCCGCCTTCTTTGTTTATCATGGCTTGCATGTCGGCGCGTTCTGTTTTGGCTCTTTCGAGGGCTGGCGTCCAAAGTTTCATCAGGAATTCGTTGATGGTTTCAGGAGTTTTTGCCATGTTAACATCAACTGTGTAAGCTGCATGATTGGCAAAACCAAGCAATTTGGCGCGTTGGTCGCGGAGTTTTACGATTTTTTCGATTACCTGTTTGTTGTCGAATTCGTTGTTGTTATTGCCGCGGTTGGTGTAGCCTTTGTACAGTTTTTCGCGCAATTCGCGGTTTTCGGCATATTGCAGGAATGGGATCATGCTGGGTTTTTGCAGTGTGAACATCCATTTTCCTTCCAGACTGTCATTCTTCGCAAGTTCGGCAGCGGCGGCAATCACATCGGCAGGCAAACCTTTCAGGTCGGCTTCATTTTCGACCACCATTTTGAAATTCTTGTTGGTTTCAGCCAGTGTATTTTCACCGAATTTCAGTTCCAGCATCGATAGTTCATCGTTCAGTTTGCGCAGTTCAGCCTGTTTTTCGTCTGATAGATTGGCGCCGTTGCGTTCAAAATCCTGGTAGTATTTTTCTACAACACGCAATTGCTCGACATCCAGATTTAACTCATTGCGTTTTTCGTAAACAGCTTTCACCTTTGCAAACAATTCTTTGTTCAGCATGATGTTGTTGCTGTGAGTGGTCAGTTTTGGCGTTATATCACGTGCCAAAGCCTGTATTTGGTCGTTGGTATTTGCCGAATTCTGGTTGAAGAATACGTAAGATGCTCTTTTTAGCAAATCTCCTGAAAGGTCGAAAGCCAGAATGGTATTGTCAAAATTAGCATCTTCCTTGTTGTCGGTGATGGCCTTAATTTCAGCAACCTGTTCCGAAATTCCCTCTTCGATGGCTGGCAGGTAATGTTCCATCTTTATTTCATTAAAAGGTGGAACCTGATGAGGTGTTTTGTACTCGCTGAAGAATGGATTACTCATGTCTTTCTGTGGTGCTTTTGATGTGTTGCAGGCACTAAAAATTAGCGCAATGGCAACAATTGAAATTCCTGTTTTGAGCATTATAAATGGTTTTAAAATGATTTTTGTTCTATTATTATCTATAACAATGTCAGGTTTTTCAAACGCTGACAGGTTGTGCCTATATTTGACCTGTCAGCGTAAATAGACCTGATAGCGTCAATAACCATACTATTTCAGTCCTCTTCTTTTCAGCAATGGTTCAATCGATGGTTCTTGTCCCCGGAAGTTTTTGTAAACAACCATTCCTTCGTCCGATCCGCATTTGGTTAGCAAGGTACGGAATTTGGCAGCGTATTCAGGATTGAACAAATCGCCGCTTTGTTTAAACGCGTCGAAAGCATCGGCATCCAAAACTGCGGCCCAGATATAAACGTAGTATCCGGCTGAATATCCGCCGGAGAAAATATGCGAAAAATAGGTGCTGCGGTAGCGTGGCACAATCTCGTTGATCAGGCCGATTTTATCCATCGAAGCCTTTTCGAAAGCTTCCACATCGCCGTTAAAAGGTTGGGTGTGCCAGTCCATATCGAGCAACGAAGCAGCCAGATATTCAACTGTTTCGAATCCCTGATTGAATTGTGCGCTTTTGGTCAGCTTGGTAATCAATGCTTCAGGAATTACTTCGCCGGTTTCGTAATGTTTTGCATAAACGCGGAGAACTTCAGGTTCTTTGGCCCAATTTTCCATGATTTGAGAAGGAAGCTCAACAAAATCGCGGGCAACGTCTCTGGAAGTCCGGCGATATTGGCCGTCAGCAAAAAGGGTATGGAAAGCATGACCGGCTTCGTGGAACAAGGTGGTTACCTCGTCGAAACTTAGCAGGGCAGGAACATCACCCGCAGGGCGTGTGAAATTACAAACAATCGAAACTACCGGAGTAATGCGTTGCCCGTTTTCATAAGATTGTCCGCGGTAGCTGGTACACCATGCACCGGCGTTTTTTCCGGGACGTGGATGGTAATCCATGTAGAAAACCCCGATGTGTTTACCGTCGGCTTCCTGAACTTCATAAGCGATTGCTTCTTCGTGATAAACGGGAATGTCAGCGCGTTTAATGAATTGCACACCATATAGTTTGCTGGCCACGTATATCATTCCGTCAACCACATTTTCGAGCTTGAAATAAGGTTTCAACTGGGCTTCGTCCAAATCGTATTTTGCTTTGCGTACTTTTTCGGCATAATACCACCAGTCCCACGATTCGAGATTGAAATTTCCGCCTTCTTTGGCGATCATTGCCTGCATATCGGCGCGTTCAACTTTGGCGCGTTCAAGTGCCGGTGTCCAAAGTTTCATCAGGAAATCATTGATGTTTTCGGGTGTTTCTGCCATGTTGATATCCACAGCATAAGCAGCAAAATTATTGAACCCTAACAATTTTGCGCGTTTGTCGCGAAGGGTGATCATTTTGCCGATAATTTCTTTGTTGTCGTTGGCATTGTTATTATTTCCGCGGCTTATATATCCTTTATACAGTTTTTCGCGCAGTTCGCGTTTTTCGGCGTACTGAAGGAAAGGTAACATACTCGGTTTTTGTAAGGTGAAAACCCATTTTCCTTCCATGCTGTCTTTTTTTGCCTGTTCGGCAGCAGCAGTAATTACATCGGCCGGAAGTCCTTTCAGATCGGCTTCGATATCGACCACCATTTTGAAATTCTTGTTTGTTTCGGCCAGCATATTTTCACCGAACTGGAGGCTCAACATCGAAAGTTCGTCGTTCATCTTGCGAAGTTCGGCTTGTTGTTCATCCGATAGGTTGGCGCCGTTGCGTTCAAAATCCTGATAATATTTTTCGACTACCCGTAATTGTTCCGCATTCAGATTTAGCTCATTACGTTTTTCGTAAACGGCTTTTACCCTTGCGAACAATTCTTTGTTCAGCATGATATTGTCGCGGTGAGCCGACATTTTTGGGGTTATTTCACGGGCAAGCGCCTGCATTTCGTCGTTGGTATTGGCCGATTTCAAGGTTGAAAAAATACTGGCTTTCCGAAGCAGTTCTCCCGATTGGTCGAATGCAAGCATGGTGTTGTCAAACGATGGTTCTTCCTTGTTGTCGGTAATTGCTTTTATTTCAGCAAGCTGTTCTTCAATTCCGGCGTCAATTGCCGGCATAAAATGTTCCAGTTTAATTTCACTGAAAGGCGGAACCTCGAAAGGAGTTTTGTACTCGTTGAAGAATGGATTGCTCATGTCTCTCTTTGGTTCTTTACTTGTGTTGCACGCAGTCGCGAACAGAGCAAGACCGATGACTGATAAAACGATTTTTTTCATGTGTGTATATTGTTTTGATTATTAAGTGATTCGAGTTTTTTGCGATTTGGCCCGAAATATAGAGATTATGCTTTGTTACAAAGCTGATAAAAGTCGCAAAAATGAGAGAAACATGATTTAATTCAGTAAAAGTGGAAGTCGGTTCAGCATAATTTTATTTCAAACCAAAAACTGCTGAAATAAATAGACAGGCACAGCAGCATAGAATACCAATTTCAGCAATTATTTTACGGAGCTGAATGTCATTGTTAAGGATGTCATTTTACGGTTATTTTTTGTTTCCTCACCCCAATTTTTGTTTACTTTTGCCGATCGTTGAATTTCAGAAGTAAAAGACAAAAATTATGAATATATCTTACCGCTGGTTAAAAGATTACATTGATCTTGACTATACGCCAAATGAAGTTGCAGCATTCCTCACCCAGATTGGACTGGAAGTTGGAAGCATGGAAGAAGTGGAAACCGTTAAAGGTGGCCTGAAAGGATTGGTAATCGGTGAAGTTGTTACCTGTGAACAACATCCGGATTCTGATCATTTGAGCAAAACTACCGTGAATGTTGGCACTGGCGAAATCCTGCCGATCGTTTGTGGCGCTTCGAATGTGGCTGCCGGGCAAAAAGTGGTGGTGGCAACTGTCGGAACGACTTTGTACGATGGCGATAATGAGTTTAAAATCAAGAAATCGAAAATACGAGGTGAAGCTTCGGAAGGAATGATTTGCGCTGAAGACGAAATTGGTTTGGGCAGCAGTCACGATGGAATTATGGTACTCCATCCGGCAGCGGTTCCCGGAACTCCGGCCAGCAAATATTTCAATATCGAATCTGATTTTGTGCTCGAAGTGGATTTAACGCCCAACCGTATTGACAGCGCTTCGCACATCGGCATTGCCCGTGACCTCGCAGCCTACATCTCACAAAAACACGAGATATCCTACCACCGCCCATCGGTTGAGGCTTTTAAAGTTGACAATCATTCGCTTGAAATTCCGGTCGAGGTTCATAATGCCGATGCCTGTCACCGTTATTCAGGAGTTACCATTTCAAATGTGGTGGTAAAAGAATCTCCTGAATGGCTGAAAAATAAACTGAAATTAATCGGGTTGAAACCCATCAATAATATTGTTGACGTTACCAATTTTGTGCTTTTCGAAACCGGGCAGCCGCTTCATGCATTTGATGCTGCCGAGATTGAATGTAACAAAGTGGTGGTTCGCACGCCCGATGCAGGCGCCAAATTTGTGACACTCGATGGCATCGAACGCGAAATGCATCCCGATGATCTGATGATTTGCAATGCAAATTCTGCCATGTGCATCGCCGGAGTTTTTGGCGGTTTACATTCAGGAGTAAAAGAAACAACTACGAGCGTATTTCTTGAAAGCGCTTATTTCGATTCGGTTTACATTCGCAAAACCGCGCGTCGCCATACTTTGAGTACCGATGCTTCGTTCCGTTTTGAGCGCGGTACCGATCCGAACGGAACAATTTACGCGTTGAAACGTGCAGCGCTGCTGATTAAAGAAGTGGCCGGCGGCGAAATTTCTTCGGAAATTGTGGATGTTTATCCAAATCCGGTAGCCGATTTTAAAGTGGATGTTACCTATTCAGGAATTAAACGCCTGATTGGCGTTGATCTTGGAAAAGAGCGCATCAAAAGTATTCTGGGCGCACTCGAAATCAGGATCGAAACTGAAACAGAAACGGGACTGTCGTTGCTGGTTCCGCCATACCGTGTTGATGTAAAACGTGAATGCGATGTGATTGAAGAAATTCTGCGCATTTATGGTTACAACAACATCGAATTGCCCAGTCAGGTGAATTCTTCGCTGCAATATTCTGTAAAACCAAATCCGACCAAAATCCGCAACCTGATTGCAGAAATGTTGACGGCACAAGGATTTAATGAAATCTGGTCGAATTCGCTCAACAAAACTTCCTACTACGAAAACAACGCGGTGTTCCCGATTGAAAATACCGTAAAAATATTCAATCCATTGAGCAACGATTTGGGAAGTATGCGCCAGACTTTGCTGTACGGCGGTTTGGAGTCGATTGCGCACAATGCAAACCGCAAAAATCCTGATTTACGTTTGTACGAATTCGGAAACTGCTACTTTTTCAAGGGAAGCAGCCTGAAGGAAAATCCGATTATGAATTACCGCGAAGAGGAACATTTGGCTTTGTTCGTTTCGGGCGAGAAGGAAGGCGCCAACTGGGCGATTCCGGCTGCAAAATCAAGTTTCTTTCAATTGAAAAGTTATACTGAGAATGTATTGAAACGTATGGGTTTCCAGGTTGCGAATCTGAAAACTGAAGGTGTTTCGAATGAGATGATCAGCGAAGGAATCAGCTATTTGGTAAACGGTAAAAAATTGGTTGAGTTTGGAACAATTTCAGGAAAAGTATTGAAGCCATTTAGCATTGAAAACCCTGTTTATTATGCCGATTTTAGCATGGATACGCTGTTTGTTGAACTGAAAAACAACAAAGTTGTATTTGCTGAATTGCCCAAGTATCCTGAAGTTCGCCGCGATTTGGCTTTGTTGCTCGATAAAAATGTTCAGTTCAATCAGTTGCGTGATTTGGCTTTCCGTTCGGAACGGAAACTGCTGCAATCGGTTGATTTGTTTGATGTTTACGAAGGTAAAGGCGTTCCTGAAGGCAAGAAATCGTATGCCATCAGCTACATTCTGCGCGACGATGAAAAAACGCTCAACGACAAACAGATCGAAAAAATCATGCAAAAACTGGTTTCAACTTACGAACGCGAATTGGGCGCGCAGTTGAGATAGTAAATTAAACATATCAGCAAATTGAATGTAATTTTTTGCAGGTCATTGGTAGTCATTTGCTTCGCGTCATTGGTAGTCATTGACTTCGCATCCGTTTACAATTGAATGACAATTGAATGACCACCAATGACTAAATGAATATTTGCCGTGGCTAAATCGGAACTTGTCCTATAGCTAGTGCATGAATCCTGTAACCCGAAATATATTTTATCTTTGAAAGAAAAAAGTATGCTAATCGCCAATAAAACAGATGCTGTAAGAATTATAAGAGAATCGGTTAACGAACTTTTACCCGATAGCTCAATATTTCTTTTTGGCTCAAGGGCAAGGCAGGATTACAGCGAAGACAGCGATTATGATCTGATGATTGTTACTGAAAACGAACATGAAAGCAAGGAATTACGTTTGTTGAAAGCTATGATCAGAAGAAAATTAGCAAAAAACAGAATTCCTGCTGACATCATTATTCAAAGTAAAAAGGAAGTTGAATTAAATCAGAAAGTTACAGGTCATATCGTCAGGCAGGTTCTAAAGGAAGGCATTCCGATATGAACGAGGAAACCAAACAGTACATCAGACAATGGATTGCAAAAGCTGGTGACGATCTGATTGTAATTGAAAAACTGACACAATTTGAGGTTGTTGCTACTTCAGCGGTTTGTTTTCATTGCCAACAGGAATTCGTCAAATGAGCAATCAGGCAAAAGGAATACTTTACACATTAATTACTGTTCTGATGTGGGGCGTTTTGGCCATTGCGCTAAAAGTTGCTTCCCAGGAAATCGATTCTCCTACAATTGTATGGTTCCGCTTCTCGCTGGCGTTTTCCGGAATGTTTGTCTGGATGGCTGTCAGCAATCCGAAAGAGCTGAAAATACTTTATAAACCCAGTTGGCTGATTGTAATTTCTTCGTTGGCGCTTGCCTGGAATTACATCGGTTTTATGCTGGGAATTCAATACACCAGTCCGAGTAATGCGCAGGTGGCCATTCAGTCGGGACCGGTTTTGCTGGCTGTTTTTGGTATTTTCTTCTTTAAGGAAAAGATTTCGCGGATTCAGATTATTGGATTTTTATTGACGATTATTGGATTTTGGATCTTTTATCAGCAGCATGTTGGCGCGGTTCCGGCAGGGCAGGAGGGACAATACACCAAAGGCATGCTGATTACACTTACCGGCGCAGTGGCCTGGGCAATTTATGCCATTCTGCAAAAGAAACTTGTTCTAAGTTATTCGGTGGGTACGCTCAATGTGTTTATTTTCGGATTGCCCGTTTTAATTTATTTGCCGTTTGTCGATTTCGCAAATCTGGCACACATCAGTTTTGGTTATTGGGCGCTGCTGGTATTTCTTGGCGCCAACACGCTGATTTCCTATGGTTGTTTATCGCTCGCCCTCAAATACCTTGAAGCCGGAAAAGTCAGCGTCATCATCGTGTTAAACCCGATTATCACTTTTATCCTAATGGGAGTTTTAACCTGGATGCAGGTCGCCTGGATTGACGGAGAACATTTCTCGGTACTCTCCATCGTGGGCGCTTTGATTGCACTGGCCGGTGCTATTTTGGTGGTCAGGAAAAAGAAAAATCCCAAAGTTATTTGAGAATATTTATTGATTTGGAATAACATAGACAAAAGCAGACTTGAAACTTTAACTTTGAACTTGAAACTGTTTTATGTGGGTGATTTTAGCGTTGGCGTCGGCTGTACTTCTTGGAATTTATGAGGTTTTCAAAAAGCTTTCAGTACAGAAGAATGCGGTTATTCCGGTTTTGTTTTTATCAACTTTAACCAGTTCTCTCATTTTTTTGCCCTTTGTAATCGGGTCGTATTTTGCTCCTGAATTTTTCACCCGCATTCAACTTTTTATTCCTGAAATTAATCTGGTACAGCACGGATTAATCCTGATCAAATCGGTAATTGTTGTTGCAAGCTGGATACTTGCTTTTTACGCAGTCAAAAACCTGCCGATCACCATTGTTGGACCCATTCGCGCTACCGGCCCACTCTGGACACTACTGGGGGCAATACTTATTTTTGGCGAACACCTGAATTTATATCAATGGTTGGGCGTATCGGTTACCTTGCTTTTCTTTTACCTGCTTTCGACCACCGGAAAGTTGGAAGGCATTCATTTCAAGACCAATAAATGGGTGTTATTTATAGTGGCCGCCACTTTTATCGGAGCTGCCAGCGGCTTGTATGATAAATTTATAATGAGAAGGGTTGACCGGCTGGCGGTACAGGCATGGTTTTCGTTTTATCAGGTGGCGATTTTGCTGCCAATTTTGGCAGTTAACCGGTGGCGATTACCCAAATCAGAACGTACGCCGTTTCACTGGCGTTGGTCGATTCCGATGATTGGCATTTTTTTGGTGCTGGCCGATTTTCTGTATTTCAACGCGCTCACTTATGAAGATTCGCTGATATCAATCATCTCGTCGCTGCGAAGGGGTGGGGTAGTCATTTCATTCGTGGTTGGTGCAATTGTTTTTCGTGAAAAGAACCTCCGGAAAAAAGGATTGTACCTGGCCGGAATATTAATCGGCATTTTACTGATTTCGCTGGGAAGCCATTGATTTGAAAATTCAAACTTTCAGAAAGATAACACACCATGGCATGCAATTTCTATGTCATGGACGGAGGGTATATAAATCTTGAGTGTCTTCAGTGTAGTTATTTGCTCTTAACAGTGCGGAAAGTGTTCCGGCAATACCCACGAGTTAGAATAATTTCAGTAAAAATTCCGATCGGGACAAAGTTTTATATCTAAATGAACAATTTAGCCCCTCATGAACAATCATTGCCACATCAATGGGATATACCTTACCCAGGATTAATCCTGCAAGATATAGCTGGCATGATTGACTCGGTTGGTTATGTTTTCCATTTTAATCACGAACATCATCTGAATCCAACTCTTCCAAATCGATGGTTATACTTTTCTCAAACATAATTAGATAGGACACGAGATAGTTCACATACACCCTGGCATAAAGTGTTTTATTTTGATTTGATAAGAAATCAAAAAGACCGCAAAATCAACGTTTTGCGGTCTTTTACTTGGGTTTGGCTCCCAATTTTGTCGGGGTGGCCGGATTTGAACCGACGACCTCGTCGTCCCGAACGACGCGCGCTACCAAGCTGCGCTACACCCCGTGCAATAGATTGAAAACTCATTATTCCTTTCAGGAAATATCCTTTGGAAAGATTGAAAGGTGAATCTTTTTTTGCGTTGCAAATCTAAAATTTTCAATCTAAAATTAACCATTTTTCGCCAAGAAATTCCATTAACGACAATACTTTTATGTAATGCTTTTAATTTGTCTGAAGATATAATTCCAAATGCAATTCCAACCCAGTCCAAAGACCCATCTGATATGATACGAGCAAAAATGAAGAAGCCGTTACAAACATTGTTTGAAACGGCTTCTTACCACACAATCAATCCACACTAAAAAACCAATCACCTCTTAAATCTACAAAACGATTTGTTTTAACTAACCCCAAATCCTAATCCACCAACAAATCCATTTCTCCTTTAACCTTTCCCTAAATTCTCCACCTCTAAATTGTGCGTTTTTCTTTTACATCCATTCATATAAACGTAAAACAGAGGAAAAAGTTATGAATTTTCCCCTGTTTGTATTTTTTTTAACAGCTTTTTGCTAATCTCTTTTTAGACTTAATCTGGTTCCTCTGGCCATCGAAATAAGGAAGGGATTGGTAATTAAAACCTGACTAACTCCGTTTCTCATAGCACTGAATCCATTGTCAAGCTTCGGAATCATTCCTTCTTTAATTACTCCTTCTTCCTGAAGCTGTTTAAACCTATCGTAACTCAATTCAGATATTACAGAGTTCTCGTCATCAGGATTTAGTAGAACGCCTTTTTTTTCGAAGCAGTAGAAGAGGTTGACTGTGTAATAATTAGATAATTCTATAGCCATATCAGCGGCAATTGTATCGGCATTCGTATTTAGCAGCTGTCCTTGACAATCGTGAGTTATTGGAGCCATTACAGGTACAACTTCTTCGTTAAGTAGAAGTCTTAATTCTGAAGTGTTTACGCCCATTATATCGCCAACGTAGCCGTAATCAATATCTTTTACAGGTCGTTTTTTTGCTCGAATTACATTTAAATCAGCACCAGTGAGCCCAATAGAATTACAACCTTTGGCCTGTAATCCGGCAACAATATTTTTGTTTACCAATCCGGCATACACCATTGTAACTACCTCAAGTGTGGCGGCATCTGTTATTCTGCGACCTTCAACCATTTGCGTTTCAATACCTAGTTTTTCAGCCAGATTGGTTGCCAATCGTCCGCCACCATGCACCAGAATGCGTTTGCCTCTAATCTGAGCAAATTGGCTGAGCAACGAATCGAGTGATTCTTTATCTTCAACTACTTTTCCACCAACTTTTACAATGGTCAATCTTTCCATAATGATTATTTACAATTTTACTATTTACAATTTACCATTTATCTCATTCGAAAGAATTGTAAATCGTAAATTGTCAAATGGTCAATTTTTTATTTCGTCTAAAATCATTTTTAATACGGCCTGTGCCGAATACAGGCGGTTTTCTGCTTCCTGAATTACAATTGAATTTGGGCCATCAATTACTTCATCGGTAACAATCATATTGCGACGAACTGGCAAACAATGCATAAACTTTGCATTATTGGTTACACCCATCTGACGTTCAGAGACAGTCCATGAACGATCTTTCGACAGGATTTTGCCATAGTCGGTATACGAGGCCCAGTTTTTTGCATAAATGAAATCTGCACCTTCAAAAGCCTTCATCTGGTCGTATTCCGGTTTCAGGTCTCCCATAAATTCAGGAGCCAATTCGTAGCCTTCAGGATGTGTTACCACTAATTCGTATTCGGTTTGGCGCATCCATTCCACAAATGAGTTCGGAACAGCCTGTGGCAATGCACGTGGGTGTGGTGCCCAGCTTAGAACCACTTTTGGGCGTGGTTTGGTCTTGAATTCTTCGATGGTCAACTGGTCGGCAAACGATTGCAGTGGGTGACGCGTTGCTGCTTCCATGCTAACAACAGGAACTCCTGAATAATCGACAAATTGTTGAATGATTTTTTCCTGGTAATCATCTTCGCGGTTTTCGAATTTGGCGAATGAACGCACGCCAATAATATCGCAATAGCGGCCAATAACTGGCACTGCTTCGCGGATGTGTTCGGGTTTATCACCGTCCATAATTACACCCAATTCGGTTTCCAGTTTCCAGCCGCCTTCGTTGATGTCGAAAACAATCACATTCATACCCAGATTTAATCCGGCTTTTTGTGTGCTTAGACGGGTGCGGAGGCTTGAATTAAAGAATACCAGCAAAAGCGTTTTGTTTTTACCCAAATCCTGATATTTGTAAGGTGATTTTTTAAGTTCGAATGCAAGTTTTAAAGCTTCGTTCATATTTTTGAGATCATGAACGGATGTAAAATGTCTCATTTTAGTTTAATTTATCTTCTGAAAATATTGTTTTTCAATGTTTTATAATGAAATAGCTAATTTGATAAAGATACAGCTATTTTCAATTCTGAAAAGGATTTTTATTCATTTTGGAATTTCATTTTTAGACGATTAACCAAGTTTCGTCCGAAAGAAGACCATTGCTATTTATACTTGTTCTCGCGGACGATTAGCTTCTTTGATTCTTTTTCTATAAATATTTCACTCCTCTGGAGTTATTTTCAGCAGACAAGTATTCCTCTTTTCTATTGACTTATAACTTTTTTCTGATCTTATTTTGCCCTGATTTGCCCATCCCCATTGACAATCCATTTGTAGCTGGTCAGTTCTTCGAGCGCCATTGGGCCCCGGGCATGGAGTTTTTGGGTTGAAATGCCGATTTCAGCGCCCAAACCAAATTGTGCTCCATCGGTAAAAGCAGTCGAAACATTGCAGTAAACTGCTGCGGCATCAACCGATTTTTGGAATATTTTCAGGGCTTCTTTATTTTCAGAAACAATGGCTTCTGAATGTTTTGAGCTGTATGTTGCGATGTGATCCAACGCTTCATCCAGGTCAGCTACTGTTTTTACAGCCATTTTATACGATAGAAATTCGGTTCCAAATGATTCTTCTGTAGCGTGTTCGAGCAGTTCTGAAGGGTATTTCCCATCAAGTACCCGATATGCTTTTTCATCAGCATAAATTACAACTTGGCTTTGTGGTAAAAGTTCGGTGAGAAAAGGCAAATCATTCAGTCGGCTTTCGTGAATAATAAGGCAATCGAGTGCATTGCAAACACTCACACGTCGGGTTTTAGCATTGTTTATGATAGCCTGTCCTTTGGCGATGTCGCCAGCTTCATCAAAATAAGTGTGGCAAATTCCGGCTCCGGTTTCAATTACCGGAATAGATGAGTTTTCGCGTACAAAATTGATCAGGCTTTGTGATCCGCGTGGTATAATCAGATCAACTAAACCGTGTGCATGTAAAAGTTCAGTGGTAGCTTCACGATCCACCGGAAGTAATGAAAGGATGTTCTCATCCAATTCATGTTTCCGGAGAACTTCCTGAATGACTTTTACAATAGCCACGTTCGAATCGTTGGCATCGCTTCCTCCTTTTAAAACACAGGCATTTCCTGATTTCAGGCACAATGAAAATACATCGAAAGTAACATTTGGGCGGGCTTCGTATATGATTCCAATTACCCCGAATGGCACACTTATTTTTTTAATAGAAAGTCCGTTTGGTCTGCTTGTTTCACTTAAAATCCGGCCAAGAGGCGATGGGAGTGAGGCCACATTACTGATGTCTGATGCGATTCCTTTTATACGGTCTGTGGTAAGCATCAAACGGTCATATTTCGGATCAGCCTGATCCATTCGGTTCAGGTCTTTTGCGTTTTCCTGAAGAATAAACACAGTATTTTCGATTGCGGCTGTAGCCACATCCTGTAACACCTGATTTATTTTCTCAACTGAAACAAGGTTCAGTTTTCTGCTGGCTTTCAAAACCAGTTTAAGTTGGTCTTTTACTGTCATAGTTTTTAAATATAAAGCCCCCTTCCAAAGGGGGAGGAAGGGGGAATATAACTCAGGAAATGCTGCCATAAGTTCGGCATTTAAAAAAGGGGTCTATGAAAAGGGTATCAATAAACAAATCCCGAGTCAGTATTTTTATTATTCCATTAAGTATAGATAGTCGTAATGTACGACGGCTTTTTTGTTTTTGTTTCCTTTGTATTTTTCAGCTTTTTCCGAATTATACTCCGATTTTCCGATTCCGATGAGCTTTCCGCTTTCATCTATAATTTTCACTAAATCTCCTTTTTCAAAAGAGCCTTCAATAGATGTGACTCCTACTGGTAAAAGACTGGTAGCCTGGCTTGAAAGAAGTGCAATTCGGGCGCCTTCGTTCACTATCAATTCTCCTTTGGCAAAGCTTTCAGAATACGAAATCCATTTTTTTACGTTCGATGACTTCTTATTTTCAGATAAGAAAGTGGTATGGACAATATCTTCAGCCGGATTCATAATCCGTAGAAGCGTATTTTGCTTCATTCCGTTGGCAATGTGAACGTTAATGCCACCTTTTGCTACCTTTTTTGCGATATGGTATTTGGTCAGCATTCCACCACGTCCGAAACTCGATTTGCTGGTCGAAATAGCCTCGTTCAGCGGTTTGCTTTTAGAAGTAATTTCACGGATTACTTTCGATTCGGGCAATTCGGGGGAACCATCGTAAATTCCATCAATGTTACTCAGGATAATTAATGCTTCAGAATTTTCCATCGAAGCGATTAATCCTGAAAGTTCATCGTTGTCAGTAAACATCAGTTCGGTAACAGAAATGGTATCGTTCTCATTCACAATCGGAATAACCTTATTCTCAATCAGCGTCGAAATGCAGTTCTTCATGTTCAGGTAATGAACCCGGTCGCTGAAATTTTCCTTGGTAGTGAGTACCTGTGCGCATGAAACCCCATATTTCCGGAATGCTTCCGCATAACTGTTGATCATTTTTACCTGACCCACTGCCGACCACAACTGGCGGGCAGAGACCGTGTCCAACTTTCGGCCGTTCCCAATTTCACCGCGTCCTGCTGCCACCGCTCCTGATGATACCAGAACGATTTCAACACCTTTTTGGTGCAAAAAAGCGATCTGATCAACCAAATGCGAAATGTTGGCATCATTTAATGTTCCATCAGACTTGGTTAGAACGTTACTGCCCACTTTGACAGTTATTTTTTTATAGCGTAAATGTGTCTTCAAAATCAGCATTTATTGTATGAGGCGATCAGTCCCTGAATCAGCGAAGAACTGAATCCCTGATGCTCCATTTCATTCAATCCGGTAATGGTGATTCCGCGCGGAGTGGTTACTTTGTCGATTTCCTGTTCCGGATGCCTGCCCGATTCGAGAATCAACATTGCTGCACCTTTTACCGTTTGTGCGGTAATAAATTGAGCCATTTCTGCACTGAATCCCATTTCTATTCCCCCTTGCATAGCTGCCCTCATGTATCTTAGCGCGAATGCAATTCCGCATGAGCCAAGCACTGTTGCTGCTGCCATTAAATCTTCAGTAATAATGAGTGCTTTACCCAATTGATCGAAAATTTGGACAACCAGATTGCGAACTTCCTCCGATTTTACATTGGTGGAAATCAAGGTCATCGATTCCTGAATTGCAATAGCAGTGTTGGGCATAATTCTGAACGTCTGCACGCCAGAAGCACTAACTGCTTCTTCAAGTTTTAGAAGGCCGAGTCCAGCAACCGCTGAAATCAGAATTTGATTTGAATTCAAAACAGGTTTAATTTCTGCAAGAATTTCATTTGCCTGATAGGGTTTTATCGCCAGAATAATAATATCGGCATTTTGAACAGCTTCAATATTGTTATCAGTAGTTGTTGCACCTTGTTCCTGAAATTTTTTCAAAACACTGGTATATCGATCGGAAACAGTTAAAGCAGATGGTTGAATTTGCTTTGATTTAATCAATCCAAATGCAACAGCGCCTCCAAGATTTCCTCCGCCAATAATGGTAATTTTCTGGTCAATCATTTTATAAACATTTACTATTTAGTAATTTACCATTTACTATTTTAACGATTTGAAATACTTTATTATTTCTTTTTCCTCATTCCGAAATCGTTTGAGCCAATGCTTCAAGGAATACATCGGCTTGTTCTTTGGTCAAAGTTAGCGGAGAAAGTAACCTGATGGTATTTGCTCCACTTACGCCGGTAAAAATATGATGTTTTTTTAATAAAACATGACGAATGTCATTAATTTGTTGTTCAAATTCGAGTCCGATCATTAACCCTTGTCCTCTGACCTCCTTTATTTGGGGAAATTCTTTCAGTTTATTGATCAGATATTCACCGACTTCGGCAGCATTTTCGACCAGTTTTTCGTCCTCCATAATTTCCAAAACAGCCAGACTTGCTGCACAAGCCAGGTAATTTCCACCAAAAGTAGTTCCCAACATTCCGTGCCATGGCTTAATTTTAGGAGCAATTAGCAAGGCGCCAACCGGAAATCCGTTGCCCATTCCTTTGGCTACTGTGATTAAATCAGGTTTTATCGTAGTATATTGATGAGCGAAGAATTTCCCACTACGACCGTATCCCGATTGTATTTCGTCCAAAATCAGCAAAGCTCCGTATTGCTTGCACAGCTTTTCGGCCTGAACCAAAAAACCTTCAGCCGGAACATGAATACCACCAATTCCTTGAATGCCTTCGATAATTACTCCGGCAATTTCGTTGGTTTTCAGCTGTTCTTCGAGCAATTCCAGATTGTTGAATGGAATAATAATGGCATTGGATGTTTCATTTACAGGAGCAATAAGTTTTGGATTGTCGGTAACTGCAACAGCTGCCGAAGTTCGCCCATGGAATCCTTTTTTGAAACTCACAATTTTTTTTCGGCCAGTCACGAATGAGGCCAGTTTAAGAGCGTTTTCGTTGGCTTCGGCTCCTGAATTAACCAGAAAAAGCTGGTAATCAGGATAGCCGGAAACTTGTCCCAATTTTTCGGCCAGTTCTTGCTGTTGCGGAACCTGCACTGAGTTGGAATAAAATCCGATCTCGTTCAGTTGGCTGGTCAGTCTTTTGATGTAATGCGGGTGCGAATGCCCTACAGAAATTACAGCATGACCACCATACAGATCAAGGTATTTGGTTCCGTTTTCGTCCCACATGTAACAACCTTCTCCTTTAACCGGAGTGATGTCGAGTAACGGATATACGTCGAATAAATTCATAATAAAAATGTTACGAGTTTCGCGTTGCGAGTTTCGTGTTGGGATTGACTCGTAACCCGCAACCCGTAACTTGCAACAATTATTTTAAAATGCCACCGCTTTCAAATTCAAGCCCATCGTTTCTTCGAGGCCAAAAATAAGGTTCATGTTCTGAACAGCCTGTCCTGAGGCACCTTTCAGCAGATTGTCAGTTACCGAAAGGATCATGAGTTTATTGCCATGTTTTTCGAGGTAAACAATCGCTTTGTTGGTGTTTACCACTTGTTTCAAATCAGGATTGGACAGGCTAACAAACACAAAGGGATGCGATGCGTAATAATCCTGATACAACTTGACGGCTTCTTCTAAAGAACCGTCAAATTTGGTATAAACAGAGGCAAAGATGCCTCGGGTGTGATTTCCACGGACGGGAATAAAATTAATGTTGTACTGAAAATCAGGCTGTAACTGTTTAAAGCTTTGGCCAATTTCGCCCAGATGCTGATGCTCGAATGCTTTGTAAACCGACACATTATTGTTTCTCCAGCTAAAATGTGAAGTTTCGCTTGGCGCTTGTCCAGCTCCGGTTGAGCCGGTAATAGCATTTACGTGCAGTTCGTCTTCGAGCAATCCGTCAGCAGCCAATGGCAAAACTGCCAGTTGAATTCCGGTTGCAAAACAACCGGGGTTGGCAATGCGGTTCGATTTCCGGATGATCTCACGATTCAATTCAGGCAAGCCATAAACGAAGTTGTTTCCTTCACGTTTTAACCTGAAGTCGTGGCTCAAATCGATGATTTTTACGCTTTCAGGAATGCTGTTTATCTGAAGAAATTCTTTTGATTTTCCGTGCCCCATGCAGAAAAAGGCTACATCGATCAGCAAAAAATCTGCTTCAGCAACAAATCGAATGTCGGTATCGCCGAGTAAATCAGTATGCACATCCGACAGCAAATTACCACTGTTGCTACTGCTCTGAACAAAAGTCAGTTCAGCCTGCGGATGGTTCAGCAAAATCCTGATGAGTTCACCGGCTGTATAGCCTGCACCACCTATAATTCCTACTTTTATCATTTCCCTAAATATCAGAATGTCATGTTGAAATAATGCTACTGGCTACTTGTTACTGTCAACTGGCAAAAAGCCAGCAGCTAGTTGCCAGTTGCTAGAAACTGTGATTTACCGAATTGTGAATCTTCAGCGAAGTGGAAAGCACTTTGGTAAAGCCTTTTACATCGTCGGCCGTCCATGCCGAGTTTTTCTCGCCGTATTCGCCAAATTCCGAACGCATTAAATCATGATCAGATTCAACACCAACCAGCACAAAGTTGTATGGTTTGAGTTTTATAATCACTTTGCCGGTAACATTTTCCTGCGAGTGTTCAAGGAATTTCTCGATGTCGCGCATAACCGGTTCAAAATATAGAGATTCGTGTAGGAACATTCCGTACCAGTTGCCCAGCTGTTCTTTCCAGTATTGCTGCCATTTGGTGAGCGTGTGTTTTTCGAGCATCTGGTGAGCTTTAATCGCAATGATTGGCGCAGCAGCTTCAAAACCCACACGACCTTTAATCCCGATAATAGTGTCGCCAATGTGCATGTCGCGACCAATCGCATAAGGTGAAGCAACGGCTTCCAAAGCACGGATCGCATTCACCGGATTTTCGAAAATCTCGCCATTCACACCTTTTAATTCTCCGGCAACAAAATCGATCGTGATTTCTTTTTCTTCGGTTTCTGTCAATTGTGATGGATAAGCATCTTCAGGAAGTGTTTTGTTTGATTTCAACGTTTCTTTTCCGCCGATGCTGGTTCCCCAAAGTCCTTTGTTGATAGAGTAATCCATCTTTTTCCAGTCGGCTTCAACGCCATGGGCTTTCAGGTAATCTATTTCTTCCTGACGGCTCAGTTCCAAATCGCGTGTAGGAGTGAGGATTAGAATTTCGGGGGCCAGAATCTGGAATGTGAGGTCGAAACGAACCTGATCGTTTCCTGCGCCGGTACTTCCGTGGGCTACATATTTTGCGCCAATTTGTTTGGCATATTCAATAATGGCAATGGCCTGAAATACGCGCTCCGAACTCACTGAAATCGGGTAGGTATTGTTTCGGAGAATATTGCCGAAAACCATGTATTTGATGCTCTTTTCGTAATACGAATCGGTAACGTCGATGGCAATATGTTTGATTGCTCCAAGTTGATAAGCCTTTTTTTCAACTGTGTCAAGGTCGGATTGAGTAAAACCCCCAGTGTTGGCAATGGCAGTGTAAACGTCCAGGTTTTTTTCTACCGACAGGTATTTTGCACAGTACGAAGTGTCCAGACCTCCGCTAAATGCTAAAACTACTTTATCTTTCATGTTCTTTGTATTTTCTTTTTAAATAAAAATGTCAGGATGGTTGCTTCTTTTGGCAATGTTTCTTTTTTGTTTCGCTTAAGTTTTTTGATGATGTCCAGCAAAGTGCCTTTAATTGCCCAGCCATTTTTCTTTTTCTCTTCTACTTTTTTTTCCTGCTCCCATGCCGGATCGTATAACATTCCGGTACACAAGCATTTGCTTTTGTTGGTTCGTTCCAAGATGTCATAGTTTACACAGCTTTGGCAACCCTTCCAGAAATCTTCATCGTCAGTTAGTTCCGAGAATGTAACCGGACGATAGCCCAGTTCGTGGTTGATTTTCATAACAGCCAATCCAGTTGTTAAACCAAAAATTTTGGCATTTGGATACACCTGCCTTGAAAGCATGAAAGCTTTTCTCTTGATTTCGGTTGCAAGACCTATTCCGCGGTAATCTTTCACGACGATTAATCCGGAGTTGGCCACAAAACTTTTGGCGCCCCAGGTTTCCACATAACAGAATCCGGCAAAAGTATCGCCATTTTCAAGGGCAATAATTGCTTTTCCTGCAAGCATTTTGTCGGCAATATATTCGTAAGTACGACGGGCAATACCGGTTCCACGCTCTTTTGAAGCAATATCTATGGCATCGTTTACTGCATCAACATATTTCAGGTGCTCTTCGGTGGCCACCAGTATCTGAATATTTTTTAATTCTTTCATTTTTCGTTTTAACTTTTATAACACTCTTTTTTTCGTTATTACAATTCCGTCCGAAAAATTTTGTCTCTTTTATCATCGCTATCTCGCTGACGGTTTTTCTTTTTATTTCCCTATCCGTCGGCTTAAGCCAGACGGCAAAGAATATTGTTGTTCTGAATCAGTAACTGCCATTTGAATACTGAGACTGAACACTGAACACTTTTTTATCCCAGTTTGTCTTCCAGTTTTGGCATGATCAATATCAGGCTGTTGATCAAGTCGCTATGCGTAATTCCTTCGCGCATGATCAACAAAATGGTGTCATCGCCAGCAATAGTTCCGATGATTTCATACGGTTCAGAATTGTCGATCACAGCAGCCAAACTACTTGCATAACCAGGCATCGTTCGCATTACGGCCAGATTTCCGGAGAATTGCAAATCGCGAAATCCATCGGCCAAAAAATTGATGCGCGAATTTTCGCGCTGATTTTCTGTATTCACACCTTCAGGAATAACATAGACATAGCCTAAAGCCTGATCGGAAACTTTTGCAACTTTCAGGATTTTTAAATCGCGTGACAAGGTAGCTTGGGTCAACTCAAAGCCCTGATCTTTCATGATGTGCAAAAGCTCATCCTGACTGCTGATCCGGCCACTGAGAATTGCCTGTTTAATTGCAAGCTGTCTTTTGGTGCGATTCTTCATTTTGAATATTTATACATTTTCGATGCAAAAATATGCAAAAATATTAATTGCAAGCTTTTTTTTTAGAAAATAATATCTATTTTTGTGGCCGTAATGAAAAACAAAAACGAATTGAAACTTGAAAAGAACCAGGTTGAAAATCCGAAGTTATATAGTACCGACAGTTTGTTTAATAAATAACAACCATGCGTTTGCCCTACAGCCGTAGCCAAACGCATTTTTTTTAATATTTAGCATTGCAACGATGACACAACTTAGAAAAGTCAGATTGATTCTTGAAGACGGGACAACTTTTGAAGGAAAGTCGTTCGGATATGAAAAGTCAGTAGCCGGAGAAGTCGTTTTTTACACCGCTATGACCGGGTATCCGGAAAGTTTAACAGATCCTTCATATACGGGCCAGATCCTCGTCTCAACCTTCCCGTTGATTGGAAATTATGGTGTGCCAAGTGACTCGAAAGAGCAAAATTTATACGAATTTTATGAATCGGACAAGATTCATATCAGCGGTTTAATTGTTTCGGATTATTCGTTTGAATACAGCCACTGGAACGCCATAAAAAGTTTAGGCGACTGGCTGAAAGAACATAAAGTGCCCGGTTTATTCGGAATTGATACCCGTGCACTAACCAAGATTATTCGTGTAAAAGGATCTTTACTCGGCAAAATTGAGTTTGATGATGAAGTGATCGATTTTTACGATCCGAATCAGGAAAATTTAGTCGCCATTGCCAGTTCTGATAAAGTTGAAACTTTCGGAAACGGCGACCACCGAATAGTTCTGGTCGATTGTGGGGTAAAATACAATATAATTCGCTGTTTGCTAAATAGAAATGCAACAGTTATTGTTGTGCCATGGGATTACGATTTCAACAACGAAGATTTTGACGGTATCTTCCTTTCTAACGGTCCTGGCGACCCTGCTTTGTGTGATGCAACAGTTGAAAATATTCGCAAAACAATGGTTGCTGAAAAGCCAATCATGGGAATTTGTTTAGGAAACCAGTTGCTTGCACGTGCTGCCGGAGCCGAAACTTACAAACTGAAATTCGGTCACCGCAGTCACAACCAACCGGTTTTGCTGCAAGGAACCGACCGCTGTTTCATTACTTCGCAGAACCACGGATTTGCAGTGGATACAAAAACATTACCAGCTGATTGGGAACCTTTGTTTACCAACGTAAACGACCAAACCAACGAAGGAATTCGCCACAAAACCAAACCATTCTTCTCGACTCAGTTCCACCCTGAAGCTGCCAGCGGCCCGGTTGATACCGAGTTTTTGTTCGACGATTTCATGAACAGTGTGATTGAATACAAAAAGACGAAGAAGTAGAAAAGTCACAGTGTTCAGTCACAGTTGGCAGAAGTAACACAACACGTAACTCACAACACGTAACACGAAACAAAGAAGCATCATGATAAATAAAGACATTAAAAAAGTAATCGTACTGGGGTCGGGAGCGCTGAAAATTGGTGAAGCCGGTGAGTTCGACTATTCCGGATCTCAGGCGCTGAAGGCGTTGAAGGAAGAGAATGTAGAGACCATCCTGATCAATCCGAATATTGCGACCATTCAAACCTCGACAGATATTGCCGACCGGATTTATTTTCTTCCTGTTACTCCCTTTTTTGTGGAGCAGGTGATTATCAAGGAAAAACCTGATGGAATTCTGCTGGCTTTTGGCGGACAAACTGCACTGAACTGTGGTGTGGCATTATTCCGTCAGGGAATTCTGGAAAAATACAATGTAAAAGTGGTAGGAACTCCGGTACAGTCGATTATTGATACCGAAGACCGTGAAATTTTCGCCGGAAAATTGGCGGAGATTGACGTGCTAACTCCACGAAGCATCGCCTGTTTAAATATGGAAGAAGCTTTTGCTGCGGTTAAAATCGTTGGTTATCCAATCATCATCCGTGCAGCTTATACACTAGGCGGATTGGGAAGCGGTTTCTGCGCCAACGACAAAGAACTGGAATCGCTGGCTTCG
The DNA here is from genome assembly GCA_023251435.1 of Bacteroidota bacterium. GTDB lineage: Bacteria > Bacteroidota > Bacteroidia > Bacteroidales > Prolixibacteraceae > Aquipluma. The sequence continues at coordinate 41,677 of JAHEYU010000055.1, forward strand.
AAAGCATTCACCTATTCACCACAAATTTTGGTTGAAGAATCGATTAAAGGCTGGAAAGAGGTTGAATACGAAGTGGTACGCGACCGTTTCAACAACTGTATCACCGTCTGTAACATGGAAAACTTCGATCCGCTGGGAATTCACACCGGCGAAAGTATCGTGGTTGCTCCATCGCAAACGCTTTCAAATTCAGAATATCACAAACTGCGTGCACTGGCTATCAAAATTATCCGACACATCGGAATTGTGGGCGAATGTAATGTACAATATGCCCTCGATCCGCACTCTGAAGATTACCGCGTAATTGAGGTAAATGCCCGTCTGTCGCGCTCTTCGGCACTGGCTTCGAAAGCAACTGGTTATCCACTGGCTTTTGTTGCTGCCAAATTGGGTTTAGGTTACGGATTGCACCAACTGAATAATCAGGTAACAAAAGTAACCACTGCAGCTTTCGAACCTGCACTCGACTATATCGTTTGTAAAATTCCACGCTGGGATTTGAATAAATTCTCCGGAGTATCGAAAAACCTCGGAAGTTCGATGAAATCGGTGGGCGAAATCATGTCGATTGGTCGGTCATTCGAGGAAGCTATTCAGAAAGGTATCCGGATGGTTGGTATCGGTATGCATGGTTTTGTCGCCAACAAGGAAGAAATTACCATTGAACAGATCGATGAAGAACTGATTCACCCGACTGATCGCCGAATTTTTGCAATTGCCGAAGCGTTCAACAAAGGCTATTCGGTGGATGACATTTACGAAAAAACCAAGATAGACTGTTGGTTCCTGCAAAAATTACAGAACATTCATGTCACAAAAAATAAGCTTGAAGCAGTAAATTCGCTTCCTGCATTAGAAGATTCATTGCTTCTTCAGGCTAAAAAAGAAGGATATTCCGATTTTCAGATTGCCCGGTTGGTGCTGAAATCGTCGAACAAAGCGATTAACGAAGATTTGCTGAAAGTACGCGATTGGCGTAAGAGCAAAAACATTTTGCCTTCGGTAAAACAAATTGATACGCTGGCGGGTGAATATCCGGCACAAACGAACTACTTATACCTGACTTACAACGGAAACGAACACGATGTGGAGTTTCAGCACGACGACAAATCGGTGATTGTTTTGGGTTCCGGAGCATACAGAATCGGAAGTTCGGTGGAGTTCGACTGGTGTAGCGTGAACGCGATTACCACTATTCACAAGGAAGGTTACCGCTCGATCATGATCAACTACAATCCGGAGACGGTGAGTACCGATTACGATACCTGCGATCGATTGTATTTTGATGAATTGACTTTCGAACGCGTGATGGATATTGTTGATCTGGAAGTGCCAAAAGGTTTGGTGCTCTCGATGGGAGGCCAGATTCCAAACAACCTTGCTATGAAATTGCACCGTCAGAATGTGCCAATTTTGG
>JAHEYU010000112.1 GCA_023251435.1 Bacteroidota bacterium
CTCAGATGGGTAATCAGGGTTCATCAGCTGAAGGAGTTAACTTAACCTGCGAATGGCTTGCCAACGGCGAAATTGGTGAAGTAACCAAAGTTGAAGCATTTACAGACCGTCCGATCTGGCCACAAGGCTTGAACACTCCAAAACAAGGACAATGGGTTCCTGAAACTTTGGATTGGGATTTATTTACCGGTCCTGCAAAAATGCGTCCTTACAACGAAATTTTCCACCCATGGAACTGGCGTGGCTGGTGGGATTACGGTACAGGTGCTCTTGGCGACATGGCTTGCCACATTTTGCACCCTGTATTTGTTGGTCTCGAATTGGGTTATCCGACCAAAGCACAGGGAAATTCAACCCTATTGCTTCAGGATTGCGCACCAACAGCACAATCAGTAAAATTGACCTTCCCGGCCCGCGCACCAAAACGCGCATGGAAAGGTTCGAAAAAAGGAGCTCAGCTTCCGGAAGTTGAAGTTTTCTGGTACGATGGTGGCATCAAACAAATGCTTCCTGATGGATGGCCAGCCGGTAAAAATCCGAACGATTCGGGCGGTGGCGTTATTTTCCACGGAACAAAAGACAAACTGATTTGTGGTTGCTACGGCGTTAACCCATGGCTGTTATCAGGTCGGGTACCCGAAGCTCCTAAATTCCGTCGTCGCATCGAAAAAGCAACAGGCGGAGGCCACGAAATGGATTGGGTTCGCGCTGCCAAAGAATCATCTGAAAGCCGCGTTCAAACTGCTTCTAATTTCAGCGAAGCCGGACCATTCAACGAAATGGTTGTAATGGGCGTTTTAGCGGTTCGTTTACAAAACCTGAACAAAGAATTGTTGTGGGATGGACCAAACATGAAGTTCACGAACATCACTGCCGACGAAAAAATCAAAATCGTTATCGAAGATGGTTTCAAAATTCACGATGGTCACCCAACATTCAATAAAACGTATACTGATCCGGTTCCTGCCACTGAGTTTGCAGCCGAACTGATCAAACATACTTACCGCAAACCTTGGAGTCTTCCTGATATGCCGGCATAGATGTTTGAATGAATTGATATTTTAAAAGGTGGATTCGCAAGAGTCCACCTTTTTTTTGAGGTTTCATGGCTCATAAAAGTTTTGTAAATTAGTCCTTTCAATCCGTCAGAAACATAAACATTCGTATGAATAATTCAGAAAAGAATAGCAACAATGAATTTGCACCAATTGCAATTCTGATTGAAGAAGCACGATACAGAGCTTTTCAAAAAGTAAATGAAGAACTTGTTTTATTGTATTTTAAGGTTGGAAGTATTGTTTCCGAAAAAGTCACCGCTGGAACATGGGGGAGCGGTACTGTTGATGAATTGGCTAAATATATTGCTTTCATCCCCGGATTAACTGGCTTTAACAAAAGGGGACTTTATCGCATGAAACAGTTTTTTGAAACTTATTCTGTCGAACAATTTGTGTCGCCAATGGCGTCACTTTTGGAAAAAACATTAGATAGCAAGGATCCAATTGCGTCGGCACTGCCGACACAATTGGGAATATTAAAATTCGACGAAAAAGTCTTCACCAGTTAGCAGAACAACTTTCAAAGAGAAAACACTGATTAACGTCACCCGACATTCAATAAAAGCACTGTCAATTCAATTCAAAATCAGAACGAATTAGTGCATTTATGCCACTATTAAAATTGACAATAATTTCTTTGTTTTTTTGGGAAGCCAATATTCCGGATCGTTTAATCCCGCCCTGGTAGGTTTTATTAAAGAAGCCCAATCCGGCAAGGTACCCCGTAATATAGAACCCATTAAAAGCCTGCTGCGCACTGAATGCAAGAATGGATGCATTCAGCAAAAAATTAACGATGCCTTCGCCTGTCTTTCCTGCATAAATTTGTCCGGAGCCAGGGATGAAACGCGACCAGTTTTCGGCTTTTTTAATGGACCTGATGCGTGGCAGATTTCTCTTTTTGTAAAGGTTGTCGACCATAAGCTGCATTTCTGCTTCTTTTTCGGCACTGAAACTTTGCATTTGAACAAAGCGTCTAAAGCATTTTTTTGCTTCTTCCCATTGGAAGGTTTCGTTTAAACACAACAACCTGACTGGCATAAAAACCTTGTGGGTAGTCGAATCTGCACTTCGATGGAAATACTCATCAATTTTCCACAGCGCTTTTGAAGGCTCTCCGTTTAAATAAAAACAAAGGGATTGTTCGTAACAAACGCGCTGAAACAACGAATCGTTCGCATTCGTGAAATACAATGGCTGAAGTTCGTTCAATGCCCGGCCAAAATCTCTCAATTTCTTATAGCACAATGCTTTTTTGTATTTATAGTAATACAAATCAGTTTGATTTTCAGCCTCAAAAATCATCCGTTCATATTCTATTGATGCCTCAAAGTATTGACCGGAAGCATACAACCGATCTCCTTTCGAGCCTGTGGCAGCACTATTCAAAAAAATTCCGCAAAGGAATATGAAGCTGAAAAAGAATTTGATTGTGTTTGGCATCTTTATATTCGTTTTCAATAATTTTCACAGAAATAACCGATCCGTAGATACCCGAAAAATAACTGGCAGCAAAAAGACCTCCGAAGAAAATAGTTTTCACACTGGCGATCCCAAGCTTTCGGTGGTTTTCCCAGGCGATCAGTCCAAACCCGGTGGTCGCAATCATCGAGGCAATTCCCTCGCCGGTTTTACCTGCATAAATCTTTCCCGATCCCGGGATGATGCCCGACATCAGTCCCGCCAGCAAAGGCGATTTTGAACGATGGGTTTCCTGTTCTCTGCATATTTGCTCCAAGGCTGCAGCTTGCTGATGTAATGTTGCATTATTTGGGTTTACTTCAAGCAGTTGTTCCTTTGCCTTCAACCAGTTTCCCTGCAACATGTTAATTCCAGACAACTGGAAATTCACCAAAGACAAATTGGGTTCGTCCTGAATATCTAACTGGCTGATAATTTTCGTGGCTTCAGTATAATTTTCAAGAAATATTTGGTTATAACCGGCAAAAAAGCGGGACTTCAAATAGAATGGAGAATCTTTACCCACTTTTAGAAATGATGTGGTTGATTGCTCCAGGTTTTTCAGCGAATAATGTGCCCAGCCTTTAAAATAGTTCAGAGAATCCCGCGGCCCATGTTCCTGACTTAATGAATCCTTGTCAATCAAATGGATCACCTCATTGTAATGTCCTTTATTGATCAGATGTTCAATAAAAGGAAGTTCGCTTTTAGTCTGGGCGAATCCCGTGCGAGCCATTAAAAGGAGGAATAGAAGACAGAAGTACCTCATTTATATCTTTTTATCGGGTCACCAAACCTGTGCGTTTTCAAATTCATCGTTCCCAAATCGAGGTCGGTTGCTGCAATTCTGTTACATCGGTTTAAACGGTCGAACGATAGCAAACCACCTTTAAACAGGCCATATTCTTTAACAACTTGCTTACTGAAATCGGAACAACTTGGATCGTAAAGGCAATCGGCAGAAAGATGTTGCGAAACAAAATTCTGATATACATACAACGAACCTCCGTAGATTAAACTAACGGGATTGCTGTTTTTAAATGTTTTTGGTTGATTCTTAAAGATATAATTCCGTTTTGCGTGGTGGTGTACTTGTTGTTTCGATACCGAATCAGCAAGCAACAAATCAGCCGACAAATCAATGGATTGCGCAAAACCGGAAAACGAAAAGAAGAAAAGAAGCAACCCAAAGCTACTTACCTTTATTGGCTCCAACAGGCTTTGCATTGTCTGGAATTTTAAAATTAAAATATTTGTTGTCAGCCGACGAAGAAACCTTTACATTCGAGAAAAGGGTTCGGTTAATAATTGAGTCACCAGTTGGCAAATAGCTGATCTCAATAATTTTAAGCGGAAGTCTGAATTGGCTGAAATCCTTATAATTGGTGTAATAAATCTTCTTTAATATTTTTTTCTTATTTGCCTGATATTCTGAATAGACCGGAAGTCCATTATCGAACACCATCTTGACGGTTTCTATCCCTTTCAGTATGGATGGAGCCTTCCATAAAGTCACATTAAACTGATTTTCGTATGTGTTCGAGACAAGGTTAAAACCCTCCTCTGCAAGCCCCAGATGATCTGTAAGGTTGTTGGCAAAATAGTAAATGAGATTCCTTTTCGACGACAATTCACTCATTTGTTTGTATCCAACTTCGTTAGTGGCCGGATAATAGGTTTTGATTTCGCCGAGAGCATTTGAAATCATAACAAATTCGGTGGAAGCATGATAATGTTTGGTGATCGTCTGTTTATTGTTGTCAAAAAACAAATCAACATCGTTGGAAATTTTCTTCCCATTTTCAAGAACTTCGGTATGTTGTTTTAGCGAAATATAACTGCCCTGCTGGGCATACAACGAAATTCCCGGGAGTAGAAAACAAAAGAACAGAATGATTATCTGAAATGACTCCTTCATAAATTACGAAAAAAGGTGCCTGTTTGGGTTAAGAAACAGGCACCTCGTTTAAATTATTCAGCACTACTAATTCCACATAAAAAATTTCGGATTGTTGACGTATGCGCTGATATCTTTATTGTCGATTATCAACACAACAAAGTCAACCAGCGGAACAATACCGAAAATACCTCCACAAGTTAAGAAATAAGCCAATCCTGTAAGCGTTTCAGTTCCCAAATAAAAACGGTGAATTCCTAAACCGCCAAGGAAAAAATCGAGTACGATTGCAACTACGGCATCTTTCTCTTTGGCCATAACGGTTGAAGAAACTGCGGATGCAACAGCGCTGGGTTCAGTGGCATTAACAGAAAGCATACTTGTTTCAACTGCACTCTCAAAAAGCTGGTCAATTGCCTGTTCGTCCACAGAATATGACGAAGCATTTGCCTGCTGAACAGATAGAACAGTTACAAATAGCACAAAAACAAAAATTAATTTTTTCATGATGTTTTATAATTAGTTTTCAATTGATAAATATAACCCTTTTTCCTTTATGCGAAATCATTATTTCTATTTTTATTGAACATTAATATTATACCAAAAGATTTATCGTATCGGTGAATCGTTTATTTCTGATTTTAAAACAGAATACCTATTTTCACCGGAATTAGAATATCACTAATTTCGGATTCGAAATACCATGGAAAACAACCGATCGAACATCAGCCGCAGGCATTTTCTGGGCAATTCTATTCTGGCCGCAACTGCGGTTACGATACTTCCTTCAAAGGTTATTGCCGGGTTGGGGCACAAAGCACCAAGCGATAAACTCAATATCGCCGGAATTGGCGTTGGCGGGATGGGGTTCAACAACCTCACGAACATGGATACCGAAAACATTGTTGCACTTTGCGATGTAGATTTGAAATACGCCGGACGGAACGCTTTCCGTAAATGGCCGCTGGCATCGAAACACCAGGATTACCGCGAAATGTTCGACAAACGCAAAGATATTGACGCGGTAATGATTGCTACCCCCGACCACTCACATGCCTTACCCGCACTAATGGCCATGAAAGCTGGCAAGCATGTTTACCTGCAAAAACCGTTGACACATTCGGTTTACGAATCGCGCATACTTACCGAAACTGCTCAGCGATACGGAATTGCCACCCAAATGGGAAATCAGGGAAATTCAGGAGAAGGAATCCGACAGATTTGCGAATGGATTTGGGCTGGTACTATTGGAGAAATTACATCGGTGGATGCATGGACCAACCGTCCGATATGGCCCCAGGGACTTGAACGCCCCACTGACAGGATGAAAGTCCCCTCAACGTTGAACTGGGATTTGTTTATCGGGCCAGCAAAGTTCCGCCCCTACCACGAAATTTATACACCATGGAACTGGCGCGGCTGGTGGGACTTCGGTACAGGTGCACTGGGCGACATGGCCTGCCACATTCTTGATCCGGTTTTTAAGGCGCTGCTGTTGCAATACCCCACAGCGGTGGAAGGCAGTTCGACACAAATCAACAACGAATCGGCGCCCAATGCCGAAAAAGTCACGTATTGGTTCCCCCGTCGCGACAATCTTCCGAAAGTTGGAATGCCCGAAGTGAAAATAACCTGGTACGATGGCGGAATGCTGCCAGAGCGCCCTGCCGAACTGAAAGAGGACGAACCAATGGGCAATAATAGCGGAGGGGTAATTTTTCACGGCACGAAAGGCAAAATAATTTGTGGTAGTTCTGCTGCAAATCCAACGCTTTTACCTACTTCAGAAATGGCTCATTTTAATATTCCTGAAAAAACTATCCGCAGAATTCAAAATGCCGACAGAAACGGGCACGAACAAGACTGGATTAGGGCGGCCAAAGAAAACAAAGACAACCGTGTGGAAGCGAGTTCAAACTTCAGCTATTCAGGGCCACTCAACGAAATGGTGGTAATGGGTGTTCTGGCAGTCCGTCTTCAGGATTTAGGAAAAAGACTGCTTTGGGACGGCAAGAATATGCAGTTCACCAACATCGGTTCATCCGAAAAAATCAGGGTAATTACCTCCAATAAGTTTGAAGTCGTGAATGGCGATCCGAAATTCGACACTAAATTCGACACCATTCCGGCGCTGGCATCAGCCGAAGAATGGATCAGGCACAACTACCGCGACGGCTGGGAGCAGATTTAAAATCTCATTGACTAAATAAATTTCTCTCGTTTCTGCAAATTAAACAATCCGTAGAGAACAAATAGCAATGTTCCTACTGCCAGGAATATTCGGTTTTTCATCGTGATTTCCTGCCAGATCATTTCGTTAAGGCGGCGGGGGATTTCAAATGGATTCAGGAAAATATTCCACAGGGTGCGATCGAGAATTTCAGATAAAATAAGTAATCCAACTCCGATAATTACCATCACTACTGCTGTTCCATTTCCGTTTTTGATAATGGTCGAAAACATAAATGCCAGAGAACCCAAAAAGTATATCGGGAACATCACATGAAAACTCAATTCCATAACAGGAACCGGGGCTAAAAGGTAGTAGCTCATTACGGTCAGGCCAATCATCATCAGGTAAACAAGTGCGAAAACCAAAACCAGACGTACCAACCAAACTTTATAGCGGTAATCGGGTATCCCGAACAGAATTTCCAGAATACCTGCATCAACGTCGTTTTGAATCCCGAAAGTCATCGGGTAAAAGATGAGCAGGATGCCAGGCATAATCTGTAGCCCGTATATAAAACCGTCGTCAATCTGGTTGTTATCGTAAATACTGGTGATGGCAATAAAAAAGTAGAAGGCAATGGCCGCGAGCACAAACCAGACAAACCGGTTGCCGAAAATGACCTTCATGTTGTATTTCACCATTTTCAGGAACAAGGTCCAAAAGTTGGCGGTACTAATAGCTGATCCCATAGTTTTTACTTTTTATTTTAAATCTTTAATCAGGCACAAATAAGCATCTTCCAAAACCGGATTGGCCATAATCGCATCTTCGGCCGGCTTTTGTTTGGAGAGGAAACGCACCCTTATTTGGTCGCCCTGACGCATGTGGTGGGTAACCATTTGTTTATTTTCCATTTTGTCGAAATCGGCTGCCGGAACATCAAACTGCCAAACCATATTTTTGGCCAGATGAACCATGTCCATTGGTGTTCCGTGGTATTTCACCCGACCGCGGTTGATTACTGCCACCTGGTTACATGAGCTCGATATATCTTCAATAATGTGAGTCGAGAAAATCACGATGCGCTCGCGGCTCAGTTCAACCAACAGGTTACGGAAACGGATGCGTTCGCGAGGATCGAGTCCTGCTGTTGGTTCGTCAACAACCAGAATTTTTGGCAGGTGAAGCAGAATTTGTGCAATACCGATTCTTTGTTTCATACCTCCTGAATAGGACCCGATTTTGTCAGCACGTTTTTCCCACATGTGAACTGCCTTCAGTACATATTCAATACGTTGTTCGCGTTCTGTTTTATCAGTCAGCCCTTTCAGGATAGCCTGATAGTCGAGGAAATCCTGTGCCGGCATATTTTCGTAAGTTCCGAATTCCTGAGGCAAATAACCAATCAGTCCCTGCAATTCTTCGCGTTTTTCCTGCGTATCAATACCGTTTATCCAGATTTTCCCGTAGCTCTGTTCCAAAATACCGCAGATGGTTCGCATCATGGTCGATTTACCGGCTCCGTTAGGGCCAAGCAATCCGAACATTCCGGTACCAATGTTTAGCGAAACCCCGTTCAGTGCCTTGAATGGCTGATGCTGCTTGCCAAGAATTGGTATTTGTTTGACCAAACGCAGTGTTCCACGGCGCAAGGTGCCAAAGCGTCCGGTAATACGGTCGATATTTACTTTTTCCTGATATAGTTTTTTCGAGGTAACTGAAATAGCAAGAGCCAGATACCACAAAAAGCCAAATGCAACTACAAATCCAATCGAACCTGTAATTTTCCATACAAGAATTACTTCAATGGCAGGTAAAATCCAGAAAAGGAACGTCTGAACCCATTTGTAGATTTTCAATGGGAGCTTTTTGCCGGTTTTTTCAGCCCTGAAATTCAGGAAGAATCCGAAAGGTTTCCACATGCTCTGAGCAAGTAGCGCAATGGTGACAGAAAGCAGTAAAGACCAGAATGCCGAGTCTAAATAAATAAAGCTGAAATAGACCAGGAAGCCCAACATTGGCAATTGCCAGATCAGGTAATCGAATTCGCGCAGGCTGTGGTACTGTTTTTCCAGACCTTTGCGACGACGTATTTTTTTGCCCGATTCCCATTCGCGCGAGAACTGGCTTTCGCGGTCGTATATTTTTACCAGGTTTTGAATGCGGATGTTTAGTGTATCCTCGTCGCTAATCAGCTTGGTTCCGGCTTTTCGCAAACTGTTGAGCACAAACCAGGTCGATCCGGGAATCAGGATAATTACCAAAATGAAGTCGAGCATTTGCCATATTCCGTCTTCAACCTTAAAATAGATTAGTGCAAACGAAGCAGCCATCAATACAATTTGAGTGATTTTGATACGCAGGGTTTGCTCTTTGAACCATTCTATCGCATTCTCCAGTCCGGAGTAAAAAGTCGGGATAAATACCAGCGTAAGCATGGTGCTAAGAACTAACCCCCCGATAACCACTATTGCGAACGGTGCACCAATGGCACTCACATATTCGGCATCGCCCATTGCAAGTGGAAGCATCCCAACAACGGTGGTAATCGTGGTAATTAAAATCGGACGTACACGCGATAGTCCGGCTGTCATCAATGCACGCGAGCGGCGGAATCCACGATTGCGCAGAATATTGGTATAATCAATCAGGATAATCCCGTTGTTGACAACGACTCCGATCAATATCAGGAACCCAGTCAGTGTATTGGCATTCAGCAAACTGTTGTTGGTAATAATCAGCGCCAACAATGAACCGATGGCTGCAAGTGGTATTGAAAATAGAAGTACAACCGGAGTAACGAGCGACTCAAATACTGAAGCCATAATCATAAATATCAGCATAATAGCAGCTCCAATCATGAAATAGAATTCAGAATAATCGGTTTCCTCATGAACCACGACGGCTGCAACCCCCGATGGCATGTTATAGTTAGCGACCAATTCGTCAATTTCGTATCGGTAAGCGGCCAAAAGTTCTTTTGAACTGGCGGCTTCACTCACAAAACGATAATTTACTTCAATTTGCTTTTCCTGATTCACCCTATTTATACCTGCAAGACCACTGGCATAAACAATTCGGGTAAAATCCTGAAGGTCATGAATTCCGCCCTGAGCATCGTTAACCTGTAAAGTTTTCAGCTCTTCCATGTTACGGTCGGTTTTTTCTTCTTCGCCTTCCACCAGTTCTTTTTGGGTAATAATAATTTCGTATTCGTCAACTCCTTGTTTATACTGAATGTTGGTAGCTATTTCCCTTGAAAATGAATTGATTTCAGTTAAAACATTATTGAGCGAAATGTTGTATTCGGTCATCAGCAACGGATTAAAGTACAGGTGTACTTCCGGGCGGTTATCCGAAATACTCAGGTTAACCGACTGAACAGATTCGAGCTGATCGACAAAATATTTCAGGTCTTCACCAACGGCCTGCATTTGTTTGAAATCCTGACCTTTGATGGTGATTTTTTCTTCGTCGCTTCCAATTCCCATCATCTTCTGGAAACTGGCTCCCATGTTGCGGCTTCCTCCCTGAAAGCTTCGGGTACTTTGTGTTTGTGTGAATGAAATTGAAGATGCTTTTACCCCTTTCGTCCGGTCGTTGATATCAGTCTTAACCTGGGCAAATGTACGGTCAGCAATCTTTTCAAATTCCTCTTTTAATTTGATGGTTACTACGGCCGATTCTTCTTCAATTTTACTGATTACATCTTCTTTCTCGGCCAGATCTTCCAGCTTCTTTTCAACCTCCTGAACAGTTTGATCGGTGGTTTCGAGCGACGAACCCGATGGCATGGTTACATACAATCGGACTTGCGAATTTTCAACTTCCTGAAGTGAGTTTACACTTACAGCCAAACTGATGAAGATAGCAAGGAAAAATAAGATGATTCCGCCAATTACTGTACCTGCAGGATTCCGCATACACGATTTCAGGAAAACCAGATAAACCTGAACCATCCTCGAATCGGTAGTAACTTTTTCGTAGAAAATATTTTTGGCAACCTGCCGTTTCAACAAGGCATACGAAGCCATCGGTACAATAAGCAAAGCAACAGCCAGCGAAACAACAAGGGTAGAAATTATCGAAATTCCCACATTAAATCCAAGCATTTCGGCCATGAAATTGGTAGAGAATAGGAAAGGAATAAATACCACAATTGTGGTTAAAGTTGCCGCCAAAATAGATCGCCAGACTTCTGTGGTTCCCTGCACCACTGCTTGCAAGGGGGCATACCCCTTCCCCGCAAGCCGGTAAATATTCTCTAAAACCACCACGCTGTTATCGAGCAACATTCCAATGGCAAGCGCCATACCAACCAATGTCAGACTGTTGATGGAAATATCGAAAGCATAAAATAAGTTGAAGGATGTGAAAATGGAAATGGGGATGGCCAGTGCAATGAACGAAACAATCCGAAAGTTTTTCAGGAAAATCCACAATACAAATATAGCCATGATGCCTCCAACAAGCGCCAATTCCATAATCTGATTGATGTTTTCTTCCATTTGGTCGGCAGAGTTGCTTATTTCAGCAATCTCAATTTCTTTGGAAGCCATTTTTTCATTCAGCTTTGCAACAATCTTGCGGGTAGCCTGCGAGAGTTCAATCATGTTGGCCTGTGAATCGTTCACCAGTAAAATGGTTACGGCGTCTTTACCGTTTACGCGGCTAAATGAAGTTTCTTCCTTTACCCCAAAGCGAACTTCTGCTACATCTTTTAATAGAATTGGTCCGTTGGCTACTACCAGGTTTTCAAGATCCTCCACTTTGTCGTATTCGGCTGTAACATGCACAAAATACTGAACTGTTTTTTCTTTCAGGTTGCCCACATATGTACGAGACCGGGTATTTTGCGAAAGTACTGAACGAACTTTTCCGGGGGTAATGTTGTAGGCTTCACAGGCTTTGGTATCCAGAATAATCTCGATTGATTTCTGTTTTCCACCATACACGTTCACTGCCGCGATACCATCGATGTTTTCCAGATCGGGCTGAATATCCTGATCAACAATGGTACGAACCCGGTCAATCCCACCTTCGCCGCGTGCCTGAAGTTCCATAAACTGACTGTTCATCTGTTTAAGGTCAACCTTTGCTACGCTTACCCTCACATTTTCGGGCATCGAGGATTGTATCTCGTTTACTTTTTCCTGAAGTTTCAGGTAGGCATATTTGAAATTAACCCCTTTCTGGTAATACACTACAATAGACGACTGCCTTGAGTTGACGTTCGACTCGATGGACTCGATTCCTTCCAGTGTTCCGATGGCTCCTTCGAGTGGAACCACCACCTGATTCTCCATATATTCAGGAGCCATTTCGGTAGTTGCACTGGCTTGAACATACAGGAACGGAAGTTCGGCATTGGGTAACAATTCAACCGGCAGCTGTTTATAAGAGACGTAACCCAAAACGGTCAGTCCCAGAAATAACATGCTGATCAGTACTTTTCGTTCTATGATGAATTTCATGAGAAATTAGTTTGTAAATAGTATTTGAACATCTCTATGATGAACGTCGTTTCCATTTCGTCCGAATAGAGAACTTCTCTTTGATTAACTCATTACCGCGGACGACTTTTTA
>JAHEYU010000113.1 GCA_023251435.1 Bacteroidota bacterium
CTGCTTCAGGTGGTTTGGTAACCCCTGGATTATGCCGTCTATTTCACCTGTTTCTTTTGCAAATTCGAGGATAAGAGGTTGAACATCCGTGGTCTCAAAGGAAAACCTGGGCCATTCAGGCAACTGCCAGTTATACTTCATGAGCCGATTATTTTTCATATTCGGCTCAAATATAATAAAATTACGAGCCGAATACAACTAATATTTGGCTCGCTCGATTCTAGAAATTGGTGGTCGAGAGCGTCAAAACCTGATTGAACGGAACAATCGTCTCAATTTCTCAAAGGTGCGATGTAACCAAACAAGCTAAGTTTTTATTCGATTGTGTGCTGGATACCATCAACAGAATTATTCTGGATGAAGTCAGTTATATTTATAAATACGATGAATTCAAACGATTTCTGGATAACAACTATGAGATGCCGGACAAGATGGTGTCAATGTTAGTAAGATATCTGGAACAGAATAACGGAACACTTTCCCAAAGAGCAAAGTCAAAAGAATTCTCCTTACTTCAGAATAATGAAGTATTTGAAATTGAAAAAACATATCTGGATATTTTTGAGCAGTAATAGAACGATCACCTTTTATTACTGTATGGACAATCATAAGCTAATCCTTAAATTTCAAACTTTTCAGCCAAGTATTTCTCCTCAATTTATCTTACTTATGCTCTAACTCACAAGTGGCATCAAGTCAATAACAAATCTTCGTTTTCACCATAGGCATATCGCAATTATTTGCGAATAAATTTGATCTCATAGAATACCCACATGTTTGACTAAGGCCAAAGAAATCCATGTTTTCTATAATCTATTCTGCTTTTTTCACCACCCCAATGGTCAGCAAAATATTGGCAAACCGGCGGGTTTCGCCCGAAGCAATTGCCAGACAGGTATCCGGTGATTTTGCTTCGTCGTAAAAATCGAAGCGTTTCAGCTTTTTCAGTGGCACTTCCGATCCCAGGATTTGTTCGAATTCGATATGAATCGTTTGATGGCTCTCGTCAGGTGGAACCATCACAGTGGCGCTTTCAACAGGAATGCAGGTTGCCAGAACTTTCAGTATGTCGGTGACCGAAAGCATATCGGGAGCGAAATTCAGGAATACCTTTTTAGCCGTTACGGGGACTGCCGTGGTTACCGGAAAATTTCCGTCGGCAATAAGCACTTTTGCACCGTGACCATTGCTGCCCAGTGCGCTCCATATTTCAGGATGTAATAATTTAGTTTTTAGCATGATAGTCGTTTTTATGATTTCAGACAAACCAATTCAATTCCTTTACCTTTCCCCAAATTTCGGGAGTATTTTTTCTCATTTGCATTGTTCCAGTGCTCGTGTACGCCCAGACTTTTCAGCCTGATTCCGTCGCCATGCGGAGCATAAACCGATCCTGAAGCTGGATTGTCGGCCAGCGCGGCTTCGTGCAAAACGGCATCACAGGCGCGCATGTCTACTTTATAACCGGTATTGATGCCTTTCGGGATATCGTTTCGCGGATCAAATTCGGCAGTCAGAAAATCGGTAGCTACCGAATCGTTGGCCACCGGATCGAGCGAAACCAACAGGCTCGACGGCCAATTTCCACTATACGGCGACATGTTCCATTTGATGGGGATAGAATCGGAATGATAACATCCGTAAAGCATGTCGCAAACGTTGAGCAGGGCCTTTTCGCCCATGTCCTTGTGCCCCATTACTTCCACCAACGGATTATATTTGTCGTACCCGTTGTTGAACCCTTTAATCATGGCATGTTCGCGGCCATCAATGGTTCCATAATGGTTTTTGGCGCTAAGGGTCACTCCGGAAAATGGATGTCCTTTGGCGATGTACACATTGATCAGGTAATCGGCTTCAACGGCGCAACTGGCTACCGAAGTTCCGCATTTATTGGGAACGGCGTAAGTAACCTGTGCGGCGGTCCATTCAGTTTTATTTCGACCAGGTAATCCTCCATAACCATCCACCATTTTCACTTCAGGAAAAGCGCTGTGAATGTGATCGAAAAAATGGGGCGTAAAATACCGCGAAGAATCAAAAACCGAAATATTTTCAGGAGAAACACCAGCTTCGTTGATTAAACTAACCAGAATTGCATTGACCAGATGTGGCGAGGAGTTGATCCAGGCCGTATCGTCGTAGCTTCGGCGATCGTTGTTCATGTTCACCTTCAAGGCTATCTTTTCAACTTTCCGGTAACCTGAATTTCTCCTTCCCCGATCCTGATTGAACCAGCTAAAAATGGCATTCCAGGCTTTCTTATCGTTCTTTTCAACCGAAACGTTCCGGATGGTTTCCGAGAACATTTTGTTGATACGCGATTGATCATTCCAGCGGTCTTCCCACCAAAAACCGGTGTTTTCGTCCCAGGTACAGGCTTTCGGGTCGTGCGCCCACACTACCCTGCCCGGCACAATTCCGCGCGGTGTTCCCATCGGCTGGTTGGCTCCTTCCGGCGAAATAAACGAAAGATTGTCCGGCGCAAGAATTTCCTGAACCGAAGCTAATGATGATTTATTGAATAGAAACATCGATGAAATACCTCCGAATAAAAGTTGAAAAAATGCTTTGCGTTTCATTTGCAGTTGTTTTTAATCCCTCACTATAAATTTTGTACTATCCTGATTTTGTGCTGAAACCAGCCTGATGATATAAACGCCGGTTGGTAATTCTTCGCGATGAATGGTTATGCCGTGATTCCCGGCCTGCTGAAATCCAGGTTTGATTTCCCTGACTTTTTTCCCATCGATGGAATAAATGGTCAGCATCGGATTGGAGGCTGCCGAAAGAGAGTACTTTACATTGGCACTTTGGGATAAAATAGCAGGAACCACTTGCAGACTGCGATTATCTGCCAGATGAACATCTTGCAAAGAAGTTGTTCCCTGCTGATATTTCAGCCGTTCGTTTAGCTGTGCCTGAAAAAGACTTGGGATAGCAACAATAAAAGTCCCTTTCGATTCAACAATTCCAACAGGGTCCTGCCCTTCGTCGCCTACATTGGGAGCAATGCAACCAATGGCCCAGTTTACGTGGTCGCCCTGCGGATCTTCCACAATAACACGACCTGCCTTGCAATTCCACATCATGATCTGCGAACCTGCCCACCCGTGGCCCGAACCGGAATACTCACGATTCTTGGCCGCTATGGAGTAGTTGGTATGTACATTATCGTACAAAATGCCGGTACTCCAGCGGTGGTGCGGCCCACTTTCGGAAGTTGACAGGGTGGCCACGCAATTGTAAAATACATTGGGTCCCGGTGTACGGCTACCATTCACAAAATCGTGACGGCCACCGCGCGAAACACAATTTTGAACCAGGTTGCGATTGCCATCCACATTAAAACTGTATTTCCGGCCGCCGGTAGTTATCGACATCGGGTCAATCATCGAACAGTTATCTACCGTAACGAAAGCAGCATCGCTGCCAACATTTACAGCGGTATTTCCGAAGTAAAAGCAATTCACATTTCGCACCCAGCAATGCTCAGCCTTGTTAATATTTACGGCTATCCAACCATGAGCTTCATCGTCGTCGGCTTTAAAGGTCGAAACCATTTTCATGTTCTCCACCGCACAGTTTTTAATCCGTGCCGAAGTAAATTTCAGCACAAATCCTTTGGCATATTTCGCATCAATAATGTCAACAAAAGGGGCATCGAACGTAATCGCATTACCATCAACAGCTTTTACCTGCCTTTCGAAACTGATTTTATAGCCCGAAGCTGTCCAGTCGGTAGCTTCGCCGCTCGGATCCAAATGCAGAAGATTCATGCCCAGCATACTGATCCATGCATCATTGGGTTCACGTCGAACATGTACCCAATCGCCCGGCTGGAACAAATGGTCGCTTTGCACCGTCGCCTTCTTCGATCCCAGCGGAACATACGCGTCGGTTATTTGCTTCTGTGTAGCTGTAAGGTTGCTTTTTCCTGAAGCGCCCATGATCTTGATCAGGTCGTACTGGCTCGTTCCGTTTGCCCTGAAAACAGTTTGATCGCCTTGGCCGCGCAAAACAATTCCGCTGGCTGAAACAGTAATGGAAGTCGCTATATTATAAGTTCCGCTTTTAAACAGAATAGCCCCTCGGAAACCATTCGGTTGCAACGGCATCGCGGCAAGCTGATCAATGGCGTTCTGCACGTTTGCTTTGTTGTCGCCGTCAACCGGTTTTACTTCCAGAACTACCGGCACATCAGGAATTGCAACCTCGCCGTTCATGTATCCCACGCCACTGAAATCGGGAACCACATTGCCTTTGGCGTCAGCTTTATACGTAAGTTTTCCATCGTTTCCAATTGACACGAGCGTAGAAGTTTGAGCCATCGTTCCTGTGAAGAAGAACAATAGAAAAATCAGAAAATAGAAATGATTTTTCCGACTCATTATTTCGAATTTGTCTTCAGTGGAATAACCATATTCCAGGATTTGGTGGCGTTGTTGAATCCGCCCGGGCCATCCATCGTTGCAAAAAACAGGTGGGTTGGTTTTCCTTTCTGAATGAGGATAAAAGGTCGCTCCAGTTGCCCCATTGTTTGAGTGGTTCCATCGCTCCATTTCAAGGTGCGTGAATACGAAAGCGGCGACTTATCAACCTGCCAGTGAACAGCATCATGTGAATGGGCCAAAATTCCGGAGTGAAATTCGCCGGTTATTTTTCCCCGCTGATCTTTTGCAATCATGTGATACCCCGATTCATCGCGCCAGAAAAACGGGTCTTCAATTTCACCGATTTTGTCTTCGCCAAAAATGGGTTCATTGCCGGTAACGGTGTAAGGTCCTTCCACTTTGGGTGCAGTGGCAATACCAATCATCATCGAACTTTGGTACGGAAATTTATCCTTGTATTGGCGCGATTTGAACATCAGTACCACGCTTCCGTCTTCATTAATCCAAGGCGACGGATTAGAGGTTAGAAAACTGTAAAAAGTTTCAGATTTGGTATGCAGGACAGGTTGTTCCATTCTCTCCCACGGTCCATTCAGGTCTTTCGACCAGGCCACTCCAATGCGTTTGTTTGCCCGTGCTACCGTACAATATGGAGAAGTAAGGGTGAGCGTATCGGGTTTTGTAATTTCATCGAACGGATGGGTGGAACCCATGTAAAAAATGTAATAAGTGTCTTTGTGTTTGGTAATGCGCGGATTGTGCGTTGACCGCCCATCCCAGAATTCGGCTCCACGGGCTGGCAACGCCACATCTTTAAACTGATAGGGACCTTCGGGCTTTTCGGCTATGGCATGAACCACTTCCGAAGCAATCATCCAGCCTGGATGAAACGGCAATTCTTTGGGCCAGCGTGAGCCAAATAGGTGAAACAAACCGTCGTCGCCTTTAATCACCGATCCACACCAAACCCAGTAGCCTTCCATCTGAAAACCACCGCCAACGGGAGCTTCCTGAATAGCCGGGTATATTTCGTTGGTCCACCGTGGATCGTACTCCGCGTTTGTTTTTGCCACTTCCGTTTTGGGCTTACAACCGAATAATGCAGCCACCAAAATCGCGGCAAAAAGAAAATTTTTTCCTGAAAACAAGTTCATTCGTTTCATATCTGTCTGGTTTTTATTTCAATTCTTTTGTACCAAAAATTACTTTCACCGGATTGTTGTATTCCAAAGCCATAGCTTTCACGTAGTTTTTAAATAATTCGGGTGTGTTATAAACCACTCCTTCGCTCCATGCACCGGCAATCATGTATTCAAAACTACGATCGGCAGTGACCGGAATCCGGAAAATGTGATTGTCACCAAAGGATTTTATGCGACGGTATTCAGGCTTAAACTGGTCTTTAACTACCAGCGCCGAACCAGCAAATTCTACCTTATGCGAACGCAAACCCAGATCATCATCGGGGTCGGCAGCCAGTTCTTCGCCGCTGCGAATAGCGATACCTTTTTCAACGAAATTTTCCTTTTCAATTTCGTTGGCTCGAATTCCGCACACAAAGCTTACCCCGTTCTGATGTGGAAAAAAGCTGGTAAATTTTACTTTACAGGTAGAATAGCTTTGATTGGTGTAAGCGGTGTAATCCTGAAGGAGTTCGTAAAAACCGTTGCCGCTGTTCCAGTTCATGGTTTTAACCCGGATCAAGCTCCGAAGCGGGCCATTCACAACTACCTCAAAGGCATAGCGGGTATCGGTGAGCTGGTCTTCGTTGAAATTGGCTTCCGAGATTTTCTCACCAAGACGAGGAGCAAACCTTGGCAGTGAAAGTGAATCAGGATGGTTGGCCAGTTCGAGCAAGCCAATTCCTCCTGCACCAAACGAACTGCTGACACGCATAATGTCGGAACCGTACTCCCAGTTTACCTTGTGCACGCCCGAATAGCCGCACAAATTATCCTGACACATCAGGTGCGAAATCAGGTGAGGCTTGCGTTTTCCATACATATCCACGCTGGTTGGAAACCACAATTTCCAGCCAATGTTCTTCGATTCCCACCAGGCAATCTGGTGCTTACAATAACTTCCGATGGTGGCATATGTGCCCGAAGGATTCCAGCCACGGCCTGAAAATCCGAAATAGATGTACATTGTTTTGGTTTCGTGAGCCTTAATGTCGGTCTGAAAAAACAACTCATCCCAAATACCGTCCTTATCCAGATCGTCTAACTGATAAAAAATCTGGTGACCGTTCGATTCTTCGCGAATGCCATGCCCGCCAACAAAAGCCAGTTCTTCGTCGGTTGGTTTTTCTTTGGAAGGAAGACTGGGATCGACCACTGTAACCCACATTTCGTGCAGTTTTTTCACCGGAAACTCATCGCGGGCAATCACCACCGGACAGTCCTTCCGGTCAACATTTAATGAATTTTGGACCTGAATTTTGATGCGCTGCGACGGTGCAAAGTCGCCTTCGGTGTACCAGCTGTTTTGCGCAAAACCTAAAGAAGGCAATAGAAAAGTTGCCAAAACGGCAACAGTATTTAAGTGTCGTTTCAGAGATGTTTTCATCGTTATTCAGTTATTTTAGGTGTAATTGTCAACTTTATGGTATTCCTACCTTTCTTCAAATTTTCCAGAGGCCCGGCTACCGGGTGTTTTTGACTTCGTGAATTTCCAATAATGTCAGTTGAAATTGCATACCGGGTTCCTTTCCAGTCATCAAGTCCCTGGCTGGTAATCTTATAAACACCGACAAAATCATAATCAATGAATGGCGATTTAACTTTACGAGGCGACTTTTCGGATAAAAAAGTAACTTCAACCCCATTTGGATAATTCGTAAAAACGACATTCGAAACAAAATCATTTTTAACGATGCTATTTTCATCTCCAAAAGGATAAGCGGCAGCTCCCTGGTAAAACACATTCCGATCGAAACGAAATCCGGGATAATCCGGGATCATATCAGTACCCAACTGTGCGTATATGTTGTTATAATTGATGTCGTTCTCATAGGCTATCGGAATTTCTCCGGCAACTATCCCTGTATGAGGCTTGTAAAAAACCGGAGAGAACTTTTCGAATTGATAGTTCCAGTTACAATTCACGAACAGGTTATGCACATAAATGCAGTTGGACATTGAAGTCCGAACCTCACCTGAAAACACATTGTTGTCCACCAACACAGTTCCTCCATGGCCGTTCTGAAGGAAAAGAGCGGGAGCCGTACAATCATAAACCACGTTGCCGGTAATTCGTGTTCCCTGCGCCGACCAATCGATCCATATTCCGGCATACTGGCCAACATCGCCAATCCGAACTCTTCGTACAACATTGTTTTTAATGGTCAGGTCAACCGCATTGTGAATTTTCATTCCGCCCGTTTCGAAACCACCAAACTCATTCTTCGTGTTAATGTCTTCAATCAGGTTACCTTCTATAAGGCTCCTCGCCCACCCTTTGAACCCATGAATGGCAGCCTGTCCGCAACGTCTTATTACATTGTTCCGGACAATATGATGCCCTACTGATTCCACGTCAAAGCCTTCATTTTCGCACGAAGCATCGTTTCCACAAACGATGGCAGAACAACGTGCATCGGAAATAATATTGTTCTCGATGATCCAGTACTTGCCCCAATACGTGCCAATTAAACCATGCTGAAACGCCCTGAAATATGCCCAATTGGCTGCTGCGTGCATCATTTTGAAACCACTCACCGTAATGTATTGCAGTCCTTTTATTTCAGAAAAAAACAAGCACTCGCGCACATTCATCTCGACCAGATCAACCGTTGGATCGTATCCTCTGAAATTGGCATAAATTTTTGTGGTGTTCACTCCGTCTTCGATATAGAATGCTCCCGGACTGGCAGCCATATCGAGCTTATTGGTACGTTCTTTAAACGATGTGCCATTCACGTACACATCGCCCAAATGATAATCCCTACCGTAGCGGATATAATTTCCACTGATATTGGTTTTGAAGGGATTGAAATTGCCGAAAAATGAATCAGGTATTTCGGCCATCCAAACCGTTCCATCTTGTTTTACCCAATTTGTCACCTGTTCCGAACCTTTGATGATGACCTCTTCGCCGGGAGCAGCCTTATAAATAATGCGTTGTGACTCTGAAACTCCGCCCCGCGGTGGTTTAATCCATTCCCGATAAGTTCCGGCCCTGACAATGCACACATCTCCGGGCGACATCACATCTGCCGCTTTCTGTATGGTGCGGAAAGGCAATTCGCGGGTTCCGGGATTCTTATTATCGCCATTCACCGAAACAAAATACCCTGTTGCTACCAGTTCGAGCCCAACCAGTAGCATCAATAATGTAAATGAGAGCTTTATCCTTTTCATTTTTGTTTTTATAAAGGTACAACTCTGTATTTCGCTCCGGCCTTAGCGTCAAACTCCAGCACTCCATTCAGGAGCGTAATTTTTACAGGCTTGTTTCCTGAAAGTACTTTTACCGGTTGTTTGGTGCGAATGCGGCATTTGTTCGATATTTTTGCGGAGATGACTGACTCTTTCAGTTTGCCCGCTTCCCACGACATATCAATGGTGTAACCTCCGCGAGCCCTTAGCCCGTTGACACTACCCTTTTGCCAGGCAGCAGGCAACGCAGGCAGAAGAAATAGTTCGCCCGAGTGGCTTTGCATAATCATTTCGGCAACACCCGCTGCAACGCCCTGAATGGCTTGATTACCTTCATACGACGGAGTTATTTTACTATCTTCCTCGTAGGGGTGAAGACTCACATCAACCAGCATTATTTGAAGCACTTTATATGCTTCTTCGGGTTCTAACAAACGTGCATGCAGGTTTATCTTCCATGCTCCGGCCCAACCCAGACGATCAATGCTGCGACGCTGCAAAACAGTTGAAACAGCTTTGGCCAACTCGGGAGTTTTAAACACGCTTATATCATCGTCGGGATAAGTTGCAAACAGATGCGAAAGGTGACGATGTTTAACATCGAATTCCTCAAAATCGTATATCCATTCCTGCAACTGTCCATGTTTGCCAATTTGGTGAGGTGGCAGTTTTTTCAGCACCTCTCCCATTTGCTTTTGCAGATCCGCGTCAATACCGAGAATTTTTCCGGCACTAATACAATTGCGAAATAAGTTCCTGATAATTTGATTGTCCATAGATGAACCCATCGACACCTGACACTTCTTTCCACCGTACATAAAAAAGTTCTCGGGCGATGTGGAAGGGCTTGTTACCAACCAGCCGCTGGCTGAATCAGGAATAAGAAAATCGAGGAAAAACTCTGCCGATCCTTTCATAAGCGGATAAATCCGTTTAAGATATGTGGCATCAGGTTCGTAGAGGTAATGATCGTATAACTGTTGCAAAAGCCAGGCGCCAGCCATGGGCCAAACAGAAGCTTTTGGGTTGCGATCGGTTGGAGCGGTATTGAACCATACATCTGTACCATGATGGGCTACCCAACCGCGGCAGTTATACATTTCTTTGGCGGTACGCGCACCTGCCTGTGCCAATTGTTCGGTAAAATAAACCAACGATTCATTTATTTTTGGCAAATTGGTATTCTCTACCGGCCAATAGCATTCCTGAATATTGATATTCAAAGTCCAGCGGCCTTGCCAGCGACCTTCCATGTTGTTGAGCCAAATATTGTGGTTGTTGAACGCCAGTGTATTTTCGCGGGCACCGGCCAGCATCAGGTAACGGCTAAACTGAAAGTATTGTACCGCAAAAAGTGGATCGATACCTCCTGCGCGCAACTTTTCCATACGTTCCGAAGTATTTATCAGGCCTTTTTCGTGGCCGCCCAAATCTAACTTGCAGGCTGCAAACAATGGGTAATAATCTTGGAGGTGGCGTTTGCGCAACGATTGATAACTGTGTTTTTGAGCATCGGTAAGATATTTCAGGCATCTATCCTTTTCGTTGGCGCTAATATCGTTCCAGCTTTTCCAGTTGGTAGCTCCTGAAACAATAAAAGTTACAGCATTGGCATTCTCGACCTTAATGGCATCGGCATTTTTATCGACTGCGGCTTTGGCCGGAGTTACCTTACCGCCATCGTTGATGATGCGTACACGCGACTGCCATTTCATCAACGAGGGGATCACCCTTTGTGCGTAGGTATCCTGGTTCAGTTCCTTCGTTCCGCCATTCATTACCAGATCATTGTTCTCCACAAACGATACTGCCGTTGGCTGAAGACTGTTCATCCATCCGGTTAAGTTAATTTTCCCGGGCTTACTGCCCGAAATCCGCATGACAATCACCTGATCGGGATAGCTTGCAAATATTTCTCGCTTGTATTTTACGCCATCTATCTCGTAGGTAATGGTAACCAAAGCGCTGTCCAGACTTAATTTCCGGCGATAGTTCTTCACTTTCGACTCATCCACACCATCGAATTTCAGATTCAGGTTACTCATCGGCTGATAATGCTGAACGCGCATGGGTTGGCTGCTAAAAGCCATCGAAACCGAATCGGCCTTAAAATATTCCTTATTGGCAATAAGCTTGCGCATTTCGGCTAACTTTTCGGGACCATCAACGCTATTTGGATTGTTAGGGCTTCCGGCCCACAAGGTTTCTTCGTTTAATAAAATTTGTTCCTGGGCTACTTTCCCCAAAACCATAGCAGCCAATCTGCCTGTGCCAATGGGTAATCCTTCCCAGTATTTGGCCGCCGGTTTTTCGTACCACCAGCACATTTCGTTTCCTGAAGATTTTAGTGGCTGTGCCGAAGCAATTCTTTCCTGAAGAAAAAGACTAAGAATGATTAAACTGATAATTGTTATTTTATTCATGATAGTTATTAATTACTTGTTTCCTCCGATATCCGTTGCAGCTTTTCATCTTTAACCAGTGGCCCCATTACAAAAAGGACGATGATTAATCCGATAAGCGCCAATAAGCCGTAACCAAGAAATACTAAATTGTATGCTGCAGAATAGCCCGAAGTCGCCGAAATATTTTTTACAGCCACTCCTGATAAGGATTGGAAAACGGCGCCTCCCAAACCTGCACCAACACTGGCCACTCCCCAAACAGAAGCCTGTGCATTGGCCGGAACCACATCGCCCGGAAAAGCCATCGTGTTGGCCGTGTAAGCTGCATAACCAAATCCGGCAAAGGCCAAAACCGCCAGAGCCGATGCGGGCGTTACAATTACAAATGGTCCTGAAATAAGCGAAAGTGCCATGATGGAGCCGAAAAGTCCAACTGCAATCTTACGGGCACGGGGAATAGGAACTCCTTTCCGGATGATAAATTGGGTGAAAAGTCCGCCCAGTATATTTCCCAGATCAGCCACAATGAATGGAATGGTAGCGAACCAGCCAATGGTGGCCAAATCCCATTTGTGTACATCGGCCAGGTATCGTCCAATCCAGAAAGTGATGAAATACCAGACCGGATCCATAAACACTTTGGAAAGGGTGAGCGACCATACAAACTTCGACCGAAGCAGTTTCAACGGCGGAATGTTTTTCAGTTTGGGCATATTGGCAGCCTTTTCAGGAGTGTAATAAGTAAACCAGAATGCAACCAGCCACAAGTATCCAAGGGCACCGATCACAACGAAGGTAATCTGCCAGCCAAAAGTTACACCCAACCAGGCAATTAAAGGTGGTGCCACGATGGCTCCAACAGCAGCACCGCTGTTGAAAATTCCAGAGGCGGTTGAACGTTCTTCGGGCGGAAACCACTCCCCGGTGAGTTTAATGGCCGCCGG
>JAHEYU010000056.1 GCA_023251435.1 Bacteroidota bacterium
AAAATATCTTTAGCAAATGAAAAAAGTTCTTATCGACACTGACGTAATTTTAGACTTCTTTTTTGACAGAGAGCCGTTTTCGGACGATGCTGCAAAAGTATTGTCACTATGTGAATCGAGAGAAATCAAAGGCTTCATCACATCTGTGATAATCAGCAATGTATACTATCTGTTAAGACAAAGCTCTACTCATGAGAAAGTTATCGAAAAACTAACACAATTAATTACGATCATAGAAGTACTTACAACAGATAAAGATGTTATCCTAAAGGCTCTGAACTCGAATTTTAGGGATTTTGAAGACGCATTGCAAAACTATTCGGCAGAATTAAATGGACAAATTGATTTAATTATCACGAGAAACATCAAAGATTTTAAGAACAGCTCTCTTGGGGTAATGACTCCAGGAAATTATTTGAAGACAACAATTGCCAGCCGCTAACATTTAGCCTACCCGTCAAGGTCGGCAGCAGTGGTTTTCGGTGGGTATCTTTCCGCTCAGGCTGCTTTTCGACTTGATCCCGCAATAGGCGAGACAGTCCGCCCGCGTGTAGCTTCCTAGGTTATGGGGCATTGTTCGCACAGTACCAGCTAAAGTCCAATTAATTGCTTAATAAACCACCTTAAAGCCCGACCAGTCAAATCATCTGAAGAATCTTATCTGCCCGGGTTCATTTCGGAACAAATATTTTCAACAAAACGATACATTTTTATTGCTATTCAATAAATTTTTATTACAATTGCGATATAATTTTAATTTATACAATTATGACGCAAAGAAACAACTTCGTTTTTAAAGCCCTGCATATTTTTGCATGGGTCATCTTCGTTGGCTTATGCATTGAAGCCGGTGCGTTGATAGTCAACTTTATTTACAGTCTCTTCAAACCTGAAATTGTCCATAAGCTTTATCAAAAGCTGGACTTAAGTCAAATGTATCATCTTAACAAATCCGCTTATTTCAGTATGTATAGTTTTATCCTGATTATCTCAATTTTGAAGGCATACCTATTCTATGTTGTCATCAGACTTTTAAGCAAACTTGATCTGACAAAACCATTCAACAGCTATGTTGCCGATCAGATTAAAATACTTAGTTACTACACGCTATCCATCGGACTCATCAGTTATATTGCCCGACAAACAGCCAAAAACTTACAGCATCGTGGATTTGAAATCGACGCACTCAACCAGTTTTGGGCAGACAGTCAGGCATGGATTTTAATGGCTGCAGTGATCTATGTCATTGCGACTATTTTTTCAAGAGGAGTTGAAATCCAAAACGAAAACGATTTAACTGTTTAAGCCATGCCAATTATTGTAAACTTAGATGTAATGATGGCAAAGCGAAAGATGTCATTGAATGAGCTATCAGAAAAAGTGGAATTAACTTTGTCAAATCTTTCTATTCTAAAAACCGGAAAAGCAAAAGCAATCAGGTTTACCACCCTTGAAGCTATTTGCAATGCACTGGACTGTCAGCCGGGTGATATTCTGGAATATAAAGAAGATGAGAAACAAACAACGAACAGCTAACAGCGGTCATATCATGTTCAGTGTTTGCAGACAGTTTTGCACTTCGAAATCTGCTACTTTGCAAAGTCTCAAAACATTACCAACACTTATAAGTACATGACGCATAGACTAATCCTTCTTTTTTTAAGTTTCGTCGTGTCGTCGTGTGCGACTGTATTTCTGAAAAGACAATATAATCTGGATATTAATACAAATGCTCCCAATGCAACAGCCCAAATTGGTGACAGTATTTATAAATTACCCGTAAATTTAGAAGTTAAACGGTCGAAGCACGATCTGAAATTTAAACTTTTTTCTGAAAATCTGACGAGAGACTATGTCGTAAAATCCTCACCAAATCCAGTGTTTGCTTATGGGAACCTTATATGGTTAAGGTTTTCACCTGCTGCATATTTGATAGATTTTACAAATGAAAAAAGATTTTATTATGGAAATTCTGTTTTACTGGATATTCATGATTCAGTTGGTATAATCAGACCACCAGTAACCAAATTCTATCATGACTATTTTTTAAAATCGTACCCGACAAATAAGGGACAGATTAATCTTCTTCTTTCTCTTCCCTGGATTAATAACTTTTATTTAAAGCCGTATAATGAAAGTGCCAGTTTAAGTCTCGGCTTTTATGGAATTTCAGGTGGTATAGAGTATTTTTATAAAACGAACAAATACGTCGGATTGACAGCAAATGGGGTGATGGATAACCTGGCTCCTATCCCTGCCCCCATTGACTATAGCGGAGGATATGAAACAATGAGTTCTGTTTATTTGAGTTTAACTGATAACTTTAAACTTAAGCGTTTTACATTTGGATATGGATTGAATTATTCAATAAATAATTGGGAGTACAAGAATGGGGCATATCAGTCACAACCGCAAACAAGAGAACCAGTAGAGAAATCAAGTCACTCGTTTGGATTTACTGTGAATGAATATTATCAGTTTGGCAGACATTTTTTTATCGGTCTTATTTATCGCCCTACGTTTATTGAGATTTATCCAAAAACAGCACTTAAATATGAACATTTGATTAGTATAGATTTTGCATGGAAATTCCGGTTGAAAAAATAAGAAGACATGAACAATTCAGACACACAAAATCAGCGCATAGCAAAAATGACCTTTGCCACGGTCTATCCGATGTATATTGCTAAAGTGGAGAAAAAAGGCAGAACAAAAGAAGAATTACATCAGGTAATTGAGTGGCTAACCGGCTTCGATAACCAGAAGCTTCAGGAACTAATAAATGAAAATGTAACCTTTGAAACCTTCTTCCAACACGCTTCGCTAAATCCAAATGCACACCTCATCACCGGACTAATCTGTGGGTATCGTGTAGAGGAAATTGAGGATACTTTGACGCAGCAGGTTAGATATTTGGATAAGTTGGTGGATGAGTTGGCAAAGGGCAGGAAGATGGAAAAGATTTTACGAGTCTCGCAGGTTGTTGGTAATTAATACATTTCAACTATGAAACCTTTACTAAAACCAATAAGTATCATTGGAGAATTGCTTCTTTTCGGAATTCCTTCAGTTACGTTTGTGCTTGTTTGCCGTTTGTTAATTCCTGAATTAAACCAGGAATACGGACTGCATCCTGCATTGAGCTGGTTTATTGGTGGTTTGCTGGTTTTTCTGCCACTATTTTTACTTGCTTTTTATCTTGTCCGGAAGGATGGATACAAAAGCAAAAACGATATTTTGAGAAGGTTGCGGCTGCAAAAAATGTCGTCGCGCGACTGGAAATTCACGCTGCTTTCCACCTTATCCATCCTTCTTCTTACCGGAGCAATTATGGGCATTTCCAAATTTCTGCATACACAGTTTGGTATTCCTGAAATTGAAACCACCCCATCATTCATGGAATTTGAACCTTTTCGGGGCAACGAAAGGTATTTACTGCTGATTTGGCTGGTTATGTTTTTCTTCAATATTTTTGGTGAAGAACTGATGTGGCGCGGGTACATTCTCCCCCGTCAGGAAATCAGGATACAAAAATTTGCCTGGTTTTTCAATGCATTGCTCTGGGTTCTATTTCACATTTGTTTTGGCGTCCAACTTATGATTCTGCTGATTCCCATTCTGTTTATTCTTCCGTGGGCAGTGCAAAAAACACAGAATACCACCGTCGGAATCACCATTCATGCCCTGGTAAATGGCCCGTCGTTTATTCTGATTTCGCTGGGAGTGATCGGATAGGTGATTTTGCACAAGCCCTGATATCCGAGGTTCATACTATTTTAGGCGTCATTCAGGAACTATAAATTGTACCAACCCGCAAGCCTGCTTAGTTTCGTTGAAAATTCTAATTCAAACACGATGAATTCAAATATGATCAACGAAAGACTCAGCATGGTTGCTCCCTGCGGAATTGACTGCGGAATTTGCGAATTACACCTTTGCAAAGACGACGAAAATCTTTACAACCATCTACTTCAAATAGGAATTCCCAGCGAGAAACTCCCCTGCCCCGGCTGCCGGGCAATTGAAGGAAACTGCCCGGTAAAACCAACGGTTTGCGATACCTGGAATTGCGTGAAAGATAACGAACTGGAGTTTTGTTCGGCCTGTACCGATTTCCCGTGTAACCGGCTTCAGCCAGCTGCCGATCGTGCCGATGTTCTGCCCCACAACCTGAAGGTGTTTAACTTGTGCCTGATCAACCAGATTGGACTGAAAGTATTTACCGAACGGTCTGCCGAAATCAAGAAAAAATATTACTTCGGAAAAATTCAGGTAGGCAATGGGCCACATTTGTAGATTGCCAGCGTTCTGTTGGGAAGTTATTGGGCGTCATTTTTTTTACCCTTAAAGGGTAGAATATCAATAACCATGGGTGAAGTAAAACGGAACCCGTGGATGAAAGATCAGGTCGGATGGCCGTCAGCGAAATCACTTAAATCAAGGCTTTTCCCCTTATCTGACGGAATGGCACAAATCTAAAAAAAGTAGTTCGAAAATTATGATTTACTTCGTCTCATTCCAAGCACACACAACCTCTCCAATAATAATATAATACTAATTATCAAACAATTACCAACAACAAACAAGCCATGAATCAAAACATCCCATTTCAGACGATCAACTGGTCGGAAATTCCTAAAACAGAGCATCCCGGCGAAACCGGAACTGCTTACTGGCAAACGGTTCAGCTACCGGTTTTGCGAATGCGAATAGTGGAATACACTGCCGGGTATGTTGCCGATCATTGGTGCCGCAAAGGGCACATCGTACATTGCCTCGAAGGCGAATTTATAAGCGAATCGGCAGATGGGCAACATTCACAACTGATACAGGGAATGACTTATGTTGTTACCGATGAAATGAGTTCGCACCGGTCGGCAACCAAAAATGGCGTGAGATTGTTGATAATTGACGGAGATTTTTTGAAGTATCAGGAAGAATTATAGACAAAATGCACAAATCAGAAACTTTATCAGCAGAACTTTTAGAAGCTTATTCGGAAGCCAACATGAACAAAATCAGCCGAAACCTGATCAGGCTTTACAAGGAAAAGGAATTTGAAAAGCTGAACATTATTTCGGGAATGCTTTCGGAATGGGTTGAAATTGTGATCGAACCAGATGGAAAAGGCTTTTCGAAAATCATTTCGCTGTACCACCCCGACCGGGGCGAATATTTTCGCGGATTAATTACAGAATCGACCCGGCAAAACGACCATTCTACGCTTGAAAAATTCAGGCACATATTTGTCATTCAGGATATTGAAGAAATTTCAGCCAACATAGAAAGTTACGAGGATATCGACTATGAGCCAGAATATGTCTGGGATTTGAAAGATTCCGGTTTCAGCTATTTTCAGGATAAAAAGAAAAAGCACCGTAACAAAGTGCAAAAATCCAGTTCGAAAGGTTATTCGTTTTACGAGGCCATGCAAATAAGGCAATACGGCGATACAGACACTAATTTCCCGACGTATTACCTCGAAGATATGGACGAAGTGGAACTGTCGGAATCGGAAATCGATGATCTGGATGGCGTTGAATATTGCATACACACCATTTCGATGGATTTATCGGGAAACTCGATTACAGATCTTTCCCCGCTTGCCAGTCTCGAACGACTTCAGGAATTAAACCTTTCGAACAATCAAATTGAGTACATCGATGCGCTTGGAAATCTTTGGCAGTTGAAAAGCATTGATTTGGCGAACAATTCGATTGACGATATTTCGCCTTTGCTTGAAATTGAGACCCTCGAATATGCCGACCTTACCGGTAACAAAGTTGTGTTGTCGCAAATTAAGGAATTGCGCGATTTGGGCGTAACGGTTGATTGCTGAATTTTCGCACGTTCATCCCCTATTTTCCGCCATTCATCCAAATAAATTCAGGCGCCTCAATTGTGCTCATTATCTTTGGCTTAGAAAACAAAAAACAGGAACAATCGTTCGCCTGAATAGTGCGAACAGAAATTCTAAATCAAAGCCATGAAATGAGCATGATTCACGAAAACACCAAAAAGAATGAATATTTTTCTATCATGCGAATTCCATCCGACAATTAAAAAATAAATTATATCCGGATGAAAACAATTAACCTTGCAATGCTATTTGCATTGACCATTTTTCTTTTCTCGTGTTCCGAACAGGAATCGGCATGGTTCCCAGTTGTGGGAATGGGAAGCATGAAAACAGAAAGCCGTATCCTTGAGCCATTCACTAAAGTGAAAAGCCTGATTAATTGCGATGTAACTATCCTGAAAAACGACCGTCAGGGATTAACACTGACAGCACAGGAAAACCTGCTGGCAATTCTCGAAACAGAAGTGGTGAACGGAACCCTGTTTATTTCGTTTGGCTCACACGTTGCTGAAAGCGACAGTACAATGGCAGTTTCAATTTCTGTTCCTGAAATGAAAGAATTAACTTTTTCAGGATCGGGAAATGTAAGCTCAGATCTGGGAATCGCATCCATCAACCTTACAGGCACCGGAAATGTTAGATGTTTGGGTGAAACTGATCAGCTTTCGGTGAAACTTTTAGGCTCCGGAAATGTGGATCTCGAAGCAATGAAGGTGAAAAATGCTGACATCAAAATTTCAGGAAACGGGAATGTGAGCCTGCATGTAACCGATAAACTAAATGTTACCATTCCGGGCGTGGGAGTGGTTTATTACAGCGGAATGCCCAATATTCAGCAAAACATTACCGGAATCGGGCAGGTGATCGGGCGGAAATAAAAGTAGCAGGCAACATTTTAGGTTCTCATGCAATTATCGTAGTTTTGAGCAATTCAGAATTAATTATTCCCGACAAAATAATTGCTATTGAAACCTCGGATCAGCCATATTTCAGCTTTGCAGATATTTCAGCTTTTGCGGTTTTCGACACTCATTCTGATTGGCGTCGTTTTTGCCAAAACGGGGCTTTCTACTTCTCAAATCGGACAATACGAAACATTCTTACTGATAGCCGGAGCTGTCAGCTTTTTCTGGCTAAATGGATTGATTCAGGGATTTTTGCCCATTGTAACCAAAGAAACCATTTCGCGCAAATCGCCGGTTTTATTCAATATTTTTTATCTGATTTCGGGTCTGACAATTTTATCCGGTATTTTTCTGTTCGTTTTTGAGCAATCCATTGCAGGCTTTTTACTGAAAAAATCGTCGGTTCCCTATCTGAATTACCTGCTCATTTATCTGCTCATTTCAACACCGGCCAGTCTGGTCGAATACATTTACCTGATTAAAAATCAAGGAAAACTGATCGTACTTTATGGGTCAGTTTCATTCTTACTGATGTTTTTGCTGGTGGTAATTCCGCCGGTTTTTGGTTTCGGTATCGAATACAGCCTCGCCGGACTCGTTGCCAGTGCCGTTTTTCGTTTTTGCTGGCTGTTGGTATTGCTTTTCAGAAACGCTTCACCAGTGGTTGATCCGGTTTTTATCCGAACCCATCTTCGGAGTTCTTTGCCACTCATCGCCTCCATGTTGCTAAGCGGTTCGGCGCAATATATCGACAGTTTCATTGTCACATCGTATTTCGACGAAGCAACATTTGCTGTTTTCAGGTACGGCGCGCGCGAATTTCCGTTGGTATTGCTGCTTGCAAATGCTTTCAGCACGTCCATGTTGCCCGGTTTCGCCGATCGTTCACAACTTGCATTCAACCTCGAAAAAATAAAGCAAAACGCGAAAAAGCTCGGCAACTGGATGTTTCCGCTTTCAGGATTGTTAATACTGGCGTCGCACTGGGCTTTCCCTATTGTGTTCAATGTAGGTTTTGCCGAAAGCGCTACCATTTTTAATATTTATTTATTGCTGATTATCAGCAGGCTGCTGTTTCCGCAAACCATTCTCATCGGGCTTCAGAAAACCAACCTGATAATGTGGGCATCGTTTCTCGAAATAGTTGTGAATGTGACAGCCAGCTTGTATTTTGTTCAGATTTGGGGAATAGCGGGAGTGGCTTACGGAACAGTAGTCGCCTACCTCTTCGAAAAGGTTTTGCAAATGGTATTTGTGTCGAAATCGTGTAATATCCGTGTTTCCGCCTATTTGGATAGTCCGCGGCATCTGGTTTATTCCTTACTTTTGGCTGCTGAATTTATAGTAATCGAATATCTAATCTGATTTTATGGACATATTAATTGACGACCCGAAAAGTGAACAGCAATTTCGTCAGATTCTGACCCGTGTCCGCCTGGCTAAAAACGGCGAAACCGTTGATCAGATGAAAGCGCATGGCTTGGTTTACAAAGTTAACTGGGGCGCATCCATTATTTCGTTGCGCGAAATTGCAAAGCAATACGAGCCCAATCATTTGCTGGCCCTGAAGTTGTGGAATAAACAATGGAGAGAAACCATGATTTTGGCAGCCATGATCGATGTGCCGGGTGAAGTAACCGAAGAACAGATGGATTACTGGACCAAAAGCATTGAAACTACCGAGATTGCAGAGACTTTAAATACTTTTCTGTGGGTTAAAACCCGGTTTGCATTTGTGAAATCCCTTGAATGGTGTCGTGGCAAGAAACATTTGGTTCGTTTCGCAGGTTTGCACCTGATGGGGCGGCTGGCAATTGCCGAAAAGTCAGCAATCGACGAACTTTTTGAACCATTCTTCGACGTTTTGTCACCTTTAGCCAAAGACCCGAACCTGAAACTGGTTTTTTACCGTTCGTTTATTTTACTTGGAATGAAGAGCAAAAGCATGAACGAAACCGCTATTTCGTTTGCCGAAAGTCTGAAAGAACTTGATTCAGAAGCAAGTAACGAATTAAGTGAAATGATTTTAACCGAGCTACGAAGCGAATACGCAAAAGAACTTTTTGTTAAGAATACTTAACCCTGATCGGGATTTGCTGAAGTCTCACTATTTTTGGTACAGTTTTTATAAAGTAAAACGAAACATTAAATTTTAAAACAATGAAATAGCCATAAGAGCAAAAGCTCATTCAAACCGAAAATGATTATTTATGGCTATTCCATGCGTTGGATACTTGATTGAAATACAATAGTTAATACGAAAATTGCTTAATCAACTTTTAAAAAAAATCACATGAATCTTACAAAATCATCGAATCCTGTTTTTGGGAAGAATATATTTAGTCAATCGGCAACCACTGCCAGCGACGGAGTGATGACCGTAAACGGAACAATCAATAAAACCGGGCTGATGTTGCTGATTGTTATTTTTGCCGCCACATTTACATGGCGCAAATTTTTTGGGGCAATCGATCCTGCCAACCCCGGTGTAATGCCATCCGGAATTATGGTTTGGACAATGGTAGGCGCAATTGGTGGATTAATTACTGCATTGATAACAGCTTTCAGTCCGCGCCGTGCAGCAATGACCGCACCGATTTACGCCGTTTTCCAGGGATTGTTCCTTGGAGCAATTTCGGCAATGTTCGAAGCTAGATTTCCCGGATTGGTGATGCGTGCCGTTTCGTTAACATTTGGCGTTTTTGCTATCATGCTTTTGCTCTACCGTTCTGGAACCATCCGTGCAACAGAGAAATTCAAAACTATCATTTTTGCAGCCACCGGCGGAATCGCGTTGGTTTATCTGGGTAGTTTCATTGCCGGATTGTTTGGCGTAAATGTTAGCTTCCTGCACGGAAACAGCATGTTGTCAATTGGTATCAGCTTATTTATTGTGGTGGTTGCAGCGCTCAACCTGATCCTCGATTTCGACATGATC
Source organism: Bacteroidota bacterium (assembly GCA_023251435.1). Taxonomy (GTDB): domain Bacteria; phylum Bacteroidota; class Bacteroidia; order Bacteroidales; family Prolixibacteraceae; genus Aquipluma. The sequence goes on from JAHEYU010000056.1 coordinate 9,704, forward strand.
ACACAAGGATCAAATGCACGGGCTCCAAAATACATGGAATGGTATGGCGCTTTTGGTCTGATGGTTACGCTGATCTGGTTATACCTCGAAATGCTCCGCCTGCTCTCCAAGCTTGCTTCCAACCGCAATTAATTTCAGAAATTACATAGAAATATGGATAAAACAGGGACTTCGGTCCCTGTTTTTGTTTGTATTTGTACGTGCCTTTGATTCCGAGTGCGACTCCAAGTCGCGCCTGGAATTTTGCCGACAAACTGCTGAAAATTTCCCGTTAGGGAAAATCTGTCGGTAATACCGATTGAAGAAATGTAACAGTCCAATCCGCGCTTATACCGATTGAAGAAATATAACAGTCCAATCTTCGCAAACTCGATTGGCCTTAATATTTCTATTCATCGGCATTATACCAGATGGGTCTTTGGACTGATTTGGAATTGCATTTGGTATTACTTGATTGGCCTCAACATTTCTATTCATCGGCATTATACCGCACCTTTGTACTGATTTAAAATTGCATTTGGTATAAAATGCCGATTCGCGAGCCATGTATTGTCCCTTACGGGACAAAAGCTCTACTATTTCAACTTTCTACCGACATTGGATTCCTAACGGAACCATATAACAAAATCTAAACAGTTTCTGACTTTGATGTAAACCTTACAGGGCAAACGCATCTAAAAAAGTATTGCACAACTCACTTTCTTCGGCCTGAAAGGCCAACTTATTCTAGCCCCAGACAACGTCTGGGGTAAAAGAAATGATATCGAAACCGTCCGCGCGACAAGAATAATCAAGGCAAAAATCTTTTTTCGGACGGAATTGGAATACATACCTCTTCGTCCGCAAGAACGATTACCTTTCAAAAAATGTTATTGCACGGACGATTTTAACATCCATTTCCCAACCCAGGGCGACACTCCGTTTGCCCTGGGCTAGGATAAACTGGCCTTTCAGGCCGTTGGATTGTCTAAATATTATCATTTCAGTTTGAAAAATGGTATAAAGAATGACCCTGCAAACTGGGGTAGATGAAAAAATTAGACGCGTTTGCCCTGGTAAACCTTATCGTAGTAGTCAAACACTGAAAAAATATACAGTCCATAAATGAGTCTGCTCCGAAAAGTCAAAAAATAGTCCTGAAAGCCTGCCAGCCGCAGGCAGGGACTGAATCTGAATAACCGTCCCGATAGTAAATCTGAACGGTAGAATAAAAGCTGAACACGCAACCCTGAAAGGGTTGAATATTAATACACTAAAAGTTCAACCCCTGCCCGAAGCAGGCGGGCTTTCAGGGTTGTGATTTTGATTTCATTTCTTTTCCACCCCGATTCTCGGGGCGGTTATTCAAATTTTATCCCTTCGGGATAATTAATCAACTTTTCGGAGTGGACTCATAAATGAATAACTGGAAAAAAAGAAGGATGCATGGGGTTTAGCCCGGTATGGGCGAAATATTTGTAGCCCAGGGCAAGAATGAAAAAAAAACCGTCCGTGCAAAATGATTTTCAAGGAATCAACCTTCTTTCGGACGGAATTGAAATCATGTTCAGGAATAGCTACATAATACCGATTGAAGAAATATAACAGTCCAATCTTCGCTCACTCGATTGGCCTTAACATTCCCGCCTGCTGCGGCTACCGTGTACCCACATCTTTATCTTATTGCACACTAAATACTGGCCAATAGGTAAAATAATAGAACGCAGATTCACACGGATTTAGCGGATGGAAAACGGATTTATATTCCAATAAATTGGAATGGATTCGAAAAAAGACAAATGGGATAATGGATGATTGATACTTTTTTATGCATTTCTTTAGAAAATCATCCCGACTTGTTGGGATGATTTTAATCAGTTTTAATCCGCCAGATCATATTTAATCCGCGTTCCATTGTTTTTTGTTTTGTATTAGTATTTCCCAATTATTTGTGGGTACACGGTAGCTGCTGCGGGCAGGTATATTCATCGGCAATATACCAGAATGAATTTGGACTGATTTAGAATTACATTTGGTATAAAATAAAGATTAGAAACAAGTCCATGCAACCCTCTTAACTTCTTGTTTTTCAATCGTTACTATTCATTTTTTTAATCAAAATCTGCTTGTTTTAAATACATTAATGTTTACAACTAAATTTTTTAGTAAATAAACTACTAAATATAGTTTGCAAACTAAATAATATAGTTATATTTGAACAAAGCTTTACAACTATGAAACATCTCACCAATCGTGAAGAAGAAATTATGGAAATCTTTTGGGAAAAAGGTTCCCTGTTTGTCAAAGAGGTTATTGACCTGCTGACAGACCCCAAACCGCACTACAACACCATTTCGACTATTGTGCGCGGACTCGAAGAAAAAGGTTTTGTCGGCCACGAACAATTTGGAAATACGCACCGGTATTTTGCGGTTATCTCGCGCGAAGAATTCAGCCGAAACACCCTGAAAAGCATGGTGGGCAAATACTTCAATCAATCATACTCCTCGGTAGTTTCGATGTTTGTACAGGAAGAGAAAATCTCGATGGAAGAGATTCAGGAACTGATCAGCCAGGCCGAAAACGCAAAAAAAGATTTATAAAACCTACCAATATGAATACTTTTCTGATTTATATTCTGGAATCAACCATCTGCATCAGTGTGTTTTACCTGTTGTTCAGGGTGCTGATGCGAAAAGAAACTTCGTTTGCAGTCAACCGGGCAACCTTGCTAACTATTGTGGTAGCTTCGGTGATTGTTCCATTGGTGCAGTTGCCGCAACTGATGCAAACGCCCGTGCATGTTGAACTGATTCCTGAATTCTCGGAAAGTAAAGTACAGATTCAAAACCTGCCCGCAACAGAAAATGCAACATCTTTTGAGGTTCAGCAACATATTGGCGAAGCTGCAACGGCAACAAACGAGCTGACGATTCCGCTGGAAACGTTGCTTCGGTATTTTTATCTGGCAGGTGTGCTGGTGGCGCTCCTGCTTTTTATCCGGAATGTTATCCTGATTTTCATGCTTTCGCGGAAAGCAACAGTGCAGCAAATGGACGGCTACCGGTTGCTGATTGTTGACCGCGAAGTACCCAGTTTTGCATTTGGTCGTTCGGTGGTTATTTCGCAGACAGATTACGACGCTCATGGTTCGGCCATTCTGGCGCACGAACAGGCGCATATCCGGCAGAATCATTTTGTCGATTTGCTGCTGCTCGAACTGGTCAGAACTATTCATTGGTTTAACCCGGCGGTTTACGCGCTAATCGGCGACATGAAAGAAATCCACGAGTTTCAGGCCGACGAGCAAACCCTTCATTCAGGCATCGATGCAACCCAATATCAATTACTCGTTATTCAAAAAGGAGTCGGGCCAAGGCGGTTCGCCCTTGCAAACAGTTTTAATCATTGTCAAATTAAAAAAAGAATTACCATGATGAACAAATCAAAAACCAGTAAAGCATGGCGTTGGAAGGTGGCGACCTTTCTCCCATTGCTTGCCCTGCTGCTGATGGCTTTCGGCAACAGGAGCGAAAAAGTTCCTCCTAAAGAGAGTCTCTTTACTCCAATTATTTCTGAAATATCCCAGGATTCTGTTAAAGTGTGGACAGAATCAGATTTTAAGGTATTTACAAAAGAAAACAAAGAAGAAGCATTCTTTAAAAACCAGGTTTTAGTAAATTTTCAGATTGATGCGAATTCTAAAATCACTGTTGATGGTGCTAGCTTAAGCTTGGCTGAAGTTTCTTCCTATGTTAAGAAATGGTTCAATTATAACTATGCTGAGCAAAGAGAATGGATCCACTTTCAAAAGATAACAGTGAATGGAAAAACCCGGATGTTGCCAATGTCTGTCGTTACAGTTCGAAAAGACCCTGCAGCGAATCAGTCTGATTTTCTAAAACTACTGAATGTGGTTGCAAACACTGTGCTGCAAATCAGAGGCGATTATTCACAGGATATTTATGGAAATTTGTATCAAAAAATTACTCCGGCACAAAGAAAGGAAATTGATAAGTTAATTCCGATGAAAGTAGCTGTAACTCATGCCGTAATGATCAGTTCCATGATTGTCCCACCACCTCCAAGACCGCAAATTATAATTCAAATCAGAAAGGATGGTAATTATATGGACAATAAATTGTGCTCTCTGGAAGAGATAGGCAAAAAGGCTGAATTATTGTATAAAAAAAATTCCAATGGAGTTGCTAGTCTGAAGGTAGAATCAGATGTCCCAATGTCTCGGGTTACTGAAGTTAAAGAAGTTCTTCGCAACTCAAAAGTGTTGAATGTTAATCAATCAATAGTAAAAACAGATTTAAGTAAGCCTTCAACTCTACCACCGCCGCAGATTACAATTCAAATTAGAGAAGATGGCAATTACATCAATAATAAATCATACACTCTTGAAGGAATTACTGAAAAGCTGAAGGCACTATCTATCAATAATTTGGATAAGGTTTATTATCTCGTTGATGATCCAATGCCGCAGAATCGTATTGACGAAGTTAAGACGGCTGTTAATAAAGTAACAGATAATTTCAAAAAACTTACACCTCCACCGCCTCCACCGCCAAACGTAATAGATATGGGTTTTCGCATAACTATCATCAAAGATGCTTTCCGGGTAAATAGAAAATCACGCACACTTAGCGAGATAGAAAAAATGCTAGAAGATATTGATCCTAAAAAGGAATTCATACAAATTGACACACATTCTACTTCGAGTAAAGAATTGCAATCATCGCTCAAAGATTTGCTTGAAAAGAAAGGTATAAGCTATCAGATACTCTGGTCGAATTGATTAGAATAAGAAAAGCTGCCAGCTTTGGTGCGTCTCCTTTGCTGGCAGTTTAAAATATTGCCAAACAATACAAAACATCAATTGGTGACAAAGACCAACCAAAAAGAATTGGGCGACACTGAAGAGCCAAAGGAGTAGGCGTACTTTAAGAATAACACATCATGAAACTAAAAAACTATTTAAGCTTGACTGTCCTGTTAATAATTACAACAGCGTCACATGCTCAAATATTTGGAGCAAAAGCCGGTTTGAACCTATCAACCATGCTATTGAAAGATAATGATGGAAACTATAGTGACGATTTTAAGAAGAATCCTGGTTTTCATGTTGGTGTTACCGGCGAATTGCCACTTACAGAAATGTTTTCAGTTGAAACAGGTGTACTTCTCACAACCAAAGGGTTAAAAATAAATCAGGTAGTAAAAACGCCTTTGGGTGTAACAACTGAAACAAAAGCGACAATGAATATTTTTTATTTAGACATTCCATTCACGGGAAAAGCATATTTTGACGTTGGAAGTACTAAAATTTATGGGGTTTTGGGGCCATACATCGGAATGGGGTTGAGTGGTAAAAACAAATATGAAATAACCGAAGAGGGAAACACAAGAACCGGCGAGAATAACATTAGTTGGGGATCAGGGGAAAGTGATTACAAAAGATTGGATTTTGGATTAACAGCTGGATCGGGAGTTGAGATTAAATCTATTCAAATCGGTCTGTCTTATAGTTTAGGATTGGCAAATATTTCAAACCAATCAGTAAATGGCAGTAAATTTAGCAATAGGATTTTAGGGATATCAGTAGGTTATAAATTTGTACAAAGCCATTAAAACAGCTTAACACTGTATGTTGGTAAAATATGATCTGTTCTGTTAGTTTAGAAAAGCTGTCGGCTTGGTTTCTTCCTTGCTGGCAGCTTTATTTTTGCCTGGAATGAGTCCGGGCCCGACTCGAAGCCGGACTCGGACTAAAAAAATGGGGAATTACAATTACAACAGAATGTTGAGGTTTAATTTAAACGTTTTGCGCCATGCCAGGTGCAGCACCCGAGCGTAAAGTTTACTCTTGAGTATTGGATGAGTGTAAAAATTCACTAAATTTACCCTTGTTTGTTTGACGAGCGTAAAATTTACCTTTGAGTCATGACTAATTTTAAAAAGGAAATTCCCTTCAATGATTTGCCTTTACTTCCTCCAAAGATGGAATTAGAGACAAAAAAAGTTCTGTTAAAAACAATCTCTGCAAGTAGGGCATTGGCCCAATTAAATGGAGCAATGATAAACCTGCCAAATCCAAGGCTATTCCTTGACACGATACATTTGCAGGAGGCAAAGGCAAGCTCAGAAATTGAGAACATCATAACTACGAATGATGATTTATATAAATCGGTGGTTGCAGACAAGAAAAATGAAAATCCAGCAACCAAAGAAGTTTTAAGTTATAAAGATGCTCTTTGGTCGGGACTTGAAAGACTTGAAACCCGACCTTTTATTACAACTAACCTTTGTATCGAGATTGTTCAATGTATAAAACAGAATTCTGCTGGAATCAGAGTTACGCCTGGAACAACTCTTGCCAATACCAAAGGAGAAGTTATCTATACACCTCCTACCGGAGAAAATGTAATTCGTGAAAAACTTGCAAATCTGGAGAAATTCATCAATCAGGATGACACCTTAGACCCATTGATTAAGATGGCATTGATGCATTATCAATTTGAAGCAATTCATCCTTTTGCAGATGGCAACGGTAGAACCGGAAGAATCCTATTGCTTTTATATCTAAAAATGGAAAGACTGCTGGATATTCCAGCGATTTACCTTAGTGAATACATCATCAAAAATAAAACAGCGTATTATCAGAAACTTAGGAATGTGACAGAAAAAGAGGATTGGGAAAGCTATATAATTTACATGCTTGATATGATTGAAACCACCGCAAAGAATGGTTTACTCAGATTAGAAAAGGTGATTTCACTAATGGAAAGAATGGCCGAAGAGATTAAAACGGAACTTCCAAAAGTTTATTCAAAAGACATCATTGAACTGATTTTCAAACTTCCATATACCAAAAGACAATTTCTAATTGACTCAGGATTAGGGACTCCCAAGACTGTTGGCAATTATCTGATTTCACTGGAAGAAAAAGGATATTTGAGATCTGTTAAGGTAGGAAAAGAAAAATTATATCTGAATCACAAACTAATGGAAATACTGGGAAACGACTGAAAGCACGAACGCATAACTTTGCATAGAAAATTACAACGTGACAGTATAGATAACATTTGAATGATGAGTAATACAAAAATATCCATACGTTTTTTTGACGACCGCGAGGTGCGGGCCGTTTGGGACGAGCAAAACGCCAAGTGGTGGTTTAGTGTGTTGGATATTGTAGCTGTGCTTACCGACCAGGACGACTACGCCAAAACCCGCAACTATTGGAAATATCTTAAAGCCAAGTTGAAAAAAGAAAACAGTCAGGTGGTTAGTAATACTACCCATCTGAAACTTTTGGCAAGTGATGGCAAACGTTACTTATCAGATATGTTGGATTATGCTGGCATAGTAGCTTTGGGAAAAACTTTTCCTGGAACAAAAGCCAATCGTTTTATTGATTGGTTTACATTCAGCGATGAAAGCATCGACGGAAAAAGCAAAATAAAAGCGTATGCATTGTTTGAAAGTACTTTTATCAGCAGCATAGAAGTGGGTACAGGCAAAGGTTTGCAACAAATACACGCTTATTTGTTTGGCGGATTGTATGATTTTGCGGGCCAAATCAGGCAAAAAAATATTTCAAAAGGTGGTTTCCATTTTGCCGTATCTCGCTTTTTAGGCGACAAATTAAAGCAAATAGAAGCAATGCACGAAACTACTTATGACGAAATTGTAACCAAATATGTGGAAATGAACATTGCACACCCTTTTATGGAAGGCAATGGCAGAAGTGCCCGAATATGGTTGGATTTGATATTGAAAAAACGCCTCAAAAAATGCGTTGATTGGAGTAAAATAAGCAAGCGGGATTACATGAACGCAATGATGCTAAGTCCTACCAAAAGCAGTGTTCTAAAAACACTTTTGGAAAAAGCACTTACCAACAAAATAAGCGATCGCGAAATGTTTATGAAAGGGATTGACTACTCCTATTACTATGAAGAAAATAACTAATCAAAAACGGCAAAAAAAGGGCAACAAATAATGAAAAAATGAATGATTTTAAAAAGCCGCCAGCTTTGGTGCGTCTCCATTGCCGGCAGCTTTAATCATTGTCAAAATGAGTTGTATTGCTACAACAGTTCAAAAATAGAAATTAAATAAGTAGCTGCAAATAACCGGGGATTTTATAAATTCAACGTGTTTGAATTCAACAAAAAAAACCGATATGCAGAAACCCATTTTAATACTGCTTTTCCTGACAATTTCAATAGTTTCCGAAGCTCAAAAGAGCTTCATTTCAGGAAATATAAAAGGTTTGAAGAACGATACACTTACAATTTTCTGTTTACCAATGAAAATGGGAGAAACTCCGATTATAGATAAAATTGTCTGTGTGGATGGAAAAGTAAATTACGAAGTTCAACTGGTGGCGCCCATCTTACATTTGGTTCGTATTACCAGCCAGAAATGGAACGCTTTGAATGTTGATACTCATCCTTACCAAGTTGAACATAGCGACATCAATTTCTTTCTGAACCCGGGCGATCGTATCAACTTTACTGCCGAACCCGGTTCCAATGGCATCTTTTGTCAGGCATTCGGCAACCCGATTAATGAGCAGCGAAACGAATTCACAAAAAAGCTTTTCCCTGTTTACACGAAGTTTAATTCTCATTGCTTAAACTATGCCAAAGCCCAAAACGGGAAGGACAGTTTGCTGGTAAAAATAGAGGTTGCGCAGATTGAAAAAATCAAAGATCAAATCCAAAAGGCGACAATCAGTTTTATTCAGAAACATCCGGATTGGGAAATATCGGCGGAAGTGTTGATGGGACTGCCCATTGACTCATGCCGCAAATACTTTGGTCAATTGGGGCGAAAAGCTAAATCATCCTATTTCGGAATCTATGCACAAAATGTATTGTTCGCGGTTAACATTGGCGATCAGGCACCTCCGTTCTCTTTGCCCGACGATAAGGGTAAAATGGTCGCTCTTTCCGACTTTAAAGGCAAATACATTGCCCTCGAATTTTGGGGAACCTGGTGCGGCTATTGCGTGAAAGACATACCGACCATGAAGGAATATTACAAAAAGTACAACAGCAAAATTGAGTTTGTGAGCATAGCGTGCCGCGATACCGAAAGTCGCTGGAAAGCTGCAATTGAAAAGCACCGGATGAACTGGATAAACCTGTTAAACGAAGATGAAAAATTGCCAGTAACCTACGGAATAGAAGGATATCCGACCAAAATTATTCTAAATCCTGAAGGTGTGATCATCGGAAAATTCCTGGGCGAGGCAAGTGATTTTTATACTGAACTTGATCGGCTCTTCAAAAATTGAGATTAAAAATCGATTGCATATCAGCATTTTTGAAGTTTACCAATGACCGTTTTATCTTTAAGATTTAAAAGTGGTAAAAATGCTCATTTTATAAGCTGATGAATTTAGTATATTGTCAGCAAAAACAGAATAGCCATGCAAATCGTACAAGTTACTGACAAACAAACCCAAAAGCTTTTTCACGAGGTTCCTCATCTGATCTATAAAAACGATTCTAACTGGTCATGTCCGCTGCATGGAATGGTCGAGGATGTTTTTACACCTGCAAAGAACCCATCGTTTAACACAGGAGAAGCTACACGCTGGGTAGTAATTGATGACAAAGGGCAATTGCTGGGTAGGATTGGCGTGTTTTACAATCTGAAAAAAGTCAACACTTTTGATCAGCCAACCGGTGGGTGCGGTTTTTTTGAATGTGTGAATAATTTCGAAGTGGCTAAAATATTGTTCGATGCGGCCCGCGATTGGCTGAAAGAACGAAAGATTGAAGCGATGGACGGACCTGTTAATTTTGGCGAAAACTACATGAACTGGGGTTTGCTGGCCGAAGGATTTATGCACCAGGGATTTGGAATGCCATACAATCCGCCATACTATGTCGATCTGTTTAAACAATACGGTTTCGAGGTTTACTTTGAACAATACAGCTATCATCTGGACTATTCTAAACCATTTCCGGAGCGGTTTTGGAAAATTGCTGGCTGGGTGGCACAGAAACCGGGTTATACATTCGAACACTTTTCGTTCGATAAAACCGAAAAATTTATCGACGATTTCTGTTATATCTACGATGAAGCCTGGCGCTTTCACGATCACTTTCAGCCGCTCGACAAAGACGAAATACGCGATTTTATTAAATCAGCCAAGGCAATTATCGACCCCGAGATGATCTGGTATGCTTACCACGATGGCACTCCGATAGCTTTGTTCGTGATGATTCCTGATATCAACCAAATTCTGAAAAAGCTGAATGGAAAGCTGAATTTCATTAACATCCTGAAATTCATGTATTATAAGCGTAAGAAAATAATGACCCGTACCCGGATTCTGATCATGGGAGTTACTCCAAAATATCAGAAATCAGGCATCGAATCGGCAATTTTCTGGCATCAGGATAAATTGATGAAACACAAACCAGAATACAAGGAAGTTGAATTATCGTGGGCAGGCGACTTTAATCCAAAAATTATTGCGCTTTACAAATCGGTGGGCGGTGTTCATGTAAAAACACATTACACCATGCGATATCTTTTCGACCGCAGCAAACCATTTAAAAGAGTACCAATTATTGGTTCCGAAGAATAATTTGAAGAAATAAGGAATTAATGAACTGAAATATTTGGAAATTACATGTATGTATGTAACTTTGCAAGCCGATAAAAATAATTGTAAAGAGAATCAAAATGAGAAAAGGGATACATCCAGAGAATTATCGTACTGTTGCATTCAAAGATATGTCAGACGGTCATGTTTTTATTACCAAATCGACTGTTAATACTAAGGAAACAGAAGTTATTGACGGTGTAGAATACCCGATTGTAAAACTTGAGATTTCAAGTTCATCGCATCCGTTTTATACCGGAAAAATGAAACTTGTTGATACAGCCGGACGTGTTGATAAATTCAATACCAGATATTCGAAACACATGGAAAACAGAAAAAAATAATTCTGTTCCTGAAAAATATTTAAAAGCTTCGCCTTCGCGAAGCTTTTTTTTTCCCCTTTCCGAAGCGAATTGATCTTCTGAAACGAAAAGCACAGCCGATTAATCCTTCCTTTGGCATGGCTATTGCAAAAATACGCACAACTATTTTTGCTGGCTTCGATCGGTCAGTATGTCATGTGAGTAAATTGAATTATAGAGAGAAAGAAAAAAAATCAAATTATGCAGAATATATTTATTTCCAGTCTAATGGACGATGACAGCGATTTTATTCCAATTTTAGCTGATGGAGACGACTCCGATCTGGTTAATTTAGACGTTCCTGACATTTTGCCAATATTGCCATTGCGCAATACGGTTATGTTCCCCGGAGTGGTTTTGCCTATTACAGTTGGCCGGCAAAAATCCCTGCAACTAATTCAGGAAGTATATCGCGGAAACCGCTTGATTGGTACCATTGCACAAAAAGACGGAAGTATTGACGATCCGGCACAAGCCGATCTTTACCAGACAGGAACCATTGCCCAGGTTCTGAAAATTCTTGAAATGCCCGACGGAACCACTTCGGTAATTATTCAGGGCAAAAGACGATTCGAAGTGCAGGAATACATACAGGAATTCCCATACTTCAGAGCAAAAGTTACCCCGCTGGTTGATTTTCAGCCAAAGGATGATTCTGTTGAGTTTTCGGCAGTTGTTGGCTCATTAAAAGATTTATCGATTAGAATTGCTCAATTCTCATCTCAGATATCGCCCGAGGCTTCGTTTGCCGTAAAAAACATCGAAAATTCAACCTTCCTTATAAATTACATTTGCTCGAATGCCGATCTGAAAGTGGAAGAAAAACAGGTATTGCTTTGCATCGGCGAACTCAAAGAACGTGGAATTCAAGCCATCAGCTATCTCGTACGCGAGGTGCAGATGGCAGAACTAAAACGCGACATTCAGACCAAAGTTAAAGCCGAACTCGACCAGCAGCAGCGTGAATATCTGCTGAACCAACAAATGAAAACCATTCAGGACGAATTGGGGGGAAGCCCTGCTGAACAGGAAATTCAGGAGTTGAAAGAACGTGCAAAGGAGAAAAAATGGAGCGAAGAGGTAGCCAAACATTTTAATAAAGAGGTTCACAAATTATCGCGTTTAAATCCGGCTGCCGGCGAGTATTCTGTTCAGTATTCGTATTGTCATACATTGCTCGAACTGCCCTGGAACGAATATACCGTAGATAATTTCGACCTCGCACATGCAGCCAAAGTACTCGACGAAGATCATTACGGTCTCGAAAAAGTAAAAGAAAGAATTTTGGAACACCTTGCTGTTCTGAAATTAAAAAACGACATGAAAGCGCCCATTTTGTGCTTGTACGGTCCTCCCGGAGTTGGTAAAACATCGCTCGGACGTTCGATTGCCAAAGCGCTCGATCGCAATTATGCACGTATGAGTTTGGGTGGGTTGCACGATGAAGCTGAAATTCGCGGGCACCGAAAAACATACATTGGAGCAATGCCCGGCCGTATTTTGCAGAATATAAAAAAAGCAAAATCATCGAATCCGGTTTTTATTTTAGATGAAATCGACAAAGTTTCGCAGGATTTTCATGGCGATCCGGCTTCTGCCTTGCTTGAAGTGCTTGATCCTGAACAGAATTTCGAGTTTCACGACAACTATGTGGAGCATGAATTTGATTTATCGAAAGTAATGTTTATTGCTACCGCCAATACTTTAAATACCATTGCACCAGCCTTGCGCGACCGACTCGAACTAATTGAGGTAAGCGGATATCTGGTGGAAGAAAAAATAGAAATTGCCAAGCGGCACCTGTTACCAAAACAGTTTGAAAATCACGGAATTGAATCGAGTAATTTAACAATTCCAGATGAGGTTATTCGTCATATTATCGAAAATTACACCCGCGAATCGGGCGTCAGGGAGCTTGATAAAAAAATTGCCAAAATTTCGCGGCGACTGGCCAAGAAAATCGCTTTCGAAGAAGCATACAATCAGATTGTTACAAAAGAAGACATCAGAGAATACCTTGGTGTTATTCAGTATACAAAAGAGATTTATCAGGGCAACGAATTTGCCGGAGTAGTTACCGGTTTAGCCTGGACTGCTGTTGGCGGCGAAATTTTGTATGTCGAAACCAGCCTGAGCAAAGGGAAAGGATCTTTAACTTTAACCGGAAACCTTGGCGAAGTAATGAAAGAGTCGGCGATGCTGGCACTTGAATACATTCGCTCACATGCCGGGCAGTTGGGCTTGAATCCTGAATTGTTTGACAAATACAACGTGCATGTTCATGTTCCTGAAGGTGCTATCCCGAAAGACGGTCCATCGGCGGGAATCACGATGGTGACTTCAATTTCTTCGGCATTTACCCAACGAAAAATCAGAGAAAATCTGGCAATGACCGGTGAAATAACACTGCGCGGAAAAGTATTGCCTGTTGGAGGAATTAAGGAAAAAATACTTGCGGCCAAACGAGCCGGAATCAGGGAAATTATTCTTTCGGAGGCCAACCGGAAAGATTTAGAGGAAATAAAAGAAGTTTACATGGAAGGTCTCATCTTTCACCACGTAAACACCATTAAGGAAGTTTTGGATATTGCTTTACTTGAAACCAAGGTTGACAATCCGACAATAATTGAATAGAATCCTTTATTAAAACAGAACAGCGGCCAGATTGATTTAGCCGCTGTTCTGTTTTTATATCCTTAGTGAAATCAAATAACAGGGAAAATATTTAGTTTCTCGAAACTAACAATTCCACTTCTTGAGATATACTCTTCGCAAACCGTATGATTATATAGAATATAGCTCATTTTTTTCTTTTTATCGACTCGCTGCAAATAGTTCAAATTCACATAAACCGATCTGTTGATTTGAAAAAAAACTGAAGAATTAAGTAATTCAACAAGCTTGCTAAGACTTTTATTTACTGTTTCAACAGATTTATCCTGAAGGTAAAGGATACTTTTAAATGAATCAGCTTTTATGTATACAATGTCTTTAATATCGACAACCAAAATTCCACTCGAAGTTGGAAGGCTAATTTTTGACTGGTTCGACTGTGAATGAATAAACTTATCCAGTTTTTGCTCCTGCATTTTTTTCTCAGCCCTGACCATGTACTTCTTGACAACAATTTCAAGATCACCGATGCAGAATGGTTTTGTTAAAAAGTCGAGAGGTTCAATTTTTAAAGCTTTGTAGGCATAATCCTGATAGGCAGTTGTGAATACGATCTCAGCTTTTATATTTTCATTTTTTATAGACTTGGCTACCTGCAATCCTGACATATCAGGCATGTCAATATCAAGAAACACAAGATCAGGAATAATCTCTTTAATAAGCTCAAGTCCGGCAACAGGATCAGAACTCCTGGCAACCACCTTTATCGCCGGAAAATTCCGGAGAAACATTTCAAGCAAATTGATTGCTTCAATATCATCATCAATAATTATGGCCGAAATTTCCACGCTATACATCTCTGCTATTCAATTTCTGTTTTTACAAATGCCTTAACTTGCGTTTTTGATCCTTTGAGCTCGTATTCTATCCCATTTGCCGAAAGAACAAATATACATTCATTCCGGTGCATTTTCCGGAGATAATTTCTGTTAGCAAGTATTGAACGACTAATTCGAAAAAAGTTCAATGGCACCAGAATCTCTTCAATTTTCAGTAGCGACATATATGTCAGTTCCATGGTCTTGTTTGTAAGGTGGAGTTCTGTATATGACGCATCTGACTTGCAATAAAGAATGTCTTCCGGATTGATAATTAAAAAACCTTTGGCTGTATTAAGTCTTAATCGTTTATCCTCCTGTTTTTGTTCAATAATTTCGTTTATTCTGGACTCAAGGTTTAATAGTTTCCTTTGCCTGGCTTTCTCTAGAACAGGTTTTAATCCGGCTTTTGTTATCGGTTTCAGTAAATAATCATATATTTCGTAATGAATTGCATCTACGGCATAATTTGTTGTTTTCGAAACCAATACGATATTTATTTCGGGAAGTTTCGACTGAATGAATTTTATTATTCCCGACCCTGTCTTTCCAACCAAAGGATATTCAAAAAAAATAACATCCGGATTCTGTTCAATAACTTTGAATAGGGCATCATCAGTGTTTTCTGCATTCTCAACAAATGAAATCGACAAATCGGCTTCAAGGGCTTTAACCAATTCGATTCTGGCATCAGCATCACTTTCAACAACCAATACACCAATTTTGCCTTTTTCCATATTTGAATACGTTTAAAAGATAGATGCAATAAAGATAGTAATATATGTGTTGTGTCTTTCTTGAAATAAAAATTTCTGATTTCAAAAATATGCCAATATTTACACAAAATATTGCTAACTAATAAATTATAGATAAGCAGAACATTATTCAAAAAAAATAAAAATGCTCCAACATTATTTTTATTTTTATATCAGAAACCATTATTGAATTTGATTGTTCTATCAAATGTTAAAAATGGATAACATCAAAAAAAAATAAAATACTAAACCTTTTGGAATGAGAAAAACATTTCGTCCCGGACACTCTCCTACTCGTTTAAACGCATTTATCATTTTATTGTTTTTATCATTTTTTTTAAGCCTCGGAATTCCATTAATAGCCAATTCTTCGGAAGAAGAAATTGAAGGAGTTATTGACAATCATGCAAATGAAGATATTAAAAGAGGAGAACGCTTTTTTAAAGGTCTTTTGCCAACCAAACGCGATTTCGAATCATGTGTTTCGTGCCATAATCTTTACCATTCGGATACTTTAAACTGGAATCCATCGGCGATGGACATTGCCATTAAGTTTGCAGGAAAGGATTTTGCAGAGTTTCAGAGTGCAGTTATGCAGCCGACCGGAATAAAGATAGAAGCGTCGCATAAGAATTTTAAAATCGAAGATGAAGATCTGAAAAAAGTTAAGCTTTATCTTGACGATTTGGCACTTACCGGACCTCCATCTGCAGGTCCCACCCTCAATCAGATCATGTTGTTCATTTTGCTGGGGCTATTGATCACTTTTGCTTTGCTTGATCTTATTTTCTTCCACAAAATAAAATACCGTGCTGTTTCCGTACTAATTCTAATTGTTTCGCTTGGGTTTCAGGTAAAAATGGTGGCAACTGCAGCAATTGATTTAGGACGATCGCAAGAATACGCACCCGATCAACCCATTAAATTTTCGCACAAAGTTCATGCAGGCGACAATAAAATTGATTGCAAATATTGTCACCATACCGTAGAATTTGGAAAATCTGCCGGCATTCCTGCAACTGAATTGTGTATGAATTGCCACGTTCTGGTGCGTGAAGGAACCAATTCAGGAAAATTCGAAATTGCAAAAGTGGTTGATGCGTATGAAACGAAAAAACCGGTTGAATGGACACGCATTCATAATTTACCCGACCATGTATTTTTCAGTCATGCACAACATGTTGGCATAGGGAAAGTTGATTGTAAGCAATGTCACGGACCAGTAGAGGAAATGCATATTATGCGTCAGCACAGCGACTTATCGATGGGCTGGTGTATCAATTGCCACCGCGATACCAAGGTGAATTTCAAAGACAATGCCTATTACGATAATTACATGAAACTTCACGATCAGTTGAAAGGTGGAGGAATTGATACCATCCGCGCAGTTGATATCGGAGCGAACGATTGTATGAGGTGCCATTATTAAAAAGTTTCAGGTTCAAAGTTCCAGGTTTCAGGTTTTCCGGTACAGTTAGACTTACTTTTAATGGGATGATACGGACGATATTTGAATGTGGGATTCACCCTGAAGGGGTGAAATATCAATAGCCCGGGGTAAAGTGACGAAGGAACGGAACCCCGGGTAAAGAAGAAAAGCAGAAATTCGTCCGCAGTGATACATTGAAAAAAGTGATAACCCACTTTCGGACGGAATGGAAATCACCTTCGAAATATAGTTACAATAGGAATTAAAATCAACTATCAATAATATTTACTGATAGTTACGAAATAGAAAATTAAAAATTTAGCGTCGATGAAGACATACTGGAGAAGTATTGAAGAACTTGACAATCCAAAGGAACTACGCCGGGTAGAGGTGCGTGAAGAAGCCAAACAAAAAAGCATGTTGATGCGAGGCGACAATGATTTAAATGCTGCCTCACGACGCGATTTTCTGAAAACATTTGGCTTCGGTATAGCAGCCGCTTCTATTATTGCAAGTTGTAAGAGGCCTATTGATAAAGCCATTCCATATCTGGTAAAACCCGACGAAATTAATCCTGGAACTGCCAATTATTATGCGTCTTCCTACTTCGATGCAAATGAATATGGAAGTATCATTGTAAAAGTGCGCGACGGAAGGCCAATCAAAATCGAAGGTAATAAATTGAGTTCCATCTCACAGGGAGGAACAAGCGCCCGAATGCAGGCCTCTGTACTGAACCTGTATGATGATGCGCGTCTCAAAGGCCCGTTAAAGTCGGGAGCCGAAATAACATGGGAAAAAGCCGACGAAGAAATAATGGCTCAATTGGCCAGCCTGAAAGCTGAAAACGGAAAGGTTGTTCTTTTGAGTTCAACCATCATTTCACCATCGACCCGCGAAATAATCAGAAAATTTACTGAAGCTCAGCCGAATGCCGAATGGATTCAATACGATCCGGTGTCTGCTTCGGGAATATTGCTGGCCAACCAGAAAAGTTTTGGTGTTGCATTTATTCCTGATTACCTATTCGACAAAGCCAAAATTGTGGTTAGTTTCGGAGCTGATTTTTTAGGAAGCTGGCTCTCGACAGTTGAATACACCAAAGGATACACAGCTGCCCGGCAGTTGCAGGATGGCCGTAAAGAAATGCTCCGTCATTATCAGTTTGAGTCCGGATTAACCTTGACTGGCTCGAATGCTGATGTTCGTTTCCCGATCAAACCATCTGAAGAAGGTGCCATCGTGCTGGCATTGTACAATGCGATAGCCGCTGCTAAAGGAGGAATAGTCGCTTCGGGAGTTCAGTCCTCGGTTGATGTTACCGAACTTGCAAAAGACCTTCTGGAAAATGAAAATCATAGCATCGTAATTTCAGGAAGCAACGATGAAAATATTCAGTTACTCGTAAATGGAATTAACCAGTTATTAGGCAATTACGGACAAACCATCGGACTGGACAAGCCGCTTTTGACCAAACAAGGTATCGATCAGGACATTGACCGTTTACTATCTGATTTGAAAGCAGGTTCAGTAAAAGCATTGCTGGTTTGGGGAGCCAATCCGGTTTACGATCATCCACTCGGGAAAGAATTTGCAGCCGCAATTCCAAAATCAGCATTGAGCGTTTCATTTTCTGAACGTCCCGATGAAACAACTGTTTTGTGCCAGTATGTTTTGCCTGAAACCAATTTTCTGGAAAGCTGGAATGATCTGGAGCCAAAATCAGGAATTTATAGCCTTTCGCAACCAACCATTGCTCCAATTTTTAATGCCCGTGCACCACAGGAGTCACTACTGAAATGGGCAGGGAATGATAAAAAATACCACGACTTTATTAAAAACTTCTGGAATGAAACACAATTTCCGAAGCAAAAAGAAATAACCGATTTTCGCGAGTTCTGGAATACTTCTTTGCAGAATGGAGTTTTCGAAACCGCTCAGGAACCGAAACTAAATTATTCTGCTGAAGGAATTGCACAGGCTGCCAGTCAGATAAAAAATGCAGGTTCTGGAATTGAAGTTGCCTTATACGAAACGGTAGCTCTTGGAAACGGGAAATATGCCAATAATCCTTGGTTGCAGGAATTACCAGATCCGGTTGCAAAAATCAGCTGGGATAATTTCGCTGCAGTGCCGGTAGCTTATGCTGAAGAAAACGGACTGAAAAATGAAGATGTCATCAGCATAAACGGAATTGAATTGCCTGTATTTATTCAGCCCGGACAAGCAAAAGATACCATTTCTGTTGCGCTGGGTTATGGCCGCGAAATTGCCGGAAAAGTGGGTGATCAGACAGGCACCAACCTTTACCCTTCTGTCGGAACTGCAAATGGTACCCGTCAGTATTATCTGACTTCAGCAAACGTTGAAAAAGTAGCCGGAAAAGTTTTTGAGTTAGCCATTTCGCAAACCCATTACTCGATGGAAGGTCGTCCGATCGTGCGCGAAACTACTTTAGACAAATACATCAAAAATCCTGTTTCAGGCAACGAGTTGAAGGCCGAACACGAATCAAAAGCAGTAACATTATATGATGCTCCGGTATATAACGGGCATCACTGGGGAATGGCTGTTGACCTGAATTCATGTACCGGATGCGGAAACTGTGCGGTAGCTTGTCAGGCCGAAAATAATATTCAGGTGATTGGAAAAGAGCAAGTCCGGAACCGCCGAATCATGCACTGGATCCGGATCGACCGCTATTATTCTGAAAATCCGGAGAACCCGAAAGTTTCGTTCCAGCCGGTGATGTGTCAGCATTGCGGAAACGCTCCGTGCGAGAATGTTTGTCCGGTTGCAGCAACGCCACACAGCGAAGAAGGCTTGAATCAGATGGCCTATAACCGTTGCGTGGGGACAAAATATTGCGTAAACAACTGCCCGTATAAAGTGCGCCGGTTCAACTGGTTCCAGTATGTGAAGAACGACAAATTCGACTTTGCATCAAACAGCGACTTGGGCCGTATGGTTCTGAATCCGGATGTAACTGTTCGTTCGCGTGGGGTGGTTGAAAAATGCTCGATGTGTGTACAGCGTATTCAGGAGAAAAAACAGTTGGCCAAACTCGAAGGCCGTGCAATTGCTGAAGGCGAAATCGCAACTGCCTGTTCGCAATCCTGCCCTGGAAATGCCATTGTTTTTGGCGACCTGGAAAATCCGGGAAGCCGCATTTCGAAGCTTTTCAAGGACCAGCGCAATTACCATTTGCTGGAAGAATTACACACTTTGCCGTCGGTGGGTTACCTGACCAAAGTTAGAAATACAAACGCTTGATTAATTAAAGAAATCAGACCGGACTATGTATAAAACGGACGTACGAGGAAAATTAATTGACGGAGAAAAATCGCTCAGTCAGATTTCGCAGGAAATTCTTGCGCCCATTGATGCCAAAACGCCCCGATGGTGGTATATCGCCATGGGTATCAGTTTGGTGATGCTTGTATTGGGAGTAAAGAGTATTTATATCACTCTTACTGAAGGAATTGGAACATGGGGCGTTAACAGTACCGTAGCCTGGGGATGGGAAATTATCAATTTTGTTTGGTGGATCGGTATCGGACATGCCGGAACTGCGTTTTCCATCTTCCTTCTGATTTTACGTCAGAAATGGAGAACAGCCATTAACCGCGCTGCCGAAGCAATGACTGTTGTCGCTGTTTTTTGTGCTGCCTTGTTCCCGCTGATGCACATGGGACGTCCGTGGTTATTCTTTTATATTTTCCCTTATCCAAATACAAGGGGACCGTTGTGGGTGAATTTTAACTCACCGCTTTTCTGGGACTTTATGGCCATTTCGGCTTACCTGTTAATTTCGGCCAGTTTCTGGTACTTCGGAATGGTTCCTGATTTTGCTACGATTCGAGATACCACCAAATCGAAAATTAAGAAAGCTGTTTACGGATTTTTTGCTTTCGGATGGACAGGTTCCTCGCGGGAATGGTTGCGGTACGAAGGTTTGGCGTTTGTGTTGGGTGGGATTGCTGCCGTTTTAGTTGTCTCGGTTCACTCCATCGTATCTACCGACTTTGCCGTTTCTGTTGAGCCGGGTTGGCATACAACTTTGTTCCCACCGTATTTTGTGGTTGGTGCTATCTTCTCCGGATTCGCTATGGTTTTAACCCTGGTTACCCTCATGAAAAAGCTTTATAAAATGGGCGATTTTATTACTGAAAACCATGTTGACGCGGTTTGTCGTATTTTGGTTTTTATCTCACTGATTATGGGAACCGCTTACATTACCGAAATATTTATTGCCTGGTATTCGGGTTCTGAATACGAAATGTACACCTTCTTTAAAAACAGGATTACAGGCGAATACGCGATGCAGTTCTGGGGAATGTTTATTTTCAATGCCCTTTTACCTCAGTTATTCTGGTCGCGTAAGGTTCGTCGTAATTTATGGGTCGTTTTTGCCATTTCCCTCTTTATCAACCTGGGAATGTGGTTCGAACGTTTCAATATTGTAGTTACTTCCTTGTCAAAAAATTATCTGCCAGCCAGTTGGGCCGAATACCATCCAACCTGGGTTGAAATTGGATTCTTTGTAGGCACGCTTGGAATGTTTGCAGCAGGAGTATTGTTGTTCTTCCGCTATATTCCGCAAATTGCAATCAGTGAAGTAAAAATGATTTCGAAATACAACACACAGCAAACTGATCACCTAAAACCCGGACACCACCATGATTACGAATAAGAAATACTTAGTGGGCGTTTTCGACGACGAGCATACGCTGAAAGATGCCTTTCAAAAGGCACTTGACAAGGGTGTTGTGATCGAGGAAGTTTATACGCCATATCCGATTCATGAAATTTTGCATGGCATGAAATACAAAACACACATTTCTCATGCGGCATTCTTTTTTGGATTATTTGGTGTGACTGCAATTATCGGGGGAATGTATTATGCGGCTGTAATTGACTGGCCGCTGCTTTTCGGAGGAAAACCTTTTAATACTTTTCCTTCTTTCATCGTTGTTTCAATTGTTGCAACAATTCTGACAATTACGATTTTAACCTTGCTGACATTTTCCATCCGGTCAAAAATATATCCCGGAAAAACTGCCGATATCATTGACATCCGCGCGACCGACGATAAGTTTATTATTCTGCTCGATCAGGATAAAATGGGAATCGAAATTCCTGCGGTAACACAATTGTTCCAGTCGAATGGAGCTTCTGAAGTGTATCAAAAAGAATCCACCTCTAACTGAAATAAATTATCAACGAATGAATCTGAAGAACAATATAATAAGTTTCGCGGCCTTAATCCTGATATTTATTTTGGGATCGTGCGACCGCGACCGAAATTCTACCGGATGGCAATATTTTGACGATATGGCGCAATCGCCAGCTTACGAAACCTATTCGCCCAATCCCAATTTTGCTGATGGAAAAACAATGCGCAATCCGGTTGAAGGAACAATTCCGCTGGGGTATGAACCGTATCTGTATGAAAAAAATGATACTGATCGGGTGGAAGCCGGTTTAGCATTGGTAAATCCATACGAATCGAATGCCAAAAATCTGGAACGTGGGAAACAGGTATATAATGTTTATTGCACCAGCTGTCACGCCGAAAAGGGCGATGGAAAAGGATTTTTATTTACAAGCGGGAAATACCCATTCCCACCGAAAACGTTGTTGTCAGATAAAATCAGGAATGCTCCTGAAGGCGAGATTTACCATGTGGTTACCGTTGGATTTGGAGTGATGCCGCAGCATGGTTCGCAGGTCAGGCCTGAGGATCGCTGGAAAGTGGCAATGTATGTAAAAGAAGTTTTACACAAACAGTAGAGTTCCAAGTTTCAGGTTTCAAGTTCCAAGTTTGAGATTGAACGAGTATTTGCTAATGTTATTTAGATTAGTTATCCTTTGCCGTTGACTTCAGTTAACGGACACGAAAATATAGAAAAAAGAAAAATATGGACAACATGGAAGACCAATTAATTGTTCCTCAAAAATTTAAAAATATTTTGTTTGGATTGATAGGAATAGGAATAATCTCGATGGTTATTGGGTTTGTTTTAGACCCGCATCGCGCTTGGGCCAACTATTTGCTGAACAACTATTATTTTGTTTCGCTGGCAATTGGCGCCGCCTTTTTTGGTGCGATCCAATACATTGCCCAGGCCGGATGGTCGTCGGCATTTAAGCGCATTCCGGAAGCGATGGCTTCGTACGTTCCTGTTGCTGCAGTATTTTTTCTCCTGATGTATTTCGGTATGCATTCTCTGTTTCACTGGTCGCACGAAGGCATTACCGAAACCGATGCTTTGCTGGCTCACAAAGCTCCTTACCTGAATGTTCCTTTTTTCTTTTTACGTGTGGTATTGTTCTTCGGACTGTGGATTGTTTTAATCCGGCTGTTGCGCAAAATATCATTGAAAGAAGATGCGGAAGGTGGAATGCAGCATTTTTACGATTCTGAAAAATATTCCAAAGTCATCATTTTCATTATTGCCATCAGCTTTACTTTGTTTGCCATCGATATGATCATGTCACTCGAACCACATTGGTTTAGCGGACTTTTTGCTGCAAAAAGTTTTATTGCCGCCTTTTTACATGCCGCCACAGTTATAACGCTGATTGTTATCATTCTGCATAAAATTGGTCATTTACGAATGCTAAACCGTAGCCACCTGCACGATTTTTCGAGGTATATTTTCATGCTTTCCATCGTATGGGGTTATTTCAATTTCGCTGAATTCATGATAATTTGGTATGGTAATATTCCTGAAGAAACCATGTTTTATGTGCATCGGTCGCACGGCGCATTCGGTGTTTTGTTTTATGCCAACATTATCCTGAACTGGTTTATACCATTCCTGTTTCTGATGCCCCGCATGACTTCCAGGAGCAAAGTTTATATCCTTCCTGTAATCATTGTTTTAATGATTGGTCAATACACTGAATTGTATTATTACATCTGGCCAGCTGTGGTTCACGAAGCTAAATTCGGGATTCTTGAAATTGGTACATACCTTGGATTCCTGGGATTATTTACCTTGGTGGTTACGAACACTTTGTCGAAAGCTAGTTTGGTTCCTAAAAACCATCCTTATTTGGAAGAAAGTATCTATCATCAGTTTTGATGAGTCTTTCAACTCCATAAAAAATCCCGAAATCTGAAGAAGATTTCGGGATTTTTTGTTTTGGGAGATTTATTTTTTCAGCACTTCCATCTTGCAATCAATTCCTGTCCACTCTTTAATCTTTCCAACGAATTCCTTCTTCATTTCTTCAGGCATCGTTTTGATACGGGCAGTTCCGTGGTGGGCTCCCGGAATCAGGAACGATTTGGAGTTTACCCGATCGGTAACCAAAACACGTGGGGCCGACCAGGTATCTATTCCGCCATAGATGTACAGAATGTTGTTCCCTTTTTCATCGAGCCAGTTTTTAAAATTGCGGTACAATTCAGGCGAAAACGAATTGGAGTTGGCTTTTTTCGGTGGAAAAATAGCCGACGGATTGGTGGTGAAATGTTTAATGTATTTCCTGAATGGCTCAATGTTATAACCATAATATCCGGTTTGCGTGGCCTGGTAATAATGTGATGCAAACTGTGCAATATCCCGATCGGAGAAAAAAGATATGTCGGATGTTTTGATGAGCTCGTTGAGGTAGTCGTCTAATTTTTTATTGGTGGGAATGCTGTCGCATGAGCGACCCCACTGCCAAAACGAGAACGAATATTCGAGTACAGCCAATTCAAACGATTTGCCAATGTTGCCGGTATAGTTAAATTTTAGTCGTGCCCCTTTGGCATACCAGCTTAGTTTTTCGAGAGCCTTATCTTCGTTTTTCAACAGAAATTCCTGAAAATTATGGATTTTTTGCCGGCATTCCGGAGTGCCAATGGTATCCAGAAAAGTATAAATCCGTTTATCTTCCAATTCGTTGTCGATGGGTGCCACATAAGGAATGGCTACATCAATATCTTCAGGATAAAAATAGTTGTAGTAAAGTGTAGTTTGTCCGCCTTTGCTAATGCCGGTGCTAAACCATTTGCCTTTATACAGTTGTTTGAAAAGCTGATTAACGGCATGGAGGTCGGCAACGGCCTGTTCAATGGTGAGGTATTCCCATTGCATGGAATCGGGTATTGATTTGCCAAAATACCGGTACTCAACGCCGATGTTGTTGGCATTCAGGATCAGTTCCACTTCGTTTTGTCCGCGTCCCATTGCGTAGCCGTGGGTTTCCATTACAGTCGGGTTGTTAAAACCGCGATGCTTCAATTGTACCCACTGATTAAAATATCCTTTCTCCGGATGTTGGTGATCGATAGGTTGTTTTACGAATAAATCGTAAGTCAGAAAAGCATCGCCGGGCTTCGTTACATTGGTAAACGAAACATTGGGTAAATTAAATAACTCCCGTTCGAGTTGTTGTTTGTCGGATTGGGCGAACGAATTCAACATAACCAAGCTAAAAATAAAAAGCAAAAATGATTTCATCGGTGAGGTACATAAGAATTTGAGCCGCAAAATAAGGAAAGCAGTTGGAAAGTCAAAGGGGATAAAGTCAGAAGTCAGAAGACCGGAGACGGAATATAGACACTCAGCGGTTGTGCCGCTCCCTTAGCGTCGATAGGCAGTCGAAGAGAGAATTACGCTAGTTTCGAATATAATGCAGTTGAACCAATCCTTTTTCAAAAGATTTCGAACTGACCAGTTGTAGTTTTTGCTGCGGAAAAACCTGTCCAAACAACCGGATCCCGTCGCCCAGCAGCACAGGAATGACAGAAACAGTCATTTCGTCGATTAAATTTTCCTGAAGCAAATGGCTGATTGTCTCGGCGCCACCGTCGCAATAGATGTTTTGGCCAGACTGGTTTTTTAGCGACAGGACCAAATCGGTGAGCTTCCCCGAAAAGAATACTGTTTTGCAGGAATCTGGTCGCGGGGTTCGGGTTATCACAAAAATCTGCCGGTCGCCATATGGAGATTCTACTCCCATCGATAGAACTTTATCGTACGTTTTTCGGCCCCAAATGACGGTATCCACCGTATTAATAAATTCGGAGTAGCCATAATCTTCGCCTTCCAACTCTACCTGATTTAAAAAACTGATGTCGTCATCGGTTTTGGCGATAAAACCATCAAGACTCATGGCGATAAAAAGGCAGAGTTTTCGGTTGTTTGACATGTGTCCAGATTTTATTGTTACGAGTTGCGGGTTCCGGGATGCGTTACCAGAAACGCGCATCTCGTAACACGCAACAGAAGAACTATCCAAATGATTGTTGCTGGTTCAAATGGAGCAATGTAAGTGCTTCCTCCACTGTTTCCACGGGCAGTCGACAGGCATTGTCCTGACAAATGTAAATCAAGGTTTTCCCTGGGACGTAACGATTTTTCAGCAATGACAAATCATTTTCAGTTGTTCCGGCGCAAAAAATTACGTTGGGCAAATGGTTTTTCTGAAGTTCATTCAGTAAGTTGATGGCATTTTCTCCCACAATTGCCACTTCGAAATGATTGCCGCTCAAATCGAGCATCAGTTGTGACCAGTTGCTGTAACCTGAAGGATAGTCCGTCATGTTGCCAATGATCCGATTGAACATTTTTTTTGCCGTTTTTAGATAGTCCGGTTGGTCGAGCAAATAGGAGAGCCGAAACAGATTTTTGGCCATCACCGAATTGGAAGCAGGTATCACATTATCGTGAATTTCAATGGTTCGGGTAATTAAATCGGTTTGTTGCTGTGCAGTGAAATAGAAAATGGATTTTTGCTCATCGTAAAAATCGTTAAAAGCGGTTTCAGTTAGTTTCCTGGCATTGTTGAGCCATTCTGCATTTCCGGTAACTTCAAAAATAGCGGTGAACGCTTCGATGGCAAAGGCATAATCTTCCAGAAAACCCGAAATTTTCGCCTGGTTATTTTTGTATGAATGAAGCATTTTTTCGTCTCGAGTCATCATCTTTTGTTTCAGGAAGCTGGCATTTGCAAGAGCCAATTCCAGATATTCCGGATTGCCAAAAGCCTTGTAACAACTGATTAATCCGGAAATGGTCATGGCATTCCACGAGGCCAGGATTTTGTCATCGAGTCCGGGTCGCACCCGTTTTTCGCGTTCTTTTAGCAAAGTTTGTTTCCAGCTTCGGGTTTTAATTTCCAACTCATCAACGGATAGCAGGTTTTTTTCTGCAAATGAATGGTTGTCTTCGGTTCGCATCAGGATATAGTGGTTGTGCTCCCAAAAGCCCAGCGAATTGATGTTGTAATAATCACCGAAAAGCGTAAAATCAGCGCCTAAAATTTGTGCCAATTCCGTTTTTGTCCATATGTAGAATTTCCCTTCTTCGCCTTCGCTGTCGGCATCCAAAGCCGAATAAAACCCGTTTTCAGGCGATAACAATTCCCGTTTCAGGAATTCAACGGTTTCCGAAACCACCTGCTGATACAATGGATTTGAATCAGTTTGGTAAGCTTCGGCATACAGTTGCAAAAGTTGGGCATTGTCGTAGAGCATTTTTTCGAAGTGCGGAACTTTCCATATTTCGTCGGTCGAATAGCGGGCAAAACCACCACCAATTTGATCGTAAAGTCCGCCAAAAGCCATTTTTTGCAGAGTTAGTTTTACCTGCTCAACTATTCTTTCATCCTTAAATTCTTGTCCGGTTCGCAGTAGAAATTGCCAGTTATTCGGAAGCATAAACTTGGGAGCGCCTTTCGTACCGCCATGTTTCGTATCAAAATAGCTTTGCCACTTTTTCACAAGCGAAGGTACAAACAGCGGATCGATTACTGATCTTTCTCCGGAAATCGGAACCAGCGAGTTTTGCTCAATTCCCTCTTGCAGTTTTACCGCGTATTCCAGTGTTTTTTTCGGGTTTTCAGCATAAAATTTAGACACGGCTTCCAGTGCCTCCATCCAGTTTCCTTTCTGAAAGTATGTTCCGCCCCAGATTGGACGGCCATCGGGCAACGCAATGCAGTTGAGCGGCCAACCTCCGCGACCGGTTAAAAGTTGGACCGCAGTCATGTAAATGTGGTCGATGTCGGGCCGTTCTTCGCGGTCAACTTTAATGCAAACAAAATGATCGTTCATGATTTGCGCCACTTCCGGGTCTTCAAACGACTCATGTTCCATCACGTGGCACCAGTGACAAGCCGAATAGCCGATACTGATGAGTAAAAGTTTGTTTTCGGTTTTGGCCCGATTTAACGCGTTTTCGCCCCACGGCTGCCAGTTCACCGGATTATGCGCGTGCTGCAATAAATACGGCGATGTTTCGTGAATCAGTGCATTGGTGTATTTTGCTTGTTCCATGTTTCCTTTCTGAATTTGATAAGGGAAACAAGCGGGTGGGGAAGAAAGTTTTTTAGAAATACAGGAAGGAATCAATTCCTACTTTACACTTCAAAAATCAATGATCTTGAGATCTTCTGGATTCTGACGACAATCCCAAATAGTATGTACAATAATTTGAGTTGGTTCTACCTCATAAAAAATGATAAAATTATTAAATACCAACCCCCGAACAGATTCAATTTCTGATTTTATACCGATCTCTGGTTGCTTTAGGATTTGAGATAATTGCTTTTTAATTGCTGCATTTAATTTTACTGAATAAACTTTGCTCTGATTTCTATCAGCATAAAATTCGAGAATTTGAAAAAGCTTAATTCTTGCTCTATGAGACCAAATTATTTTGCGTTTGCCCATTTTGCAATTTCTTTGTCAAGTTCTGATTGTTCGATAAAGCAACCTTTTTCAATTTCTTTTTTTGACTTAATAATTTCGGTGCGTTGTTCCAGAGTTAATTTAAGCACTTGTTCTCTGGATTTGGAGTCAAGAATACTTTTTATCTCATTTAAAAATGCGACATCATCAATTTCATTTATTCTATTAATAAGTATTTTTTTCAGTTGAATCGTTGTCATACTTTTAAATTTTGTGTCTGTAAATTTATAAATTCCCATTGAGATACAGTGAAATTACAGACTGATGTTTTCGGGAGTCATAGAGATTAAATCTCGATCTCGCCCCTCAGATAAGTCACCGCTTTCCCTGCAATCAGAACCCGGTCACCCGAAAGCGAGCACCACAATTGGCCGCCACGGGCTGAAAGTTGGAGTGCAGTCATTTCGGTTTTATTGAGTCGTTTTGCCCAAAACGGAATCAAAGTGGTATGGGCTGAACCGGTCACGGGATCTTCATTTACGCCAACTGCCGGGGCAAAAAAACGGCTTACAAAATCAACTTCGTTTCCTTTGGCAGTAACCATGATTCCACGAGCATCAGTAGTTAGCAATAATGAAATGTCCGGCTGGAAATTGCGAATTGTTTCTTCCGAATCAAACAGCAAAAGGTAATCGGTTTTTCCTTTGAAGGTTGCCAGAGGGTGAACGCCGAAAGCCTCGGCAAAAACAGAAACTGCATCAACAGCTTGAGCAAAATCGGCAGGAAAGTTAAGTTGCAGTTTGGTTCCCTCTTTTTTGACCGTCAAAATTCCACTTCGGCTATTGAACTCTAATTGGTCTCCCTGATAATTCAGTTCATTAAACAAGATGTGTGCAGTGGCCAAAGTTGCATGGCCGCAAAGGTTTACTTCAGCTTTGGGCGTGAACCAGCGAATGTGAAAATGATCACCTTCAGGAATAAAAAAGGCAGTTTCCGATAAATTGTTTTCAGCAGCAATTTGTTGCATGGTTTCGTCGGTGAGCCATTCGGTTAATGGCACTACCGCTGCCGGATTTCCTTTAAAAAGTGCAGACGCGAACGCATCAGCCTGATAAATTGGGAGTTTCATAAACTAGAATTTTACTGTCAGTTTCAGATTCAGTTTTCGTTTGGTGAGGTAATTCGGAACACCAAATAAATCGCCTGAATTGTTGGCCACCCACAAATAAGAAATGGTATTATTGATACCCAGCAAGTTAAACACTTCAAGGCTAAGCCACATGTCTTTAATAGAATTGAATGCTTTGTATCTGAATTTTCTGTGATCCTGATTGATCAGCACTTTTGAAAATCCCAAATCAATACGGCGATAAGGCGGAATACGAAATTTGTCCATGTAGCGTTCGGAGTTGGGCGGTCCTGTTGGAAGCCGTGATCCGTAAAATGCAGTCAGGTGCATTTTCCAGGTCGGATTTCCGGGAAAATAATCCTGAAAGAAAATACTGAAATTGAAACGCTGATCGGTTGGCCGTGGAATGTAGCCATGCCCATCTTTCAGGATATCTTCTTCTGTTTTCATTAGAGAAAGGCTGGCCCACGATTCAATTCCGCTCACAAATTCGCCATTTACCTTCATATCGAGTCCGGTAGCATAACCGTTGGCCGTTTGGTTTGGCAAATACCTGATACGAACATTGTCGATTTTATAAGGTGTCAGATTGGTCATCACCTTAAAATAAGCTTCAGAACTGAACTTGAAAGGACGATCCCAAGCGCGAAAAATATAATCGGCTCCGAATAGTACCTGCGTCGAACGTTGAGCTTTTGTGTCAGGATAAATGGTTCCGGTCTGCCCCTTCAGCTCCTTATAAAATGCAGGCTGTGAGTAAATTCCTCCTGAAAGGTGAAAAACAAAATTAGCATCCCAGTCGGGATAATATCGGAAAGTACCACGCGGACTAAGCAAAAACTCATCGGAATACGACCAGTACTGAGCGCGAATACCACCGGTTGCATACAAAGCACCTTTTTTGATTGGTATTTGATAAGTATCCTGAATGTAAGCAGTAAATCGGGTGGAATTCATGCTGTAGTCTGTAAATAAAGAACTATAAAGGTTAAGTTCTCTTTCAGCTTCGACTTTAGGATCGTAAGGTTTTCCCGGATCGAACTCATCGTAAGGTAACGAATATCCGGTCGAATCGCGCAAAATCCATTCACTCATCTTGTCGTCAATCATTTCCGTTTGAACTTTAAATCCCCAGTTAAGCAGATGATTTTCTGAACTACAGGCTCCTTTGTGTTCGAAGCTATAAACGGTGGCATCCAGGTAATTGCGGGCATGATTTATAAAAGTTCCGATACCAATATTCAAAACACTGTCGCCCAGATTTTCAGATCCCAAATTGCGCTCCAGCTCATTCAGAAAATAGTCTCCCCTGATATCGTAAGTTTCTTCTTCCTTCGAAATAAAGGCCGATGCGATGAATTTCAGGTTCAATCTGTCGCCCGGATGGTAATTTGCAACCAAGGCACCGGTACTTGTCACAAACCTGTCTACCTCCTGACCTTCAAAATAAACAGTGGCGCTATATGCCTGATTAAAGGTTCCGAAACTTGTTTTTCGTGTCTGGGGAATAAATAGATACTGATTTTGAGCAATGTTACCAAGAAACGAAACATCGAACGATTTGCTGAATTTATAGGTCAGGTAAGTTTGTGCATCAACAAAACGAGGATTGTATTCACCTTTTTCGTCAAGAGTTCCCAACAGATACCGGTTGGTTTTGTAACGAATTCCGGAGATATGCGAAAATTTTCCGTTTTTGCTCAGGTCTTCCAGTTGAATGGAGCCGCCCAGCAAACTTACTGAAGCAGATCCTGCAAATTCAGTAGGTTTCCGGTATTTAATATCGAGTACCGACGACATTTTGTCGCCGTATTTGGCATCGAAGCCACCCGCCGAAAACTCGATGGATGAAACCATGTCAGAATTAATAAAGCTCATCCCCTCCTGCTGTCCGGCACGAATTAAAAAGGGGCGATAAACCTCAATATCATTCACATACACCAGATTCTCGTCAAAATTTCCACCTCTTACCGAATATTGCGAGCTCAATTCGTTGTTGGTCGAAACCCCAGGAAGCGTTTTAATCAGCGCTTCCACCCCGCCTGTTCCGGCATCAGTAATATTGTTAAGATATTTGGAATCAATACGTTCGATGTTGGTTTTATTTCGCCGGTGTTGGGTTACCTGCACCTCGCCAATTTCCTGATCAACCTGTTGAATCACCACGCTCATTTCGAGCCGCTGCTCTTCAGTAGCTGTAATGGTTTTCTCGACCGTTTGATATCCGATCATCGAATAGGTAATTACAACCGATTTTTTGGCGGGAATACGCAGAAGGTACTCGCCATCACGATTTGAAACAGTACCAATGGTCGAATTCTTAAGCGAAATATTGGCCAGTTCAACAGGCTTGCCGTTTTGGTCGGTTACTTTTCCAAACAAAGTGGCATTGTTGCTTTGTGCAAACAGACCTGAAATATGCAGGAAAAGGGCGGTAACGATTAAAAAAGATTTGATTGACGTCATGTGGGCAAAAATAATACTTCCGGAATAATAAACTGTTCAAGAGCTTATTAATTGTTTTGTGAAAAGGATTTTTGTCGGCCCTATGTTATTATTAACTTTGAATTTCCGGAAGAGAAATCTAAACTTAAAAATATTGCTGATATGGCTTCACGCGACTATCTTATTCGTCAATTCGAAGAAATGGGCTATTTCCTGTCCGGGTTACTCCGAAAGATTCTGAAAATGAAAGAAGAAAACCAGCAGGAACAAATGACTTCGGCTGTGCGCGAATCACTCATTCATGAAATAAATTTAGACATCGATCAGGTAATTATGCTTGAGAATCAAGACTTTTTAAGTATTATGAAAGGGAAATTCACTTCGGAAGACCAACTTGAAAAGCTGGCTGACATTCTGAAGATTTTAGGTCAGGAGCTCGAACATTCGATTACGGTTACCAAGGCGAATTATATACTGAAAGCCTTGTTCCTCTTCAGTTACCTTCAGGAAAACAGTTCAGTATTTTCGTACGAACGTCGCGAAAAAATTCTTGAATTGCAGGAAATTATACGTATTAAGGAACTTTATAAATAAATTATGACAGAACAACTCGAAATAACGCTTCCAGCCTTTAAACGCGGTTATCATCTGATTACTGATTTGATCGAGAAGCAGTTACCAAAGCTTCCGGAAAAGGGTCTGGTAAATATTCTTATTCAGCACACTTCTGCCGGAATTAGTCTGA
>JAHEYU010000004.1:0-43709 GCA_023251435.1 Bacteroidota bacterium
ATAACGGCTATCCATATTATTCTCCCCTAGAAAAGTAATATTTTACATCTTTATCAAAGAAAATACTATTTTTTATTGATTTTGTAGCCACTACATTTGAAACACTAAAAATGTAAAACTCAAATCATGAACGAATTATTAATGAAACTGGCAGAATGTATTGAATTTGGCAAGATAAACATGGCTTCTCCGTATCCCCCTCAAATGAAAGGGCAGGAAGGTGCCGACGAAATTACCCGCCGTGCTCTTGAAGAAGGTGTTCCACCACAGGACATTCTATCAAATGGACTGATGCCGGGCATGGAACGGATTGGCGTAAAGTTCCGCGAAAACAAAGTGTTTGTTCCTCAGGTACTGATGTCGGCAAAAGCGATGAGCACGGCCATGCTTCATCTGAAACCTCACTTTTTATCGGGAGCTGCTAAGCAGAAAGGAACTTTTATCATTGGAACTGTTTTGGGCGATTTGCACGACATCGGCAAAAATCTGGTTGGAATGATGGTGGAAGGCAACGGATACAAGGTAATTGATCTGGGCACCGATGTCGGTTCAGAAAAATTCATTGAAGCGGTAAGGCAAAATCCTGAAGCAGTGGTTGGATTGTCGGCATTGCTGACCACCACAATGGTAAACATGGAAAAAATCACCCGTGAAATTAAGGAAGCAATGCCCGGAACGCTTGTTACCATTGGCGGAGCTCCTGTAAACAACGATTTTTGTTCAAAAATCGGGGCCGACAATTATTCACCCGATCCGCAGGGCGTGGTTGAATATCTGAACAGTAAAATTGCTTAAATCGATTTTCCGCTTAATTACCTGATTGGTTTTTTGTAGCAGTCAATTGTTGTCATTCATAGTCATTAAGTTGTCAGTTCAAGTCAACTTAATGACCACCTAATGACAATTAAATGACTTTTTAAGACATGAGGTAAATTTAATGATATACCAACAGACTAAAACGAACAAAAATGCACGGACTTTCACTAATAAAACAGGCAATCAGACTCAAACCTGTTGCACGCATTCCATGGGTTCCTTTTGTGGGCGTTCATGGCGGATATTTAATCGGAGTAGATGCCGAAGAGTATCTAAAATCATCCAAACACATGATTGCAGGATTGAACAAGGCCATCGAATTGTACAAACCGGACGGGATTCCTGTCAGTTTTGATTTACAGCTTGAAGCCGAAATTCTGGGATGCAAATTGAAATGGGCGAAGGAAAATCCACCGGCAGTGGTTTCGCATCCATTGGTGGAAGGAACATTGCTAAGTTCATTAAAAATTCCTGAAGCGCACGAAGGCCGCATTCCGCTGGTTTTGGAAACAACCCGTGCATTGCGTGCCAGTCATCCTGAAATTGCTTTGTACGGACTGATTACCGGCCCGTTTACACTTGCACTGCACTTGCTTGGCACCGATATATTTATGAAGTTGTTTGACGATCCGGAATATGTGATGGAGGTGATGAATTTTTGTACCGATGTAGCCATCAAATATTCGGAAATGCTGATCGATGCCGGATGCGATGTAATTGCGGTGGTTGATCCGATGACCAGCCAAATTGATCCGCTGTCGTTCGAAACTTTTGTGACTCCTTTTGCAAGCCGCATTTTTGATTTTGTGCGCGAAAAACAAAAGCTGAGTTCATTCTTTGTCTGCGGACATGCCCAGCAAAACATTGAAGCAATGTGCGATTGCCGTCCCGACAATATTTCGATTGATGAAAATATTCCGCTCGAATTTGTGAAAGAAATTGCACTGGCAAAAAATATCAGTTTCGGTGGCAATTTGAAACTTACTGTGGTTTTGCTGATGGGCGATGCGGATGATGCAAAACATGATGCGCTGGCTTGCATGGATTCAGGCGGAAACCTCGGTTTTATTCTGGCACCGGGTTGCGATTTGCCGATGCAAACTCCGGTCGAAAATATTCAGGCAGTTTCTGAACTGGTTTTCAGTCAGTATCTTCAGGATATTGCCCGAAATCTGGATAAGAAGGAAAGCAAACTGGATATCATGAACATGAAGGATTACGGGCAGTCCGACAAAGTGATTGTTGATATCATCACCCTCGATTCAGAATCCTGCGCGCCGTGTCAATACATGGTGGAAGCGGTAAAAAGAATTGCTCCTCATTTCGACGGTGTAGTTGAATGGCGCGAACATCCGATCAAAAAAATGGAAGCGGTGTCGTTCATGTCGTCGATGATGGTGAAAAATATTCCAACTATATGTATCGACGGAAAGATTGTTTTCGTATCGCAGATACCGCCGCAAAGCCAGTTAATTGAGGCCATTCAGAAACGCGTCAACGAAAAATTAAAACTCCGGATTAAGTCGAAACGCAGTGAAATACTGATTCTTGGCGAAACCGAAAAGGAATGTGCCGAACTTGCCAAAAAGGTTAAACGAGCCATTGCCGAACTGGGCAAAAATATAACAGTGACAGTCGTTGCCGATAAAGTACAGATGAATTCCTACGGAATAAAGAAAGGCCCTGCTGTCGTAACGGTGAACTACAAGATGAAATCATCGGCAACGGTTCCTTCGCTGGATGTTATCAAAGAATGGGTGAAGGAGATATAGAAGTACAAAGTGTTTGAATGAAAATTTACAATTAGACGATTTACTATTTACATTCATTGTGAAAGTGTCAACCATAAATCGTAAATTGTCAATGGACAAATCGTAAATAGCTCAATATTTTGCACTAACTATTAACATATTGATTATGAATAAACTAATAAACGAAATAAACAAAGGTCGGGTGCTCGTTTCGGATGGCGCGTGGGGAACTTTCCTTCAGCAAAAAGGATTGAAACCTTCTGAATGTCCCGAAGAATGGAATATTTCGAGGGCTTCCGATGTTTTTGACATTGCCAAAAGTTACGTGGATGCAGGTGCCGATATGATTGAAACCAACAGTTTCGGCGGAAATTATTTCAAACTGAAAAATTATGGTTTTGAAGATCGTGTTTTCGAAATAAACAAAGCCGCCGCCGAAATTAGCCGAAAAGCTGCCGGTGCCGATCGGTTTGTGCTGGGTTCTGTGGGGCCAACCGGCAAACTGCTGATGATGGAAGAAGTTACCGAAGCGGAACTTTATGAGGCATTTAAAGAACAATCAATTGCCCTTGAAGCCGGAGGTGCGGATGCAATTGTGATTGAAACCATGACCGACCTTGAAGAAGCGCGCATTGCGGTGAAAGCTGCCAAAGAAAATACCGGTTGCGAAGTTTTTTGCACCATGACTTTCGATAAAATCATTGGCGGCGAATACCGCACCATGATGGGAATTTCGCCCACAGAAATGACCGAAACGCTGGCAGAAGCCGGTGCTGCGGTAATCGGTGCAAATTGCGGAAACGGTATCGCCGATATGATTGGTATTGTAAAGGAAATCAGGCAGGCGAATGCGACCATCCCGATTTTAATTCATGCAAATGCCGGAATGCCAAATTATTGCGACGGAGAAACTACTTTTCCCGAATCGCCGGATGACATGGCCGCAAATGTGAAAGAAATTACCGAAGCCGGCGCCAACATTATTGGTGGCTGCTGCGGCACAACGCCCGGTCACATTTGCAAAGTTCGCGAGGTGGTGAAAAGTTTGTGAATTAAAGCGGCTGGCAACTGGCAACTAGCTGCTGGAAAAAAAAGAATCAATCCTTCAGTAAATCAATACTTAAAGCTTCATGGTTGTGATACCGATGCAATTGGTTACAGGCTTTCTGGGAAGTGGCAAAACTACTTTCCTGAAAAATTATCTGGAAGAATTTTCAGCAGGGAGAAAAATTGGCATCATTCAGAACGAATTTTCGGAAGTGAATGTTGACAGCCATGAACTTCGGAAAGGGAATGCTGATTTTCAAATTCTCGAAGTCAATAATGGCTCCGTTTTTTGTGTTTGTTTGCTGGGGAGTTTCATGGATTCGCTGGCCGCATTTATCGACCAGTACCAGCCCGATGAATTGATTCTGGAAGCCTCCGGAATGTCAGATCCGCTGAGTATCGGGCAAATATTGCAATCACCAATCCTGAAGGACAAAGTATATCTCGACCATGTTTGGTGCCTGGTGGATGCCCTGAATTTCGAAAAAATAAGCCGTCTGCAAATACGGGTCAATCACCAGATACGGATTGCCGATACCATCATCGTAAACAAAACAGATTTAGCTGAAAATAAGAATGATGCGGTCATTCAACGGATCAAATACCTGAACCCATTCGCAGCCGTCATGATCACCAGTTTTGCCCGTATCGATTTCACTGAACGGAAATCAGTCATGAAGTTTTTCCCTTCAGGAGAAAAGGCAGAAAATAGCCGTCCGGATCTTCAGTCGA
This sequence comes from Bacteroidota bacterium, assembly GCA_023251435.1. Classification (GTDB taxonomy): domain Bacteria; phylum Bacteroidota; class Bacteroidia; order Bacteroidales; family Prolixibacteraceae; genus Aquipluma. Next base: position 4,347 of record JAHEYU010000004.1, read on the forward strand.
TGGTTATAAAAAGCAACCGCAAAATTTGTCCTGAAAAGTTGGATGAATTTCTGAAAGTCATTCATTCAGGTTGCATCCGTAGCAAAGGTTACATCAACTTGAGTTCAGGAGTAAAAGTATTTTTACAGGGAAGTTATGACCTGTTCACACTTCAGGAGGTGGAAGCATTTGCAGCGCCGACTGAATTTATCGTTATTGGCAATTTTTCAGGAGAACAAAATCATCAAAAACTATTCGAAAATCTTTGCGCATCATGATATATCAATTTTCATATTCTTTTGGCGAACTTACTTTAGACAGGAATTATCTGTCGGCCATGCTCGGGTTTCCCGATGGTGTTCTTCCTGAACCATTCGACGAGTATGTTGCCGAAGCAATTCATGAAGCCGAATCGCTGAGTGATATTCGCGGCGCTTTTTGTTTTCAGCAAAACAGTGAGTTTATTGCCGGCAATAGTTGTATTTCGGTGGATGGAATCGAATTTGGAATAGGCAAAACCGTCGCCAAAGAATTGCGGAATTCCACTTCGGTTGCCTTGTTCATTTGTACAGCCGGTGAAGGAATCAGCGGGCGATCGAAAGAATTATTAACAGGTGAAAACCCTGTATTGGGCTATATTTTCGATGTTTTGGGCTCAATGATTGTTGAAACTGCCACCGACCAGCTGCAGAATGAGATCTCTAGGATTGCGAATTCAGAAGATCTTTCAATTACGAATCGCTACAGTCCGGGTTATTGCAAATGGAGCGTGGCCGACCAGCACAAACTGTTTTCATTCTTTCCGCCCAACTGCTGCGGAATTAGTTTAACCGACTCGGCATTGATGCATCCGATTAAATCAGTCAGCGGAATGATCGGCCTCGGGAAAGAGGTGAAATTCAGGGAATATACCTGCGATTTATGCAGTCAGACTGAATGTTTTCATCGAAATCACCAAAGAGACAAGCAAAATGTTGTGAAATAGCCAATCGAAGAAACTTCTGCATTTCTTGTTCGTTATATAGGAGATCAGGAGATTGTAAATTCAAAACTTTGCGCTATGAAGACAATGAAAATATTTACCGTTGTTACTCTTTTTCTGGTTTTTACCGGATTTCAACCCGGTGATAGAAAACAGAAGAGGTTGCAAAAAGAAAAGGAAATATACGAACTGATCGAATCAGGCCATTTTCGTTTTTTAGCCAATTCAGCCAAATCCAGCTTGGGAAATTTCGATAATCTGGGAACTAATTATCATTTGGTATTCGACAGCTTGAAGTTGACGGCCTATTTGCCTTACTACGGAAGGGCGTATTCGGTTCCTTATGGTGGTGACGGAGGTGTTAAATTTGAACTTACAGCCGAAAAAATTGAAAAAGTCTGGAATGAAAAGAAGAAGATGTACACCTTTAGAACAGTTGTAGCCGATTCACAGGATTCGTATTTGATATATCTTACCACAGGATTGAGCGGATATGCTGATCTGAGAATAACATTCAGAAACAGGCAAATGATTAGCTATTACGGTGTAATTGAAAAAATTAAAAGTGAAAATTGATGAAATTGAAACCTGATCATGGGATAAACCAAAAATGAATGTTGCTGCAAACTTATAACAAATAGTAAAATTCAAATATCTTCCTTTAAAATCATATTTTGGTTCGTTTAACTGTCATTTCCACGGCAATTTTCCTAGTTTTGTAAACCTGTAAACCAATAAATTAAATGGCTACTACTATGAGACGACTATCATTTTTTCTACTATTTGTACTATTGGTTGTTACTTCTGTTAAAGCTCAGGAGCAACAGCGCCCCGGACAGCAACCTGCCCCCGAAACCGGCGAAAAATTCAAAATCGGTATGGCCGGTTATTCATTTGTCAAATTAAATGATTTGGATAAATCGCTGGCAACCATGCAACGTGTTGATGTTCATTATCTCTGCATCAAAGATTTTCATTTGCCATTTAAAAGCACCGATGCTGAAATTGCAGCTTTTCATGCTAAGTTGAAAGAAAAAGGAGTGACCGGTTATGCGGTTGGACCTATTTACATGAAAACCGAAGCAGATATCGACAATGCTTTTGAATATGCCAAAAGGGTAGGAGTGAAGTTGATTGTTGGTGTTCCGAACTACGAACTTTTACCGTATGTCGATAAAAAAGTGAAAGAATACGGATTCAACTATGCCATTCATTTGCACGGACCTGATATTAAACTTTATCCGGATGCCGAAGATGTTTGGAACAATGTAAAAGATCTTGATCCCCGTATTGGCATGTGTCTGGATATTGGTCACGACACCCGCAATGGAAAAGATCCGGTGGCCGACCTGAAAAAATACCATACCCGTGTATTTGATGTTCACATTAAAGATGTAACCGGAAACACCAAATTGGGTTATTCGCTCGAAATTGGTCGCGGAGTAATTGATTTTCCGGCATTCGTAAAAATGCTGCGCAAAGTTGGCTACACTGGCGTTTGCAGCCTTGAGCACGAAAAAGATATGGCTGACCCGTTTATGGGAATTGCCGAGTCAATCGGTTATTTCAGGGGCGTAATTGAAGCAACAAAAAAGAAATAGATTTCCAATCAAAAATATACAGAATAGGCTGTTACCGGAAGGTAGCGGCCTTTTTTGTTCTCGGATGGGTTGATTAAAATAATTGATCTTTCAGAAGCGTTGAACTGCAAAAGATTGTTATTTTTATCAGCTTACCTGAAAATTAAGAATTTCAGGTTTTGTGGCTACAAAATTTAAACTGAAGGTTATGAGACTGCTCGAAAAGCTTATTGTTATTCTGCTTGTTGTTATTTCGTTTTCGTTTACAAAAGAGAAAATTAAATCGCCGGAAGTTACTGTTGATGAGCTTAAAAAGCACATCAGCTATCTGGCGTCAGAAGATTTAAAAGGGCGTCGTACCGGAACTGAAGGTGATAGCCTTGCTGCCGAATACATCCGTGCCGAATTAAAAGCAAGTGGCTTGATTCCATTGTATAACAAGGGTTTTCAGCGGTTCAGGGTAACTGATAAAATTATTTGCGGGCCAGCCAATAGCCTGATGGTAAATGGTGCTTCGCTGAAAATTGATGCTGATTTTGCTCCTTTCGCATTTTCGGAGAATGCTTCTTTTGCGGGCGAAGTCGTATTTGCCGGTTATGGTTTCGACATTAATGAAGATAGCCTGAAATGGAAAGATTATGAAGGACTGGACGTTAAAGGCAAAATTGTTCTGATTTTGCGTGCCGATCCCGAAATCGAAAAAAATATGAGCCCATTTGTAAAATACAGTAAAGACCGCGACAAAGTGCTTCAGGCAAAAGATATGGGAGCAACAGCTGTTTTGTTGGTTTCGGGCAAAGTTTTCGATCCTGAAGATAAATTCGAGCCACTCGCAAAAGGAGACCAATCGGTTGGCATTCCTGCTTTCCGGATTTCAAGAAAAACAGCCAATTCGATTTTGGAGCCTAAAAAGCAGCTGATAGAAGAGTTGGAGAAAACAATGAATGAGGCTCGTAAACCAGCGGGTTTCACAACAGGAGTGAGCATTTCGGGGCATTCTGACGTTGCTCAGACAACTTTGCCAACACGTAATGTGGTGATGGTTTTACCGGGAAGCGATAAACTGCTCAAAAACGAGTATGTGATTTTAGGGGCGCATTTCGATCACCTCGGAATGGGTGGACCTGGCTCCGGAAGCCGTGTACCCGATACTGTTGCCGTTCATTACGGAGCAGACGACAATGCATCGGGAATTGCAATGATCATTGAATTGGCTGAAAAACTGGCGGCTAATCCTAAAAGTCACAGACGAACAATTGTTGTTGCTGCTTTTTCGGGAGAAGAAATGGGACTGCTTGGTTCAAAATGGCTGGTTGAAAATCCGGAAATCGATTTGAGCAAAGTGAACGCCATGGTAAATATGGACATGGTTGGTCGCCTGAACGAAAATTCGCTATTGCAAATCGGTGGAGTTGGCACAGCCGAACCTTTCAAACAAATGATTGCCGTTAAAAATGATACTACCATCTTTAAACTTTCCTTGTCTGACGAAGGTTACGGTCCTTCTGATCACGCTGCTTTTTACGGCAAAAATATTCCGGTGCTGTTTGTTTCAACCGGAGCTCATCTCGATTATCATACACCTGCCGATTCTGCCGGTAAAATTAATTACGATGGAATGTTGAAACTTTCAGATTTGGCTTATCCAATTATTTCTGAACTTGCCAACATGGATACCAAACTGGTGTTTAAGGAAGCGGGGCCAAAAGAAGTTGCCGGACGTGGTACCCGTCGAAAAGGTGTAACTTTAGGGATAATGCCTGATTTTGCCGGAAATGTAAAAAATGGTTTGCGTGCCGATTTAATTACTCCCGGACGACCTGCCGCTATTGGTGGTATGAAGAAAGGCGATATCATAAATTCCATCAATGGGAAACCGGTCAATAACATTCAGGATTACATGTTTAGAATGGGACAGCTAAAGCATGGCGAAACCATTAATGTGGAAGTTTTACGCGACGGGAAAAAAGAAGTGCTGATTATTCAACTTTAACGTATCGGTTATGAAAACATTTTTATTTTGGTTTTTTGCTTTTGTAATCACTATTTCTGCAGCTATTTATCAGCGGGCAACCGGTCCCACTTATCCGAAAAAACTGGATGTATCTGTTAATAATGTGATTTATCCGGTAAAGCTTGTGCGAAGTCTGGGTTTGGATGAAGATCCGGCAGTTAAATTGAAAATAAACGATGCCACCATTTCTGCAAAAATTTATTTCAGGAGATATTTAACCAATGATGAATTTCAATCGGCTGATTTTCAGTTTAAAAGTAAACCGGTTGATTCATTCGTTATGAATAAAATCTTTAAAATTGAGAAAGAAGAAGGTTTTTTTGCTGAAGTTCCGCAACAACCTGCAGCCGGTAAAATTGAGTACTACTTCGAAATATCCGATCAAATAGGAACTAAAAGTTACATGAAAGAAACTCCGGTTGTGATCCGTTTTAAAGGTGGGGTTCCGGCAGCAATACTCCTTCCGCATATTCTGTTCATGTTTATAGCCATGTTATTCTCTAATATTTCGGGACTGATGGCAGTTTTCAAAGTTAAAACCTTCAGGAAATATACTTTTTACACTTTTGGTTGCCTGTTAGTGGGAGGAATGATACTCGGGCCGGTGGTACAATTGTATGCATTTGGCGATTTATGGACAGGCATTCCTTTTGGCTGGGACTTGACTGACAACAAAACCCTGATCGCTTTTTTGTTTTGGGTTTTGGCCGTAGTAATGAATTGGCGGAAAGACAGGCCTGTTTACACGGTTGTTGCAGCCATTGTGCTATTGCTGATTTATTCCATTCCCCACAGCATGTTTGGTTCGCAGCTCGATTATAATTCAGGAAAAGTGATGCAGGGGATGATTATGAATTTAAGGCTGTTTATCGGGTAATATATCCTGATTTGGGAAGGTGAAATAAAACTGGGTTCCAACATTTGGAACCGAATCGAATTTTAGTTGGCCGCCAAGTAATTTTACCAGTCCTTTACTGATCGCTAAACCTAATCCAAAGCCACGATTGCCGACTACCTCATTTTTTCCTTTGAAAAATGGTTTGAAAATCAATTCTTTGTTGTCGTCATCAATTCCGCAACCAGAGTCCATTACAAAAAAATCTATTCCCGAAGCCAGTTTGCGGTATCCAAAACGAACGTAACCTTCGGTTGTAAAGAAAAAGGCATTGTGAATCAAATTTTTAAATACATGCGATAATCTAATCGGGTCGGAAAACAACTCAAAATCATCATCATCAGTCCCTTTTATTAGTCTAAAATCTATTGATTTTCTGATTGATCGTAGTTCCGATTGCAGAAATTCGTTTTTAATACTTTCCAGTAAAGGGTTGATTTTAAAGATCTTCTTCTTTATTTCATATTGATTTTCCTGTATTTTCGATATATCCAGTACATTATCAATGAGATTAAGTAAATCTTTTCCATTTTTATCCAAATGTTTTGCAAAAACCTGTTTGTCTTCATCCGAAAACTTATCGTCCATTATCAGTTCGCAAAAACCCATTATTCCATTTAATGGCGTCCTTATTTCGTGCGACATATTCGATAAAAACGCAGATTTTAAACGGTCTGATTCTTCAGCTTTCTCCTTGGCTTTTAATAATTCTGCTTCAATTTGGTTTTTCTTTTGTATCTCATTTCTGATGAGCAAAAATAAGAGACCTGCAGTAATGGTGACAAAAAACCAACCTTTATATGTCTGAAAATGAGATAATGTTTCGGCAGAACCAGCTATACTGCTGAGTAAACGATCGGAAAAAAGAATCCACAGAAAGCCGGCTAGAAAATAAATAAGCGTTATTTTTATGGCAATTCTGTTTTTCATCTGATTATATTTTGTTTTATAATTGCCGGATGGAACTCGCAAGCGATAATCATCCTTCTTTGTCCCGATTAATAGGGATGGCTTGTTTGAATATTCGTTTTTATTATCAACAGATAATCAATTGCTTTAGTTTACTAAGATAGTAGTTTAATGTTTTGATTTAGAAATTCATGTTATAAAATAATGTGTTAAGATCTTTTATTAATATTACATAAAATGACAAGTGAAAAAGTTTGGATACCAGGGTCATTAAATTATATCGTTACCAACAATGGAATCAGGCCATTTTCCGAAAAAGAGGCTTCATTGCAAAATTCCGATCGGTCTGTTTATGAGGTGATTCGGGTTATTGATGGTGTCGCACTTTTTCTTGAAGATCATTTTTACCGTCTTGTTTCGTCACTGCAAATCGGGGGTCTTCATCTCGATATGGGATTATCCGAATTCAGGCAAAATATAGCTGATCTTGTGAGTCTTAACCAAATTGAAAATGGAAATGTAAAGTTTGTTATTTCTGAAGGAACGACAGCAAATCAGTGGTCATTTTCATTTATTTCGCACAGTTATCCCGATTCAACCGATTATTTATCAGGTGTTCCCGTAGGTTTTCTTTTTGCTGAACGCGTAAATCCGACAGCCAAAATAATTCAGAACACTGTTCGTGAGCGGGCTAATCAGATGATTGCTGACAATGGGCTTTACGAAGTGCTTTTGGTTGACCGAAACGAAAGAATAACAGAAGGTAGCCGCTCGAACGTTTTTTTTGTGAAAGGAAACCAGTTTTATACTGCTCCTGATTCAGTGGTTTTGTCGGGAGTCACGCGTAAAAAAGTAATGGAATGTCTTGCTGATTTGGAATTTTCAATCGTTGAAGAAGCCGTTTTTACTTCAGAAATAAGCACTTTCGATGCTGTATTTTTAACCGGAACCTCGCCCAAAGTTTTGCCTGTCAGATCAATCGGTAAACAGGTTTTCAATACACAATTGCTCGTTGTAAATGAACTGATGGATCAATATAATCATATAATTGATAATTATATAAAGGCGCATTAGATATTTTCTTAACCCCTTGGCCTCGTTTTTACGTTTCCTATTCGATGTCAAATGACGTCATGCCTGCTCGAAGCCTAATCCGGCGAATTTTACTGTCGGTTCGTACCTCCAGTTTTTCTTCTTCAGTAAAAGGTGTTTGGAAATAAATATTGTAGGCGGCAGGGTAGGGAAGTAGTAATTTTTGTTTGGCTGCAGGAGGAAGTACTATTCCCATAACATCGCAGTAGCCAGCTTCTTTCCACACAATGTCTGTGACCATGTTAACAAACAATGTGTCAGTTGATTCGTTGATGACTGAAATTCTTTTAAAAGCTCGTTCGCTCTCAATTGGTACAAAATCATAATTTAACACACCGGCAAGTATAAACAATGACATGTTTAGACATCCTTCCCCAATGTTTTTGCCTACCCGGTTTGACTTCATATTCTTTTGGCGTCCGATGCTGACGGGGTCGGTCAAATAGCGGGTATTGGTGCAGCCGCCACAAAGAATGACGGCTGTCAATACCAAATATATTGTTCTTTTATGAAACATTAAATTTGAGAATAGTCGGTCGGTACCAGGAATTTTTTACGGACTTTGCTCACAGTATCTGCATAAATTTGTTTGCCCGACATGGCTTTCCATTCAGGGCTTTCACCAAATTTCTTCCAGTTAGCTTCACGTTCGTTCATATCGGTAAACCAAAGCATATACATTAATGCCGGCATGTACTTGCCAGCCAGTATTTTGCCAAAAAATACGGGATGAAGTCCCACCTTTTCAAACAAAGGCAACTCTTCGTCGTCGAACATAGCCACTTTACGACGAGCCGCATCCTCATTGTAACTTTCGTAGGTGCGAAGTTCAAATAATCCACGGTTTTTCTCCGGAAGTTTCAGTTTCGGAATTCCATCAAAAGCTTCCATCAGGAAAGTTTCGTATCGTTCAAATACCAGTTTGTTGGCCGGTAATTCGAAGTAAGATTTGGCGGCAGCCAGATATTCTTTATCAGCCGAAAGTTCTTTCTGCACCTGAAAATAAACCTGTGCCGACGGATAAACAAACAGTGTGTAAACTTTGGGTGGATCTTCTTTGTCGAGTTCTTCGAAAGCCCCGAGTTTGGCCCCGAATTTTTTGAATAGCGGCATTAATGCCTCGGTAAAATACGATTTTAAGGTGTTTTTTGCACCACCTCCGGTAAGTTGATAAACACGGAATTCATAAAACTCGTTGTCTTGTGCCGGAAGGTTATTGGCACTTAATGTACTGCCTGTTACCGTAACGGCAGCCACAGCAGCTGTGGCTTTTAAGAAATTTCGTCGTTTCATTGCTGGTTTAATTTAGTTTGTCGAAAGTAGCCATTTTTCATAAAACGATGTAATTATTTATACCTTTTTCCCCAAAGACTTTTAAGTCTTTCCAGTATTTTTAATTCTAGCGGATTATTCTGGGGCGTATAAAACCGGTGGTTTTTTATTTTTTTCGGTAAAAAATCCTGTTCAACAAAGTTCTTTTCGTAGGAATGAGCATATTTATAATCTTTGCCATAGCCCAATTCTTTCATCAATTTGGTGGGGGCATTGCGGATATGCAACGGAACCGGCAGGTTCCCGGTGGCTTTAACCAATGCAATGGCCTCGTCGATAGCAGAATAAGCAGAGTTGCTTTTTGCCGAAGTGGCAAGGTAAATAGCACATTGCGACAAAATGATTCGGGCTTCGGGATTGCCTATTTTATGCACCGCATCAAAAGTTCCCTGTGCAAGCAATAAGGCATTCGGATTGGCCAGTCCAATGTCTTCGGCAGCAAGGATTAACATCCGGCGGGCGATGAATTTCACATCTTCGCCACCTTCAATCATTCGGGCAAGCCAGTAAACCGTGGCATCGGGATCGCTTCCGCGCATACTTTTTATAAAAGCAGAAATAATGTCGTAATGCATTTCTCCGTTTTTATCGTACATCGCCATGTTATTCTGAAGCCGGTCGATAACGAGGTCGTTGGTGACTGTAATCGTCTGGTTTTCTTCCGAATTCACCAGCAATTCCAGCACGTTGAGCAGTTTTCGTGCATCTCCTCCCGAGAAACGGAGCAAAGCTTCATCTTCTTCAATCAAAACTTCCTTCGTTTTCAGGTATGGATCTTTCGTAAGGGCCAGATGTACAATTTTAAGTAAGTCGTTCTTGTCGAGCGATTTAAGTATATAAACCTGACAACGCGATAAGAGCGGTGAAATAACTTCGAATGAAGGATTTTCGGTGGTCGCGCCAATCAGGGTTACTACTCCCTGCTCGACAGCTCCCAGCAACGAATCTTGCTGCGATTTACTGAAACGATGAATTTCGTCGATGAAAAGGATTGGATTGGGTTGGTTAAAGAATTGGGTTTTCATTGCCTTCTCAATCACATCGCGAATGTCTTTCACTCCTGAATTAACAGCACTTAAGGTGTAAAATGGTCTGTTAAGTGTGTTGGCTATAATTTTGGCAAGAGTTGTTTTTCCAACCCCGGGCGGCCCCCAAAGTATGAATGATGAGATTTTGCCTGATTCAATCATTTTGCGCAAAACAGCCCCTTCTCCAATCAGGTGTTCCTGCCCGATGTAATCGTTTAGTGTTGCGGGTCGCAATCGTTCTGCTAGGGGTTGATTGGCAAATTGCATGAATGAAATTATTAGTTACAATAACGTTTAATAATGTTGTAGGCATCCTGAATACCGAGTTCTCCGGCTTTGCTCAAATCCATTGCGCCACCTTCAATATCGTCGAGATAAATTTTAGTCAGGCCACGGTTAAAATAAGCTTCCGCAAAGTCAGGCTCAATTTCAAGAGCAGTGTTTAAATCAGTCAGACCGCCTTCATAATCTCGCATTTTACATTTTACATACGCCAGATTAAAATAGGCAAATGCAAACTTTGGGTTGAGCGTCAGACAGGTTTTATAATCAGCCTGCACATCGCTGTAATCCGTTACCGATTCAACAGTGTTTTGGTTAGTTTGCCGCTGATCATTCTTAATAGGAAGCGATATAGCGTCGGTCGTTTGTTTCAACTGATCAATCATATCCGTTATTTTCAAACGGCAATTTGCCCTTGAAAAATAGGCAAGCGCATTTTTGTTGTTGAGTTCTATTGCTTTTTCAAGGTCTTTAATCGAGCTGTTATAATCTTCAGTCAAACTGTAAAATATCCCTCTGCTTAAATAGTTCTGGCTTTCCTTATTATTGTTCTTAATTCTTTCATTGAAATACAGGATGTTGTTTTGAAAGATGTTTTTCATCTGATCGACCGGCTTGTTTGAAATCGTTATTACCGGATCGTAATTATTGAAATTGTTAATTGCTTCGAGTTCAACGTTATAGTACTGTGTGTGTTCAAAATTTGTTAAGTACTTGTTGTAGGACGAAAGAATGAAAACAGGCTGTAAGTCAATGATGATATTTTTATTCTGAATCCGCCCATCATCAACGTTTTTATCGTCGGGAGCGGCTGAATTTTGTGCATCGGCCAAAGCCAGTCTGTACCTTCTCCGGTCGCGCTCTTCCTTTGTTTCTTTTCTTGGTTCTGTATTTTGAATCGAATCTGCTTCTGCTTCTGTCTGTTGACTGCTGGCGGTATTAACTGTATTTTGCGCCTTATTTTGTTGGCTGGTATTTCTTGTCTGTTGTTGTTGTTGTTGTTGTTGTTGTTGTTGCGCTTTGGCCAATGCGCTCGAATCAACTTCTTTTGGGTTAAAAGCGAACTTCGGTTCCAGTTTCGCAGCAATGGCATAATCTTCCTCGAAACCGGGTTGTTTAAGTATTTCCTTTGCAATTCCCCTGTTCAAATAAGCATTTGCGATGGTCGGATCGAGTTGCAAAGCCATATTATAGTCGTTGATAGCTCCTTTATAATCTTCCAGTTTTTGTTTCACAATTCCTCGGTTATTAAATGCATAAGCATTTTTCGGATCAAGTTTCAGACACTGATCAAAGTCGCGCAGTGCAGCTGCATAATCGTTGAGTTCCAAACGGGCCAGACCTCTTAATAAATAAGCACTCGAAAAATGAGGCCTGATAATAATTGCCTGATTCAAATCTCTGATTGCTCCCCTGGCATCATTTTTCAATAATTTGGCATTGCTGCGGTTGATATATCCGTTGGTGAATTTTGGATTTATTTCGAGGGCTTTGTCGTAGTCGGCAATAGCGCCATCAATATCTTTCATCGAAATTTTAGCAATTCCCCGGTTGTTGTAAATGGCTGCATTATTGGGCGATAGTTCAATTGCACGATTGTAATCGGCAATGGCTTTCGGATAGTCGTTCAGTTCGAGATGTGCCAGTCCGCGATGCATAAAAGCATCAGGATAATAGGGCTTTATATCAATTGCCATGTTGTAATCCCTAATGGCTCCCCTGAAATCTTCGAGCTGATGTTTGGCAAGTCCTCTGAAATAATAGGGTTCGGGTAAATGTGGCTTAAACCGTATTACGATATTGAAGTTTTCGATGGCTCCAACGTAATTGCCAATCTGAATACGGGTTTCACCGACACGAATATAATGGTCGATATTTAACTGGCTGAAAACCAGGTTTGAAGTAAGTAATAGAATTACAAAAAGCAATTTCTTCATGCGGTGCAATTTATACATAGCAAAAATAGTATTTTAGCCTTAAAGCCTCTCTTTTCGATTTTTTTATTTATTTTTTGAATTATTAACCAACATCGCCAATCCGAATATAAAAAGTTCGTAAACTTATAGACTGTTTAAATCTAAAAAAATGGAAAACCGTTGCGAATGGGCACAGAAAAATGAATTAATGGCAAAATACCACGACGAAGAGTGGGGCAGGCCGGTGCACGATGATCAGAAGTTATTTGAATTTCTGATTTTGGAAGGAATGCAGGCTGGTTTAAGCTGGCAAACTATCCTGAACAAAAGGGAATCATTCAGAAAAGCTTTTGAAAATTTTGATGTCAGCAAAGTGGCTCTTTTTGACCAATCAAAAGTTGATGAGCTGATGTTGGATGCCGGAATAATCAGGAACAGACTAAAAATTGAAGCCAGCATAAACAATGCAAAGCATTTCCTCGAAATCGTTGAAGAGTTTGGCAGCTTCGACCGGTATATATGGAAATTTGTTGACTACCAGCCAATTGTTAACCATTGGGAAAAACTGTCTGAATTGCCTGCAAAAACCCGACTATCGGATATTATCAGCGATGATTTACGTCGCAGAGGATTTAAATTTGTTGGTTCCACCATCATTTATGCCCACATGCAGGCAACAGGAATGGTGAACGACCATCTGGAGCATTGCTTATGCCGTTCTAAAATATAGTTCGAATAATTATCCAGATATCTTTCCAGAAAGAGTAAGGGTTTTTCACAAAGTCAGAATATTTGTTTTGCAGGCTATTCCTTTCTTCGTGCGACATCGATTTTAATTTTCTTCGGGTCACCGCTTTCCAGGGGCCGGTAATACCCGCTGTGCTGTGAAAACGATCGGCCCAGTCGCTGGTGGTTAAAAGTTCGGCTTCGTAAAGTGGCAAAGGCCTGTTTCCAACCATCGACATGTCGCCTTTAATTACATTGTATAACTGCGGGAGTTCGTCAATTTTCAGTTTGCGAATGATATGCCCGATTCTGGTAATCCGCGGATCTCCTACATTGGTGGTATTCCCGTAACGATAGTCGATCGCCGAATTTAAGCCTGAAATTGATTTTACATCGTTGGCTGCCTGTTCTTCTTTAACAAATTGGTTTACATGGGCGAGCTCTTTCAGTCGTTTGTCTGATTTGATGTACATTGAGCGTAGCTTGTAAAAGTCGAAAACCATGAACCCGGAACTAACTCTTTTTGAGATATAAAATACATTTCCTTTGGATCCGATGCTTATGGCTGCAATGAAAATTAACAGAATGGGCGATACCACCAACAATCCTAATGAGGCAACAACCACATCAAAAACTCGTTTTAAAATGGGCAATTTATAAGGAATGTAGGCTTTTATATTCGGGGCATCTGTTTTGTTTGCCGCTGGTTTCGATTGCTTTAAAACGACTATTCTGCTTATCAGCGTTTCTGCTGTCAGTGGTTTAGACAGAACATCATCAGGATTATTCTGCGGGGGCATTGAAGCGGTTTCCTGATTATTTGATTCTTCAAGTAAAATAAAAGGAATTCGTCTATCCTGATCAAAATAATTGGTCCAAAAGTCGTAAAAATCAGACCCATTATCGCCTGTAAGTTTTCTTTCACAAACAATCGCATCCGGCAAGCCATTGGCCATTATCCACTGGCTGACAGAAAACGGATTGTCAATTGTTTCAATTTCAGCCACATAATTTTCGAAAATAACGGGGGATGGAAACTCCGGATCGGCACCGATGTGAAGAATTCTCAACTTTTCCTTAATGTTCTTTTCCATTGGTCAGACTTTTAGTCGGTTAGTTTTTTTTGAACCTGACCAAATTTATACAAAAAATATAGATTTCCTTAGTATTGAAGTTTTTAGTTGAAATATGCCGTATGGGGGATTTGATATGGGATTTGAGGAGATATATAAAAAGAAAAAAGGTAGATTCAACAATCTACCCTTTCTCTAAACCTAACTAAACCTAACTAAACCAATAAAACTAATCAAACCTAACTTATGAAATGCGTTATATATCTTTTGTGATTTTTTTTCTGAAACAAAGATATGCTCTGGAATATTAGCAGGTGTTAAGTGAATCTTAACTTTTGTGTTATAAAACATTAAGTTATTGCGGCTATGTTTCCTGATAATTAATTAGCACGTTAATTAAAGTTGTTTCAAATAACCAGATATATGTTTTTAAGTAGTTCAAACGAACCTTTTAATTGGAATGGTGAAGAAGAAATCGGAATAATTTTCAGGTTCCGATTCAACCCAAATAGTACCTCCAAGCAATTCGACCAGGTTTTTAGAGATAGCCAATCCTAATCCATTTCCACCGTATTTACGAGTTTTGGTATTATCAATTTGCCTGAATCGCTCAAAAATTGCCTGAAAATATTCTGATCTAATGCCAATTCCTGTATCTTTTACATGAAATCTAACTAAATTACCCTTCACTTGAAATCCTATTTCAATGTATCCTTCATTGGTAAATTTAATTGAATTACCTATTAAGTTATTAAAAATCTGCATGATGCGGTATTTGTCGCTTTCGATTTCGACATCGGATTCATTATTTGACTCATCGAGGCGGAGCTGAATTCCTTTTGTTCTTGCCTTGTGACCAAATTCTGCCAATAGTTCAGTCAGAAGTGATTTTGCCGAAATACTCACATTCCGTAGTTTCAACTGACCAGCTTCAAGCATAGAAAAATCCATTATGTCACTGATAATCAGCAGTAGATTGTTGCCGTTATCAACGATATGCTTTATGAATTCAGTTTTTTGTTCATCCTCAAAATCGGGATCACTAAGTAGTTCAGAGAAACCAATAATGCTATTTAGCGGAGTGCGAATTTCGTGCGACATATTCGCAAGAAAGGCAGATTTTAACTGGTCACTTTCATTGGCTTTTGCAAGCGCAAGAATTAACTCGGATTCCATTTGTTTGCGGAAACTTATATCTTCCTTAATTGCTATATAGTTGGTAATTATACCCTTTTCGTTTTTTATTGATGTAAGCGTTACCGATTCCCAGAATACCGATCCATTTTTTCGTTTATTAATAAGTTCCTTTTTCCAAATATTGCCTGAAGAGATTGTTTCCCATAAATTTGAATAAACATCGGAAGGCATTTCGTACGATTTCAGGATACGTGCATGTTGTCCGATAATTTCTTCAAAAGTGTATCCTGTTGCCTCACAAAGTTTGGGATTTACATATTCAATAATCCCCTTAAGATCAGTTATTTCTATTGAAACAGGACTTTGTTCAATCGCCTTTGATAATTTCAGTATCTTATCCTGTGCTTGTTTTTGTTCAGTTATCTCACGACCAATTCCGACTAATCCAATTATATTTCCAAGTTCATCAGAAAATGGAATTTTAGAAGTTAGTAACCATCTTTCACTTCCTGCTTTATCGTAGAATATTTCTTCTCTGTTAATTACCGATTTTCCGGTATTAATAACAAGTAAATCGTCCTCGTAACCTCGCTGAGCTATTTCAGTATTGTAAAGTTCCAAATCAGTTTTTCCAAATACTTCGGCTTCTGATTCGGCTCCAATAAAATCGAGATCCAGCCGGTTTGCAATTATTTTGCGGCACTCTAAATCTTTAACATAAATTGTAACCGGTAAATTGTCAATCAAAGTGCGCAGCAATTTTCTTTCACGACGCAATTCTTCTTCCGCTTTTTTCCTTTCAGTAATATCGTTTATTAATACATGTTGTGCATTGCGTTGATTGAAAATAATGGCATGTGAAATGATTTCAACTGTTATGAGTTCTTGATTTTTTTTTCTGTGAATAACTTCACCTACACTATTATAAGTGCCACCGATTGACTCTATCGTATCAATAAGTCTTTGAATTTCACCGGGAGGGCGAATATCTTTAAGTGTCATCGATAAAAATTCATCTTCGGTATAGCCATAGTGCTTGATCGCAGCTTCGTTTACTTCAAGAAAAGCCAATGTTTCAACATCGAAGATCCACATGGGTTGCGGATTGTTATGAAACATATACCGATATTTGGCTTCATTCAGTTTGATTGTTTCGTATGCTTCAATTCGTTCTTTGCGGATTTTGCTTTGGTCGAGTGCATTTAAAACTGAAGATCCCAGACGTTTTAGCGAGTCTTTCAGTACATAATCGGTAGCACCGGCTTTCATGCATTCAACGGCGGTATCTTCGTTGATAGAGCCTGTTACAACAATGAAAGGAGTTAGCGGACAAATTTCTTTTGCTAGTTTTAGCGCGGAAAGTCCGTCGAAAGTTGGCATATTATAGTCGGAAATAATTAAATCCGGAAGAAAAGATTGTATTAAATCCAGGTAATCTTTTTTATTGTCAACGATTTTGAACCTGGAGTGGGGCAATACCTTTTTTATTTCCCTTATATTGAGTTCTGCATCGTGAGATTCATCCTCGACTATTAATATGTTATAGTGTTGATTCATAGCAGTATAAATATACTTTTCAGCAGTTTTGTCAGTATTTTTTACCTGAAAGGTGGTTCGTTCACTAAAAGCCAGTAAAGTCCCGCATGCGACATGGAAGTCACAAAATCGTCGAAATTTACTGGTTTAACCACATAGCTGTTAACTCCCAATTCATAAGCCTTTTTTATGTCAGGATCTTCACGCGACGAGGTGACCATGACTACGGGCAACATTTTAGTTTGTGGATTTGACCTTATTTCGCGAAGGACTTCAAGTCCGCTTATTTTTGGTAATTTAAGATCAAGAAAAATGACTTTTGGCGGATTTGTAATATTTCTGGAGGCGTATTTCCCTGTACAGAAAATAAAATCGAGTGCCTCAGCGCCATCTTCGGCAATATAAAACTTGTTGGCCATGTTGTGTTTCCGGAGGGCGCGTAAAGTCAGTTCGGCATCCTGGGGGTTGTCTTCTACGATGAGTATTTCTACAACGTTCAGATCTTCCATTCGAAAAAGATTAATTTGTTTTATGAGATGTATAAATATAATGTTTTTTGCCTGAAACACATATTCTACAGAACTAATTTCAATTACATGACTACGAACTGATAAATATACCTATTAAGCCGGTAGAGAAAAATAGAATGTGGCGCCTTTCCCTACTTCGCCTTCAGCCCAGACCCGACCTCTGTGTCTTTTTATTATTCGTTGTACAATTGCCAATCCTACACCGGTTCCTTCAAACTCGTTCATACTGTGCAACCGGTGAAATACGCCAAATAACTTATGTACATATTCCATATTAAATCCCACGCCATTGTCTTTTATGTAATAAACAATCTCATTTTGGTCAGGATAGGAGCCGATATCGATTTGTACATCCTCATTTTTTGAAGAATATTTGAGTGCATTCGAAATGAGGTTTATCCATACTTGTTTTATCATGTTCTTATCGCCTGATGTGTGCGGAAGGTCGTGTATAAGAACATTTTTGTGCGATAGATCCTGTAGTGCTTCAAAATCGGCAATAACACTTTTTACAAGGCTATCCATGTCAATTTTCGAATGGTTAAACTCACTCCTGATGAGCCGTGAAAATGAAAGCAGATCATCAATCAGTTGTCCCATTTTCGTGGCATTCGATTGAATGATGCCACAGATCCGCTTGCCTTCATCGTCAAGAACCTTTTCATAATCTTCGACCAAAATACTTACAAAACCATTGATTGCCCGCAACGGTGCTCTCAAATCGTGAGAAACGGAATAACTAAAGGCTTCGAGTTCTTTATTGGCAACTTCGAGTTGTGCTGTACTGCGCTGAAGTTCATCAGATTTTAGGTTTAGATCTTCAACAAGATTCAATAATGCTGCCTCGTTGTTTAACAGTTCGTGGCTTCTCCTTTGCAGTTCGTTTGTTCGGTCAATTACTTTTTGTTCGAGTTCTTCATTTAGCTTAATAATTTCTTCTTCAGCTATTTTTCGGTCGGTAATATCCCTGAAATTAATCACAATGGCTTCGACACTCGGGTCGGAAAGTAAGTTGCTAAAGGTACTTTCAACCCATCTCCACTCGCCGTTTTTATCGCCGAATCTGTATTGTAAGGTAGAAACCTCCGATGGATTTTGAATCAGATTTTGCAATAGGGAAAGCACTAAAGGCAGATCGTCCGGATGGGTCAATTCCATTGGATGGGCAGTAACTTCATCGGTGTTTGAATATCCGAACATTTTACGGGTTGATGGACTTATAAATTTAAAATTACCATCAGCATTTATAAGTACAATTCCGTCGGGAGCCTTCTCAATCAATGCCTGGTAATGTTGTCCCATTCGGATAATTTTCTGTTCTGTTTCCTTGCGTTCCGAAATGTCGCGTACAAAACCAAGTATCATTTCCGAGCCATCTATTTCAATCAGGCTGGTGCTTATTTCAACAGGAAATGAACTTCCATTTTTATGACGGTGAACTGATTCAAAGGTTCGGCTTTCACCGAGATTCATTTCATGAAATTTCGATTTTAATTTTTCATTCTCATTAAATTCGGCATCTAAATCCGTGATTTTCAATTTTAGCAGCTCATCGCGGGTATAACCCAGACTTTTGCAGGCTTGTTGATTCGTATCAATGATATTGCCTTCTATATCGGAGAGGTACATTGCGTCGGTGGCCTGTTCGATGATTGTGCGGAATCGTTTTTCGCTTTCTGAAAGCTCTCTGGTGCGGGCTTCGACCAGGCTTTCCAGATTATGCATTATAGTCGAATTCCGAAGTTCTATTGCCAGTACTCCTGAAAGTGCATCGAACGAATCGAGAATTGACTGAATATTATGAATATCGAAAATGTCGTGTATCGCAAGTATTCCAACGCGCTGATTTATAGATTCGAGCGGAACAATAATCGTATGTTGACCACTAAACCCGCTAAGTAGTTGTTCTATATTATTGCCGTCTTTTTTATGCTGGAAAAGGGTTGTAGTATGAAAATCGTGACTGGCAATGGCAATTTCATTCCATTTGTTCAGATTAAAATCGTTTAGATTACGAGCCGGACAAATTCCCAGCAGATTGTGATGATTCTCTGAAATTTCTGAATTGTGAGACAACAATATAACCAACCTGCAACCAACCAATTCTCTTATCTGGGAGGTGATGTATTTTCCCAGTTCAGCAGGATTATCGGCCATACTGAGAATATTTTTCAGTATATCGAGTACAAGGTAGTTTATCGCGTTGTCAACCTTCATTTTGTCATCTTTTTTAGGCCACTTTTGATGGCATTTTCCAAATGTATCAAATCAATTTCAATTACTTCAACGGGTAACGAAAAATAGCTGGAAATGTCTTCGAGCGTTTTAAACGGCACTTCATGAACACCTGTATTCACATAAATTAATTTTTTATGCAGTTCGGTCATAAACTGTTCTGCAAGCTTTTGTTCCTGAAATCCCAGCAATTCTTTAAAAATCCGTTCCCATTTCAGCGTCCATTCAGGTAAAAGAAAAAAAGCACCTTCTCTCCGGAGTTTTCTGTAGGTTTCTTTTCCCAGAAAAATCTCCACACAATTTAAGCCGTTTACACGCTCTATCAATCCTGAATTTTCTTGTTGAATCATGCGTGAATGACAATCTCCGTAACAGAATAAGCAATCGGGTCTGATCAATTTTTCAAGCACCTGATTCAACTCCTGCGGGTTCATGTGCAATTCAGAATCTACAAAGGTAAACGGTATGTTTAGTTTCCCTTTTTCGATCAGAAATTCGATTTCATGTCTGAAAATACTACATGCGATAACGGTTGATTGCGATTCTTTGTCCACTTTAGATTATGAGTTTTTAATAATATTGGCTATCACCTTTAAGTTTTCAAGCGGGGTGTCAAACGGAATGTCGGCATTCGACGAGGCAAAAATAAAATGCCTGTCGTCTTTGCGGTTTTCAATGATATTGTTGGTCCATTTTTCGATGATTTTTGGAGTGGCTTTCCATAGTTGTGGACCATTTATATTTCCGAAAATGGTCAGGTTGTTTCCCACAATTTTTCTGGTTTCTTCAAAGCTGTCTTTAGGCGAAATAACCACTCCAGCCAAATTTGGAAGTTGCGGATATAAATCAAGGAATGGAATAATATTGGGGCCACCATGATGGAAGATAATTGGACCGTTTATTTGTGCATAGCTTTCTTTAAGCACCGGAATCGTATTTTCTTCAGCAATTTTCCGGGTAATAATTGTTGGATTCGAGAAGTTGGCCAATGTTACAATACAGGCCGCTCCGGCCGTTAGAAGCGCATTGGCAAACTGCACAAAAAAACGCGATGTTAGTTCCATTATAAGACTGGCTTCCTTCGGTTGAAAAAGTAAGGTTTCGAGCCAGCCTTCAATACCCATTATCAGGGCGGGGAGTTCTGTTGGTGAAGTACATACTGCGGCAACAGGTATTTGCCCTTTGTATTGCTCCGAAAGTAATCGTGTACTTTCAATAAGATATATCAGGCTCGGATGATTTTCGAGATCGGGCATTTGGAGCGATGAAATTCCGGAGTGATCAGTAATTGCCGGTTTTTTTAGATTCGGAGGATTATTACCTGAATAAATGGATACAGATCCGAACGACTCGGCTTCCTTCACTATTGCAAACGGAGAAAACAGGATGTCGGGTTCAATTTCATTTACAACAGCTATTTGACCTTTAAGGTATTTTTCCGGATCGGAATAGTATTCTGGAACCAGGTAGCCGGTTAGTTTTGCGCCATAAAGTGAAGTGGTGAGCGTAAATGGTGTCCGATCGACCGGATTTCCCATAATGGTGCCAAAAACTCGTTCGATGGATTGCATAAAATTAGTTTTTGATCGTAAGTAATAATTCTGAAAATAGCGCCGGTACTTGTGTTGCATTACTGCTGGTTCCATCGCCGCCAACTTCGGCGGTCAGTTCGGGCCGCACCTTAAAAATAGCCCCTCCAACTGCCAGTTTTATTTTATCCTGAAGATTTCGGCTATCAATTTCTTCACGTACTTTTCTGATGTTAATTGCGGTGGTGTACATCATTGCTGAAACCCCGATAATTGGAGCCTGATATTGAACTGCAGCATCGACCATTTCGGCAGCTGTAACATCGTTTCCCAGATCGTAAACCTGCCAGCCGCTTGCCTGAAGGAAGGTAGCTACCATTTTGCGTCCGAGTGAATGAAAATCATCTTCGATATTTGCCAAAACAACCGGTATTTTATTTATGGTTGTTTTCGACTGCCAGTCAGAAGTTTGCAATGCATTTTGGAGGACATCCTCCGTTATTTTTGCTGCCACGTACCCTTGCGCCAGCGATAACTTTTCTTTCGACCACATTTCTCCGATTTCGATCAAAACAGGTTCAAGAATTTCGTTGATAGCAACGAAATAACCTGTTTCCTCCGAAATTTTATCAATCAGGTGCACTGCATCAGCTCGATGAGCCCCAATGATCAGCTCGGTGAGTGAATTTCTGAATTCGTTTATTTCGGCTTCTGTCATTTCTGTTGTTTTTTGTTGTTTTTAAGATATTCAGTTGTTTAGTTTTTCGATAATAGTTCCAGTTTTTCTTCCAATGCTTTTATCTGATTTTTTAATTCAACCATTCGCAATTCGCGCCCTATAAATAGCTTATTCATTCGGGCAAGTTCAATATTTTTAATTTCCAACTCCCTGGTGCGTTCAATTACGCGTTCTTCAAGTTCTTCGTTGAGCAGGTTTATTTTATTCTCCGCTTTTTTACGTTCGGTAACATCCTCACCAATACTGGCTATGCCCGAAATCGATCCGTTTGTCAGACGTTGGGTAACATTGCTCCAAACGATGTCTAATTCTTTTCCCGATTTTGTTCTGATCGAATTCTCAAATCGTGGAGTGATGTTTCCGTTTCTAAACCCATCGATAAATATTTCTTTGACTTGTGAATTAGTGCCGGGAATCATCATGTCAAACCAATCTTTACCAATCATTTCTTCATGTTTATAGCCTGTAAGTTGAAGCAGATAATCGTTGCAGAATGTAATCTTTCCATTTGTATCAAGAATAATGGAGATGAGATTTACTTTTTCTAGCAACTCGCGAAAGCGAATCTCCGACATTATCAGCTTTTCTTCTGCAAGTTTTTGTTCATTTATATTTCTAACCGCCCCGTATATTCCTGACAAGCAGTTATTTTGTTCGTCCCATACGGGGTGCGCAAAAATCTGTACCCAAACAATTTCACCATTGCGGTTAATGGTTCGGAGCTGACTTGTGGTTTCTTCATTGTTTCGTAATCGGGAAATATCAATGTCATCAATCGTATGATCTTCGGGAAGTATGGATGCTCGCCAACCGCCCCGATCTTTAAACTCCTCGACCGAGTAGCCCGAGATTGATTCGAAAGCACCGGCAACCCAATCGAGGTTCAGAGAGCCATCAGGCATCACTTTTGTCGAAAATGTGTAGTCGGTAGCCACGCTCGAAATCAGGCGGTATCTTTCTTCGCTTTTGCGAAGTGCAATCTCGGCTTCCTTGCGATAGGCAAAAATATGGTCGATATCATTACCAATTTTACGGGCAATTCTTAACAAGATAAAACCAAATATAAAAACTGAAAGAATGGTCACCAATGTCGATACAAAAACGTGGTCGTTAAAGTATTGAGAAATAAATGCATCGACCCATCCGGAAATCACAATTAAAAACAGTGTAACCGGTAGAAAGTTGCGCATCAATCGGGCTCTGACCGATTCGCCAATAAACAATTTCATAGGGTAATGCTGCATTCCAAATCCAAAGAAAATGCCGGTAAACAAAAAAGTAAACGCTATAGATGTAGTAAATGCGGGGGGAATAATGTCTTGCCCATAAAACAGTGGTGTTCCGTAAAAATAACCCATCTCGAGTACGAAGGCAACCAACATTCCGAAGAAACTTAGGAGTATTGCCATTTTGTGCCATTTCCCCGATGGATTGGTAATTGTAAGCAACGAAATTGTGCTGATAAGAAATAGCCCGATTGTAAATGGCGACATCCGGGCCAATATGAAATCATCCGAAAAATTGTCGGGAGTACCAAAAATTCGTTCAATACCAATAGGATATCCCAAGAGAGAATCGAATAATACTACAATATGAAATGCTAAAATTAGCAATAACGAAACTTGTACCTGCCTGTAATTTTTAGCTTTCTTTAAAATAATTATTGTTAAAGCACTCAATAAAATGAAAGATATGGCAGTTGCGGGCGCCATCGGAATATAATTTTCACCAATACTGGCAAACGATAAATTCTCAACAATCCAGCCAATCAATGCCAGAGCGCCAATAATTATCACAATTAAAAGAGCCTGTACCGATATTTTCTTTTGAAGTGTTTCCATTCTCTAATCTAATTGTTTAATAATCAAACCTGTTTCAATGTGAAAGAGAATGTGCTCCCTTTCCCTTCCTCGCTTTCAACCCGAATGGTTCCACCGTGTTTTTCAATAAATTCCTTGCATAAAATCAGGCCTAAACCTGTTCCTTTTTCATTTTCGGTACCTCGTTTTGTAAAGTTTGAATCAACTTTAAAAAGCTTTTCAATGTCTTCCTTATTAATTCCGGTACCTGTATCTTTTACCGAAATTTCAATTTCTCCAACTCCTGATTTTGCAGTTACCTCGATTTTTCCATTGGCTGGTGTAAATTTTAAAGCATTCGAAATCAGGTTCCGCAGAATGGTTTTCAGCATTTCCTGATCGGCCAGAATAATCTTTTGTTCGGTGATATTGTTGATAACAGATACCTTTTTCCGGTTTGCTTTCTCCATATTCAGCTCTGTTACTTCGCTAATCAGTTTCTTTAATAGAATCGGTTCCGGATTAAATGTGATTCTGGATTGCTGGATTCTGGCCCAATCGAGCAGGTTCTCCAACAACTTATAGGTATTGCCCGAGGTTGAATGGATAATATCGGAATACTGTATTATTGTTTCAATATCAAGGTCTTTTGCCTCGTCTTTCAGTATTTCGCTTAAGCCCAGAATGCTGTTAAACGGCGTTTTTAGGTCGTGGGCAATAATCGAGAAAAACTTGTCTTTAGTTGCAATTAATTCCTGTAATTCGGCAGAATATTTATGAAGTTGCATTTCTGCTATTTTCCGATCGGTAACATCGCGTGAAATGCCTTCATGGTAAATAATTTTTCCTTGTTTGTCTTCAACATACCAACCGTGATCTTCTATCCAAACTGCCGATCCGTCTTTCTTTCTTAGCGGATAAACATCAAGTTCTCCCGGATTTAATTTCAGCACCAAACTTTCACGATCCGATGGTTTAAAATACAGATCCTTATTGATATCAATTGCCATTAATTCTTCTTTGCTGCTGTATCCAAGAATTTTTACCATTGCCGGATTTACTTCAACAAATTTGCCTTCAGGAGTGCTTCGGTAAACACCATCGGGCATCGATTCAATAAGGGTTCGGTATTTTTTCTCGCTAACACGGAGTAATTCTTCTGCTTGTTTTCGTTCGGTTATATCCCGAAAAACACCAAAAGTGCCTGCAAATTTGCCTTCATCGTTTAATTGGGGAGTCGCTGTTATGAGTAAATTTTTAATTTTTCCGTCAGGGCACATAATGTCAATTTCGTAGGTCGATCGTTTGTTTTTTGATCGTTTCCCCGATTCCTGATTCAGGCGTTCAAGATGATTTGGAGATATGAATTTTCGAAGATTTTGACCCGTCAGTTTCCCCGGTTCAATCCCAAAAATAATTTCGGCAGCTGGATTGACGAAAATAAAATTCTCATCCGGATCAACCAGCCCAACGCCTTCACCTTGGTTTTCAATTAGTAATCTGAATCGCTTTTCGCTTTCTATGAGTGCTTTCTCTGATTGTTTTCTGTCAGTAATATTCCTGAAAACACCCTGGATAACCGGAATTCCATTGATGTGAATACGGTTAGCCATTATTTCGACCGGAATCTCTGTTCCATCGGAGCAGCTAATCAGATTTTCGTGAGATTGAGCTTTAAGATCAGTTTTTTGCCTGCTTGCATCTATATCGAACTTTTCTTTCGAATAGCCTATATTTCGTTTCGGATGAATATCAGTTTGATGTAATCCAATAATTTCATTCAAAGGCTTTTTCATTAATACCGAAGCTGCCGCATTCGCATCGATGATAATTCCTGTTTTGGCATCGGCCAGCAGAATAGCATCAGGAGAACCTTCAAAGAATGACCGGTACCTTTCCTCACTTTCCTTGAGTGACTGTTCTGCCATTTTTCGTTCGGTTATATCAACAGCAACGCCAACCAATCCAATGATTTCTCCATTTTCATCCTGAACGACCGATGTAGAAAGTGATATAGGAAAATCGGTACCATCTTTTCGTCTGTTCACGATTTCGCCAACCCAACCTGCGTCAGCAGTAATTGTCAAAATCTGATTTACTATCTCCGGATCATTTTTCGGTGAACGGACAATTGAAATGTCCATTCCAATAAGTTCGCTTTCATCAGTATATCCATAGGTTTTTATAAATGCGTCATTCACAAAAAGAATACGATCATTTGTGTTGGTTATGCTGACACATTCGTTGATGCTTTTTAAGGTGTGGGCTATCAGTTGCAGTTTTTGTTCTGCCTTTTTTCTTTCGGTCACATCCCTGAAATTCCATACTCGTCCAATAGGCACCCCGTCTAATTTCTGTGGGCACGAAAAACGCTCCAAAATCCGGCCATCTTTCAATTCTATAATGTCAAAACTTTCCAATTCCGGATTTTCATAAAGGTATTTTACCTTGGAAACAAATAGATCCGGATCTTTTAACTGGATTAAAACTGATTCAATTGCGACACTATCTTTCCCCGATTGAAGAACTTCTTCGGAATGATTAAATATTTTACTGAATTGTTTGTTATAGCTTATTATTTTTCCAAAATGATCCACAACCAATATCCCGTCAGCGGTTGAATCGAGGGTGGCCTGCAATAGCGACAATGAAAGTCTTAATTGTTCTTCGGCCAACTTTCGTTCAGAAAGATCTCTGATAGTTCCCTCAATTCCAATAACCTGACCAGATTCGTTGATTATAAAATGAGAATTTACAGATCCCCAAACTAATTGATTGTTTTTGCCTTTTAACAAAACTTCAAAGTCGTTGACTTCCCCTTTTTCAGTAATAATATTAATCAGCTTTTTCCGGTCATCTGGATTGTGGTAGAATTTATCAATTGGCTGTCCAATTATATCAGCATGAATATATTTGGAATACTTCTCAATTGAAGGACTAATTTCTGTTATAATTCCTTCTAAATCGGTTCGGTAAAATACATCCTGAACGTTTTCAAATATCTTTTTGTACTTAGCTTCAGCATCAATATATGCTTGCCTGTTTTTCTTTAGTTCTTTAATTTCTTCGTTTACCGATATATTACGGATCAGAAATTGCAAAAATTGATGCTTGTTAATATATATTGAAGACAGGATGACGTGTGCTTCGAATTCTGTTCCGTCAGTCTTTACAAATCTCCAATTAAATTTTTGAGTGTATTTTTTGTTGGCCGAAGTTAAAATTTCAGTGGTCCGAGATTTCGAGTAAATTCCATCTGGCTGAACTTCAGGACTTAAATCGAATGGAAACCTGCCTGTGATTTCATTTTTTGATGCGAATCCAAATGTCAGTAATGCAGCTTCGTTGCATTCAATTATTTTTGAATCCTCGGTAAAGAATATGGCATCACTGGCATTTTCGAAAAGAATTTGTGAAAGTTCATTGCCGGCAAATAAGCTTACAAAGTGATTTTGGTCTGAATCTTTTTGTTCCATAATAAACCTCCGAATTGATGTATAAATATGGTAAAAAAATCGCAACAAATAAGAATACAACAAATGCGGGGGGCACAAAAATATTTACAAGAACATGTTCTATGATGATTCATTGGTATTTACCATCCAGAAAGAGAAAACATTCAGGTAGTCCCAGAACGATTTTTTTAGTTCCAAAGGCAAATCAAGCTTCGAAATAACCTGACTGTAACAATCTAACCATACAATTCTTGCTTCGGGTGTTATTTTGAAAGGAGCATGACGTTTGGCCAACATTGGTTTGCCTCTGTTCTCGTTAAAATATGGGTGTCCGCCGCAAATCTGAATAAAAAAATCTGACGACCGCTGCTTGGCTTTGTCCAAAGCTTCTTCAATCCTGGGAAATAGATGTTTTATTTCACTAATGCTTAAAAGATCATAGTGATCGCTCACCAGCTGGCGAATTCCTACTTCTTTAAGTACTTTCAGAATTTCAGGAGAAGGAATGGTGACAGGTGGCCTTTGTCCAAATTCATATTGACTGATCGAAAAATCCATGCGTTTAAAAATTGATTTGACTCTGATTAGTATTTTAAAATAACAAAATAGAACAGCATTGGTTGTCTGCAACGATATAAAGAACGTTATATGTTTTGTTAAGTTTTTAAAAATGAACGAATTTAATATTTTCGGGAGCAGATTTTAAAAAAGAATAAAAGCCGTATATTGAAATCAAAAAACTGACGCAATGAACGAACAAATTCAAATGATCGCTTCACGAATAAAAGAACTACGTGAAATTGCTGGCATTTCGGCTGAAAGCCTTGCCCGCGAACTAAATATTGAACCAGAAAAGTTATCTAATTATGAAAGTGGGAATACTGATATACCTGTTGACTTTTTATTGAAGGTAGCTCATCGGTTTAATCTGGAACTTTCAGCACTTCTTCGTGGCGATCAGCCCAAATTGCATATTTATTCGGTGGTTCGAAAAGGTAAAGGTTTAAATGTCGATCGCCGTAAACAATACAAATACGAAAGCCTTGCCTTTAATTTCATCCAGAAAAAGGCTGAACCGTTTGTGGTGACTGTGGAGCCAGATGCTGCAAATTTTCCGCTGGAATTTAACTCTCATCCCGGCCAGGAATTCAACTTTGTGCTCGAAGGAACACTGATGATTGTGGTTGACGAACATGAAATTGTGCTGAACGAAGGTGATTCGGTTTATTTTGATTCAGGATATCAGCATGCCATGAAGGCCATGAATAATATGTCAGCGAGATTTCTAGCATTTATTGTTTAAAATTCAAATCAATATGATACTCGATAAATTTCTTTCACAAACAGAATTCTCATCCTATCAGGATTTTACGGATAACTTCAATATCAATATTCCCGAAAATTTCAATTTTGCCTTCGATGTGGTCGATGAAATAGCCCGGCAAACGCCGGATAAAGTGGCAATGGTTTGGTGCAACGATTTGGGCGAGGAACGTATTTTTACTTTTGGCCAGATGAGAAAGTACAGCGACAAAGCCGCTAATTTTTTCAGATCGGCAGGAATTGGCAAAGGAGATCCTGTTATGCTGATTCTGAAAAGGCGCTTCGAATTTTGGTTTTGTACGCTGGCATTGAGCAAAATTGGGGCAATTACAATTCCAGCAACCCATTTGCTAAGTATCAAAGATATTGTTTACCGGAACAATGCTGCAGATATCAAGATGATAGTTTGCGTTCCCGAAGCGGAAGTAATTCAGCACGTTGAAGAGGCTGAAGAAAAATCGCCCACCTTTAAAGTAAAGGCTTTGATTGGTGAAAACCGGGATGGCTGGCTTAATTTCAATTCAGGAATGGAAGGAAGTAGTGAAGAATTTGTTAGGCCTGTTGGTGATGAGTCGACTAAAAACGACGAAATCATGTTGCTTTATTTTACATCCGGAACTACCGGAATGCCTAAGATGGTCAATCACAACTACATCTATCCGCTGGGGCATATTCTGACCGCTAAATACTGGCAAAATGTTCAGGACAACGGCTTGCACTTTACAGTGGCCGATACAGGCTGGGCCAAATCGGCCTGGGGAAAATTGTATGGCCAATGGCTCTCGGGAAGTGCAGTTATGACTTATGATTTCGACAAGTTTGTGCCGAAAAATCTAATGGAAGTAATTGAAAAGTATAAGGTTACAACTTTTTGTGCACCTCCTACTATTTATCGTTTCCTGATAAAGGAAGACCTTACCAAGTTTGATTTAACTGCTTTGAAATACTGCGTGGTTGCCGGTGAACCGCTTAATCCTGAAGTGTATCGCCAATTTCTGGAAGCAACCGGAATAAAGCTGATGGAAGGTTACGGGCAGACCGAATGTACAGTGGCTTTGGCGACTTATTCGTGGATGGAACCAAAACCGGGCTCTATGGGCAAACCTTCACCTGGGTATTGCATCGATTTAGTTGATGATGACGGGAATTCGTGTGAAGTAGGAGAGGAGGGGCAAATTGTAATTTATACCCATCAGAATCCGCCTGTAGGCATGTTTAACGGCTATTACCGCGACGATCGGCTGACCCAAAAAGTCTGGCACAACGAGGTTTATTACACCGGCGATATGGCCTGGCGCGACGAAGATGGCTATTACTGGTTTGTTGGCCGTGCCGATGATGTGATAAAAAGTTCGGGTTACCGGATTGGTCCGTTCGAGGTAGAAAGTGCGTTGATTGAGCATCCGGCAGTTTTGGAATGTGCCATTACTGCGGTTCCCGATCCCGATCGCGGACAAGTTGTGAAGGCAACCATTATTCTGTCGAAGAACTATCAACCCAGCGACGAGTTGGCCAAAGAGCTTCAGGAACATGTGAAAAAAGTAACTGCTCCGTATAAATATCCCCGAATTGTTGAGTTTGTAACTGAGTTGCCAAAAACAATCAGTGGGAAAATCAGGAGGGTTCAGATTCGGGAAGAAGATGGAAAGTGATCAGTGATCAGTCGCAGTTTCCAATCCCAGTACCTGCATTTCTGTTCACTGCGACTGTACACTGGGACTGAACACTTTTTAAACTACCTTTGCAGCGAATAAATACATTTAAACGTGACTTTTCAGGAATTAAACTTAAATACTCCGCTGCTTAATGCATTGATTGATATGGGTTTTGTTAGTCCAACGCCCATTCAGGAGAAAGTATACCCGGCAGTAATGTCGGGCCGCGATGCTGTTGGAATTGCGCAAACCGGTACCGGTAAAACCTTTGCATATCTGCTGCCAATACTTCGTCAGCTTAAATATTCGGATCAGAAGCATCCCCGGATTTTAATTGTGGTCCCTACCCGCGAATTGGTTTTGCAGGTGGTCGGCGAAATAGAAAAGCTTGCTAAATACATGACGGTAAGGGTTGTGGGAGTTTATGGCGGAACGAATATCAATACCCAGAAACAGGTAGTTTACAATGGGATGGATATTGTTGTTGCAACTCCGGGCCGTTTGGTCGATTTGGTTTATACCGGCGTTTTGCGGGTAAAATCCATTCAAAAATTGGTGATCGACGAAGTAGATGAGATGCTTAATCTGGGCTTCCGTCCGCAACTGATGAATTTTTTGGATAGTTTGCCGGTAAAACGTCAGAATCTGATGTTCTCGGCAACTTTAACAGAAGATGTTGCTGCACTGATTGATAACTATTTTTACGATCCTGAAACCATTGAAATTCAAAGTCAGGGAACTCCGCTGGAGCAGATTTCGCAATATTATTATGCCGTTCCAAATTTTTTCACCAAAATAACCCTGCTCGAAAATTTGCTGTCCGATACGGAAGTATTTCAGCGGGTACTGATTTTTGTTTCGACTAAACAATTGGCCGACCGGATATTCGAATTGCTCGATCCTGTTTTTCCCGATCAGATTGGTGTTCTGCATTCCAACAAATCGCAAAATTTCAGGATCAATGCGCTTGAGCGATTCAGAAGCGGAACTTCACGAATGTTAATTTCGACGGATGTGGCTTCACGAGGTCTTGATATTGCTGATATCTCGCATGTTATTAATTTCGATACTCCTGAAATTCCTGAAGATTATATCCATCGAACAGGCAGAACCGGCCGTGCCGAAAAGGCCGGAATCGCTATCACTTTTGTGAACGATGTTGAGTCGAAATTCCTTTCGGAAATAGAAAGGTTTATGAGTCGGCCTTTACACGAAAAACCACTTCCGGATGGACTGACAGTTTCAAACATCTTTACGGATGAAGAACGACCGGTATTATTTGACAAGGATTATCTCGGAAAACCCAATGCCATCACTGATTCGCAGGGGGCTTTTCACGAGAAAAAGGAGAAAAACAGAAAAGTAAATCTGGGCGGTCCCGGTGAACGGAAACCCAGAAAAACAAAACCTGTTAACCGCGGGGTAATGAAAAAGAGAGCGGCAAAGGGAAAGTAGACTATTCCTCCAGTAACCGAATGATTTTCATTGCATTTTGATGGTTCGAAAAGGCGTCTTCCAAAATTAATCTTCGCTTTTCTATTTCTTCTGAAGTGAAATCCTGATCAAACAATTTGTTGATTGTGTCAATCATTTCTTTCGGTGTATCTGCCAGATAACAAAGGTGTTCGAGTCCGGTTTTATGTATCATCGGCGTATTGGCAATACAAAACCGCCCAGAGAAAAGTGAAGCCAGCAACTTTAGTTTTAAGCCGGTATCCTGAAATGTGGGAAGCAAACTAATGTGTGCATACTGAATCAAATTTTCCATCTGTTCATTTTCCGGATTCGAAACCAGTTGAATATGTTGGTATTGACTGATTTTTTGCGACAATTGTGCAGTTGGATTTTTACCTGCAATTATGACCGGTAGGTTTATTTTGCTGAAAACATTGGCAAGTAGATATTCAACTGCCCGTATGTTTTCTGAAACCGACAAATTTCCGTGAAACAGGATATATTTTCCGCGACCAGATTTTGATTTAATCTGGCTGAAAGGATGAAAAGCCGGGATGAAATGCGAATGGCCGTAATTGTGGTCGAAATAAAAGTTGTCGTTGGGCGAAATACAAAGCAGGTGCGAAGCATTTTTTAGCACACTCTCATATATTTTCAGCTTGCACGCTTCCATTCTGAAAAATATTTTTCTGAATAAATTCGGTTCCGATTTGTATAAATTCAGGTAGTAATCGTGTTCAATGTTGTGGGTTCTCACCAGTCGGAGGTGGTCTGTTAACTTCGGATGATCAAGATAGAAACAGGTATGCAGTCCTTCGAATATTATTGGATGTTTATTTGTGTATAAGTTGTTTAATAATTGATCATTAACTCTTGTAATTACAATGTATGGTTTAGATGACAACTGGTAGCGAATTCCATTCTTCCTGGAATAGTAATAAACCTTCGCGCAGTACTTTTCGAGCTCCGGAGCCTGCGGACGATCGTATTCGAAACAATGCAGGTAAACAGAAATGCCACATTCAGCAAGTGCTTTAACTTTGTAGAAAATATCTATTACCCCGCCATAATCGGGTGGATAAGGAATGTTGAATGCTACCAGTTGAATTGCTTTTTTCACCATTTAGAATTTGATTCTAAATATAGAAAATAAAAAACCATGAACCGATATTCGATTCATGGTTTTCTTTGTTCCTGTGACTGAAAACAGTTGCTGACCACTGCTTCCTCTTTTATTATTCCATTAGTTTTACACCACCATACTTGCTGGTAATTGTAACTGATCCACCGCCGGTACCAACATTTCCATCGAGAGAAAACCGTTGATTATCTTTTATTCTATTGCCTTTGTATCGTTCAGCAGGATAATTTACATCGCAATAACTGCAATCTGTTTTAAGCTTGTAATTCAATTCGTTTAGGCCAATATTAATACCACCGTAGCTGTTTGCAATCTGAATTTTTTCGAATTTCGAATCTACTTTGCCAATCCTCACCGATCCATAACCGGTGTCGAGATCAAAACTTCCGGTAAGCAACCCAATTTTATAGTTGGTGTATTTCGATATGGATTTCAGCTTGTCAACTTCGTCGATATTAATTCCATCGTATTTCGAGTTCAAGGTCAAATTATTGGTTTTGTGCAGGTTGACTGTCGAATATTTCGTGTCAAGTTCAAGTTGTGCAATTTCTCCGGCATATAGTTTGGAATAATTAAATTCCATTTTTGCATTGTTAATCGACTCTATGTCAGCTTTTCCATAACTAACCACAACATTAATCGGATTTCCTGTCGGAGCTTTTAAATCGCCCGCGGTAAAATTTCCATAGCTAACATTGAAGGTTCCTTTTGCAACCAGCTCATTGATAATTACATTGCCATAGCGGTTGGTAACATCCATATCCCGGTCCTTTGGAATGTTAATCAGGTAATCAATTGTGAACGATTGCCTGCTTTTGAAATTGTCATCAATACTGGTTGTTGCACTCACCAATCCGCCTGATTTCTCAAAGTCAATATTAATCATGTCCATCAGTTCTTTTGCCTTGTTTCCGGTCTGATTTTCGACAGTAATTACGACTTTAATCGTAACAGAATCACCGCCCATGTCATTGATTTTTATTTCACCGAATTTATTGGATACTTTCAATGTTGTTACACCACTTTTGGGCCAGGCTTTTCTTACATTTTTTGAGTATTCAGCTCCTGCAGCACTAACCAGCATGGTTGAAAGCAGCAGCAGGGCAATTGTGAGTTTAAATTTCGATTTCATGGCTTTTATTGTTTTTTAGTTGTTTTACTTCTTGTAATTTGTTAATAATCATTGATATTACATTCATCCTTGCCTGATAGTATTCGAGCATGGCGTTAATAACACGTTCGTCGTTTGGGTTTGCTTTTAATTCTTCCTGAAGTTGCTGATACATAAGATCAAATTCCTGTTGCTCTGTTTGCATCATTTTTTGTTCCGATTCGGATACAAATCCTTCGCTGCTAAGCTTTTCCCATTGATTCATGCCCACCTGAATGGCATTTGTATAATAGAATTCAACTTCGCGGTATTCTTCCGAAATTGAACCCAGTGAGAGCGATTCTTCTTTTTCAGGAAAAAACCACATTCGGGTCTGATTACCAGCCAACAGCACAAATATTACAATTGCGGCAATCTTCAATATAGGCCTGAAATTGATAACCCGGGTTGGTTTCGACGCCTTCTGAAGTCTAGCTTCAAATCGCTCAAAATGTCCTTCCAGTGGTTCTTCATCCTGAATAGAATGTCGGTTATTTGAGATTAATCTTTCCAGTTCATCTTTCATGACAGTCATTTTTAGTTGTATTCAAACAATTCCTCTTTGTGTAACATCTCCCTAAGTTTGAGTTTGGCTCTCATATATTGCGATCGCGACGAAACATTGCTGATTCCCAATATTTGTGCAATTTCCTCATGATCAAATCCTTCAAGTAAATAAAGACTTAGAACGACCCGGTACCCATCGGGTAATTGTTGAATTGCATTTTTTAGTTTTTCCATCTGAATTTCTGAAATATCTATTGAAACAGGTTCTTCATCAGGAATTTTCTCATTCAGCTCTTCAAATTTTACTTTTCGTTTTTTTAGATAATCCAATGAACGGTTGATCACAATTTTTTTAAGCCAGGCGCCAAAACTAACAACTCCCTGATAGGTGTCGATTTTAGTAAACGCATTCAAAAAGGCTTCCTGCATCACATCTTCAGCGTCAACCTGCGAGCCAACCATGCGTAAACACACATTGTACATGGGTTTATAATACACTTTATAAAGCTCAAATTGTGCTTTTGTGTCTCCTTTCCGGCACCTTTCAACCAGGTCGTGATGAATGTTTTGGTACTGTGTTTCCACCTATTTCGGATTGTTTACTGTTTGAAAGACGAATGCTTAAATTGAATGTTGCATTGAATTTATAAATATTCTTGATGCGACACAAATAAAAGTATATGTGTATGCTTGAACGTTGATTCAAAAACTTGTTGATAAACGCATAAAAGCTACTTTTGATAAACTTTGAATTATAAAACGAATGTCTCATCATCAGCATACTTCAAGAAATCTGGCCATCACGGTTATTTTGAACGGAATTATTACCATTGGCCAGTTTGCGGGCGGAATTATATCAGGCAGTTTGGCCCTCATTTCGGATGCACTTCATAACCTGAGCGATGTAATTTCTGTGATTCTGGCCTATTTGGCGCACCGAATCGGAATGAAGCCACAAACTCTTCAATCAACTTTTGGCTACAAAAGAGCTGAAATACTGGCGGCTTTTATCAATGCGATTACCTTGATAGCCATTTCTGTTTATTTACTAATTGAGGCCGGAAAAAGGTTTATGAATCCAAAAGAAGTTGATTATATCTGGATGCTGGGACTGGGATTTCTGGGTTTTGTTGCAAACGGTCTTTCAGTATTGATTCTTCATCACAATAAAGAGGAAAATCTGAATATCAGGGCTGCATATCTGCACCTGATAGGCGATGCACTAACTTCGGTGGCTGTAATGATTGGAGCCGTATTTATCTGGTTATTCGAGGTTTACTGGATCGATCCGGTAGTAACAGTACTAATCAGCATTTATATTTTCGTACATACATTTAAAATTCTGAAAGAAAGTGTCGGGATACTAATGCAGTTTGCCCCGCCTGAAATTCAGCAGCAGGAGGTGGTGGCGATACTGAAAGAGATTCCTGAAATTGGTGGAGTTCATCATGTTCATTTGTGGCAACTATCTGATCATCAGATTTATTTTGAAGCTCATCTGGTTTTGACCGAAAATTTTCTGGTCGCGGATACTCAATTAATTACTGAAAATGCGAAACGACTGTTAAACAGCCGTTTCGGTATAAGTCATACAACTTTTCAGTACGAATTTGTCTCTTGTCAGGAGGGAAAATGTTAGTGTTGAATTCTAAATCATTCGCCAAAATACATTGAATCAATAATTATTATATTTTCTTTAATTCGCTATCAATCATGTTGTAGGTTGATTCAGAAACCTGAACCAGCGGCAATCGCAACTGATTTTTTACCTTTCCCATCATTTTCATCAAAGCTTTTACTCCTCCGGGGTTTCCTTCCCTGAAAATTAATTTCAGCATTTCGCCTATTTGTAAATGAAGCTGGCTGGCCAAAGTAATATTTCCCGAAATGGATGCATGGGTAAGTTCGCTTAATTTATTTGGTAATGCATTGGCAATAACTGATATAACTCCAATAGAGCCAATTACAACCGACGGCAGAGTTAAGCCATCATCTCCGGAAATTAATTTAAAGTGAGCAGGAGCATTATTTATGATTTTTGCAAATTGGACCAGATCACCCGAAGCTTCTTTAATTGCAACCACTTTATCAGATAAATTGGCAATTCGTAAAGTGGTGTCGGCATCCATATTTACTCCGGTACGTCCGGGAACATTGTAAAGAATGATTTGAACCGGACAAGCTTCGACAACCATTTTAAAATGCTGAAAAAGACCTTCTTGTGTTGGTTTGTTGTAATATGGAGTAACCGAAAGAATCGCATCAACACCATTAAAATCAGTGTTCTGTATAGTTTGTACCAGTCCGGTTGTGTTATTTCCGCCCATTCCGACAACAATTTTCAGGCGGCCGGCATTCTTTTCAATCACAAAGCGTACGATTTCCTTTTTTTCAGCTTCCGAAAGGGCAGGAGTTTCAGCAGTAGTTCCGAGTACCACCAGATAATCAATTCCTCCTGAAATCTGATCTTCAACTAATCTTTCCAACGCGCTGTAATCAACGCTTTTATCTTCATTAAAAGGAGTAATTAATGCAACTCCGGCTCCTGTAAATGGATGTGTCATTCTATCGTCGTTTTATTTATTCTTTTTAAATAGTATAAAATTTGTTCGGTCAACTGGCTTGTTTCAGGTCTTTCCTGAAATTCAATATTCAAATCAAAATAGTTTGGCGAACTACCAGCATATCCAACTTTAAACGCCGCTTCCGATAAAGCTGTTATATATGCGATCGGAAAATGCTTCTGTCCGGTTAAATCAATTAAAATGTCAAATTTCTGATGTATAAAATCTTCTGCTATATCAATTTTGGGAACCTCGCTCCAGCTCGTTTGCTTTCTCGTAAAACCATTAATTTCATCAGGAATAGCAACCTTTTTAAGTGGCGAGTAGCACAACCCAACGGTTTTGACACCTGCCTTTTTGAGCTCTTTTTCAATCAGGTTAAACGATTCCTGTTGATCAATTTCCCAAAGGATTCCGGCAGACTTGGCCGAATCTAGGTTAAAAACCTTTTTTTCTCTGGAAACAGAGCTCATTTTTGAACTCAATATCCGTTTGGCAATTTTTGATTTTAATCCCATAATTTTGTGCAAAAATAACAATTCGTTTGTTTTTCGATGTTTGAAATTGCTAAAAGTTTTAGATTGACACAAAAAACCTCAATAAAATAATAATCTGTCACTTTTAGTCGATCATCTTCAGAAAGTCATCTTCAGAGATAATCGGGATATTCAGCTTTTCAGCTTTTTCGAGCTTGCTGGGCCCAATATTGTTTCCGGCCAACATGTAATTGGTATTCTTTGATATTGAACTTACATTCTTTCCGCCATTCTGTTCAATCATTTTCTTCAGTTCGTCCCGCGAGTTCTTTTCGAAAGTGCCTGAAATAATGATATTTAATCCCTGAAGTTTTTCAGAACGATTGGCAATACTTTCTTCGTCAAGTTTCATTTGCAGCCCTTTTTCTTTTAACCGCTCCAGCAAACGGATATGTTGCGGATTCGAAAAATAAAGGCGTACACTTTCGGCTATACGTCCGCCAATTTCGTCGATGGCAGTTAATTCTTCCAGATTTGCGTTTTCAAGTCTCTCGATAGTAATTAACCGATGCGCCAAAATTTTAGCCACAGTTTCTCCAACAAAACGAATTCCAAGCGCGAATAGTACTTTTTCAAAAGGAATTTGGCGCGATTCGTCGAGGCTTTTAAGGATGCGTTCAGCCGATTTGTCGCCCAAACGCTCCAGCTTACTGATTTGTTCTTTCCGCAAATCGTAAAGGTCGGCAATATTTCTTATCAGACCTTCATTGTATATCAGGTCAATGGTTTCAGCCCCAAGTCCGTCAATATTCATTGCTTTCCTGCTGATGAAATGCTCCATTTTTCCTTTGATTTGTGGCGGGCAGCCATCTTCGTTGGGGCAATAAAAAGCCGCTTCTCCTTCATTTCGTATCAATGAAGTGCCACATTCCGGACAGTATTTAATAAAATCAACCGCTTGTGCCATTGGGTGTCGCGAACCATGATCGATACCCACTATTTTTGGAATTATTTCACCACCTTTTTCAACAAAAACGGTGTCGCCCAGATGCAAATCAAGATTTTTGATAATGTCGGCATTGTGCAGTGAAGCCCGTTTTACGGTAGTTCCAGCCAGCAGAACCGGATCAAGATTGGCCACCGGAGTTACTGCTCCGGTTCGTCCGACCTGATAAGAGACCGATTGCAGAATAGTGCTTGCCTGTTCGGCTTTGTATTTGTATGCGATGGCCCAACGTGGTGATTTTGCAGTAGTTCCAAGATATTGCTGCAAACTTAGCGAATCTACTTTAATTACAATTCCATCGGTTGCAACGGGCAAATCGAAGCGTTTTTGATTCCATTTCCTGATAAAAGCGATTACTTCGTCAATATTGGTGCATTTTTCGGTATCCGGAGAAATTTTAAAACCCCATTCGCGGGCGGCCTGTAGGTTTCCCAGATGGCCGTTAAAAGGTAGGTTTTCACCCAATAAATAGTAAAAATATGCATCAAGCTTACGTTCAGCAACTACCGACGATTTCTGCGATTTTAAAGTTCCTGAAGCCGCATTCCTCACATTTGCAAATACTTGTTCCCCATCTTCAGCGCGCTGTTCATTAATGCGTTCAAACTCGGTAAACGGCAACAGAATTTCGCCTCGTATTTCAAATT
Source organism: Bacteroidota bacterium (assembly GCA_023251435.1). GTDB lineage: Bacteria > Bacteroidota > Bacteroidia > Bacteroidales > Prolixibacteraceae > Aquipluma. Next base: position 43,039 of record JAHEYU010000004.1, read on the forward strand.
CATCAGGAAAATTTGTTCCTTTTAGCTTTAACGGAATAGTTCTGATTGTTCGCACATTGGCAGTTACATCGTCACCGAAAGTCCCGTCGCCACGGGTAATTGCTTTATCGAGCAGTCCGTTTTTATAGCGCAAACTGATGGAAGTTCCATCGTATTTCAGTTCACAGATGTATTCGAAAGACTGATCAGTCAGTTTTTTGATTTTCTGGTCAAAATCGCGCAATTCTTCTTCCGAATACGAATTGGATAGCGAAAGCATCGGATATTGATGCCTGACCTGTTCAAATTCTTTGTTCAAGTCGCTGCCGACGCGCTGAGTAGGAGAGTTTGGATCGAAAAAATCAGGATTTATGGCCTCCAGTTTTTCGAGTTCTTTCAGGAGCATATCAAACTCCTGATCGCTTATAACCGGCTGTGATAAAATATAATAGCGATGATTGTGATCTTCAAGTACTGAACGCAATTCTGTAATTCTCTTCAGGATATTTTCGTTGGTCATTTTGCTTAAAATTTCCACTAAAATACAAAAAAGATGCTGGCTCAATGTGTTTTTATGCCTGCTGGTATGTGAAACATAGCTAACCTGATAATAAAAAACTGTCTTTCAAACTGATATCGGCTTAAGAAAAGCATCAGTGCGAAAGACAGTTAACAGGAAGATGAAGTAAAAA
>JAHEYU010000004.1:43719-157463 GCA_023251435.1 Bacteroidota bacterium
AAGTAAAAATTATTTTTCTTCAAATCTTTTCTGCAGGAGGAAAGAAACTACTAATCCAATTCCGCCAAAGAGGAAAATCATTGAAAAATAGGCCGCACCTTCGTCCATGCCGGCTTCCATAAGAAAATAACCGGCAACAATACCAATGGCAATGCCTATCAGGAACAAACCAAACTTAAAGTTTCCGTAACCCGATTTTGGTTCAGGTTTTTGGGTGAACATTTCAGGGCTCACTCCTTTTTCGATCATGGCTAACCGTTCTTTATTTCTGGTGGTAAGGTGTACATACAATGATGCAAAAACCAGCAAGAAAAAGGCGAACGGTATTAATACTCCTAAAGTTTCTACTTGCATAATATTCGATTTTAAGTGTTTAATTGTTTTCAAACTTGCTGTTATGACGCAAGGGTTTTGTCGCGGTTACAAATAAAACCGGAAAACTTTTTTGTAATTTTAATTCGATTTTGTAACCGGATTCGAAAAAGTTCGTCTATTGGTTTAGTGATGAATAAAACAGACGATTTATACTACATTGAAGCGGTCAGAAAAGGCAATGTGGCTGCATTCTCGGCACTGGTTGATCGGTACCAGAATTTGGTATATTCGTTGGCATTAAAATTACTGAAGAAAACCGAAGAGGCAGAAGAAATGGCGCAGGATACCTTCGTAAAAGCTTATCAAAAACTGGATACTTACGAAGGTAAATCGAAATTTTCGACATGGTTGTACAGTATTACTTATAATGCATGTATTTCTGAATTGCGCAAACGCAGAATTCAGTTTTCATCGCTCGAGGATCAGCGGATTTCTGATCAGGATGAAATGAGAATGCACGATTATTTCAGCGAAACGAAAAAGGAAGATCAGGAAAAGTATTTGAGCATCGCGCTTGGAAAACTTCCGGAAGACGATCAGGTTTTGGTTACACTCTATTATTACGAGAATCAATCGATGGATGAGATAAGTGTAATTACCGGACTTACAGTCAGCAATATAAAAGTAAAGATTCATCGCGCACGAAAACGAATGTATTCACTTTTGCACGAAATGTTACACGAAGAAATATACACACTTCTATGAACAAGATAGATAAACAATTCGAACAGCTGATAAAGGAAATCAGCATCGATTCGCCATCAAAAGGTTTCACTTTGAAAGTGATGGATCGGATTCAGGCAGAGGCCGCCGTTCAAAAACACACTTTGCTTGAGGATTATCAACCGGTTATCAGCAAACGAACCTGGATTATTTTGATTGCTGCCTTTGTTTTTATGGTGGTTTATGTAATAATGTCGAGCCCTGAAAGTTCAACAGTAAAAGAACCGGGACTTTGGTCAACTGTTACCGGATCCTTACAAAAGATTGATACTAAACCTGTTTCAAACCTCTGGCAAACTGTAACCGGAATGTTTTCGTCTATTCCTACAATGGCTTATCTTATCTTGACTGCTTCTCTGGTGCTATGGACTTTGGATTTATTCCTGACAAGGTTCAGACATTCGGCTGCGAAAGTGCAGATTAGTTAAATCGGCAGTTTTTAGGGGGCAAGACGATAAATGGTCCAATTGTGATCTTCCCGGCAGAATACAATCCGGTCGTGCAGCCTGTTTGAGCGTCCCTGCCAGAATTCAAAATATTCAGGACGAATTAGGAAACCACCCCAGTGAGGTGGTTTTTTTATTTCATGGGTTTCAAAATACTGCCTGAAATGGGTGTAGTTATCATCGAGAACCTTCCGGTTTTCGATAATTTGGCTTTGTGGCGATGCCCAGGCACCCAACTGGCTTTCCAAAGGTCTGGACAGGAAATATGATTCAGAATCCTCTTCGCTGATTTTTTCAGCTTTACCCTTAATCCGTACCTGTCTTTCCAGTTCAGGCCAAAAGAATACGACCGAAATATGCTGATTGGCAATTATTTGTTGCCCTTTTATGCTATTGTAGTTGGTAAAAAAAATCAATCCATCTGATTTTATTTCCTTCAAAAGTACCACTCTCGAATCAGGATTTCCTTCCTGATCAATGGTAGATACAATCATCGCTGTAGGATCTGATTTTTGGCTGGTAATGGCATCGGTCAGCCATAATTCTAACTGACGAACAGGGTCTTTATCAACTGTACCTTCAGTCAATTCAAATTTCTGATAATTGGTACGAATATCGCGCAACATGTTTAAATCGTTTTGTTTTTCAGTTAAACAAGCTATTCGGTAATTTGTTAATTGCCGGACTTATTCCGAATCCATTAAATCCGCTTTATAGCCTGCATTTTTCAGTGTTTCAACAATCACGTTAGCATCAAGTCCTGAAGTTTCAACAGTCAATACTTTCATTGGATTTGTAGTATCTACACTCCATTTCACAATACCTTTTACCTGATTCAGGTGAGGGGTTACTGTGGCAATACATCCGCCACAATTTACATTTGTTTTAAATTTTAACGTTTCCATTTTTTTGAGTTTATGAAATTATTATAACATTGATAACATTGACAACTATTTTATATTCAAATTCTTGAATTTCAGTCGTAAACTATTGCTTACCACCGACACCGAACTCAGCGCCATCGCCGCTCCGGCAATCATCGGGTTGAGCATGAAACCCCAGATGGGGAATAAAATTCCGGCAGCGACGGGAATACCGATCAGGTTGTAAATGAAAGCCCAGAACAAATTCTGATGAATGGTATTGACAGTCAGTTTCGATAACCGGATTGCTTTGGAGATGAGCTGAAGATCGGAGGAAATGATCGTCATTTTGGCCACATCCATCGCAATGTCGGAGCCTTTTCCCATGGCGATGCTCACATCAGCCTGTGCCAGTGCGTGCGAATCGTTGATGCCGTCGCCAACCATCGCCACCACTTTCCCCTGATTTTGCAATTCTTTGATAGAATCAGCTTTGTCCGATGGCATCACTTCGGCTTTGAAGTTCTTCAAACCGACTTTCTGTGCCACCGCTTTCGCAGTTTGTACAGTGTCTCCGGTGAGCATATAAACCTCAATGCCCTGATTTTGAAGATCGGCAATGGCTTGTGCCGAAGTCTCTTTAATTTTATCGGCGATCGCAATGATTGCCAGAAGTTCAGTATCGCGTGCAAAACACACCACCGTATTTGCTTCATTCTGCCAGGTTTTGATTTTGGCTGAACTTTCTTCAGGAAGATTTAACTGATAATCATCCAGCAGCTTTTGATTGCCCACCAGATAAACATGATCGCCAAAACTGGCTACAACTCCCTTTCCGGTAATACTCTCAAATTTGTCGAGGGCAATTTGTTTGCCTGAAATGGTTTTCAATGTAGCAGTTACTGCTTCTGCCAATGGATGTTCCGATTGCGATTCGATGGTAAAAAGGATTTTTTCCAGTTCTGCCTGATCTGCTTCAGGAATATTCCAGACGATATCGGTTACGACAGGTTTCCCTTCGGTAATGGTGCCGGTTTTATCGAGAATGATGGCGTTCACTTTGTATGCCAATTCGAGGCTTTCGGCATCTTTAATCAGGATTCCGTTTTCGGCGCCTTTGCCCATGCCCACCATAATGGCGGTGGGAGTTGCAAGTCCCAATGCACACGGACAGGCAATTACCAGTACCGAAACCATCGCCAACAATGCTTGCGTAATGGCATCTTCACCGCCTAAAATCATCCAGATTATAAAGGTTACTACGGAAATTGCCATCACCACCGGAACAAATATTCCAGCAATCTGATCGACCAGCTTTTGAACCGGAGGTTTGCTTCCCTGCGCCTGCTGAACCATTTTAATGATCTGTGCCAGAATGGTTTCGCCGCCAACCTTTTGAGCTACAAAGGCAAAACTTCCTTTCTGGTTGATGGTTCCGGCAAAGACCTTTCCGCCCTTTTCCTTTTCAACCGGAAGTGATTCTCCTGTAATGGTGCTTTCGTCGATAAATGATGAACCGGAAGTGATTTCACCGTCCACAGGGATTTTTTCTCCGGGCTTAACACGAATTTTATCACCTATAACTACCTGCGAAATAGGTATTTCCATTTCCTGGCCATTCTCCCGAATCAGATTGACTGTATTCGGTTGTAACCCGATCAGCTTTTTTATGGCCGAAGAAGTATTCGATTTGGCCCTTTCTTCGAGCACTTTACCCAAGAGGATGAATGCGATTATTACGGCAGATGCCTCAAAGTAAACATGGGCATGTTGGCCGCGATCGTGCCAGAATTCAGGAAAAATGGTGCTGAAGGTGCTGAATAACCATGCGATTCCGGTACTTAATGCAACCAGCGTATCCATGTTTGCCTTGCCGTGTTTGGCCTGATTATAAGCATTGATGAAAAAGCTTCGGCCAAACCAGCCTATTACTGGCGTTGCCAGCAGGAACATGATCCAGTTGGCATAGGGAATATTCATCATGAACATGGCAATTATCGCCACCGGAAATGCCAGTATCGATGCCCAAACGGTATTGGTTTTGAGTTTTTTGAAATGTGCCTGTTGCATTTCCTCCTGATGGTCATGGCCTTCGTCTTCGATCAATAAGTCGTAACCAATTGACTGAATGGCCGATTTGAAATCGCTGACAGAGGCTGTTTCGGGCGTGTATTCGACCCAGGCTGATGAGTTCGCGTAGTTAACGGAAGCATTGAGCACCCCTTTTTGAGCTTTCAGCATGCTCTCTACGCTTATGGCGCATGACGCGCAGGTTAACCCCGTAACCGGGAAGTTCTTTTTTACTGAAGTTTCCATGTCTTTTTTTTACATCAAAGTTAAAGTGTGGAAACCGGGTGCTTGTTATGATTTTTCCGGAAGTATTTATAAGATTTTTAGGTTCAGACTTCGTCCAAAGGTTTTCGCTTGTTTTCTTTTACCTGCTTGAAGTGACTGGGCGTTAATCCGGTCACCTTTTTAAACTGGTTCGATAAATAAGCCACGTTGCTGTATCCCATTTTGTAGGCAATTTCACTCAGTGTGAGTTCGTCGTAAACCAGCAATTCTTTTACCCGTTCAATTTTCTGGAGAATGATGTATTTTTCGATGGTAGTACCTTCTATTTCTGAAAAAAGGCTGCTTAAATAGGAGTAATCCCGGTTCAGATGCGATTCGATGTATTCTGAATAGTTTATTTTCAGGTCTTCGTTGCTGTGGTGAATGGATTGAACAACAGTATTTTTGATTTTTTCGATCATCTGGCTTTTGTTATCGTCAATCAATTCGAATCCATAACTCAACAGCGATTCTCGGAGTTTTTCCAGATCTTCGCCTGCAATTGGGTTTGTTGTTTCCACATTGCCCAGTGAAATTCGGAGCGGCGGGTATCCCAGACTTTCGAATATCTGCTGCACCGCCATGTTGCAACGGTTACAAACCATATTCCTGATGTAGAAATTCATAGTTGAAAAAATTAGCCAATTACTGCGATATTATTTAAAATTCCGGCATCAGTATTTTACCTTTTTCTTAGTTTCATATAAATTCCAATAACCACAACAAGGATCGCAATAACGATGATTAATCCCCAGCCCAAGCCATTTTCCATTCCCCAGCCATTATTCATTCCGTCCATCATGATATGTTTCTTTTTTTAATTGGTTTGCTTTTCTATTGTGTTTTTTTAATGTAATTATTCAATGCAGATAATCCAAAGTCATTCAAATCAATGCTGATTATGGTTTTTATTCAGGGAAACAAGTTTCATATTACAGTCAGGACAGTACCCAGGCTTGTGATACACTTTGTTGCCCTCGCATTTTATTTTGCATTGATAACTGTTTTCTACTTGAAAACTATTTTCCTGAAGATTGTCCTTGGCATCGACATGGAAGTAATCCATTTGGTTGCTGATTTTATTGTCTTCGTGTCCGTAAAAATTAAAATCACTTGCTTTCATGCGTTTTCTGTTTTAAGGTGAAACATTTAATTTTAAAGACGATAAAGATGATTACCCTGACCAAAAAAACTTTACACAATTTTGGAAATAATTTACATGAATCCCATATTTTTAGAGTGTGACATCGTGTTCGCAACAGTCACAACTTTTCCCCTTCGCTTTTTCAAAGACTTCATTTCCTTTCGAGACATAGGAGTATATATCAGGCCAGCTGCTCTAATAACATCGTTATACCAATCCGAACGATTCCACGCCGGAATGCAATGATTCAATAACCCGTTCGAGCTTCACCTTTATTTCGCGGGCAATTTTGGCAAGATCTGGGTTTTCAATGACCATCATAGAAGCAACCGGATCAACGGCAGACACTTCGATTTCATTTTTGCCCAATTCCTGAACAACGATGTTGCACGGGAGCATCGTCCCAATCTTGTCTTCCTTTTGCAGCGCTTTGTAAGCATAAGCAGGATTGCAAGCTCCCAGAATGACATATCTTCTGAAATCAACATCCAGTTTTTCTTTCAGTTTTTCGTGCATGTTAATTTCGGATAACACACCAAAACCTTGAATTGCCAATGCCTCTTTTACCTCATCAATAGCCTGTTCGAAAGTGGCGTCTATTTTTTTACTGATATAATAACTCATTTTTTTAAAGTTTTAAACGGTGAATAAACTTATACGATTCTAGCGAAAAAGGTTTAACTCTTATACTCTGCGGGTGGTTCAAAGGTCACCCGCAGAGTAAATCAGCTGTGCTAGCAGATCGATTATTCTTATTTTCGGTATAAACAGCACTCCGGAAGCTTTTTGTAAACATCGTCCGGCGCTTTATACTTTTCAGTGTCATGGCCAACAGCCGCTATGGCTTTTTGAATGGTGTCTGAATTGGTTTTAGCCTCTTCGAACTCCACATGAAGCATTTGTTTTTCGGCATTCCACTCCGCATTTTTTACTCCTGAAACTGTTTTCGCAGCCGTTTCAATCCGGTCTTTGCACATCTCGCATTCTCCGAAAACTTTGAATTGTAGTTTAGTGAGGGTTTCACTCAAAGTGAAGCCCTCACTTTCGGAGGGGTTCATCATACTCGTTTTTCCGGCCAGTTGGGCGGCGGCATCCACACTAAAGGTTCCGTTGGTCACAATTTCCTCCCCTTCGGCCAATCCATCCATCACCAAATAGCTGTCTTTCATCGAACTGCCAAGAGTGATCTCGCGCATTTTGAAAGTCGGATGGTCGGCACCGGGCAACTTCACATACACAACAGAACGGGTTCCTGTCCACAAAACAGAAGATTGTGGGATAATCAACTCGTCGCCTGAACCGGCCTGTTGCGACTTAATAATCCCGTTTACAAACATTTCAGGCTTAAATTGCATGCCCGGATTTGGCACTTCCACGCGCACTTTGGTAATTCGGGAGGACGCATCAACCACCGGATCGATAAAGGTGATTTTTCCGCTGAAGGTTTTTCCGGGAATGGCCTGTGCGGTAAATTCCAGATTCTGGCCCCGTGAAATCCACGACAGATCCGATTCATAGGCATCAAAAAGCGCCCAAACCCTTGACAAATCTGTCATTTCGAAAAGTACATCACCAGTTGACACGTAGTCGCCGGTATTCACTTTTCGGTTGGCTACAATGCCTGATGTTGTTGCAAAGACATCGAAGACGGTGCTTACTTTGCCTGATTTTTCAATGTCCGTAATTTGCTGATCATTGAGTTTCCACAAACGAAGCTTTTCGCGCGCCGCATCGAGCATGGCAGGATATTTATCGGCCATTGTCAATGCTTCGTGCAACTCCTTTTGAGCAGTGAGCAATTCAGGCGAATAGACTTTGGCAATCAGTTGTCCTTTTCTGACATTTTCGCCGGTAACGTTTACCAGCAATTGCTCAATACGACCCGGAATATGGGCGGTTTGAGTTTTCAGCAACCGTTCGTCAGCCTGAATTTTTCCGTACAGTCTGACCTCCTTTGAGACATTTCCGCGCGTTACAACCGAAGTTTGAACCTCTGCCAATTTCAGGGCCGATTCGCTCATTTCAATGGCCTGATCATCCATAACTGCATCTGATTTGAGCAACGGAATTAAATCCATGCCACAAATAGGGCAGTCGCCTGGCTCGTCTTTCCTGATTTGCGGGTGCATTGAACAAGTCCATACATCGTGTCCTTCAGCTTCATGATCGTGAATTTCAGCTGTTTTTTCCGCCATTTCAGGAGCCGAATTATGGAAGAAAATCCATCCCAGAAGCAGCCCGGAAGCAATCAGTAAACCACCTCTCAGGTATTTGTTCGAAAATATATTAGTTGTCTTCATTGTTGATTTTATTAATAATTGAGGTATTCATTAGTTTTTCAGCCTTTGCCACTGCCGTATTGTAATCGGCAACCGCTTCGATGTGTTTCAATCCGTATTCCAGAACTTTATACTGAATGCGTAAAATTTCTTCAAAGTCGGTCCCGGTTGAAGTGAAACCTGCCAGCAAAAGATTGGATGTTCTTTTAGCCAGATCGGACTGTTCCTTGTAAAGTTCCACTCGGCGTTCAGCATCGCTGTAGTTCTGAACCAATTGGCGGTACTCAAGCAAAAGCATGTTTTTCATTTCAACCGTTTTCAGGATGGTTGATTCCTGTAAGTAGTTGGCCTCTTTTTGCATGGCCGTGTATTTTTTACGGTAAATCGGGATGGTGAAATTCACCATCGGCATCACCATATCGCTACCATTCATCATCGACATATTTCCTGCCTGCTTCTGAATAACCATGTAATTGACACCGACGCCCACCATTGGCAAACCCATTTTACGCGCTTTATCAGCCATCGCGGAATAAGCTTGCCCTTCCGCATCTAGCATAGCCAGCATGGGATTGTTGCTCAAAATACTATCAGCCACCGCCAATGCCGATACTGAAAGTGTTTCCATTTCCAACGAGTCCGGAATTTCAATTTCAATATTTTGATCACGGTTCAACAGCGAATTAAAATTGGCTTCCTCGGTTTTTAGCTGATCTATCAGCGATGACAACTGGTTTTTCTGATCGAGGATTTCCATCCTGATCCGCAGAACATCTGCCAATCCGGTTGATTTGGAACCCATTCCTCCTGAAGCTTCTGAAGACATATTGGATTTCGGTTGCGGCTGATTGGAAACAGCAGGCTGATTGTTCATGCTTCCCATTCCACTGGCATTTCCGGTTGCAGAAGGTGTCCCCTGCATTCCGGAACCTGAAGAAGAACCCGAAGAACTTCCGGCAGGCGACTGAAACTTAACCAGCGCAAGTTTTTCGATCGATTCGAGCAGGGCAATGTTCTGGTTGATAAGCAAAATTCCTCGTTTGTATTTTGCCAACTGGTACCAGCTCGTTTTTACATTGTAAAAAAGTCCGGCTTTGCTCTCCTGAAACAAGGAAAATTGAGCCTTTGCCATTAGCGAAGCTTCGTCTTTGGCTAGTTTCAAGGTTCCAAACCAGGGAAACATTTGCATTACGCTGATGCTTCCCACCTGATTTCCGTTGAGCAATTCCATCGGCTTCAGGAAAAAATCCAACGAACCTTGAGGATCGGGTAGGGAACCAACCTGCGGAACTTTTTCCAAAGCTGCAAGGTATTGGCTGAAGGCTGCCTTCACTCCGGGGTTGTTTTTTCCGGCCTGCTCCAGATAAACCGCCAACGGGTCCTGCGCACGGACTGTTTCTGCCATGAATAACAGAAACAGAGCAATCAGGAGAAACAAAATCTTTTTTAAAGGGCTTAATTTGAATAACCTTCCCGATCCTTCGGGACGGATGTTGAGGAGTTGATAACCCAACCCTGAAAGGTGGGATGTTAAGAATTTCAACTTAATAAAATTTTTTGTTCGTTCCAAAAACGCTGTCAGGACCTTCGGACGCTGACAGGTTTTCAGATAGTGGCGAGACCTGTCAGCGTCTGGAAGACCTGACAGCGTCAAAAACCTGAAACCTGAAACCTGTAACTTTATATTATTCATGGTTTTCCTCCTCTCCAATACTCAACGATTGAGCTGCTAATTGTTTTTGTTCTTTCTTCACTTCACCTTCCCTCCAGAAACATTGCAGGACGGGAACCACGAACATGGTCATCAGTTGAATGATCATGCCACCAAAAGTTGGGATTGCCATCGGAATCATTATATCTGCGCCTTTTCCGGTCGATGAGAGTACAGGCAAAAGGGCGATGATGGCAACTGCCGAGGTCATCATCGCGGGCCTGACTCGTTTATGTCCTGCGAAAATTACCGCGTCCCTCACTTCCTGAACTGTTTTTGGATTGCGCTCATCAAACACCTGATGGATGTAGGTTCCCATCAACACTCCATCGTCGGTGGCAATGCCAAAAAGGGCAATAAAACCGACCCAGACCGCAACACTCAGATTGATCGTATGTATTTGAAACAGATCACGCATTTCGATTCCGGAGATTGAGAAATTCAGGAACCAGGGCTGACTATACAACCAGAGCATGATAAAACCTCCGGCAAAGGCCACAAACACACCCGAAAAGTGGATCGACGAGGCGGTAAAAGTTTTAAACTGAAAATAAAGCAACAGAAATACCGCGATTAAACTGATCGGAATCACAATGGCCAACCGTTTGGTCGCCCGGATCTGGTTTTCGTAGTTTCCGGCGAAAGCATAGCTTACTCCAGATTGCAAAACCAATTCGCCCGATGCGATTTTCTCTTTCAGGAATTTTTGCGCGTCTTCCACCACATCCACTTCTGCGCGTCCTTCAACCTTGTCGAATATCACATAACCGTTCAGGAAAGTGTTTTCGCTTCGTATCATTTGAGGCCCGCGTGTGTAGGTAATGTCGGCCAGTTCGCCAAGCGGCACCTGAACGCCTGTCATGGAAGGAACCAGAATTTTTTTGATCTCTTCGGGGCTTGAACGCAATTCGCGTGCATAACGCACCCTGATCGGGAAGCGTTCGCGTCCTTCAACAGAAGTCGTTAAAGCCATGCCTCCAACGGCAACCTGCAAAATCTCCTGAACATCCTGAACCGACATTCCGTAGCGGGCAATGGCTGGCCGGTTGAGTTTTATTTCAATATAAGGAGCGCCAACAGCCCGGTCGTAAAAAACAGAAGGCGCTTTGATCGATGGAATTTGCTTTAGTAAGGTTTCCAGTTCAATCCCGGCTTTTTCGATGGTTTCCAGATCAGGACCATATACTTTTAGTCCCATGGGCGCCCGCATACCCGTTGATAACATGACCAGCCGGGTTTCTATGGGCTGCAAACGGGGTGCGGAAGTCAATCCCGGGATATTGGTCACCTTTACTATTTCATTCCAGATATCGTCCGGCCTTTTTATTTCGGGCCGCCATTGCCTGAAGTTGTCGCCATTTTTATCAGGAACAAGTTGCTCTTTGGTCAGCTTTCGATATCCATCACGCTCGCGGTTGTAGGTCGATCCATCCTGAAGCAGGTAATTGCCTTCCCTGTCAACCTTGAATTGCATCCGGTGACCGTTTTCGTCCAGAATAAATTCAGGCAAATAATTGATCGTGTTTTCAAACATCTGAACCGGTGCGGGATCCAGAGCCGAATTGATGCGTCCCCATTTACCGACGGCAATCTCCACTTCAGGAATGGCCGACAATCGTTTATCCAGAATTTCAACATACTCCTGATTCATTTCGATACCGGCATGAGGCATACTTGTAGGCATCAGCAAAAACGAACCTTCGTTCAGGGCAGGCATAAATTCCTTGCCCAATCCGGGAAATGTTTTGTCGAAACTATGCCATGCAGACGTTTTCTGAATTCCTTCAGGCATAAAACCAAAAACACGGTGTGCACCTTGCCAGGCCAATATTCCAAAGAGGATGGTGACGATGGGTAAAGCCATAAATGACCATTTGTTGCTCAAAGCCCATTTCAAAATTGGTACATAGAAATATACGATCAGCGAAAGAATCAGCAGAACCAGTGCAATGGCAAGCCCGACAAATAAATAATTGGAGAAGTTGCTGTTGTGTGCCCCCAGTGGTAGCCATCCAATGGCCAGATAATATATTGCAAACAAAAGGGTTATGGCAACATTGATCAGGTTGGTGAAATTCCTGCGATTTTCGGGCCAGCGTGGAGCCATCAGGTTATTGACACCAATGGCCGAAAGCGCCAGCGCCGGCCAGGTTCCCCAGATGACAACAATCAGCACACCTGCAACAATCAGTATCCAGTTAAAAACATTTCGGGTTCTTTTGGTATCTATTCTGAAGTTGAAAAAATAGTAAGCCAGCGTTGGTAGCACGATCATTCCCAATACATAAGAAGCCAGCAAAGCGAACGTTTTGGTAAAAGCCAACGGTGTGAAGAGCTTTCCTTCGGCGCCTTCCATCACGAAAACCGGAAGAAAACTGACAACCGTTGTTGCAAGTGCCACCGTAACTGCAGCCCTGACTTCCGAAGTCGCTTCATAAATCACATGAACAAGGCGTTTTCCACGGGCGTTTTCGTTTTCGGGCATTTCGAGGTGGCGAATGATATTTTCCACATCCACAATCCCAATATCGACCATTACGCCAATGGCAATGGCAATTCCTGAAAGGGCGACAATGTTTGCATCAACGCCCATCCACTTCATCGCAACGAAAGTCATCAGTACGCCAACGGGCAGCAGGAACGAAACGATGAGGGAGGCACGTAGGTTGAAAATAAGTACAATAATGACAATGATGGAGATGAGGATTTCGTGCGACAAGGCCGATTCCAACGTTCCGATTGTTTCCTGAATCAGGCCGGTACGGTCGTAAAACGGAACAACGGTAACCTTGGAAACGGTGCCATCTGCTAATGTTTTCGACGGAAGTCCCGTTTCAATCTCTGCGATTTTCTTTTTGACATTGTTGATCACCTCCAACGGATTTGAACCATACCGGGCAACCACTACTGCGCCAACGGCTTCAACGCCATCTTTGTCCAGTCCGCCTCGGCGGGGAGCCGGGCCGAAAGTGACTATTGCCACATCGCGAATCCGAACCGGCACATTGTCGCGAACCGTGACAACCGCTTCATTCAAATCGTCTAGGCTTTTCACATAACCCAGGCCGCGAATGACATATTCCACTTTGTTCAGTTCGATGGTTTCGGCACCAATATCCAGATTACTTTTGCTCACCGCCTGCATCACATCCATCACCGAAACGTCAAACGCTTTCAGCGCATTTGGATCGACATCGACCTGATATTCTTTTACATATCCGCCAATACTTGCTACTTCAGAAACTCCGCTGGCCGATGAAAGTGAATATTTTACATAGAAGTCCTGAATGGTGCGCAGTTCCTGTGGATCCCAACCACCAGTTGGTTTGCCTGTTTTAGGGTCGCGGGCCTCGAGCGTGTACCAGAAAACCTGTCCCAGCGCTGTGGCATCGGGTCCCAAAGAAGGTTGAACACCTTGCGGCAAAGTTCCGGAAGGCAAAGAATTGAGTTTTTCCAGAATCCGCGAACGGCTCCAGTAGAACTCCACATCATCGTCAAAAATCAGGTAAATGAACGACATCCCAAACATGGAAGTACTGCGGATGGTTTTCACTCCCGGAATGCCCAGCAATGAGCTGCTCAGCGGGTAAGTGATTTGATCCTCAATGTCTTTTGGCGAACGTCCCATCCATTCGGTGGCAACAATTTGCTGGTTGTCGCCAATATCGGGAATGGCATCTACCGGAATCGGATCGCGGGGAAGAGAGCCTGTATGCCAGTTAAATGGAGCATACACAGTTCCCAACAGAATGAAAACGACCAGCAAAAGCATCGAAATCATCCGGTGTTCCAGAAAGTATTTTAGAATTCGATTTAACATGGGATAAAATTTGAAGAGGTGAAAATGAGAAGATGTGACAATTCGACAATGAAAAATCCAAAGGATATTGTCATATCAATGTCGAATTGTCAAATTAAGCAATTGTCGGATTAACGGTATTTGCAGCAGCCTGGAAGCTTATCGTAAACCGCATCGGTAGCTTTCACTTTTTCTGTGTCGTGACCTGCAACAGTAACTTTTTTACCAACTAGTTCAATGTTTGTTTTCGAAGGATTAAAGGTTACCGAAAGTGTTTTGGTTTTGGTACTCCATTCTGCTTTGCTCACGCCATCAAGCTTTGCCGCTTTTTCGATGCGTGCTTTGCACATTTCGCAGTTCCCTGCAACTTTGATTGTTTCTGTTTTTGAAGTTGATGACTGGGCATGAGAGTTCGAACCCAGAGCGATTGCCATTAAGGCAACTATAATGATTTTTACAGTTTTCATGATTTTATATATTTGATGTTAATGTATTGAAAAATAGCATCATGTGTAAGGATACAGGTATCAAAACACGAGATGATTATACAGAAGAAGAAATCTTCAACCTGAATTTTAAATACAAAAAATCAAATCAGGAAAACGCATATTTTGGGCAAGCTAACAGCATGAACTAGCGTATTTTCAGGCAGACTGGCATCTGTTCTGGTAAGATTAGTAGCAGATATTGAATGAAATGACCTGTTTTCGGGTAGTGTAAATACCTGCAAAACAGATTGTGAAAATGCTTTGAATTCGGAGAACGAAGGAGAATAGTTTTGATCAATAGAGTAAACCGACACCTGATTGTTACAACAACTTGATTCAACATGATTGCCGGGCTGCGTGCATTCATCGGTTTCACCTTCCATACAACATGAAGCCAAATGACCTGTAAGCGATACTTTGGAATCAGCTAGTTCACCTCCGCAATAATGCATAGATATGGTGAGCTGCATTCCTGAAAGCAGCATGAGCAAAGCAAGTGATATGGATAACAGTTTCTTCATCTGTTTGTTAAAACGCAAAATGTTGAAAAAATGTTCTTCAAAAGTAGGTATATTTAAATTGGTTGAACAATCTGCACAAATACTTTTGGAAATATTAAAAATGAAGCTTTCTCAATTTAGTGGACTTCCAACCGGAATTTCGCATTTGTGAAATGGTTGCCCGTGCGGAGGATTCAGTTTAGGTGGAGTTCCGTTTGCATTCGCATTTGCTACAGTTGGAGCGGTTGGATTATTTACCTGTGGACTATTTGCCTGCGGATTGTTCAGGCGCGCTGCATTTTCCAAAGTCGGTGAGGCTCCTGTTCTGATAGCTGTTGCAGCAGGTTTGGAAGGTGCAGCATCCAGCGGACTTCCAACTGCAATGTCACAACGGTGAAAAGGTTGTCCGTGCGCGGGATTCAGTTTAGGTGGTGTTGCTGCTGCATTTTCTACTGCCGGTTCATTTGCTGCGGCTGTAGCAGGCGCCGATGTAATTTTTGCAGAAGTATTTGGGAGTACAATTGATTGTGGTTCTTGGGTTTGATGTTGCACTTGTACTGGTTTGGACTCTTTTTTCGCTGGCGTGCAGGAACCCATTGTAATCAAGCCAACTGCAGCAAATAGTAAAATGTAGTTTTTCATTTTAGATTGATTGTGTAAGTTTCTCTAAGTAATTTAATTATCAGGTTGGAAATGTTGTTTTTTCTTCATTATATCCTACAACACGTAAATCCGGCGATTGTTTTTCTTTCCATAAACGTCATTTAAGTATATATTCTTATTATCTCATTCATGTCCATGCCTGTGATGCAAATCAGGATCGTGAGGATGCTCATGCGTAGCAAGGTTATGAGTATGAAGGTGGGAATGCCATTTACTCTCCGGAACTGTTTCGCCCTCGTGAGAATGGGTATGATGCCCATCGGAATGTTGATGGTAATGAATATGCTCCATAACTACATGAGTATGCGGATGTTTATGTGAAAACAGATTGGTAACGATAACCGCGCTAGCCAAAAGGATAATTGAAATAAGGTGAACCCATTAAAAAAGGTTCGTGAACAAACAAATACGATAAAAGCACGCCCCAAATTGGCGCGGTTGAAAACAATATCTGACTTCGGGTTGCGCCGATATTTTGTGCTGAAGTTACATAAAGAACGATGCTAAATCCATAGGCGAAAACCCCAACAATTATGGCTGGAACCACATTCCCTAAAACCATTGTCTGACCTGCAATCAGGAATCCGATTATTAAATTGACAGAACCTGCCACTATTCCTTTTACGAAAGTAACTGTTTGTGGTGAAGCACCATCCGTAAGTGCGGTCAGGTGATTATCAACACCCCAGCAAATACAGGCGGCAGTTATCAGCAATCCTGAAATGATGCCGCTTGTCCCTTCACCAAACGATACTACAATTCCGGCTATAATGGTTAGCAAAACGCCAATCCATGTATTCCGATCAAGTGTATCTTTAAAAATTAAAACTCCCAGAACGGCAGTTGCTACCAGTTCCATATTTAGCCAAATTGAAACTGAAGCTGCATTGGCCATTTTTAAACCTGCCAATAAAAGCAAAGGCCCTGCGAATCCTCCAAAGAAAATAATTCCGGCAGTTTTTGCCCTGCTATCCGGTTGAAAAAGTAATTTCAGATTGCTGTTTTTTCGGAAAATGAAAGGTAACATCGCCAAACCTGCACCCAAATAAAGTAAGCCAGCCAATTGAAAAGAGTTTAATCCGTTCAATAGCAGCTTACTAAATGGAGTAGCCACACCAAAAAGAAATCCGGAAAGAATACCTGTAATGATTGCAAAACGCTTCATTTTTGGATCAATTTCAATTCTGTTCAGAAAACCAGTTCAATGTCGAAATATTGGTTTCGCTCATTTTTCGCTAATTATTCAGCCTCTATCTTTCTCTATTTCCCGGCTGCCAGTTCGTCCATCATTTGTTTAAATGACGTAAACAGGTTTGATGCCTGATTATACAATTCTTCATTCGATTTTACAGCTTCCAGCATCATTCCCATGTTCATGGTTGAGAGAACCGTTTTGTCGTCGGCTTCATACACGGCCAAGGTACACGGCATAAATGTTGAAAATTCGGGATTCGTGGTGAGCATCATTGATGCGGTTTTTGCCTGACAAATGTTGTAAACAAATACTTTTCTCTGAATGGGAAAGCCTTTTGATTCAACGATCTCGTGATAAATATAGGTTTGAAGCAAGGCCAGGCTATATTTTTGACATTCAGCTTCAACCAGACTGGCAACATGTTCGGCAGAGAGCCTACTTGCAGTTTGGTGCATGACCATTTCTATCATTTTTTCCATGATTTGTTGTTTTTAAAAGGTTACTGTTTTATCGGCCCAAACCACCAACTCTACGCAATCGACCATTGTCGAAATGGGGCAGGCTTCAGTGCTTTCCAAATGGCGGGATTTTAAGCAAGTTCCGCAGGCCAGTATTTCGCCACCTATTTCAACGAATTTCTTTAATTGTTCGTCAACGTTGTACTTTTCGTGGGTTAAACCTTCGCATTCAACGGCTTCGCCCATTAAAAAGAGTTTTACTTCGTGTCCGGTTTTTTTTGCTGTTACAGCAAAACGGAAAGCGTTCCATGCTTTTTCAAACTCTTTGGTTTCAAGGATAATTCCGATTTTCATGTGTTTATAATTTGATTTTTAATTGCCACATGGAACTCGCCATTACAATCATCCCTCTGTGTGTGAAGTTTTCTCTCATGGCTCGTTTCATTTCTATTGTTTTAAAATGTTAATACAATTTTGTTTTTACGGATCAATTCGTACAAATCGGCCAGAGACGAGTACTTGCAAACCTCAGGTTCGTTATTTTTTCGGCTTTGAAGACACGTTCCACAACCCAGAATAACCCCGCCGTTCTCTAAAAACTTGTCGGATTGCTCTTTCATGTCCTTATCTGTTTTTACCATACTATCCAGTTCGACACCTTTTCCGAGCAAAAATATCCTCACGGTATCGCCCTGATTTTTGGAATAGTTTGCCAAACGCAAAGCATTCCATACCGTTTCTGTGTCGTTGGAATAAATGACCATACCAATTGTGGTAGGTTGCTCTTTAGGCTCTTTGGACGATTTTGCATAAATACTGCTGGTAAATACGACTGTCAGGATTACCAGAATGACAAATTGTTTCTTCATAAATTGTTGATTTAGATTATTATGTGAGTTTTTTTATAGCATTGACAAGCACTTCGACAGCAATATCAATTTCTTCCTCTGTTGTCTTTTTCCCGGTTGAAATCCGCACTGTTGCCGCCGCTGCCCTGAAATCAAGTTTCATTGCCTGAAGTACTGAAGAAATAGTCGTTTCTCCGGAATGACAAGCTGAGCCGGTTGAAATCAAAACATCGTTGCTAATGAAAGAGGCCAAAGCGTATGCACTGATATTTTCGAAAGCCACACTCAGCGTATTGGGCAGACAATTTTCAAGATCAACGTTTACATGAACCTGATTGCCAAGTTGGGAAACCAGACCATTAAGCAGCCTGTTGCGCAAAACCTGCATGTTTTGCCGGATTTGTTTGAAATCGCGCAGTGCCACTTCGCAGGCTTTCCCAAGTCCGACGATATGAATGACATTCTCGGTTCCGGGGCGAATGCCTTTTTCCTGATTGGCGCCGTGCATCAGATTTTCGATTTTCGTTCCCTTTCGGATGTACAACGCGCCAATCCCTTTAGGCGCATACAATTTATGTCCGGCGATGGTCAGCAAGTCAACTCCCAGTTTATCAACATCTGTTTCAATTTTTCCAACCGACTGGGAAGCATCGGTATGAAAAGTAATTTTATTCTTTCTTGCAATTGCCCCAATTTCCTCAAGCGGCTGTATGGTTCCAACTTCGTTGTTGGCGTGCATGATGGTAATCAGGATTGTATCTTTTCGAACCGCGTTCTCAATATCTTTGGGATTAACCCTTCCATATTGATCGACCGGAAGCCAGGTAATCTCAAAACCTTGTGAACGCAGGTATTTGCAAACCTCAGTTACAGCCGGATGTTCGATTTCTGAAGTAATAATGTGCCGCCCTTTGTGGCTGTTTGCCCATGCAATTCCTTTAATTGCATGGTTATTCGATTCGGTGGCACAACTGGTAAAATAAATTTCTTCAGGCTGGCAGTTAATCAGTTCGGCAACCTGAATCCGTGCTTTTTCAACGGCTTCTTTATTGCTTCGTCCGATAGAATAGGAGCTGGAAGGATTTCCGTAGAACGATTCAATGTACGGGATCATTTCTTCGGCAACCTCCGGATCGACTGGGGTGGTGGCGTTATTGTCAAGGTAAACCGGACGTTTCATTTTAGTTGGATTCTAATTGTTTCATTTTCCATTCAGGATAGCCTTCGTCCAACCTGCGAACCTGATAACCCTTTTCATTCAGGAGTTTTACCGCTTCATCGGCCAGAACGCAAAATGGGCCACGGCAATAGGCGATAATTTCTTTGTCTGTGGCAATGTCATTCAGGTTGGCAATCAATTCGTTCATGGGAACTGAAATAGCCCCGGTAATGTGTCCAAATTCGAATTCAATTGCGGGACGAACATCGAGCAGTAAAACATTTTCATTTCCAATCATCTGTTCCAGATCCTCTAGGCTGACTGCATTCTGCGCGTTATTGTCTTCCCGTTGACGGTTCATAATTTTTTCCAGTTCAGCTATTTCATGCGATCCGTATCGAATGACGTGCTGATAGACCGACAAAAAATCATCGTTAATCAACGAATAATACACGTATTGTTTTTCCTTTCGGGCCTTTACAATGTTGTTGTTTTTCAATACCTGAAGGTGTTGTGAGGCATTGGCAATAGTAAGGTTGGTGGTTTGAACGATGCCTTCAACGCTCTTTTCGCCTTGCGAAAGCATTTCAATGATTTCTAAGCGATAAGGATTGGAGATGGCTTTGAGCATTTTGGCCAGCCCATCGTACATGGCATCTTTAAATTCGCGACTTTTCATTTTTGAGTTGCTTTAAAATGATTTGGCGAATATAAAAAAGTTATTCAAGTATTCAATAAAGTTATTGAATACTTGAATAATAATCTTTTTCAGAAATCTGAAATAAATTTTTCTTGGTATGCGTTACATATATTGATTCAACTCGGCCATGGTTTTATTCATATCCCGCTCTAATTCAAGCAATTTGTTGACGCTCTCATAATAAAGTGAAAATTCCATGATGTAGTTGATCAACGAAATTTCGCCTTGATCCAGCACTTTTTTTGATAATTCCGAGCTGTCATAAGAGAGCAAACTTGACCGGTATTCATAGACATTCTTCTGCAATGCGATTGTTTTGGTATGCAAGGCTTTCAGGTGATTGTAAAACTGAATTTTGTTGTCGGCAGCGATACTCTCCAATGCCTGGGAGTTGGCTTCAGCATATTTCACTTTGTTCTTGTTCTCCCACAAGGGGATACTCAACCCGACAGTTACTCCCTGAAATTGTTGCCCAACTACCTTCTCACTCATGTATCCGGTTTGTAATTTCGGAAGGCTCATTGCCTTGTTTAATCCGGCTTGCTTTTGGCTGATTTCAATCTCTTTTTTCAACCAGCTAAACGTTGGATTTTTTTGTTCCGCAAGCACGTACCACTGCTCAAAATCAGCAGGAAGCTCTGCGATTTGAAATACGCTCCCGGTGAAATCAACCGCTTGCCCGCCATTCAAACCGGCAAGTTCAGCTAAAAGGGCATTTCGCTCTATCCCGTTTGATTCCAATTCCTTGCTGATATTCAACAGGTTCAATTGCGCCTTGTTGTATTCCAGAATATTGGTTTCGCCCTTTTCAAATTTTACCTGATACGATTTGGCTATACTTCTGGCATATTCAACCCTTTTGTTCAATTCCGTTTGCAAGGCGTTTGCATAAATCAAATCACAACAAATCAAGCTGGTTTTCAGTCGAATATCCATTAGTTGCTTTTGATATTCCAACTCTGTTTGTTCGTTTTTTAGATCTGAAATCTGATTTTTAAAACCGTATGCTGTCGGAAAATCGAACGTTTGGGAAATGCTGAAATCGGTGCGGTTACCAATAGCAGAAGGACTGCCCCATAAATAATTAAATTCTATTTCAGGATTTTGCAGGTAGATTCCGGTTTTGTTTCCTATTTTTTCAGCCTCCACACTTTTGCGCAATGCAACCAGCGTGGTGTTGTTCTTTTCTACCTCGGTTAAAACCTGATCAACGGTATTCTGTGCGAAAAGTGGGAAACTGAATACTGATATACTGATTATTAAAAATATAAATTTCATACTTTTTCTGCTATTATTTTTTTTCGACTGCTGAAAATGCTGTAAACAATTGGCACAATGTAGATATTCAGCAAGGTTGAAGTTAACAACCCGCCTAAAATCACTTTTGCCATAGGGCTTTGTATTTCGTTGCCCGCCAAATCGCCCTTATAAGCCAATGGAATTAAAGCCAAAGCTGCTGTTAACGCAGTCATTAAAATGGCATTCAGCCGGTCGGACGAACCTTTGGTTACCGTTTCGTAGAGCGAAACACCTTGGTTTTGCAGTTTCTGGTAATTTGAAATGAGCAAGATTCCGTTTCGGGTGGCAATACCAAAAAGTGTGATAAACCCAATGATGGCTGGAATGCTTAAAATGCCTGATGTGACCCAGATAGCGAACACTCCACCAATCAGTGCCAGCGGCAGATTGAGCAAAATGATGCCAGCAAGTTTGAAATTTTTAAACTCCTGAAACAGCAAAAGGAAGATGATAATGATGGCAATAATCGAAGTCAGCATAAGGGTTTGCGATGCTTTTGCCTCGCTCTCGAACTGCCCGCCATATTCAATCCTGTACCCTTCAGGTAAATCAATTTTCTGGTTGATATTCGTCTGAATGTCTTTCACAACGCTTCGTAAATCGCGTTCGGCAACATTGGCCGAGATCACAATTTTCCGCTGTACATTCTCTCTGCTAATCGAACTTGGCCCCGAAACCGATACGATATCGGCAACCTGTTCCAACGGAACTTTTTTGCCGTCGTGCGTATCAATCAATGCCGAACGAATGCCTTCAATTGATTCGGTGTAATCCTTATTCAGTCGCAAAACCAGATCAAAACTGCGCTGTCCTTCATAAATGTCCGCGAGTTTTTCACCACCAAACGAAATATCGACAAACTCGTTGAACTGTGCAGTTGTAATTCCGTATTGCGCCAGCATATCACGGTTAGCACGAATCTGAATCTGAGGTATTTCAACCTGTTGATCCACATTCACATCAACCAAACCTTCAATATCCACAATCGAACTTTTAACCTGATTGCCAATAGAGAACATCTTGTTAAGATCAGTTCCAAAAAGCTTGATGGCAATGTTTGCCCGCGTTCCTGAAAGCATATGGTCGATCCGGTGACCTAAAGGCTGGCCGACGGTATAGGCAATTCCCGGAATTCGCGCTAAAGTAGTTCGCACATCGGCCATAAATTCAGGCTGACTGCGTTCTTTCAGCATGAAATTCACATCAATCTCGGCGCTGTTGGTCGTTTGCGAGTGTTCGTCCAGTTCACCACGTCCGGTCCGGCGTGCCGTACTCGACACTTCAGGAATGGACAACAATTCAGTTTCAACCAGATTGCCCAAACGGTTACTTTCTTCGAGTGAAGTCCCCGGTTTTATGACTACCGACAGCGTTAAAGCGCCTTCGTTAAACTCCGGAAGGAAGCTTCTTCCGAAAGTTGAAAAAGCCAAAAGTGAAATTACAAACATTCCAAGGGTTGAAAAAATGATTGCTTTTTTGTGCTTAAAACTCCATCCAAGCGATTGCTCGTAAGAATGGGTCAGTTTGCGTACCAGCCATTTTTCTTTTTCATTTTTTGCCAGGTATTTTTCGTTTGACAACAGCATCTTCGAAAGCAGGGGCGTTAAAGTCATAGCCACAACGAGCGACATAAACAAGGCCACGATAAATGCAATTCCGAGTGGTTGCAGCATTCGTCCTTCCATTCCAGAAAGGAAAAACAAAGGCAGGAAAGCCACCATAATGATGAGCGTTGCATTGAGAATGGATGCCCTGATTTCTTTTGAAGCTTCGAAAACCACAGTGAACGAGGACTGCCGTTCATGTTCAGGTTTCATTCGGTTTTGCCGAAGCCGTTTGTAAACATTTTCAACATCAATAACGGCATCATCAACCAGCGAACCAATGGCAATGGCCATACCTCCCAAACTCATGGTATTGATGGTCATTCCGAGCATTTTCATAACCAGAATAGCTCCCAACAGTGAAAGTGGAATGGCGAGCAGTGAGATAATCGTTGTACGGAAACTGCCCAGAAAAACAAACAAGACGATGATAACGAAGATACCACCTTCAATTAACGCGCCCTGCACATTGTTGACCGATGTTTCGATAAAATCGGCCTGACGGAAAATTTTGGTATCCAGTTTTACGTCTTTGGGTAAAGTTTTCTGTAATACCGCAAGGTTTTCCTCTATCCGCTGCGTAACCGCCAGAGTATTGGCATTGGGCTGTTTCGATATGGAAATGATGATCGCCGGTTTTGCATTTCCGGAGGCATAACCCATTTTGGGTGCGCTTCCAATCACCACTTCAGCCACATCGTTAATCCTGACCGGTTTGCCATTGTTCGATTTGATGTATGAATTGCCCAGCACATCAATATCAGAAGAACGTGCCATGCCGCGAACCACATATTCGTTGCCAAATTGCCGAACCACGCCGCCAGTGGAATTTTGACTGATGCCTTTGCAAACGTCAGCCAATTCGGTCATCGACACCTGGTAGTATTTCATTTTCTGCGGATTGGCCAACACCTGGTATTGCTTGTAATCGCCGCCAATAATGGTAACCTGAGAAACGCCGCCTGTAGCCAGAATGAGCGGTTTCACGTTCCACTCGGCCATGGTGCGCAAGTCCATCATGCTGGTGCTGTCAGCCTGCATCCCGATAAAGAAAATTTCGCCCATCACACTCGACTGTGGTGCCAGAGCCGGTTGCCCAATGCCAAATGGCATTTGCGATGAAACACTGATGAGCTTTTCACTTACAATTTGACGGGCTTTAAAAATGTCGGTTCCCCAGTCAAATTCAACCCAAACAAATGAAAATCCCTGTGAAGAAGAAGATCGAACCCGACGAACATCGGTCGCGCCGTTCATCGCCGTTTCGATAGGAAAAGTAACCAACCGTTCAACTTCTTCCGAAGCCATTCCGTGGGCATCTGTCATTACCACAACAGTTGGAGCCGTAAGGTCAGGAAATACATCCACATCCATGTTTAAGGCAGTTCTCATTCCGAAAACCACCAGCAGCACCGAACCAAGCAAAATGAGATACTTGTTGTTCAGCGAAAATCTGATAATATTATTTAGCATGGCGTCGATTAATGTACGTGTCCTGAATGAGCATCCAAAGTACCTGTAGCCTGTGCCAGTTTGATGAGAATTGCACCTTTGGTTACAACCCGCTCAATACTGTTAAGTCCGGTTTTGATTTCAGTTCGAACACCATCGGTAGCCCCAATCTTTACTTCTCGTTTCTCGAAAAGTTCGGGAGTCGCCTGCACATACACAAAGAAAGCGCCCTGATCTTCGAGAAGCGAAGTGGTTGGAACAGTCAGAGCCAGTGTATTGGTAATTGTTTTCAGATAAACTTCAACAAATCCGCCAGCAGTAAAACTGCCAATGTTGTCAATTTGCAAAGCGACAGGAATAAGAAAATTGTCGGAATTGGTTGCCTTGCCAAACGATAAAACTTTGCCATTCAATTGTTCGAGCGAATACGTTTGGTTGTCTTGTACCGTGCGGATGTTAGCTGAAACAATTGACCCCAGCATCGACGCGTATTTTTGCTGAACTTCGGCATTCAGAAGTAATGTTTTGTTCTGTGCCACAATTACAATTGGCTGCCCGGCAGCAACGTAAGCGCCGTTTTTAACCAGTACCTGTTTCACAAAACCGCTCATCGGACTTTTTACACTCTGCCCTGAAGCGCTGAAATTGGTATTCAGGTTGTCAAATACTGCTTTGGCATTATCGTATTGATTCTTTGCACTAAGCAGGTCTTTTGCTGAAACAATTTTATCTTTTGCCAGCTCAGTCGATCGTTCGAAATCAGCTTTTGCTTTTTCGAGGTTATTTTTTGCCTCGGCGTAACGAACCGAAATATTATTGTCGGCCATTTCACTACCGGAAATGGAGAACAAAGTCTGACCTTTTGAAACATCTTTTCCTTCCAGAACAGCATTGCCGGAGATCATCACCATGCCATTTGTTTTTGCCGAAACAATGATCTCGTCACCCTGAGAGGATTGAACCTGCGCGGTGGTTTTGATAATCTGACCAAAAGGCTCGTTGCGGGGAAAATCAGTGGCGAAGTCAACTTTCCACGACTGTTCTTTGGTAAAAACGGTGGTATTGGTTTGGGAAATAACCACTTTTTCTGAAGCTTCGAGGGCTTCACGATGTTCTGCAAAAACAGTTACTTCAGGAACCAATACTTCGAAACTGCCATTTTCATTGGTGATCTCGAATTTCAGTGATCCTTTCCCAGCAGTTTCAGGCAGAATGTCGAAACTGTAAATGCCTTTCCGGGTTGGCTGATCGAGTGTTTGACTTACTTCTTTGCCATTCACTATCAGGCGAATAGTCATGCTTCCACTTTCCAAGGCTTTAAAATCGGGTAATCTGGAAAAATGCGACAACACATTTGCAGTTTCCCCAATCACAAAGGCATCGGCTTCGGCAAATACTTCGAAATCTGCACTGTACGCAGTGTATTGAAATTTGACTTCTTCGTGTTCTTCGTGCTGTTCTGCAGTTTGTTTACCGTTGCAGCCTGTCAAGGCCAGAGCAAGCATTGCAATTAATATTTTATTTTTCATTCTTGATGCTGTTTAAATTTTGAAAATAACTGGTCAACGAATGCACTTGATTTTCATCGATAAGTCTGATTATCGCTGGCATTCATTCAGGTAATCAAAGATTTAAACAATTGGAGGAGCCCGTAAACCTATTGAAGCGTTTACGAAAGGAGAATAATTGGATGATAAAAAATGAAGTTTTGCAACAGATGAATCTATTGGAAAATATATACCTGATAAATTGTCAAATAAAACACATGTAAATCCATCAAAATCACGAAGATCATTGTCAGAACCAACACTTCTGAAATCTTGTTTGACCAGATTAGAAGGAATTGCAACTACTTGTTTTAAAACACAGCAATCGGACTCATTATTGCCATCATTCTGGTGATCATGCCCTGGTAAATCATGATGATGATCCTGACGGTCTGTTTGACATTGACTATTTACAATGCAAACCTGAGTTTCGTGATGATGGTGGGGTATAACAGCATGAGCCAATAAAATGATATTGGCAAGGAGTATGAAAAATATGGCTGTAGTTCTTTTCACCATTCAAAAATTGGTTTCTGCGAAGTTAACGCAAAAATCATTCAGATTGTTTGAATTTTTTCGGCTGAAAAGATTTGTTGTTGGTAATGCTCATAATTTCTGCCATTCAGGCTGTTCTTTGAACAACTCTTTTTGATGATTTATCAAGCTTGTGCGAAAAATTCCAAAATATGATTTGTTTTAATAAATTCGTCTATCTTTATTTTCAGCAATTAGTAGAAAATGGAAAAAATAAAGTTTCGTACATCGACCGATGAAAATGGCAGAATAGCAACGATTAACATAGGTGGTTTGCTTGTTCTCGAAACTTCTTTAGTATTTAAAAATGAGCTTGTTGCTGTCGGAAATCGCATTGCCAAAAATGTAACAATTAATATTTCGGAACTGGAAGAAATGGATCTTTCGGCAGTACAACTGTTGGTTGCATTTTGCCGGCATTTAAATCAAATGAAAATAACCTATCAGTTCTACTGGAATCTTACCGATGAACAGAAGTCCCTCTTTAAAAATGTGGGGATAGGAACTGAATTATATATGCAAAACTAATATGTCGAAACAAATTTTAATCGCAGACGATTCTGAAAGTATTCGCGAAGTGTTGGCTTTTAGCTTGAGGAATGCAGGATACGAGGTTTTTGTGGCGTGTGATGGGGAAGATGCTTTGCGTTTTTTTGATGGACGAACAATAGATTTATTGTTGACCGATTTCCACATGCCGAATATGAATGGACTCGAATTGATTAGAAATGTCAGAAATTTAGAGAATTACACATTTCTGCCGATTTTGGTTTTAACGACCGAAAATCAAAAAAATATAATCAAAGAGGCGAGAGATGCCGGAGCAACTGGTTGGCTTTTAAAGCCTTTTAATACAGAAAAACTTATTCAGACTTTACGAAAAGTGATTCGCTGATGATTTTATTTCAGGAAAGATTCAAAGAAGAGGTCAGGGAGTATTTTGAGCGGTTGGAATCCGGATTACTTCTTTTAGAGCATGAGCCGGAAAATTTTCAGGTCATCGATGAGATTTTTCGTATCATGCATTCCATGAAAGGGAGCGGTGGTATGTTTGGTTTCGATCTGCTCAGCGACGTTACTCACGATCTTGAATCTTTATTTGACATTTTTCGCTCGAAAAAAATGCAGGTCAATTCTGAAGTTATCAGCTTCACCCTTAGTTCAATCGACGGTCTTCAGCATTTGCTTACCCAGGAGCCAACCGAAGAACATTATTTATTGGCAAAAAAGTTGAAGGAGGAAGCGGTAATGCTGATCAAAAAACTAAATCCTTCCCCGGCTGAAATAAATAGCGATGAAAATACCAATGAAAGGGTTGTAGGTAATAGACCATTGGATGCCAATCAAATCACCTATTTTATTGCATTCAAGCCCAACGAAAATATTTTCGAAAACGGTACAAATCCCTTATATCTCATCGACGAATTAAATGCTTTGGGAGAATGCAATACCCAAATGTCATTCGATCAATTGCCTGATCTTATGCAGCTTGATCCGGGTAAATGTTACACCACGTGGGAGATTTTTATCGCGACAACCGAAGATATTGAAACATTACAGGATGTTTTCATTTTTGTAAACGATAAGGCTACTATTGAAATCGAAAAAGTTTCAACCGGAAATGTAATTCATGTTGAAGCAATCCTGGCAGATTTTCTGAATACCCGCATCAACAGTGAAACATGGACTCCTTTAGAACCAGAGTTGGCTGAAGATATTTTTCAGGAAGACGAAAAAACGGTAGTTCTGACCGAAACAAAACAATCGGGTGAAACTCCAAAAACAGCAGCATTTTCAAATACTACAGTTGATTCGATAAGGGTTGATTCACAAAAGATTGATCAGTACATGAATTTGGTAAGTGAACTAATTACTGCACAATCCAGGCTTGATATGTTGTCTTTGAAATTGCACAACTCTGATCTTGAATTAATTACTGAATCTATTGAAAAAATCAGCCGCCAGCTTCGGGACAATGCATTTGATATGAGTTTAATTCCACTGCAAAGTATTGCGGTGCGATTTAAAAGACTGATTCACGATTTGTCGAAAACGCTCGATAAGCAAGTTGAGTTGGCAACAGATGGATTGGACACAGAGCTTGACAAAAGCATCATTGAAAAGCTTATTGAGCCGTTGCTTCATATTATCCGTAATTCGCTCGATCATGGAATTGAAAATAAGGAGGAACGCGCTGCAAAATCGAAAAATGAGGTTGGAACAATTTCCATAAAAGCATCTACAGTTGGAAGTTATGTACAGATTGAAATATCAGACGATGGCAGAGGTCTTGATGCAGCAAAAATTCGCACAAAAGCTATCGCGAAAGGTATAATTACCGAACACGATAAACTTTCAGAATATGAGATATTTAATTTGATATTTGAGCCTGGGTTTTCAACATCCGAATTGGTGACCGATGTGTCGGGGCGGGGTGTGGGTTTGGATGTGGTACGACGTAAGGTTCAGGAAATGAGAGGTTCTGTTGAGATTGAATCGGAACTCAACCTTTTTACAAAGTTTATTTTAAAACTCCCGCTTTCGCTTTCTATTATCGATGGATTATTGACCCGGGTTGGAGATAACTATTATGTAATTCCGTCGTCGGCAGTAAAAAAAATATTCATGGTCAACCAACAGATGCTGAAGAAAGATTTCAGACAAGTGGTTGAACTTGAGGGTAATCAGATTCCTTACATGAATATGCACGAAGAATTTGAGACTGAACTCGATTTGCCTGAAAATCAGTATGCTGTTACCGTGTCTTATGGTAATCAGTCATTTGGGCTGGTGGTTGATGAAGTAGTGCGCGAATATCAGGCAGTAATAAAATCGTTGGGCAAACTGCTGAATAGTCAGGACATCTTTTCAGGAGCAAGTATTTTGGGAAACGGGCAGTTGGCGCTGGTAATTGATACAAACAAGATTATTCAAAAATATTCATAAAACGATGGCTTCAGAAATAATAAGCGGACTAAATTCCTATTTTACCTTCAGGATTGGCAGCGAACTTTTTGCTGTAAATATTGGGAATGTGACCAAAATTCTGGGATTGACCGATATTACCAAAGTGCCAAATTCGCCAAGGTATTTCAAAGGAATTATCAATCATTTTGGCGATGTTTTGCCTGTTTTTGATGGTCGTATCAAATTTGGTTTTACTGAAACAGAGTACACAAAAAA
This sequence comes from Bacteroidota bacterium, assembly GCA_023251435.1. Lineage (GTDB taxonomy): Bacteria > Bacteroidota > Bacteroidia > Bacteroidales > Prolixibacteraceae > Aquipluma. Next base: position 73,024 of record JAHEYU010000004.1, read on the forward strand.
CACCTGTATCCTGGTGCTGGTAGTCGAAATAGAAGGACAACCGGTTAATACGGGCGTAATTGTCGATTCGGTTGAGAAAGTACTCATATTTGAGCCTGAACAAATTAAATCTGCACCAACCGTTGGTAAAGGTTTTAACAGCGAGTTTATTCTTGGAATTGCCACTGTACAAAGTGAATTTGTAATAATTCTGAATGTTGACAAGATATTTTCGGAAGAAGAAATTAATCTGATAATTGCTGTTGAGTAAATGACAATTTTAAATATATGGCTATGAGATTTGTTGATATGAAAATACGTACGAAACTGATGGGATCTTTTGGTATACTGATCTTTATCGGTTTTATCTTAAGTGTTAATTCAGTTGGCACCTTGTTGTTTTTCAGACAGGACATTAAATCGTTTACAAACGAATTTTTGCCCCAACTCGAACTATCTTCCAAAATAAGTTCGCATACACAAATGGTTGCATTTAACATGGAAGGATTCTACCTGACCAATAAATCGGAATATTATAAGGTGGCCAAAACTGAATTGGATGCGCTGAAACAAGCCATTGGCGAAGGAGAATTATTGCTTCAGAGCGCTACAAATCTTCCGAAACTGGAACAAAATCTGAGCGAAGCAAGAATACAGATTCCTCAATATGAGCAGAATATGCTCATGGCCTACAAAATAAATCAGGACATTTTACTCCTGAACGAAAAGGTTGCAAAACAAGTACCTGTCAAGCCGTTGGCAAAAACAAAAACTGACCGGAAACAGGCTGCCCGGATTACCAAAGCCACCACTGATAGCAATGTGCTGATGGCTGATCTTGCTGATAAAACAGCAAAATTTCAGGAATTAAGAACAGCGAACACGGCCATTTCCGATAAGCTTGTTGAAAATTCTAATATTTTAAGGAATTCGGCCATAAATTATACCAAAGAAGTATCCGATAGCTTTAACAAATCAATTACCTCTTCAATTATCTATACGCTGATTTTGGCATTTATTACACTGGCATTCTCCATATTTATTGGCCAGTATATTTCCAGAATTATAACACGTCCGTTGCTAAAAGGTATTGCTTTTGCCCGCCAAATGGCCAAAGGTGATCTAACAGCCGAGATTGATGTCAATCAGAAAGACGAAATCGGGTTGCTGGCTGAAAACCTTCAGATGATGGGAACGCGTATAAGAGATGTGATCAGCTATGTTGCATCAACGGCTGATAATCTGGCATCTGCAAGCCTTGAATTAAGTTCTACTTCACAATTTGTATCTCAGGGTGCTTCGGAACAGGCATCGGCAGCTGAAGAAGTTTCGGCAGCGATTGAGCAAATGGCCGCCAATGTTCAGCAAAACATGGAAAACACAAAACAAACGGAGCGGATTGCCACAAAAGCAGAAAAAGATATTTATCAGGGAAGCGATAAAGTGACCAAAACAGTTGATGCCATGCGCGATATTGCCGAAAAAATATCGATCATTGGCGATATTGCTTTTCAAACCAATATTCTGGCGCTGAATGCTGCCGTTGAAGCAGCCAGAGCCGGTGAACACGGACGCGGATTTGGGGTAGTAGCTTCGGAAGTGGGTAAACTGGCCGAACGAAGCAAGATTGCAGCCGCTGAAATTGATAAGTTGACAAAATCGAGTGTTTCCAATGCCGAAGAAGCCGGTAAACTGATGAATGAAATTGTACCGGATATTCGGAAAACAGCAAGATTAATTCAAGATATTTCATCGGCCAATTTAGAACAAAGTGCCGGAGCCGATCAGATTAACTCGGCTATTCAGCAATTGAACCTGGTAACACAGCAAAATGCAACTACTTCCGAAAAACTTTCGACCAATGCTGTTCAGTTATCGGCACAGGCAGAACAGTTAAAGGAAACCATTTCCTTCTTCAACGTAGGAAAAACAGAAGGTGATTTCTATTCTGCGGCCAAAATTACAAGGCAAAATCAACCGGTTGCTAAAAAGGCTCCCGAAACTAAAAAAAAGGTTGTAATTGATCTTGATTTACCTGACAGCCCTGATGAAGAATTTGAACGTTTTTAAAAGCGCACCGTGAAATCGGAAATTATTCAAATATCAGACGATTTGTTCCTGAAACTGGGAAAGCTGGTTTCTGAAAAATATGGAATAAAAATGCCAATCGCGAAGAAAATCATGTTTCAGGCGCGCCTGCAAAGGCGGTTGCGCGAATTGAACCTGAAGTCGTTTGAAGAATATGCCGATAAATTACTGGACCAAAACGATGGGCTACAGGAATTTTCTGTTTTGGCCGATTTCATTTCAACCAATAAAACAGAATTTTTTAGGGGAAGGGCACACTTCGATTTCATGACAGAATCGGTGCTTCCTTATTTTAAAGACTTAATGCCAAAATCAGGTTTTTCCCACCTGAAAATCTGGAGTGCCGGTTGTTCAAGCGGTCAGGAGGCTTATTCGCTGGCCATTACAATCGAAGAATTTGGCCATGCTTCAGGATTTAAGTTCAGATACTTTATTTCGGCAACAGATATTTCGACCCGCATGCTTAAAATAGCCAAAACGGCCATTTATCCGATGGAGTATGTAAACGAAATTCCGTTGGATGTAAAGAAAAAGTATTTTCTGAAAAGCAAAGATAGGAATGATCCAAAAGTGCGGATCGCAAAAGAAATTCGTGATGGCGTCAACTTTGACTATCTGAATCTGATGGATGATTCGTACCAGATGAACGACGATTTTCATGTGATTTTTCTGCGGAATACGCTCATTTATTTCGAACCGGAAGTTCAGTTCAGGATACTTTCAAAAGTTCTTAATAAGCTGGTTAACGGCGGATTCCTGTTTATTGGTCATTCAGAATCATTGGTTAATCTGGATTTGCCAATACGATCGATTGCCACAAGTGTTTATGTAAAAAATATATAGGTTATGAATGATTCAAGAGCAGAACAAGAAAATAAATTGGAGGATTGCCAAAAGCAAGTTTCACAACTCAAAAGAGAAAATGAGGTATTGCTAAGAAATTTACACGCTGTAAATGAAAAACTTCGTGATTCGGAAAGGTTGAAAGGCCATTTTATCAGCAATATTACCAACGAAATTATCAACCCTTTTGCCAGTGTTTTGGCTTTGGCTGATAATATTCAGTATTTGAAGGAAGGTGATATTTCGAAAGCGAAAAGGATGGCCGAATTGATTTTCGAAGAAGCATTTCATCTCGACTTTCAGTTGAAAAACATTTTTGCAGCTGCCCTTATTGAAGCAGGTAACGACGAACTTAAAATATCTAACTTCAATTTCAAAGAATTTATCGATCACATAGTACAATATTTCAGTAAACAATTACAAAAAAAGAACCTCCGGATTTCGTTGGGAGTCGCGAATTGCCCTGAATATAATGAGAACTTCAGGTTTACTTCGGATAAAGAGAAGCTCGAATTAATCCTGAAAAACCTGATTAGCAATTCAATAAAATTCAGCCCTGAAGATACAGCCATTGAACTCGAATTCTGTTATGGAAATGGAATTCTGTCGCTGGAAGTTTCTGATCACGGAAAAGGAATTCACCCCGAAGACCGAAAGGTTATTTTTGACCGTTTCAAACAACTCGATGAGAAGATCAATTCAATTAATTCGGGACACGGACTGGGTTTGTCGATTGTGATGGCTTATACCGATTTGTTCGGCGGAAAACTTAGCCTGAACGATAATCTGAATGGCGGTATCCGGGTAATTTTATCGATACCTGAAAGTGCCGAAACCAACGACTGGGACGATCTTGAAGGATTTTTGCTTGATACGGAAACCAGCTACTAATGGACAGATTCGGGCAAAAGAACCACTTTCTGCAACCTTCAACGATCCTGGCAAGCAGAGAACCGCAGTGGGTGACTACGATTCTCGGGTCGTGTGTTTCGATTTGCCTGTTTGATAAGAAAAAGTGCTTCGGGGGAATCAATCATTATATGCTTCCATACTGGAATGGTGAAGGATTGGAATCTCCGAGGTATGGTAATGTGGCTATTTCACAATTGTATAGAAAAATGCTCGAACTTGGCGCTAAAAAAGAGGATATTGTATGTAAAATTTTTGGCGGTGCCGAAGTGTTGGGCGAACAATCATCTGTTTTTAATGTAGGGCAGCGAAATGTTGAACTGGCTCTGAAAATAATCCTGGAGTTGGGAATTCCGTTGGTTAGTTCAAGTACCGGCGGAAAACAGGGTCGCAAAATTCATTTTAATACCGGAACCGGTGAAGTATTGCAGAAGTATCTGGTAAAAAACACATTAAATGACGGCAAATGAACAAGAAGATTAAAGTACTGGTTGTTGACGATTCAATGATCGTTCAGGAAACTTTGACTCAGATTTTAAATCTTGATGCTGAAATTGAAGTAATTAATACTGCTTCTGATCCTTACGAAGCAGTGAAAAAAATTGCTGAAGATCTTCCGGATGTAATTACCCTCGACATCGAAATGCCCCGAATGGACGGGCTCACATTTCTGGGTAAGCTGATGAAACAACATCCAATACCAGTTGTGGTTATTTCATCGATTGCTGACGAAGGTTCAGAGAAAGGTATTCGAGCCTTACAACTTGGTGCCAGCGAGATTATTACCAAGCCAAAGCTTTCAAATTCGGAGCAATTCGAAGAGTACAGCATTAGGATTACTGACGCAGTAAAAGCTGCTGCCATGACGGAACGTACCAAGGTAAAATCTTCAGAAAAGCCTATGTCAAAAGCTGTACAAGTAAAAAATGAAGCTGGTCAGTCATCCGATAAGCCGAATATAAATTCTGAAAAATTAATCCTGATTGGTGCTTCTACCGGAGGAACCGAAGTAATTTCCAAAATACTTAAAAATATAAGAACAAATCTTCCCGGAATTCTCATCGTTCAGCACATGCCCGGCGAATTTACCAAAGCTTTCTCAAAACGTTTAAATCAGGAATGCCAGATATTCGTAAAAGAAGCAGAAAACGGTGACTTAATAAAACAGGGGAGCGCCTATATTGCAAACGGGTTTAATCATTTACAAGTTGTAAAAGCAGGTAATGCGCTTAAATGTAAACTGGAAATGGGACTGTTGGTCAATCGTCATCGCCCGTCGGTTGACGTACTGTTTAACTCTGCCAGCAGTTTGCCTGGTAAAAATATCACTGCTATTTTACTTACCGGAATGGGTTCTGATGGAGCGAAAGGTTTGCTTGAACTTCAGGAAACAGGCGCGATGACAATCGCTCAGGATGAAAAATCGGCAGTAGTTTTCGGAATGCCAAAAGAAGCCATCAAGTTAAATGCCGCAAAAATGGTTATGAATCCTGATGAATTGATAAAATATTTAAATTCAACACTTTAGGAAATGATAAGTAAAAACCAGCCATCTAAAGTACTGATTGTTGATGATGTTCAACTAAACCTTGATTTGATGAAAGACATCCTTTCTGAACAGGGTTATATGATTGCAACTGCAAAAAATGGCAAGTCGGCCATTGCAAAAGCGAGAGCCCATCGATTTGATTTGATTTTACTCGACATCATACTGCCTGATATTGACGGATTTGAAGTTTACGAAAATCTGAAATCCAATCAGCAAACACAAGCTATCCCAATTATCTTCCTGACAGCAAAAAAAGAAAAAGACAGCATTATCAAAGGGTTTCAACTTGGCGCGGTTGATTACATTCCAAAACCATTCAGTAAAGAAGAGCTGGTGGCCAGAGTGAATTTGCATTTGACACTCCGAAAAACACAGGAAGAACTGATTCATTCGAAAGAAATGGCAGAGGCAGCAACAAAAGCAAAAGCCATATTTCTGGCAAACATGTCGCATGAAATTAGAACTCCGATGAATGGAATTGTGGGTATGGTTGACATCATGAAAGGAACACCACTAAGCAAAGAGCAACGAGATTTTCTTGAAATTATTGAAATATCGGGCGAGAATCTGCTGATGATCATCAATGATGTGCTCGATTTTTCGAAGATTGAGGCTGGCCAGATCACTTTCGAAAGCATCCGCTTTAAACTTGGCGATGAAGTGGGCGAAGTGATTAAACTGCTCAAATACAAAGCTGATCAGAAAGGACTTGAATTAAGCTTTAATATTGCTCCGCACGTTCCTGAAATATTAGTTGGGGATCCTTTACGGCTTAAACAAGTATTGATAAACCTGTGTAATAACTCTATCAAATTTACTTCTGACGGTTTTGTGAAAATACATGTCGATGTAGTTAGCAGTTCCGAAAATAAAATCAGATTAAAGTTTGAAGTTCAGGATTCAGGAATAGGGATTTCGCACGAAAATCAGTTAAAACTTTTTAAATCTTTCTCACAGGCAGATACTTCAACCACTAGAAAATTCGGAGGAACAGGGCTTGGACTGGCAATATCCAAGAATCTGGTTCAACTCATGAACGGAGAAATCGGAATTAAAAGTAAAGAGGGAGAAGGTGCAATTTTTTATTTCGACGGAGAATTTGGGGTGTCAGTTCAAAATTCAACTGATTCGAAGAAAGAAGTAACTAATGAAATTGAAATAACTGCTGCAAAGCTTAAAATTCTTTTAGCTGAAGATAACGTAATTAACCAAAAAGTTGCTATCTTAAATCTGCAGAAAATGGGTCATTCTGTAAGTCTGGCCTCAAATGGTGAAAAAGCGGTTGAAATGTTTAAAAATGAAGCGTTTGATGCCATATTTATGGATATTCAAATGCCGGAAATGGATGGTATTGAAGCTACCACAATTATTCGCGATTGGGAACAAAACAACAAAATCATTCACCGCATCCCCATTATTGCCATGACAGCCAATACGCTGCGGAGCGATAAAGATATTTTTATTGCGGTGGGAATGGATGACTATTTGGGTAAACCTTTTAACACATCTGAATTAGTGCGTGTTTTGGAAGGAGTACACAAACAATTGAAATTGAAATATTTACAATCTTAAAATACAACAAAATGGATTTCAATGATATTATTTATTTGTGGGAAGGCAAAACTGTTTTAATCGTTGAGGATAACGAAACAAGTAATATATACTTTGAAGCTGCCCTCCGAAAAACAAAAGCTAAGCTGCTATGGGCAAAGAATGGTATTGATGCAGTTGAAATTGTGAGAAATAATACGATCGACCTGGTACTGATGGATATTAACATGCCAAAGATGGATGGTATTGAAGCAACAAGGATCATTAAAACCGAATTCCCATCAATTATTGTGGTTGTGCAAACTGCTTTTGTTCTTTCGGGCGAAGAAAAATTGTGTATGGATGCAGGCTGCGACGAATTTATTACCAAACCAATCAGGCTTAAATATTTGCTGGATACAATTAATTTTTATTTGGCTGTTCCGACCTCAATATAGGCACCAAATTGCTTGTTTTCATCAGGTTCTATCAATGATAAAAATCCGGAACTTATTGTCCCGTTTTTCATCTTTAAGATATTTTTGTGTGTTTTCTCGTTTGCAAACTTCATGAATTCACCAGGTGAACCGAAAAAAAGTTCAAATCTACCCGTTGAGTCTTTGTGAATGTGGCTTTCAAATTTCTTTGTAAGTATTCCCATATTCATCCTGCTGTTTATTTCTATACAAGGTTGAATTCTTAATCCTTCAATTTCGCTGTAAATCAATGCATCAATGCCTAAAAATCCACGGTGCCATTTCGCATAACCCGACTTTTTCAGGGCTTCTTTTAGCAAAAAAGCAGTTGTAGCGATTTTAGTCTCCATCTCCGTACTGATTACCTGTTTGATTTCCGGATGGATTAAAGTGCTTTGATACTGTCCGTTAGAGTTGGTTTCGAAAACCGAATAGCCCAAATATTCAGGTTCATCGTTGCTGATTCTAAATTGATAGGAGAAATCCACCACTTTATTCAGGAAAGGCTCTGCAATCAGGTATTTCTGCTGATTTAAAATGCCCGAAATCCATTGCCTGTTCGATGTATTGAGTGTTTGTTTCCGTAGAATCTGAATCCCGCGTCCGGAGGAACTCAATGGCGCTTTCAGTACCAGCGGAAACTGACTTTTTAAAAGTTCTTCAATGACTTCAATTGTATTGACTTTTGTTCCAATCCGTTCCTTTTCGATTAAATAATCCAATGGATTTTGCTTCAGAAAGTCAGATAAAAATTGAAGGGAAGTAATCCGTTCAATTAATAATTTATGTTCATCCTTCCAGTTGAAAACCGGACTTCCCCGAAATTCCGGCGAACATTTTTCTTTCAGTTCTTTCAGGTAAAAGTGAGCTGCCGGACTCCAGCCCCACGGTAAAATTGAGCCAATCGTTTCTGTTTTTCCTGAAATAAGTTCCTGCAGCTGACAAAATTCAGGCATTTCAAATCCCGCATTCTTCAATCTCATGATAAAATCAATGGAAGGAGCTTTTTCTGTCAGCACAAAATCACCCGACTTGGCAAAAACAAAAGGCAAAACCGAACAATCCTTCTCAAAGTCGCGCAGCAAGCGGGGTGGCATATAGCTGAACGATCCGTTGGCAACAGCTAATTCGCAGGTTGGATTAAAATAGAAAACAGGTGGAGCCATGAGCAAAATCTGAATGAGGAGACAAATATAGATTCGGAAATTGTGCTTTTAACCGATTTAACGAAAAATAAACATCATTTGGCTTTGATTTGTGGATTTTGAAGTTACATTTGCACAATCAAAATAATAACAGACCATAAAGTATTTTAATATGCGTAATTTTTCATCTGAAATAGTAACAATGAATTCTGCAAACAACATGTGTATGTGCATGTGTATGTGTATTCATGATCACTTTCAGGAGATAGATAAGTTATAGGTTAATTTACACCATGATATTTACAAGCTCTTCTGAAATCCGGAAGAGCTTTTTTTTTACTCATAAGCGAACAAACAAATGGCAGAGAAATCATACAGAAGCATAGTAAAATCGATATCATGGCGAACCATCGGAACAATTGATACCATTGTGATTTCGTTGTTTATCACCGGTAAAATCGATATGGCTCTTGCAATTGGTGGAGTGGAAGTATTTACCAAAATGCTGCTGTATTATTTTCACGAACGAACCTGGAACAGAATAAAATTCGGGCGAATTAAAAATACAGGAAGCGATTATCAGATTTAATACAACAAGCGTTATGACGAAGAATTACTTACCCATCTCAATTGATATTTCGGATCAGAAAATACTGATTATTGGCGGCGGACAAAGCGCATTGAAGAAAATCAGGATTTTACAGCGGTTCGGTGCAAACCTCGAAGTTGTTGCTGAAAATATCATTGAAGAGATTCTTGCAAGCGGAATTACCTGTTTCCAAAAGAGATACGAAAGGAGCGACCTGAAGGGCTATTTGATGCTTTATTCGTGTACCAACAACGAAGAGCTCGACCGTCAGATTGCCCTTGACGGAAGGGAAGCTGGAGTTTTGGTCAATATTCACGACAAGCCTTCGCTTTGTCAGTTTGTTTCGCCGGCCATTTATAAAGATGGAAACAACTCGGTAGCAGTCAGCTCAAACGCCCAGGATGTATTTGAATCCATCCGGCTGCGCAATTTAATTCAGGAATTTCTGGAAAAGGAAAAGGAGAAGAAAGGCACAGATACAGGCACAGGCAAAAAGAAAGACGAGGATGAAGGCGCTGCAAAATCATTCAGTCAGGCATGACTTTAAACTTTAGACTTTAAACTCAATAAATATGAACATTCAATTAAGTCCCTTAAACGAACAGCAGTTAGGCGCTTTGTCGGGCCTCTCTGCCGGATTGAACCGGGAACAGTTACTCTGGATAAACGGCTATTTTCAAGGTTTGCTGGCAGCAACTTCCGGCATTCAGCTTGTCAATTCTGTTGTTCAGGAAAAGAGTAGTAAAAAGCTGACAATACTTTACGGAACGCACACCGGTCGAAGTAAATCAATTGCCGGCAAACTGACAGAAAAGCTTGCCAACAGTGGAGTAGAAGTACAAGTCATTGCGCTCGATGAGTATAAAACAAGGCAACTTTCTTCTGAATCGAATGTGGTTTTCATTGTCAGCACGCATGGCGAAGGCGAACCACCTGCAATGGCCGAAGATTTTCATGCGTTTATTACCGGAAAACGCTCACCAAAATTGCCCGGACTGAGCTATTCTGTAGTTGCATTGGGCGATAAAAGTTACAAACTGTTTTGTAAAACTGGAATTGACATTGACCTTGCTTTGACTCATTCAGGAGCAAAAGCAATTTTGCCAATACTAAAACTGGATGTTGATTTTGAAGATGATGTTGATCGCTGGATCAATGAGTTTGCCAATGTTTTTATTGAAATTCCGGCCAGTTCAGGTCTATCCGGTGCAACATCAAATCCGATTTTAAAGGCAACTGAATACTCGCGTAAAAATCCGTTTCAGGCAACTGTAATAGATAAAGTTAAAATTACAGGCCGCGATTCTGACAAGGAAGTTTATCATGTGGAGTTGTCGCTTGAAGGCTCTGGAATTACTTATGAACCGGGCGATTCGGTCGGTATTCTGGCCAGCAATCCAACAGTTTTGGTCGATGAGATTTTGAAATTCAAGGGATTTGACGGTTCTGAAACAGTGACCGTTAAAGAAGGTGATTATTCGTTGAAAGAAGCACTTTCAAATTATCTTGAAATTACTGTTTTGACCCGCGATGTTATTCATAATTATTTCGAAAAATCGAAGCATCCAAAACTTCAGGAAGTAATTGAAAATGAAGAAAAGCTAGACCAATATCTATATGGACACGATGTGCTGGATTTGCTGGAGGAATTTCCAGCGCATTTTACCGCACAGCAACTGGTTGAAATTCTCAGAAGTTTCCCTGCACGTTTGTATTCCATTTCATCCAGCCAACTGGCGGTAGGCGACGAAGTTCACATTACTGTTTCAAGGGTTCGCTATTCAAAAAATGGACGGGAACGTGCCGGCGCATGTTCAACTTATCTGGCCGATCAGATTGAACCCGATTCGATTGTTTCCGTCTTTATTGAGAAAAACCCGGCATTCAAACTTCCTGAAAATAAGGAAACACCGGTTATTCTGGTAGGAGCGGGCACTGGAGTAGCGCCATACCGGGCATTTTTGCAGCACCGCGAAGCCAGCAATCAGAAAGGAAAAACATGGTTGTTCTTTGGTGAACGTCGGTTTGGTTCTGACTTTTTGTATCAGCTTGAATGGCAAAAACTGCTGAAGGACGGCTTTCTGGAAAAAATTGATGTCGCTTTTTCGCGCGATCAGGAGCAGAAAATTTATGTGCAGCACCGGCTAATTGAAAAGCAAAAGGAAATATATGAATGGCTGAACAAAGGTGCAAGTATTTACTTATGCGGCGACATGAAACAGATGGCCCGGGATGTTCAGAAAGCCTTGCTGCAAATTTTTGAAACTGAAGGTGGAATGAGCGAAGAAAAAGCGCTGGAATTTCTTAAAAAACTGAAGAAGGAAAAGCGGTTTCAAACGGATGTTTATTAGTTGTCGTAACAAAGCGGACGAATCTTTGAAATTGATATTTGCGATTCCAACATTTGGGGTTCAGCCCAGTATGGGCGAAATATTTGTAGCCCGGGGTAAAACGACGAAGGAGTGGCGCCCCGGGTTAAGAAGAACCGAAGAAAACCGTCCGACAAAAGAGTTATTCAAGGCGTAAATCTTATTTCGGACGTAAAAGAATTCGCGTTCAAGTTTGTATTTATTGTCATTCAGAATGAGTTAAGAGAATAAAATTAGAAACATTAAACACAACACAATGAGCGATAATATAAATTGGAGCGAATTTTCGGAACTTGAAAAAATTAAATACGAAAGCAATTATTTGCGGGGTACTCTGGTCGAAAGTCTGGCCGATCCGATCACCGGTTCAATTGCTTTTGCCGATACCCAGATATCAAAGTTTCACGGAATGTACCAGCAATTCGACCGTGATCTGGAAAAAAAACGCAAACGTCAGAAACTGGAACCTGCATATTCATTTCTGATTCGGGTTCGGATTCCGGGTGGGGTAGTGAGCCCGTCGCAATGGTTGAAAATGGATGAAATTTCGGAACAATATGCCAACCACACGCTGAAACTGACTACCCGTCAGGCGTTTCAACTGCATGGGGTGATTAAATCGAACCTGAAGAAAACCATTCAGGCAATGAATGATGGACTGATGGATACAATTGCTGCCTGCGGCGACGTAAATAGAAATGTGATGTGTCATCCGAATCCGGCAGAATCGGAGTTACACGCTGAAATGTACGATACTGCCCGCAGAATCAGTGAACATTTGCTGCCATCAACCACCGCTTACCACGAAATCTGGCTCGACCAGAAATTGATTGCGGACAGTAAAACGGATGTTGAACCAATATACGGCGATCGCTATCTGCCGCGTAAATTCAAGATTGCGTTAGTACTTCCGCCATACAACGACTGTGATGTTTTTTCGCAGGATCTGGGGTTTATTGCCATCGTTGAAAAAGGTAAAATTATTGGCTACAATGTGGCCATTGGTGGGGGAATGGGTTCCACTTTCGGGATTCCGGAAACTTATCCGCGTTTGGCCGATGTAATTGGGTTTTGTACTCCTGAACAGGTACTTGAGGTGTCTGAAAAAGTGCTGCTTGTACAGCGCTACAATGGAAACCGCCAAAATCGCAAGTTTTCGAGATTGAAATATACCATCGACAATCATGGTCTCGACTGGTTCAAATCGGAAGTGGAGAAGTACCTTGGTTATGCGTTTCAGGAAGCGAAAATATACACTTTTACCCGCAATGGTGATCGTCTGGGCTGGAAAAAAGGCACAGATTCGAAATGGAGCCTCACCCTTTTTGTGGAAGGCGGACGCGTTGCTGATAAAGGTGAACTGAAAATGAAAACTGCTTTACGAGAAGTGGCTCAAAATATTCAAGGTCATTTTATACTGACGGGAAATCAGAACCTGATCATTGCCAGTGTGACCGCAGATGAGAAGAAGAAAATCAGTCAGATTTTAAAGGAGAACGGTGTTTTGCCGGGCGAAATTTCAGGTCTTCGTCAAAATTCAATTGCCTGCGTTGCGCTGAATACCTGCGGTTTGGCTTTTGCCGAAGCTGAACGGTATTTGCCGTCACTGATCTCGAAAATCGAAGGGATTCTCGATCAGAATGGATTGTTAAAAGAAGAAATTGTGATTCGGATGACCGGCTGCCCGAATGGTTGCGGAAGGCCGTATCTGGCGGAAATTGGATTTGTCGGCAAATCGGAAGGACACTACAACCTCTATCTGGGCGGAAATTTTATTGGCACCCGCTTGAATACACTCTACAGGGAAACACTTACTGAAGTAGAAATCCTGGCTGAATTAAAGCCCATCATTGCCGATTATGCATCGAACCGGAATGAAGGTGAAAAGCTGGGCGATTTTGTTATCCGGAAGGAATATGTGACAGCGACATTGAAAGGATCAGACTTTAAACATTAAACGTATGAAAACTCCAGTATTTTTTATCGGTAAAAAATTGTCGAAGGTTACGCGTGAATGGTTGCAAAAACAACCAATTCAGTTTGTTGAGCAGAGCTTTTTCAGGATTGAGTACAAAAAACCAAACCTGATTTTTTTCGAAACAATGGCCAACGGCAGTAAACAATGGGTGGTTACCAGTATTTATGCGGCTCACTGGCTCGTTCGGTTTCAGTCAAAAATTGGATTGACCGCCAACGATCGTGTTTATTGCTGGTCGGAAAAACAGGCTGAAATACTTGGAGAACTAAACTTGCCGGTTTTTATCTCCTCGTTCTCGAACTACGCGGAACTGGCGGAAAAAGTGATTGAGCAAAATCAGGGTGAGTCAGTTTTGTTTTTGCATGGCGACAAACTTCACAGTGAGATCAACTCCATTTTTGCAGGTTCTCTGCTTCAGTATTCCGAAGTGGAAGTTTATAAAAACACGCCCATCGAGCATTTTGTGAACGGAATATTCGATGCCTACTTATTTTTCAGCGCTTCAGGAATTGACAGCTTTAAAGCTTCAGGCAATATCCCGAATCCGTCATCGTTAATTCTGGCGAACGAAAACACCACCGCACGCGCTGCATGGCGGGTTTTCACCAATAAAGTCTATCTTTCACCTGAAAAAGAAGAATTGTCGTTTATACAATTTGCCATTTCGCGCTGGAAAGAGGAAAATAGTAAGTTTTAGAATTTATGAATATTCGTAATATTACCTAATGTCATAAAAGTCATTCAATTGTCAATTAGTAGTCATTAAGTTGCCAGGAAATGACAATCTAATGACAACAAATGACCACAACTGACTGACGCGAAAAGCCAAATAGGTTTACAAAAGATCAAATGTAAAAAAAACGCCATGGAAATAGAAAACAGATCAATATCAATACTCGGATGCGGCTGGCTCGGAGTGCCACTTGCAAAGCATTTTCTGGGGAAAGGAATTGTAGTTAAAGGCTCTGTAACAAATGATGAAAAATTCGGAATGCTGCGCGATGCAGGTATTTTACCCTACCGGATTATTTTATCCGATACGGAAGTCATTCTGGATGATCCGGATTTTTTCAAGTGCGATGTTTTGGTCATTTCCATTCCTCCGCGCAGAATAGCAGATATTGAGCAGGTTTTTCCTTCTCAAATAAGGCGATTGATTCCTTTTATCCTGAAGTCTGGAATTCAAAAAGCGATATTTATTTCTTCAACTTCCGTTTATCCCGACCAAAATCAACTTGCCCTTGAAAATGAAATTTTGTTTCCTGACAAAGCGAGTGGGCGGGCATTGGTCGAAGCGGAGAATTTATTGAGAGAACAGTCTGGATTTAAAACTACCATTGTTCGGTTTGGTGGCTTAATTGGCGCCGATCGCAATCCTGCACGTTTTCTCCTGAAATCGGCACAGCCAATTGCCAACGCGCCGGTTAACCTGATTCATCAGGACGACTGCATCGGAATAATTTCAGCAATTATTAAGCAGGAACTTTGGGGCGAAACGCTGAACGCCTGTTGCCCCGAACATCCGATGAAAAAAGACTTCTACGAAAAAGCGGCCATCCAATCAGGATTGCCGGTTCCGGTAATTTCCGAAGAACTTTCTGCATATAAAACCATCGACAGCAGCAAACTTATCCGGTTGCTCAATTATCAGTTCATCTACTCAAGTCCGATGGACTATTTGGACACATTAGATATATAATATCTCAAAATGTCCTCACTTATTTCAATAGTTGGCGCGGGTCCGGGTGATCCTGAATTACTAACGGTAAAGGCTCTGAAGCGCATTCAGGAAGCGGATTGCATTCTGCACGACGCATTGGTGAGCGATGAAATTATAAACCTTTCAAGACCTGAAGCTCAGCGGGTTTACGTTGGAAAAATCTATCAGGATGGGCAGGATCAAACCGACCGGCAGGAATGGATCAATCAGCTAATTATTGAATTGGCCGGAAAAGGTCAAAAAGTGGTTCGCCTGAAATCGGGCGATCCGATGATTTTTGGTCGCGGCGCCGAAGAAATCCGCTTTTGCATTGAAAACAATCTGAACTATGAAGTGATTCCCGGAGTAACTTCAGCGCTTGGAGCAGCTTCACTGTATGGAATTCCGCTTACCGAAAGAGGTAAAAACAGCATGGTACTTTTTGGTACCGGCCATTATTGTGAAGGTGATTTTTGTGACCTCGAAACCTTTGTTTCTGTGCTGAAATCAGGTTCACCGGTGATCTTTTTTATGGGCTTGAATAAACTGGTAAAACTGGCAAATCGTCTCATGGATCGCGCCATTTCACCAGAAACAAAAGTTCAGATTCTAAGCAAAGTTTCGCAGCCCGATGCCTGCACTTTCGAAAGTACGCTCGGAAACATTGAACAGTTAATGGCAAACCAAAAACCGCCAATGCCAGCGTTGATTATAATTGGAAAAAATGCAGAAAGACTGCGAGGGTAAGAGACGACAACCCCCTATTCGATTAAATTTAAGCTACTTCCAGACTTTTCTTCGTTTTCCGGTATAGGTAAGTATTAAAAATATTTCTTTTTGCGAAACGAAGTTGTTTGTCCGAATTTACCAGTTTTACATAGACGCTTTTCGGAACGCCAAAGTATTCATAAGTTGTACCATCCAAAAAGGTAATTTCGAGCAAAAGTCCTTTGTGCCTGAAATCGGCAATATTCGATTCTGATATGGTAGTATTGTATTCTTCAGCATTGGCAGCGATGGTTTCCGGTGCAATACTTACGAGAAAATGATAGCCGTCAATAATCTGGCGGCTTTTTGCTTCAGCCTCAATTTTCAACGAATCTCCTTCCTGAAAGTTATCAGGATGCCATTCTTTTACCAGATTTCTATAAGTTGTTTTTAGCTTTTTCAGGTCAGTATCTTGCTCAACATTGAACAATTTTTTGTATTCATTAATTCTCTTCATAAATGCAACTTTCGTAATTTCCTTATTTTTAATGAGCCGCAAAATTACATATTTAAAGTTACTGAATGCTAAGCCTATGTTATTTCTCGGCTACATTTGAAGTACTTAAGTAATGAGAACAATTAGATGTTGTATAATTGAATTTGAACGATTAAAAATGGAACGCGGATTTCCGCTGATATAGCGGATTTAGAACGGATTTCAATTCCGACAAGTCGGAATGATTTTCAGATATTTATGTTCTTATCATTCATGCTTGCATGAATATAAATCAGTCTTCAATCCGTTAAAATTATTTTCAGCGTTTATCCGCTTAATCCGCGGGAATCCGCGTTCTATTCTTTTCTGTAATAAGACATTATATTTATCCAATTACTTAGCTTATGCTTTTAAGTGAAAGAAAACTTATTTTATCGGTCTGTTAGAATGTTTTTCTAAATTTGACCAGATTCGAAACAACGTCATCTTAAAAATTGAAATATTTTTATTTACCAAACCTATGAAGAAAAATTTCACCTTCGTTTTTGCTATGCTGATGATTGCGACCTTTGGTGTGTTGGCTCAAAAACATAAACCCATCGACCCAAAAGCTACCCGCGAAACCAAAGCGCTTTTTAAAAATCTGGCAGAATTAGCGGAAAATCATGTTTTATTTGGCCATCAACATGCCACAGAGTATGGGCATGGTTGGGCAGGCGATGAGAATCGGTCGGATGTGAAATCGGTTTGCGGATCACACCCTGCAGTGATTGGAGTCGATATCAGCGGCTTTTCCGGGCATTCAAAAGAAAACATACAAAAAGCGAAAGAAAAGTTGCGAAAAAATGTGGTGGATACTTATAATCGTGGTGGAATAACGACCATAAGCTGGCATTTCAACAATCCGGTATCGGGTGGAAATTTCTACTGGCGCGATTCTGTTTCGTTGCCTGCCGTAAAATATATTATTCCGGGAGGTGAAGCGCATGACAAATACAAACAGATTCTTGATGATGTTGCCGATTGGGCTTTAAGTCTGCAAGGTACTGATGGCGCTCTCGTTCCTGTTATATTTCGACCTTACCACGAATTCGACGGAGACTGGTTTTGGTGGGGACATTCGCATTGCACCCGTGAGGAGTTTATTGCTTTGTGGCAGTTTACCGTTTCGTATTTGCGCGACACCAAAAACGTTCACAATTTTTTGTATGCATTTTCTCCTGATAACAGATTCAGCACAGAATCACAATTTCTTGAACGATATCCCGGCGACGAATGGGTTGATATGGTTGGTACCGATAATTATGGCGACATGGGTCGCGATCGTTACGACATTGAGACCGCAGCCAAAAAACTTAAAATTGTATCAGATTATGCCCTGAAATCCGGCAAGTTAGCTGCATTTACTGAAACCGGTCTGGAATCAATCCCCGACACAACCTGGTGGACCGAAACCTTGTTGAAAACACTACAGAAATACCCGATGAATGTATCTTATGTGTTGGTGTGGCGAAACGACACCCGCAGTCCGACTCATTATTATGCGCCATTTCCGGGGCAGGTAAGCGTTCCCGATTTTATGAAGTTTTACAACGATCCATTCACATTATTTGAGAAGGATTTGAAAAATATCTACGGAAAAAAGAAATAGCTATGCTCATTCCACAAGGAATACCAAATGCAATTATAAATTAGTCCATAGCCATTCTGGTATAAGTCTGTACCAAAATTACACAAACATCGGAATAGAAATTCTGCAGATTAATTAAAGTTGAAATATAATGTCAGGTGTTTCTCGTAAAGGAACATATTTGGCTGGCTCATTGGGCCCAATACTTCGGCTTTTGTGAATTTAGTGCCAATAGGGTTTATGCCGTGCATAAATGAAATATTTCCAACCGGAAATTCAGGAGAATTATTGTCGTTGTATGCTCCTTTGGGCTTTTCAGGAGTAAAAAGTCGCAGGAAAACATCTTCGTTCGGACAAACAATGGTGAAGTCCTGTTCTTTCGATTGAATGGTTGCCCAGTTAAAATTGCGGTGATAGCCTTTAAATTCAGGATAGTTCCAACTTTCGCCGGTAATTGTATTGTTATATTCTTTTTCCCAAACATTCAGGGTATTCCCTTTTATGCGGTTTTTCCATACCCGGTAAGGTCCATAGCCCATCCAACGTACTCCTTTTACCTGATCTTCAGGATAATCGAAGCTAATGCCCATAAATTTGTTTTGATAGGGCGATTTGTACAATACCTCTAATTTCAGCCAACCGGAAGAGAGGATCGTCCATTTTACCTTTTTAAGGTCGCCCTTGTAAATACATTCAACTATGTGGTTCCCGTCGGTACTGTGATTTTTTATTTCCTGAAATTCGGAGGTTCCGGCTGCAGTTACCGGTCCGTGAGTGAAACTTACAGACTGGTTTTTATTCTTCACTCCGGCGAGGAATCCTGTTTTTTTATCCCATTTAAACGAGAGGTCGTTAATTTGGGCAACCAGTTCAAGCGGGTCTTCAATAATTTTAACTTTGCCTGAATGGTTTTCCTGAACGATTTCGGCGGCAATGGTTTTTGCATTTTTTACCGGCCAGCTCCAGGTATAGATTTCCCTGCCATGCGGATCAGTAGCCGTAATATAAAGCACATCGTAGTTGTAAAAATTAACCGGAAGAAACATTCGGAGTTTTCCTTTTTGTCCGGGAGCCAGATCAGGCGACAGAATAGTGCCTGTTTCGCTCGCTTTTTCGTTCATCTCGCCAGGCTTCGGAAGGTCGGCCAGGCGGAAGCTGAATTTACAATCTTTCAGGTTGGTATATAAATAGCGGTTTTCGATAGGAAATTCTCCGTTGAAACCTGAAGTAATATAGCGGGTTTCAAAAAAAACGGGCGACCATATTTCTTTAATAGTGTAATAACTGCCTTCTTTTTCGAGATAAGGGCCAACAATTCCGTCGGCTGCATTGTTCGCTTTTGTATCAAGTATTCCACCCTTATCGGTTCGTACAACTGCTTCATCGGCATAATCCCATAAAAAACCTCCGGCTGACAGTGGATTATTCAACATCATATTCCAGTAATCTTCCAATCCGGCACCATGACCGCCATCATACAATCCGTGAAGAAATTCAGTGGGAAAAACAACCAAACGCCCCTGCTGATGGGTGCCAACTCCGTAGTTATAGTCTTTGTAATGTTGGGTATCGGTACCCCTGAATTCGGCCCAGGGATGAATTAATGGCCGTTTTTGCGGATCGAGTTCATCGAAAAAATGATCGAGTTCAGTATTCCAGCCGCCTTCGTTGCCATTGTCCCAAATTACAATCGATGGATGATTTACATCTTTCACCAGCATTTCAATTGCCAAAAGAGATCCAACACGGGTATCATAAGCAGTTTGCCATCCGGCAAGTTCGTTGAGTACAAATAATCCAAGTGAATCGCATACATCAAGAAAATGATCGTCGGGAGGGTAGTGCGACATACGAACAGCGTTCATGTTCATGTCTTTGATTGTATTCACATCTTCGATGCTTACCTGTTTGTTTAGTGCGCGACCAGTATTTGGCCTGAACGAATGACGACAAACTCCTTTAAACATTACTTTCTCGCCATTCACATAAATACCATCGCTCTCGCGTAATTCAACGGTGCGAAAACCAAATTTTTCACTCACTTCATGTATCACATCAAGGTATTTGATGAGCTGAATATCAATCTTGTATCTGTTCGGAAATTCGGGTGACCAGGGTTTTATATTTTCGGCAAAGGTTTTCATAGTGGCAGTGGTTTGCCCTTTGTCGATTATCGCTGAAAACGGTGAACTTAACGGTTCGCCTGTGAGAGTTTTAATCTGTGCCTTTACTTCCATTTTTTCAGGAATATTGTTCAGAAATACATCCATCAGAAATGAACCGTCGGCTTTTGCATCGAGTGCAATCCTTTCAATGTTTGCGCGGGGTTTTGATTCCAGAAATACAGGACGGAAAATTCCGCCGAAAATCCAGAAATCACAACGCCTTTCGGCTTCGTTAACACCTTCGTTTTGAGAATGTTTTGCCACCGAAACTTCAAGCAGGTTTTCCTTTCCATATTTAAGCAATTCGCTCACATCGTATTTAAACCGATAGAAACTTCCCTGATGCATTTTACCTGCCGAAATACCATTGATCTTGACATTTGTGTCTGTCATAGAACCATCAAAAACGATGTTAACCTGCCTGTTTTTCCACTCTTTGGGTACCTGAAACATATATTTATACATACCAGTTTCCTTGCCACGGGCTTCGTCTTTATCGTGTCCGTAATTGTAGGTTCCGAAACCCTGAAGTTCCCAGTTGGAAGGTACCGGAATCTTTGTCCATTTTCCCGAGTTTTGTCCTTCAGTGCAAAAGAAATCCCAGCTAACAGTATTGTCGCTGCCTGTTCCTGATAAAAATTGGATTTCAGTTTTTACTGATTGACTAAAGGAGGCGCTAAAGAAAAACAACGTGAATAAGGTAAAAAAAAGTCGCTTCATGGCTTATGTTTTTGGTTGATTTGGTTTATCAAAATTATGAAAATATTCTCAAAAATATCGTTTTATATCCGCTTCGGGATGAATGTAATCAGAAGTTCCAACCAAAAATTCGGCAAATTGACGGGCAAAATAAGGGCCGAGCAAAACTCCTTTTGAGCCCAACCCGTTGAAAATAGCGATTTGAGGATATTTGGGATGAAATCCAATTACTGGTTTTCTGTCGTGCATTGTTGGTCGGATTCCGGCTTTCTGGTCAAGAATTTCAGGATTGGCAGAAACTACGTTCCCCAATTTTATAAGCAGTTCTTCACGGGCTGAATCGGTTATTTCCCAGTCAAAATGATCCCAGCTATAGGTTGCGCCCACTTTATAGCGATTGCCACCAATGGGCATCACAAAAATATCACCGCTCACAATTTCATTCAGTTTCAATTCCTGAATTTCGAGTTCAAGAATTTCACCTTTAGAGTGCTTGAATATGAGATTTTTGAAAAATGGATTTTGTGAAACTGAAGGTCCTTCACAAAAAATGATCTTCTTGGCTGTTATATTCATGTAACTTACCAAATCGGCCTTGAATGTAAGTTTTCCGAAATCAAATTTTTCCTTTTTTACCAAATCTTTCTGTTCTAACAGTTCAGAAAACGAATAGATAAGTTTTTGTATATCAAGTCGTCCTGATTTGTTAACGCAACCAAAGCTGAAAGTATTGGAAATGTGGAGGTTTGTAAAATTGATGTCGGGTTCTGTGTCCAAATAAAACTCCAGCTTATTCGCGAATGCTTTTTCTTTCCAGAAAACAACGCCGTCTTCGTGCAGGATTCGCATCATTCGACCGGGGAAATACAGTTTCACATTCAATAAATCCTCGAGTTGCCGGTAGGTAGTTTCCATGCAGGGAAATGCGTCATCAACCAGCCAGCTTTTTGTCATCCGACGAAAAACAACCGGATTGATTAATCCGGCAGCGACCAACGAAGCTTTGGGCTGGTCTGTGTTATCGAAAACCACGAAAGTTTTATTCTGCCGGAGTAATTCATTGGCAAGCAATGTTCCTGCCAGTCCTTTACCGACAATAATAAAATCGACGTTCATGATTTTCGAACCTTATTACTTCTTTCCCGATTTAAGCTCCAAAGTCACAAGTACAGGCTGATGGTCTGACGGATATCGCTGATCTTTTGAATCGGTGAGAACAGCGTATCGTTTTACTTCAATTTTATCGCTCACAAAAATATAATCGATTCGGTCTTTCATTGGGGCATCGAATTTAAAAGAGTTGAAAGTTCCTACCGGGCCATAGGGAGGCTTTTTGCTGATTGCGCGTGAATCGTTCAGTTCAGCGGTAATTAGCGAAATTGGTTCTTTATCGGGTGTCAGGTTAAAGTCACCCATTAAAATTACCAGTAAATTATCAGTGTTTAATTCCTTGATCTTCTGTAGAATAAGTTTGGCCGACTCGCTTCGTGCCTTGTTGCCAACATGATCGAAATGTGTATTTAAAACCATGAACTTACCACCGGTTTTATGCTCTTTCAGTATAATCCATGTGCATACCCGATTACACGCTGCATCCCAGCCCATACCTGGTTTTTCAGGAGTTTCGGATAACCAGAATCCACCTTGTTTAAGTGCTTTAAATTTTTCTGAATCATAGAAAATAGGGGAGTATTCGCCAGCTTTTTGGCCGTCATCGCGGCCTACGCCCACCCATTTCATCTTCGGAAATTGGGCATGAATGTCTTCAATTTGTCCAATAAAAGCTTCCTGTAGCCCAAAAATTTCAGCCTGATGGAAGTCGAGCAGTGCACTCACCTGGTCGCTGCGGTTTGGCCAGGCATTCACTCCATCCGATGGCGTGTTTAAGCGAATATTGTAAGTTACTAGGCGTAGGTTCTGTGCCATTGTTAAGTTGCTTATCAGCACTAAAATGAGAAAAGTAATTCGTTTCATTCTGTACAAAAATTATAGGTTTGGTAATCACAAGGTTTGTTGTCGGTTTTTATAACAGTAATCCGCTGTTCAGTTCCTTTGTTCAGGATAAAAGAGTAGCAAAAATCAACAATTTCGTTGAAATTGGTCGTCATTGGCTTGCCTGCTATTTCGTGGGCTGCATTACAGTAAGTGTATAACCAATAGGGAGTTTCGGTTTTTTTTAGACTTTCGGCAATCGTGTTTGCTCCATGCAAAATAAGGTATCCGGGCTGATTTTCTTTGCAGTAATGGTGCGAAGCCGAGCCATAAGGAACCAGATTGTCGCAGGTTCCGTGAAACAGAAGCGAAGGAACTGCCGATTCGGAATAGATTTTCGAAGTGTCTGGTATTGCTCCTGCCATCGAGATTACTCCGGCATACGATACCGGCCCGCTGTCAAGATCGTAACAGTATGGAGGCTGGTAGGCTGCATTCAGCACTGCTTCGGCACCGGCGCTGCTACCTGAAAGTATAATTTTGTGCGGATCGATACCCATTTTTTCGCGGTTCTTGATCATGAAAAATGTAGCATCCTGAATATCTTCCACCGATTTATTAAATGTAATCAATTTATCGGCAGCCGGACAATTACATCCAAAGGCGGTTTCGGTTCCTTTTCGTGTTAACCTGTAAGTTATGGAAGCCGCAACATATCCACGTCGTGCAAGTTTTCGGCAAAATTCCTGAATACCAGGTTCATTGCGTTTTCCACCCGAAAAACCTCCTCCATGCACATAAATAATTAATGGTCTTTTAGCCTGATTGTCGAATGCCGGAAAGTAGGCATCCAATTCGAGCGCCTGATTGTCTTTGAAGGCGTAAGTATATGTTTCAACCCTTACCGAATCTATAATTTCGTCTTTGTAACGGTCTTGTGCCAGAAGATTAAGACTGAAAAAAAGCAGGGGGAAGATAACTTTTAGAATAAATGAATAATTCTTCATGAATATTATTTTGTTGTTTAGGATTTAGCTGAAAAACTGTCTAAATTTATATAAAAAACCGAGTCATGGCAATTATCACCAGCAGAACCAATGAAAATGGCAGGATTCATATTTCGTATGATCGCTGCAATTCGTGCGGACTTTGTGTAAAAGTATGCAAAGATTTTTCGCTTATAATGAAGAATAATAAGCTGGCAGTGAGCGATCATCCCTTGTTTGGTTGTACAGGATGTGGACATTGTATGGCTGTTTGTCCAAACCATGCCATTGAAATTTCCAAACGTGAGATTTCAGTGAACGACCTGATTGATTTATCAGAAATAAACGACAAATCGAGCTACGATCAGCTTAAAAATCTGATGGTTGGGCGACGAAGCATACGCGATTTTAAGGATCGGCCTATTGGCGATGAGATGATTGAACAGATTATTGAAGCTGCTGTTTCTGCGCCGATGGGTTTGCCTCCGTCTGATGTTCAGTTAATTGTTTTCAAGGGAAAAGACAAGGTTCGCGAGTTTTCGTTTGACGTAATCGACTATTTTAATAAAATCAGCTGGGTGTTTTCGAAGCAGTTGATCTGGATTTGGCGATTGTTTGGAAAAGAAGCCTACCAATTGATGAAAAGTTTTGGCAACCCTCTCGTAAATTTTATGGTTGAAACGAAAGAAAAAAATGAAAACTATTTATTGTATGATGCGCCATTGGCGATGTATTTTATGTCGTCGCCGTATGCCGACCCGGCCGATCCGTATATTCCGGCGACCTACGCCATGTTAGCCGCAGAAAGTATGGGATTGGGCACGTGCATGATTGGAAGCATTCATCCAATAATACAGTATGGCGCCAAAAAGTTGAAGCAAAAATGGAATATTCCGTCAAAAGCTCCTTCCGGAATTGTGGTTATTTTCGGTTATCCAAAATATAAGTACACTTCAGGAATAAAGCGGAGTTTCGCCAATGTGAAATTTTTTACCAACTGATTTTTGATCAACGATTAACGATCAACGATTGCAGATTTTTTCCTTCGTTGATCGTTAATCTACAATCGCTAATCTTATACCTTCACTTTCACAACTACCTTTTTTACTTTCTCCGGACCATCAATTTGCATACACGGACGATGAACATCCTGCGGGAAGAAAACAGCGAACATTCCTGCTTCAAGAACCAGTTGTGTTGTTTCTCCAGAAAAGAAAACAATGTCTTTCTCTGCATTATAAGGCGAAGTAACTTCCTGATTTTTAAGTGTCGAGAAACCAATCGCTTCTTTTCCTGAAACAATGTACTGAATATCGGCATACGCCTGATGTGCTTCCAGGCGGCAATCCTGATGTGGTTTGCTGTCATATTCGCTCACCAGCGCAAAAACGGCTTTGCCATCAATTTCGTAGCGACCAGTTTCGAGGCTCTGTAAGTCTGTATTTGTAAGGAAATCGAAACCTTTTTTCAGATTTTCACTGATACATTTATATATGTCAGCGTTTTCAATTTTATCAAGAATCATACATGTATTTTTTATTGTGTGAATAATTAAAAGCTTAGGCAATCGATTGCAATTGAGCCGACAAATATACAGTTTGAATTAATAATCATGAATTAAACAATTTGATAATTGCCCATCAATTTTCAGTTTTATTATCTTCGCATATTGAGCTTACTGGAATAGCTTAATTAAAAGTGATTTACCTAAACCAAAAAACTAAAAATTGATGGAAAACAATTCAATTAACCGTAGAACTTTTTTAAGGACCACCAGTATTGCAACAGCAGCAACAGTGCTGGCCGGAAACCTGGCTCTCGGATCAACAGCGGTATTGTCGGCAAAAAATGCCATTCCGCGATGGAGAGGCTTTAATCTGCTCGATTATTTTGGGGCATTTCCTTCGAAAGACGACCGGTCAAAAACAACCAAAGAGGATTTAAAATGGATGGCCGACTGGGGCTTCGATTTCGTGCGTTTACCAATGGCTTATCCCAGATACATCAACTTCGACAGACAAAAGGATGTGACTCCTGCTGATATTTTAAATATCAATGAAAGAGTAGTTGATGAAATTCAGGAGTTGGTTTTTCGTGCTAATGAGGCTGGATTGCATGCCAGTATTAATCTGCACCGTGCACCTGGTTATTGTGTAAATGCCGGATTTAATGAACCTTATAACTTGTGGAAGGATCAGGAGGCACTCGATGCTTTTTGTTTTCACTGGGAAATGTGGGCCAGCCGGTTTAAAGATGTGTCGTCGAAAAAAATAAGTTTCGATTTGGTAAACGAACCCAGCTGGCGGGAAGATATGAATGATCAGTTTGCACCAAGAACCACCATCCCCAGCGATGTTTACCGCAAAGTTGCTTTGGCTGCTTCGACGGCAATCCGCAAAGCAAACCCAAATCATTTGGTGGTTGCAGATGGTAACGATGTCGGCGCTTCTGTAATTCCTGAAATTACTGATCTGAATATTGCCCAAAGCTGCCGCGGATATTTTCCTCACTATATTTCGCATTACCGTGCTTCATGGGTTTTCAAAAATCCCGATGATTCACCCAAAGTTGTTTGGCCTGGAGTAATTGATGGTAAACATTTCAGTCGCAAAAATCTTGAGGAATTGTATCAGCCGTGGATTGATCTGGTAAAGCAAGGCGTTGGCGTACATTGTGGAGAATGTGGTTGTTACCGCGAAACACCGCATGAAGTATTTTTAGCCTGGTTTGGTGATGTTTTGGACATACTGACAGAAAACCAAATTGGTTACGCACTATGGAATTTCAGAGGCGACTTTGGTGTTCTTGATTCAGGACGAAAGGATGTCGATTATGAAGATTGGTATGGACATAAACTTGATGGCAAAATGCTCGGTTTATTGAAAAAACATTAATGCTTATATCAGAGTATTTGATTGCTTTTTTTTCATGATTTTAAACCATTCCTTTAAATTTGTGTTTTAATGTTAAATATAAAATCGCAAAAAATGAACTCAAATTCGATGTTAAAAGGAAAAATGTTTAGGGTGTTGACACTCATTTTAATCGTTAGTGTTTTGGTCGGCTGTAAAAGCTGGAACAACACCGGAAAAGGTGCTGCAATTGGCGTGGGTGCCGGAGCTTTATTAGGTGCCGGAATTGGTAAACTTGCCGGAAATACTGCTGCAGGTGCTGCTGTGGGTGCTGTTGTTGGTGGTGCAGGCGGAGCTGTGATTGGCAAATATATGGACAAGCAAGCCGCAGAATTGGAAGCTGAAATGGAAGCTGCCAAAATCGAAAGGGTTGGCGAAAGTATCAAAGTAACCTTTGATTCGGGTCTTTTGTTTGCCATCAATTCGAGTACTTTGAGTACCAAATCGAAAGATGAATTAAAGAAATTTTCGGAAGTACTCAATAAGTATCCCGACACAAACCTTTTTATCAATGGTCATACCGATGATACAGGTTCTGATGAACTGAACAAGAGTTTGTCGGAAAAACGTGCCACAAGTGTTGCCAATTACCTTAACAGTCTGAATGTTGCAGCAACCAGACTTACAATTGCCGGTTTTGGAGAATCACAACCATTGGTTGAAAATACCTCGGCAACAAACCGCGCTTTGAACCGTCGTGTTGAAGTAATTGTAAATGCCAATGCAGATCTGGTAAAGGCTGCCGAAAGTGGTGAATTACAGGTGAAATAGTACGATTAAATTACCAATAAAAAAACCGCTAAAAGGCGGTTTTTTTATTGGTAATTTAATCAAGGCTTTTCAAACGAATAAACTACCCAGTTATTCTTTTCCTGAAACCCGGTTTCCTGAAGTCCAAGCGATTCGGCTTTTGCTTTAACATCTTGCATATCATGTGTGTAAAACCCACTCAGGTATAGTTTTCCTCCTGATTGCAATACACTTTCATAAACAGGCAAATCGTTAACGATTACATTTTTATGGATGTTGGCAAAAATTATTTCAAAAGTTTCGTTTCCGAGCAAACCGGCATCACCTAATTTTGCTTCCAGATTGAAAATATTGTTCAAACGTGCATTTTCAACCGTGCTTTCGAACGACCAAGTGTCAATGTCGATGGCAATTACGCTTTTAGCACCTTTAAGCGATGCCAGCATTCCCAGAATTCCGGTTCCGCAGCCCATGTCTAAAACCGTTTTTCCTGAAAGATCCATGTTCAGGATTTGTTCCGCCACCAGCGTGGTTGTTTCGTGGTTTCCGGTTCCGAACGCCATTTTGGGTTCTATTACCAGTTCAAATTCTGCAGGTTCGAAATCTGTATGAAAAGGTGCCCGAACCAAACATCGATTGCCAATCAGCAAGGGTTTGAAATAGTTCTTTTCCCAGACTTCGTTCCAGTTTTTATCCGGAATCATTTCATTTTCAGTTTGAACAGAAAAGGGCAGCAGTGAAGTTATTGCTTTTATTTCATCCAGATCGTACGACTCACCCGGAATGTATCCCATCACTTGTTCTTCCGATTCATCAAAACTTTCGAAAGCCAGGTCCGACAGCATTGCAACCAGTATTTCGCGGTTTTCCTGATTGTCAGGCGTCAGTTTAAAGCTGATTTGTGTGTAGTTCATAAAATGAGTTTCAAGTTTCTATTATGTTGGAAATTGGCTATTGGAAATTGGTTATTGGATATTTTTTGAGATTCCTTCTTTTTTGTAATTGTTTCAAAAGTAGCATAAAAAAGGCCATCCGTTGCCGGACAGCCTTCATATTTCATTGTTAGGACTTCGGTCTCCTTTTTTAGTATGCAGTAATAATTCCGAGGAAATCTTCAGCTTTCAGCGAAGCGCCACCAATTAACCCACCGTCAATGTCGGGTTGTGAAAACAATTCAGGAGCATTTTTAGCGTTGCAGCTACCACCGTAAAGAATAGAAGTTTCTTCAGCAACAGCTTTTCCGAATTTATCAGCAATTAAACCACGAATGTAAGCCAGCATTTCCTGTGCCTGAGCAGTAGAAGCAGTTACACCGGTTCCGATAGCCCAGATTGGTTCATAAGCAATGGCCAGTTTCGAGAAATCTTCAACACTTAGGTTAAAAATAGTTTCTTCCAATTGTGTTTTAACGTAAGCATTTTGTTCGTTGGCTTCGCGGATTGAAAGTGCTTCACCACAGCAATAAATTGGAGTTATGCCGTTTGCCAATGCCAAAGCAACTTTTTTGTTCAGAATTTCGCTGGTTTCGCCATAATATTCGCGACGTTCAGAGTGACCTAAAATTACATGGGTAGCTCCGGTTGATTTAACCATCGCAGCTGATACTTCGCCTGTGAAAGCGCCTTTTGCTTCTGCTGCGCAGTTTTGCGCGGCAACATCAATCAGGTTGGTGTCAACAGCAGCTACAACGCTGGTAATGTGAGTGAAAGGAGTTCCAAGAACAACTACCACATTTTTTACATTTGATATCGTAACTAATTCACTTACTGCTTTTGCAAGTTCAACACCTTCCTGAACGGTGGTGTTACATTTCCAGTTTCCGGCAACGATCTTTTTTCTCATTATCAATGGGTTTTAATAGTTTTTTTGAAAATTTTCTCAAAAATAGGAAAAGGCTTTTGAAACACCTAACAAGCCCGTTGAGCATTCTATTTTATTAACTTTAGCTTAAAGAGCATGGGGCATGGAGCATGGGGCATGGGGGAGGTGGTACGAAAACGGTAAAAGGATAACAAGCCTTTTCATCTCCATACCTCTCACGTGGGCTGTAAAAATATATATATATGAATTTTTTTGTGCGTTTCGAAAACGTTGTCAGGGTTTGTTCCGAGATGTCGGAATCCTTCTGACGCTGGTAGGTTTCCAATAGGGGCGGGATCTGTCAGCGTCTGGAAGACCTGACAGCATCAAAAAACAGCACAGAACAAAAAACGCTCGTCCTCATGATTTTTTAAACCCCACCTCTCACAATTTTCAGCTTCAATCATTTTCAATCTTCTTTGTTCCTTTTCAAACCATCACCTCTAATTCTTGATTTTGATGATCCGATACTGTATCTGGCTGCCATCCCAACTGCCGTTCAATGGCCGAAATCATCATGCCGGCAATGTCTTTTCCGGTGGCAGTTTCAATACCTTCGAGTCCGGGCGACGAATTTACTTCGAGCACCAGCGGTCCTCTGTTCGACCTGATAATATCTACACCAGCGATTTGTAAGCCAAGTACTTTGGCCGCTTTTACTGCCAGTTTCTTTTCTTCAGCGGTAATTTTCACAATCGAAGCGGTTCCGCCCTGGTGCAAATTTGCCCTGAATTCGCCTTTTGCGGCTTCGCGCTGAATGGATGCAACCACTTTGCCGTCGATCACAAAGCAGCGGATGTCTTTTCCCCCGGCTTCCTTAATGAATTCCTGAACCAAAATATTGGCATTAAGGCTCTTAAATGCGTTGATTACACTTTCGGCAGCCTTTGAATTTTCGGCCAGAACGACTCCTTTTCCCTGTGTTCCCTCCAGCAATTTGATAATCAAAGGCGCTCCGTTCACCATGTTTATCAGATCGGTGGTGTCGAGTGGCGATTTCGCGAAACCTGTGATAGGAATTTGAATTCCGTTCTGTGAAAATAACTGTGACGAAAAAAGCTTATCGCGCGACCGGCCAATAGATTCCCAAGAGTTGGCACAAAAAATACCCAGCGAATCAAATTGCCTGATCAAAGCACAGCCGTAGAAGGTCAGGTTGGGTCTTAATCTTGGAATAATTGCATCCAGATTATTAAGGCTTCTTCCTCCGCGATAACGAACTTCAGGATTGGTAGCATCGAGCTTCATATAACAGTGCTGTACGTTTAGGAAAACCATTTCATGACCACGCTCTTCGCCGGCTTCCATAATTCGTTTGTTACTGTATAAATCAGGATTGCTGGCCAGCACACCTAGTCTCAATCCGCTGCGCACATCTTTGAAATGCTTGTACAGTTCGTTTATTTTTTCGCCCGAATAATCGCCCAGCAGAAAACTATTTGCCGGATCGACAAAAACACGGTTTTCCATCGCTTCACGTCCAAGCAACATACGGAATCCCATCGAGTCGCGGTTGGCAAGTGTCAATTCAATATTCCACTGGAAATTGCCAATTTTCATGGTCGATTGTATCACATAGCGTTTTTCGGAAATTCCGCTTGAGCTTTTTATATTGCGGTGATCGACCACTTTGGCCTTGCAATGAAGTGTAATCCGCCGCGTATCCTGAATGGGGTGAACTTCGAAACTGACCCATTTTTCGCCTTTCCGCGTGAATTTATGAATGTTGCTTGCATGTATTGAAGACGTTTTTGCGCCTGAATCGACGCGTGCTTTTATGGCCGGAATGTTCAATCCGGGGAATGCACACCACTCCTCGCCACCAATTATAATGTGTTCTGCCAATTCCATTTTTATGTTTGAATGAATTTTGTTTTCCGGCCGAAATTACGGCATTTATTTGCCACCTTATATTGCCACTCGATTAATTTATTGAAATGATTTGTGAATAAAATTCTGTTGTACTTTTTGTTTTAGACTTTCAACTTCGGGCTCTTTACCAATTCAACTGTAATGCCATAAACAACGGGGCAAACCTCACAATTTTTATGTGTCAGGTTTAGAATCTGATACATTCGTTTACGGTCGGTATGCGGGTATTCGCGGCATGCTTTTGGGCGATCTTCGTAAACCATGCAGTAATTATCAGCCATCAGAAACGGACAGGGTGTTTGTTTGAAAACATAGTCTTTGTCTTCGTCGATATATAAATATTGAGCAATCAACTCAACCGGCTTTAATTTCAGGCGTCTGGCAAGTCTTTCCACATCTTTTTCAGTAACAATAGGACTAATGGTCGAGCAGCAATTCGCGCAACCTAGGCAATCGAACTTGTCAAAAGCTTCGTTATGAAGCTCGTGAACCACATCATCCAGATTCTTTGGTTTTTTTGCCTTTAGTCGTTTGAAAAGACCAGTAAATTCCTGCTTCCGGCTGGCTGTCAGCTCTTTTAATTTTTCAGGCCTGATATATTGGAGCTGATCCATTCTTTTTGCGTTTCCAGTTGATTTGAGCTAAAAACAGTCCTGATATTACAATTGCGATTCCGACCATCTGGTGAAAATTGAGTTGATCGCCCAAAACAATGAAAGCAATAACCGCTACAAAAACAGGTATTACATTGATGAAGATATTCGATTTGTTGATCCCCAGATTTCTCACACTGTATGTAAACAGGATAAAGGCAAATGTTGATGCAAATATCGCCAGTTTAATAATTGCCCAAAAAGCTTCGGCATGAAAGGGAATACTGGTAAAATCGCGAAATTCGAAACCTAACCAGAACGGGAGAAAAAAGAAAGCGCCAATAAGGTTTTGGTAGGTGATAATAGTGAATGTATTGTATCGGTGCGAAATCCCTTTTAAAATACTGGCATAACCAATTGCCCCCAAAACTGCCAAAAATTCGAGCGAGACACCCAAAGGCGAAGCTGTAAAATTGAAAGAACTGTCGAGCACAACAAGGCTAACTCCTAAAAATGTGATAAACAGACCATACAAATTGGTTCGGCTAAGTTTTTCCTTGTAAAAATACCAGGCCGCAATGGGCGAGAACAATGGTATTGTAGCTACAATTACAGATGCCACGGTTGACGAAACATACAGTAATCCATAGCTTTCGCCCATAAAATAAAGGAAAGGTTCGAAGAAAGCCAGCAGTATAAAAAGTTTAAGATCGCCGGGTTTTATCTTTTGAAGTTTCCGGCTAAGAAGGGTAAAGGCGAGCATTAAACCTGTTGAAATAAGCAACCTGAATAGGACGGTTGTGAGCGGGCCATAAGCTTCGTAAACAATTTTAACCCAAACAAACGAGAAACTCCAGAAAATCATTGATAAAAGTGCAGCCCCATAAGGAAGCCAGGATTTATTCTTCATTTTGCCTTTTAATGAGCCGCAAAAGTATAGATAAATGGGAAGATAAAAAATAGATTGATTGTAGCCCTATATGTCTCTAGAGTTTGAAATTATCAGATCATTAATTGTATTGCAGAAAAAATAGAGACTTTAGGAAAAACAAGATTGAATACTTGCTTTTGATAAGTTCATGTTTATTAAATTTGAACTGATTATAAAGTAAAAAAT
Organism: Bacteroidota bacterium; assembly: GCA_023251435.1. GTDB lineage: Bacteria > Bacteroidota > Bacteroidia > Bacteroidales > Prolixibacteraceae > Aquipluma. The sequence goes on from JAHEYU010000004.1 coordinate 105,898, forward strand.
GCACATAAATGAAATACTTATCTGTGAACCTTTTAATAATTACTTTACTCTTGATTTCCTGTAAAAAATCCATAGAGGACGATGGATTAAAAACCTTGGGAATAAAGACAACAACTGTTTCACAGTATTCTGTTAGCGGTAATAATGGAACAATTAATAAAGGAGTATCTATAACCCGGATAACATGTCATTTCGATGAGAAAGGTAAAATTACTGCTAAAATTGATCATGATTTGGCTCGTGATGTCGAATATAAGTTTAGTTTCATTTATGATGGTTCAGGAAAAAAAACAGAAATGAATTTTTCCTACAATGATAATAGAATTCTATATCGAATTATTTATGGTTACGATACCAATGGATTTCTTACGGATGAAAAATTTAATAGTACTGTAGGAGGTTTTCCATATAGATATGAATATAAAAATGATGAAAAAGGAAATCAAATAGTAAATGACTATTATAATTCAGAAGATAAATTGTCTTCAAGGACTACTTACAGCTATGATTCAAAAAATCGTATGATTGAAATGAGATATCATAGTCCAAGCACATTTTTATCATGGAGAAAAACCTTTACCTATAACGATGCAGGAACCGAAAAGAATGAATTCAATTATTATACAGATGGAACATTAGCAGAAAGAATTGTTTATTTCTATGATGATCAGGGTTATTTGATTGAGCAGAATGGTTATGGTTTTGAAAATGTTCTTTATGAAAAATTGATATTTGCACATTCAGAACCGGATAAGTATGGAAATTGGACTGTTAGAAAAGATTACAGAAATAATGAATGTATTTTAATCTCTGAACGCGTAATCGAATATTACAAATAAAAAAAGTCAGAGTTTCACTGTGAAGTGTAACCCTGACTAACACAAACAAAATTCTACTTTTTAGAATCTTCCAAATTTTATGACAAGTCCAACATTGGTGCCTTCGAGTATATCGGGATTTGTATCTCGTATATCAATTTTTGAAGTGAACCGATAACCCAGCGATCCGGCCAGCCGAAGGTGGCGGGTCATATTGAATTCGAGTTCAATGGCGGGTTCAAAAACCAGGTAAACATCGTTGTCCGAATCTTCCAATGTCCAGTTGTCCCAGTCGCGGTGGTCTTCAATGTTTGTAATTGCTCCAATACCAAGCAGTACCGGAATTGAAATATGTACCGGTAAGCGGGGTGCAATAATGGGTTCGAGATATATACCTCCATAGCCACCTGCCAGGTTGTTATCCAAATCGTTGTTTATCCATCCATGATAGTTTACATCGTTGATGAAACCACAGCCGCCAAGTCCGATGGCGAACGAATGGTCGATAATCCAGGAACCACGGGCACCCACCATAAAAGCGTCTTTGTTGTCGATTTGAGTGTAACTGAGCGAGAGCGCTCCGTAACCGCCGTTTTGACGATTTTTAGAGAAGATGGTAGCGATCTGATCATTTTCTTTGTACTCCTGGGCTGAAGTCAATAGGAAACCTAACCCAAGAAAAATCATGAGTGTTAACTTTTTCATTTTTAATTGTTTAATTGTTGTTTTCTATTTTCCTAGAAAGTGTATTTTACAGTGAAGGCAAAATCAAACGGCTGTAGCTGGAAGAAATTTTTGCCGAAAAGATTGAAGTATGGCTTTACTTCAATTCCGACAACCAAAGGAATTTGTGGAATGGCATATTCTACCGCAGCTAATCCGTCAAGTCCCGCGATTGGCCCGGTTTTGTGTTCGATATATTGATTGGTGTAAGGATATATGTCGTAATAGCGTAAAACATTCCATGTTTCGAAACCTACATGCGCGCCGAAGCCATAAATAAATGATACTTCTTCGTTAAAATCAAAAGTGTATGGCACGTGAAATTCTTTCATTCCGGTTATCTGTAAGCCTTGTTTGCGGGTTGATAACAATACTTTATAAGAACTCTGTTCGCTAGAAAAAACACGGTACTCAAATCCGGAAGAAAGGCCTCCACGAATACCGATTGCTTTTTCGGGCCCTTGTGAAAAGCCGGGAATTACCAATAAAAATAGGATTATCAGTGCATAAATTTGTTTCATAGTCGGGAGATATTTTGGTTTTTAGTTTCGGTCGACAACTTTGCCTGAACCGGAAATACTTGTATGTACAACCGGAAAATTAACGAAATAGACATTTCCGCTTCCTGAAATTCTGGCGCCAATGGTTTCGCTTGCATTTATGTACATGTTGCCCGAGCCGGATATTGAGGACTGACAATGGTACTGCTCAAGATCATACGATTTTATTTTGCCTGAACCACTGATTACAAACTCGGTTTCGAAAGCATCTCCTTCCAGAAAAATAGTACCCGAACCCGAAACACTTGCATTTATTTTGTCGGCGCTAATGCGGGTGTCGATATCGCCTGAGCCCGAAAGAGCAATATGAAAATCGTCACTCAAAAAACTGCCTGTTTTAATGAATCCCGATCCGCTTTGGGTTAAACCGTTGAGCACGGGAGTAGTGATGTAAATTTCAATCGGTTCGTTTTCATGAAATGAATACAGACCGCGGGTGCGGATTTTTAATGTATTGCCAACCACATCAGTTTCGATGTACGAAAGCAGGTTAGACTCGGCTGAAACTTCGACGGAATAGTTGTTTCCGGGCACAATGGTTACTTCAAAATCGCCGCTCGAAACTATCTGGTCGAAGCCTGAAGCCATCCTGAATTCTGACCTGAGGATGCCGTTGCCTTCCAGAAAAATATCATCGACACACGAGCTGGTGGCGAATAGTAATAAGAATAAGGCTGATAAGCCGGTAATTTTAATTGTTTTAATTGTTTTCATGGCTTTGAGTTTTCTTTGTTTTCAGTAATTGTTTTGTTTCTGTATTGTTTTCTGTTTCTGTTTTCAAAATCTATAGACAGATTATTATTTTGACGGTTGCAAACCGGAGAAAAAAAGTTTAAATATTTCGGAGAACTCTCTTTTATCACATCTGAGTGCAAATATTAAACCTTTCGGGAAACCAATAAAAAACATGTCATTAAAACGGCTGAAAACCGCGATGAATGGCTTAATTCAGTCCCTCAATCAATACGCCAGTAAATTGGTTTCTCCACCCACTGCATTGATAATGAGTTGGTCTTCTTTCATCTTTTTCCCAAAATAGCCAGAATGCCTTATTTTATTTGCCTTCGAATCAAGCACTTCCTTGTCTTCAATTTTAAGTTCGCGACCAAGGTTCATGTCGGTTTTGGTTTCAGTAATCTGAAAATTAAATTTGGCTTCAGGACTAAAATAAAGGTTTACATCTGTTGAGCGCGATTCGACATAAATGCTGCTAAAAGCTGTCAAAATCTTTTCAATATCGATACTGCCGTAACTTAGCCTGATATTGGCCTTGTTTTTAAGTTCAGTGACCATAAATTGGCTAAAATTGCCCGCTGCATCAATCTTTTCAACCTGTCTGATTCTGAATTTGTCTCGGCGTGAATCGATGCTCAGATCTTCAGAATTTTGTATTTCAATGGTCGACGATTTGCTTTCAAGTCGCAGCGTTCCGGAGTTTCTAAGATTAATGTCACTGTAATTACTGATTATGCGGGCATTGGGCAAATTGTTGATATTGGCATCGGCGAAACTTAGATTCAGGCTGGAGCGCCTGGGCAGGTCGCCGGCTTTCAGTTTACCGTTGCTTAGCACGATTTGAGTTTCGCCAAGGTAATCGCCCATAATAATGTCGCCAAATTTGTTTTCGAGCCGAAGTTCGCGGTTATCCGGAAGCCAGATAGTGAGGTCGATACGGATACTGCCGTTCGTTTGCAGCATTGTTTCCTTGAATTTCAGTAATTCGCTTTCAACCTGACTGCGTTCCTTGTCAACCTGAGTTTTTATAATCAGGTAATGCTGGCTATTACTAATATCGAAATCCAGATTGTCGAGTGTTTTCTTCAGTTTATCTGGTTTTTTCTCGTTAATCTCCATTTTGAATTGTATTACTACCGAATCTTTTTTCCAGGTATTCAGTTCAATCCGGCCATATTTGTTTGTGATGTCGATGCGTGTTTCGGGCTGAATCTTAAAGCGTCTGACAAACTCCCGGGTTTCGGTAAACTGGGCGTTCGCTGTCAGGCTAAACAGGAGCAGAAGCACAGCAGCCGGCAGTATCCCAATCAGTAATCGTATCTTGTTCATATTAATGATGTTAACAGTTTATTTGTTCCAGAACGTCTTCAACCAGTTTCATCCGGTAGCGGTTGTTCTCAATCATAGCTTCAATTACTTCCTTGTTCGAAACGTTTTCGCGCAGGTCTTTTTTTAGCGATATGTACATAGCTTCCAGCTCATTCAGGTCGCCTTCAATTTCCGATTTCAGTTCAGGATAAACCTTGTAGCATTTCTGAATTTCAGCCAGTTTTCCCGAAACTTCCTGCGCGTAAAATGCTTCGGCTTCCATCAGTTCACGAATTTCGGGATCGACCTGAATAGCCCTAACCAACTGCTTTTGACCTGATGTACTAAAAAAGTAAACAGTTGCAGGCAGCAAAGCCATCAGAGTCACAGCTGCGGCAATTTTCATCCATCCAAATTTTCTTACTTTTTTTCCTGAATGAGGATTCAGGCGTTGACTGATGGCTTCCCAACTCTTATCGGATGGTTCCATTTGGTCAAACTCGTGCCTGTTTTCATTTACAAACTTTTCCAATCTGTCGGTTTTCATATCGCACTTGTTTTTGTTTGTTTCATAATTTCATATACCCTGCGTTTGGCGCGCATATATTGCGTTTTCGAAGTCGATTCGGTGATATTTAGAATCTGTGCAATTTCGCCGTGATCGTAACCTTCCAGCAGGTAAAGCGAGAAAACAATTCGTCCTCCTTCCGGGAGCAGGTTCATTGCTTCAATAATGTTTTCGGTGGTGTACAGCGCTTCTTCAGGTTCCTCTTCCACAGCATCAAAGCGGTGCATTTCATCAAAATATTTTAAATCCAGTTTCCGTTTGTTCAGGGCATTGATGCAGGTGTGAACTGTAATTGTTTTTAGCCAGGTTCCGAAACCCGATTCATTCCTGAATGTTTCAAGCTTCTGAAAAGCCTGCACAAATGCCTCCTGAAGCATATCTTCAGCATCCTCGCGGTTGTTCATCATGCGGTAACACACGTTGAACATCGCTTTGGAATACAACTGATAAAGCTGGTAGCGGGCTTTGTTGCTGCCACGAATGCTATCGGCTATCAAATCCTGATGTATGAATGCTGACTGACTCAAATTATTTAGATTTCGATTTTATTGACAAAGGTTTTTTGCAAAGGTTGCAATCCGACTAATTTTTTCATGAAATTAAGCATTTCTTTAAAATGGAATGATCCGGTCTGACATCATTCGTCAACCGGATCATCACTTCGAATTACATCCTTAATTCTACTTTAACACATTAGGATTCGTGATGATTTTTCAGCTTTTTCACCCCTGCCCTAAAGGGAGAAAGCTGAAAAATCAACTTGTTCCCTTTAGGGATTTCAGGGTAAAACAAGTTGACTTTTCAATCTGTTAAAGTAGAATTAAATTACCCGAGCTATTTCTTAACAATTTTACAACTTCCTGCCGGAACACCATCAACAACGAGCTGCACAAGATATATTCCTCCTGATGTAATGTCTTCATCAGTAAGCTTGTAGTTATTTTTGGTTTGGTTTAATCCACTGATGTTTATCGACTTGATCTTTTCTCCCGTACTATTGAAAATTTCAAGAAGTTTTTCTTTGTCCAGATCGTTTTTATCAAGGTAAATAAGCAAAGTAAGCTCACTAACAAACGGATTGGGAAATGCGGCTTGTATTTTTGAAGTAATTACACCTTCATTTTGCGTATTGGGGTCTAAGAAAGTCATCCCGATTATTGCGCCACCATAATTTCCTATCGCTTTATCCGAAACTCCCTGTGGCATTGGGTTTGGTACAACAACCGTTTTTATTTCGCCGCTTTCATTTCTTTTTATGGAGTCTACAGCAATAAATGAAGTGTATTTGGTTAAAAGGTTATACTTCAATCCCAAATCAATAATTTCCTTTTTTGTTTTTTCTTCATCAGCGGCTGAAGCATAGTCGCTCAATAATTGTAATCGTTGTCGTGCCCACAAATAACTTAGGGCTTTGTTTTTTTCGGAAGGTGGATAGTTGCTGAATTCCAGTTTTTTTGAATACGGAATATTACTTCCGGCGATACCCGAAAGCGTTAATGAACCTTGCAAAGGTTTTTCCCATTTACCAAAAATCAGGATTGGGCGTTCCGTGAACACATCAGGAATTGTTGGTGGTTCAATGTCTGAAACAGAAATGCCATTGAAACTGACGCTGATATTGGTCAGGACAGGGCTTGCCACGTATTCCCTGAACAGATCAGCTTTCTCTTTGGCCTCCTTGTCATTAAGCACGATAAAAGGTTCTCCGATACCGGCATGAGCGATCCCCTCAATAATAAACCGGTTTACACTCGACCCAATTCCGAAAGCAAAGAAGTTGGCTTCGTTCAGATTGTTTCTGATTAATTCAAACGCCTGACTTTCAACGCTTACATATCCGTCTGTTGCTATTACAAAGATTCTTGAAAAATTGTTTTGGGTAGGGTAGGTCAGCGCTTTTTGCAAGGCAGGGAGCAGTTCTGTACCACCGGCGCCTTTCAACGAGCTTATAAAAGTTAATGCCTCATCAATATTTTTGCTTGTCGCTTCTTTCGATTCGTTGAATAAAAAGCTTGATCCACCAGCAAAACAAAGGATATTGAACTTTTCCTGTGGCTTCAGGTTTTGAATAATTTCAACTATTAATTTCTTTGAAGTTTCGATCGGAAAACCAGACATGGAGCCTGAAATATCTAATATAAAAACATACTCGCGTAAATTAAGATCATCAGCGGTAGGCGATACCGGTGGCTGAATCATCGACAAAAAGAAATTTTCGCTATTACCTTCGTACAGGAGCATTCCGGTTTTGTGCTTTTCACCGGCTAAAACATAGTCCAAGACAAAATCTTTATTTCCAGAAAGTGAATCATTTGCAGGCAGGGAACATTTGGCCACATTTTCGTTGATATAACTGATTTCAAGCTTCTCGTGTGAAGGGCAATGAATGGCTGAAACCGGCATTCCTCCATCAATGGAAACCTTCATTTTGAAGGTGCTTTTGGGTGCTTCGCCTTCATGGGTATATGGAATTTCAACCCATTTACTATCTTTTGGATCAGACGACGTTGGACTGAAATATCTGGGCCCCACCACTGTTGGGTATATAAATTCGTAAACGCCATTCACGGGAGTAATCAGCTCTGTGTATTTTAGCACAATGTCGATGGTGTCGCCCGGCATAATATTTCCGACTCTCATTTGTAGCACATTGGGGCGCTCCTGTTCGAGCAAAGTGGCGGTATAGCCTTGTTCAACAGCTTCTTCGTATTCCTGCTGCGCCTTTTCTCTTTCTTTGATAACGGCAGTTAAAATTCTGTCTCCGATTACCATTTTCAGGTGATATACTGCTGCTTTTGTTGAAGCCGGAAAGATGTATTTCGATTCGATTGGTGATTTGCCGGCGTTCATGTATCGCTGACTAATGGTTACATCAGCAATGACACCAACAATCGAAACATCAACTTTGGTCGATTTCAGCGGAAGATGTTCGATCGTCGAATCTTTACATTCTACATAAAAGAAAGGTGAAATGGTTTTGTCAATAGGAGTGTCTTCCTGCGCAAAAATATTTTCGGGTAAAAGCAGCAAAAAAAAGCTTATCACAAACAAAAAGACGCACGATTTTGGATAATTTAGCTGGATAGTTCTCATGTTTTGGTTTTTTATTAAAGGTAGCAGAATAAATTGTAAATCAGTATTATTCCGAAGTAATAAAGATGAAAAAAATGATAAAATGGTTGCGTTTGGAATGGTAAAATAATTGAAAAAAAGCGGCTATCAGGATTAACTCATACTAATATAAAATTCCAATTCAATTTTAAACATTCAAATCACATATATGTTATAGATGAAAATTTTTGTTTAATGATTGATTATATATTCTTAAACACTTCGCTTTCTGTATTGGTCGATCCGTCCAATCTGATTAAATACGGGGGAATATTTCTTCTGCTGGTGATTATTTACCTTGAAACTGGTTTTTTCCTTGGGTTGATCCTGCCCGGTGGCGATTACCTGATTTTCACAGCCGGCCTGCTTTGCGGAACTCATTATCTTGATGTGTCTTTACCTGTTTTAATGCTTTCCATGATCGCAGCGGCAGTGCTGGGCGATTTTACCGGTTTCGCAAAAGGTAAATGGCTCGGTTCGAAGCTTTTCGATAAACCAGACGCAAAATTTTTCAAGAGGTCATATCTTGAGAAGTCGAGATCTTTTTACGAAAAGTATGGTGTTTTTGCCTTTATTATCGGACGGTTTTTGCCGGTGATCCGTACAATGATACCTATTCTGGCAGGTGCCAACGGGTTCCGGTTGCTTAGGTTCAGTTATCTGAATGTACTGGGTGCAGTTATTTGGATTGGATTACTTACTCCCCTGGGCTATTACCTGGGACAAGCATATCCACAGTTGTTAAAATACAGTATATGGTTTTTACTGGGGTTTGTAATAGTTGCTTCATTACCTGCAATTAAAATATTAAATCCATTTAAAAATAAATAGTTACACTTATGCAATTAATCCAAAAGTTTACACATAACCTTGTTGAGTCGGGCATTTTCAGGTATTTTATCTTGTTCCTGATTTTAACTTCCGGAGTAATTGTCGGACTTGAAACTTATCCAACGATCAACAGCAAATACCAAGGCTTGTTCCATATTATCGATCAGGTAATTATCTATATCTTTTTAGTAGAAATTGTCCTGAAAATTTTGTCAATGGGGCAAAAACCCTGGGAGTATTTTCAGGATCCATGGAATGTATTCGATTTCATAATTGTAGCAGTCTGTTTTATTCCAAGCATTGATGCCCATTTTGTTGCAGTTCTTCGAATGGCCCGTATTTTAAGGGTCTTCAGGATCATATCCATTTTCCCAAAACTACAAATTTTGGTAAATGCCCTTCTAAAAAGTATTCCTTCGATGGGTTATGTTGTTGTTTTGCTTTTCCTGATATTTTATATTTATGCGGTAATGGGCAGTTTTATTTTTGCTGAAAGAGACCCGGTAAACTTTGGTTCATTGCATCTGACCTTGATTACCTTGTTTAAAGTACTGACGCTCGAAGGATGGACTGATATACTTAATATACAGCTATACGGTTCTGTTGAGCCAAATGCAAATTTTAATATGGAAGACGTATCCTATTGGTCTTTGGCCTACTTTATTTCGTTCATCCTGCTGGGGGCGATGATTATAATGAATCTTTTTATTGGAGTAATCATGAATAGTATGCAGGAAAGTCACGCAGAATTGGAAAAAAAACTTTTGCAAAAGCAAATGGCAGAATCAAGTGGTCCAATGGTGATAAAAAATCTGGAATTAAAGATTGATGAGTTTAAGAAAGATATTCAAAAATTAAGTGAACTATTAAATAAAAAATAAAAATGGAAAACTCAATTGCATTATGGGTAGGTTTTAATGTCTTTGTATTGGCGATGCTGGCACTCGATTTGGGCGTATTTCACCGTAAATCGCACGAAATAAAATTTAAAGAGGCTATCACATGGAGTGCAGTTTGGATTGCCCTGGCGCTGATTTTTAACGTTGGTGTATGGCACTATTTTGGCGAAGTAAAAGCCATCGAATTCTTAACTGGTTATCTGGTCGAAAAATCGCTGAGTGTCGATAATATTTTTGTTTTCGTGCTTATTTTCAGTGCTTTTCAGGTGCCGGCGCAATACCAGCACAGGGTACTTTTCTGGGGTGTTTTTGGCGCACTGATTATGAGGGCTATCTTCATTTTTGCCGGAATTTCGCTCATAACCAAGTTTCACTGGATTATTTATGTTTTTGGCGCATTCCTGATCTTTACAGGTTATAAAATAGCACGCGACGAAGGCACAAAAATAAACATTGCAGATAGTCCTGTCTTGAAATTCATAAGGAAATATATCCCTGTAACCAACGATTTTTTCGGATCTAAATTCCTTGTCAGACAAAACAGCAAGTGGCATGCAACTCCGCTAATGCTGGTGCTTGTTTTAGTCGAAACAACCGATCTGATTTTTGCGGTCGATTCCATTCCAGCTATTCTGGCGATTACCAGTGATCCGTTCATTGTTTATACCTCGAATGTATTTGCTATACTCGGATTGCGATCGCTCTATTTTGCGCTGGCTGGCTCGCTGAAGTATTTCACTTACCTGCATTACGGACTTGCTGCAATACTTGTATTCGTTGGTATAAAAATGCTTATTTCCGATTTCTACAAGTTCGATCCGTTTGCTTCGCTTGGTATTATTACTTTGATACTTGGCTCGAGCGTGGCAGCTTCGTTTATATGGAAAAAGAAAGAAACTGAAGTCTGATAGGATGATTTAAAAACTGGTTTTTCAATTTTAAATTAAGTTTTCCCCGATTAAGCCATTCCAATTATTAGATACGTCGAAAGCAGTTTATCTTTGCAGCCGTATTTAAAATATTGGAATGGCTTATTTAAACAATACCATGATTATACGCCGGCAACTTGTTCGAAAAGTAGTCCGGCTTTTTAATGAAGGCAGGTTAATTGAAGGGATCGACCGCATTCCGTTGGAAATGTCACCCCGCGAAATAAGCGCTCAGCGCCGCTGCTGTATTTACAAGGAACGTGCTGTGGTCAGGTACAAACTGATGCCCATTTTGGGTTTGGGCATTGAAGAGGAACAAGACGAACTTACACCGCTGTCGGAATTTGCCCGAATGGCGATCGAGAGACCAAATCCTTCAAAGAAAGTTCTTACAGTTGTTGATGAAGCTTGTACTTCGTGCGTAAAAACCAATTACATCGTAACCAATATTTGCAGGGGTTGTGTCGCCAGTCCGTGTATTATGAACTGCCCTAAAAATGCCATTCGTTTCAATGCTTCGGGAGCAGCCGAAATCAAATCAGATAAATGCGTAAACTGTGGACTTTGCAAAGAAGCCTGTCCGTATCATGCCATTGTTTATGTGCCCATTCCGTGCGAGGAAGTTTGTCCGGTAAATGCCATTACGAAAAACGAGCATGGCATTGAGCATATCGACGAAAGCAAATGTATTTACTGCGGACGTTGTCAGAATGCCTGTCCGTTTGGCTCTATTTACGAAATATCAAACCTGATTGACGTTTTAAAAAGCATTCAGCAAAAACAAGAAACCATTGCTTTGGTTGCCCCCGCTTTGTTCGGGCAATACGATGTTCATCCGGCTAAAGTGCTGAAAGCAATTGAAAACATTGGATTTAGCAAAGTAGTTGAAGTTGCACGTGGTGCAGAGTTGACCACTAAATACGAAGCAGAAGAGCTGGAACACCGTTTGGGCGAAGGCGCTCCGTTTATGACTACCTCCTGCTGCCCGTCGTACGTTGAACTTACCCGTAAACACGTTGAAGGTTTGAAGCCGTATGTTTCTGAAACTGGTTCGCCGATGCATTATTCGGCTGCCACAACCAAAATGCAGTATCCTGAAGCCAAAACAGTATTTATTGGGCCTTGCGTTGCCAAGCGCAAAGAAGGCATCGACAACGAATTTGTTGATTATGTTTTAAGTTTTTCGGAACTCGATGCTATTTTTGAGGCGATGGACATTAAACCTGCTGATTGCGAGGAATCAGCGCTGGAAAGCATTGCCGGCGAAGCCCGTGGTTTTGCACTTTCAGGAGGAGTGATCGCAGCCATAAAAACTCAAAATCTGAAAATTGATGTCAAATCCTTGTCGGTGGATGGCCTGAATAAAAAGTCAATCAATCTGCTGAAAGCATTTTCGAAAGGAAAAGCTCCGGCACAATTTATTGAAGTGATGGCCTGCGAAGGTGGCTGTATTGCCGGGCCGGTTAGTCAAAGCAATCCGCAGAAAGGCAAACGCAATTTCGAAAAGGGGATGGAAATGATTGCAGAAAAAGATTCTATTTAGTTTTATTATCCAAGGCAAGAAGTAAAGGTTTTTCAAATAAATTTCCGTAATTTTTATCAAAAATTACGCGAATGTCAGATTCATTTAACTTACCAGATCGAAAGAATCTTAGGTTAGCAGGTTACGATTATTCGGCTACCGGATTGTATTTCATAACCATTTGTACCCAAAACCGTGATTGTTTGTTTGGTCGTATTGATAACGATCAAATGATTTTAAACGATGCAGGGCAGATGGTTGAAAAGTGGTTTCATGAATTGGAAAATAAATACCCTGACAAAAAAATACACGAATTTGTGGTAATGCCAAACCATTTTCACGGGATTGTTGAAAATGTTGATGGTACATTGAATATTCAATCGGACGCCCACGTAGGGGCGCCCCTACGTGGGCGTCCGATTGATCATACAACCGCCAAAAATAAATCATCACAATATGGTCCCAAAAACCAAATATTTGGTGCAACCATTGGTCGTTCGATCGACTGGTTTAAAACCATGTCGACCAATGATTACATCTGGGGCGTAAAAAACAACGGTTGGCAAAGATTTGATGGCAAATTGTGGCAACGCAATTTTCACGATCACATTATCCGTACTGAACAGGAATATGAACTTATTTCGGAATATATCCTGAATAATCCGGCAAGATGGGAGGAAGATCGGTTTAGATGAAATAAAAACCCGGATAACGTATCACACTATCCGGGTTTTGAATTTGTTAAAATTGGCAATTATTTCAACTGTTCATGCCATTTCGAACGGTCCGGTGGGGTGGGAGTGTTCACTTTTTTAACCGGATTTTCCTGCAACTGTTTCAGCAGAATTTCAACGGCTTTTTCTATACAGGGATCAATACCTTTGGCCAGTTGCTCGGGGCGGTCAACTACCTCGATATCTGGTGAAACGCCTGTTCCTTCAATAATCCACTGTTCGTTTTCGTCGAAAATTCCGAAACGCGGAACAGCAATGTAGCCACCGTCAACCAGTCCGGCATTGCCCGACATACCGACCAATCCGCCCCAGGTGCGGGTTCCGATGAGTGTACCCAATCCTTTTTTACGGAAATAATAAGGGAAAGCATCGCCACCCGACGACGAATAACCATTCATCAACATGGCTTTCGGTCCATTGTGAGCTACGCCCGGTGTTTTCATCGGCGATAAACCATTTCGCTGCCAGTAACTGAGTGTTTTGCGATCGAGCAAGTCGGTCATTACATCCGGAATAAAACCACCGCCGTTGTAACGGTCGTCAATAATCAGGGCTTCCTTTTCGTGATAAGCATACATTCCGCGGTGCAGTTCGCGGTTTCCATCGGTAGAGGTGTTTGGCACATAAATGTACCCGATTTTACCTCCTGAAAGCTTATCAACCATAGCACGGCGTTCGTTCACCCATGTAAGGTTCAATAATTCCAATTCGCTTGAAATTGGGCGAATGGTGTAGGTTTTAGCACCGGCGCTTTCGGGTTTCGGATTCACCGTAATTTCGACCGTTTTACCAATCGTATTTTCGAGCAACTCGTAAGGATTCATTCCTAGAGTGAGTTCCGTTCCGTTAATGGCAATCAGGAAATCGCCTTCTTTTACATTCACTCCCTGCTCTGTCAATGGCGAACGGCGGGCGTCGTTCCAGTTTTCGCCGTCATAAATTTTAACAATCTGGTATTTTCCTGAAGCCGGATCTGCTTTAAGTTCTGCTCCGAGCAATCCGGTATCCACGCGTTTTACCTTTTCAAAATCGCCCCAGTCCACGTAAGTGTGTCCCGTATTGGTTTCCGAAACAATTTCGCCCAGAATATAGTCCAGATCGGCACGATGACTGACATGCTGAACCAGTGGTGTATAGCGCTCTTTAATGGCTTTCCAGTCAACCCCGTGAATATTGCTCACGTAGAAATAGTCGCGGAAAATTCGCCATCCATCGATGTAGATCTGTGCCCACTCTTTTTTCGGGTCGATCTTCATCACCATATCGTCGAGGTTCAGTTTGCCAGTTCCGGCTTTTTGTCCGGTTGAAAGTTTTGCAATTCCGAAGTCTTTTCCTGAACGGTAGAGCATCATTTTACCATCAGCGCTTACAATTGCCTGACCAACTTTGTCCATCACTTCCTCGTCTTTTTTATCTTCGATGGTAAATTTCCGGAGCGAACCCTCGCCTATATAAAGGATTCCCCCGTCAATTGCCACCAAATTACGGTAACTGCCTGCGGCCATCGGAAAAGCAGTAATTCTGGAATTAATTCCTTCCAGATCAATCTGAACTTTGGCCGGTTCCTTTGCCGCAGGTTTTTCTTCCACCTTAGATTTTTTGTCCGTTTTGGGTTCTTCGTTCGGTTTTTCAGCTTCTTGTGTTTTTACAGGTTCCACATCGTTTTTGTCGGCAAACAATTTGGGCTGATCGGCTTTCAGCGCAACGGCATAAATCCGTGTCGATTTATTGTACAGGTAATCGAACTCGAAACTGGAGAATGCTAGGTTGTAATCGCGGTCGGAAACAAAATAAATGTACTTGCCATCGGTAGAAAAGACCGGCGAACCATCATTAAATCGATCGTCAGTTAACTGATAGTTTTCAGCTTTTTCAAGGTTATAAACCCAAACAGCACCGAGTCCGTTAGCACCTTCTTTTTCGTAAGTAACCCATTTCGAATCCGGAGAGAACGAGTAGCCCCGAATTTCATCCCTGTCGGCATTTGTTACGACCGTAGTTTTTCCGGTTTCTGCATCTACCAGTTTTAGCTGCAAAGTACGGTCAAAGTAAAGCAGGAATTTGCTGTTTGGTGACCATTCCGAATCGTATTTCCAGGCAGTTGAACCATTGGTTAGTTGTTTCGGGTTAGCACCTTTTTTGTTTTCGAGCAGATAAATTTCGTATTCGCCCGAAGCATCCGAAAAATAAGACATATATTTTCCGTCGGGTGACCAGCGTGGATAAATCTCGCGAACACCTTGCGTATTGGTTAAATTTACTGTCTGGCCATTTTCAGCAGGAATCGAGAAAATATCACCACGGGCAGAAATAAGGGCGCGTTTTCCGGTTGGTGATATTTCGTAAGCCTGCACAAAATCTTTTACATTTTTGTAGTAAGGCACAATATTCGGGTTGTCGAAATGAATGCTGACATTCACCTTTTCTTCCTTGCCGGTCTGCAGGTTCAGTTTATATAGAAAACCTCCGTTTTCATACACCATTTGCCCGTTTTCCCCCGATGGCCACATGCAATCAAAATCAGCATGGGTGGTCAATTGTTTCAGCGCTTTGGTGCTGGTATTGTATTGGTAAATATTCAGTTTCAGGTCTCGGTCCGAAGCAAAATAAACGTTTTCGCCAAACCAGGTTGGAATCTGGTCCGTTCCGGCGAAATCAGTCATTTGTTCCGAAGTGTTTTTATCCAGATCGTAAATCCATAAATCCGAGGCACGGCCACCTTTATAGCGTTTCCAGGTACGAAATTCGCGATCAACCGGGGTGAAGCAAATCTTTTTGTTGTCGGGCGATAAAGCTGCAAAACCACCGTTCACAATCGGAAGCGGTTTTTCCAGTCCACCATCCAGGCTCACCAGAAAATATTTTCCGTTGCGGTCGCCAAATGGTGTGCGGTTGGCCCGAATCAAGATGTTTCTACTGTCCGAAGTCCAGTCGAGAACCACATGATCGTAACCTCCACGGGGAGGCATTATTCCTACCGAATTATAAAAAGTTAGCTGTTTGGGAGTTCCGCCAGTGGAGGGCATCACAAAAATCTGGCGGCTTCCGGAGTATTCGCCCGAGAAAGCTATCCATTTTCCATCAGGAGAAATTTTGGGGAAAAGTTCCTGCCCGGTGTGGGAAGTCAAACGGCGGGCTTCTCCGCCATTCGAGTCAACCGACCAAATGTCGCCGGCATACACAAAGGCAATCGTGTTTTTATTGATGTCTGGAAAACGCATCAACCGGGCTTCGTCCTGAGCATTGGTTTTCAGTCCAAAACCGAAGCCCAGAAGTGATAAAGCCAAAACTTTTAATGAGATTTTTTGCATGTTATCTTAATTTTAGTAAAACTTGTTTCTGAGGGAATTGGTTGCAAACCTGCGCTGCAAATTACAAATAGCGAAATAAACCATCTATGAGAAATTGCAGATTTTTGAAGAGGTCGATTTTAAGATTCATCAAACTTGATGGTTTCTTCATGCTCTTTGTGGTTAAATCCATTTATCTTTGTCGCAAACTTTGAAAAATGATTCTTCCTAAAATAGTAATAGCCATTGATGGGCATTCGTCGTGCGGAAAAAGCACTATTGCCAAAGCATTAGCCGCCCAACTCGGCTATATTTTTATCGACAGCGGAGCTATGTACCGTGCGGTAACTTTGTTTGCCCTGAGAAACAATTTAATTGCCGACGGTAAAGTGGATGAGCTTAAACTGATTAACCTGCTTCCGCAAATCAAAATTGAATTTCGCTACAATCCTGAAAAGCAAAAGAGTGACACTTTTTTGAATGGGGAAAATGTGGAAGATGAAATCCGTCAGTTGCCTGTATCGCAACATGTGAGCCCGGTTGCGACTATTGCGGAAGTGCGCGCTGCGATGGTTCGTTTGCAACAGGAAATGGGCAAAAACAAAGGTATTGTAATGGATGGCCGCGACATCGGAACGGTTGTTTTTCCGGATGCTGAACTGAAATTGTTTGTTACAGCTTCGCCTGAAATACGCGCGCAACGCCGCTTTGATGAACTTACAGCCAAAGGCGAAATGGTTTCGTACAACGAGATTTTGCAGAATGTTCAGGAACGCGATTATATTGATTCCACACGGGAAGCCAGTCCATTGCGAAAAGCGGATGATGCCTTTATTCTGGATAACAGCAACATGACCCGCGAGGAGCAGATGGCGTGGGTGACTGAAAGGGTGAAGGAGAAGTTAAGCGAGAATAGCCAGCAGCTAGCTACTGGCAGCTAGCCACTGGCAAAAAAAGGAAGACAGCTATTATTTTTTGTCTAATATCTAATATCTTGTAACGAAAGTGATCGTAGAAATTGACCAAAAATCGGGATTTTGTTTCGGAGTGGTGAATGCCATCGGGAAAGCAGAAGAAACGTTGAATACAGATGAAAAACTGTATTCGCTTGGTCATATTGTACACAACGAACTGGAAGTTAAACGACTTCAGGAAATTGGCTTACACACTATTAATCACGACGAATTTTTCAGGCTGAAAGATTGCAAGGTGCTGATCCGTGCACACGGTGAACCTCCATCAACTTACGAGTATGCCCGGGAAAACAACATTACGCTGGTAGATGCTACCTGTCCGGTGGTATTAAAACTTCAGCAACGTGTAAAAAATGCGGCTGAGGAAATGCGCAGCGAAAATGGTCAGGTGGTTATTTTTGGCCATCAGGGACACGCCGAAGTAACCGGACTGGCCGGACAAACCAATGATTCTGCTGTCATTATTGATCATCCGGATGATTTAACCCAGATAGATCCGTCGCGTCCGGTCGTGGTATTTTCTCAAACTACTAAATCGGTTGAAGATTTCAGAAAACTAGCGCAGAATATTCAAAAACAAGCAACTTCAGGAAAAGTAGAAACGCATGACACCGTTTGCCGCCAGGTTTCGAACCGGGTTCCGCATCTCGAAAAGTTTGCCGTTCGGTTTGACGTGGTTATTTTTGTTGGAGGCCTGCGCAGTTCGAATGCACAGGTACTTTTCGATGTTTGCAAAAGAAACAATTCAAGTAGTTATTTTATCTCTTCGCCGGAAGATATTCAGCCAAAATGGTTTTCAGGAGTCGAAAGAGTGGGGATTTGCGGTGCAACATCAACCCCGCAATGGCTCATGGAAAAGGTGGCCGAAAAAATCAGGTTGATTTAAGTCATCATTAATCTTAATTCCTTTTTTTAGCTCTTGTGCATTTATTCCAATTGCTTCGACTACCTTTAGTTTGAATTTATTTATCAGCAAAATATACGATTATGACAACAGATATGAATGCTTCTGAAATTTCGCCAAGAAGAAAAAAATTACAAAAAATAGGTGTATTTACTTCCGGAGGTGATGCTCCGGGAATGAACGCAGCAATACGCGCTGTAACACGCGCAGCTATTGCCAATAAACTGAAAGTTGTTGGTATTCGTCGTGGCTTTCAGGGAATGATTGAAGGCGATTTTATACCGCTGAAATCAACCGATGTGAGCGGTATTCTTCAAACAGGCGGAACTATGCTGAAAACTGCACGCAGCAATGAATTCAGAACTCCTGAAGGTCGCGAAAAAGCTTATCAGCAATTGAAAAAAGCTGGGATTGATGCTGTGGTGGTAATTGGTGGCGATGGCTCTTTTACCGGTGCTTTGGTGTTGTCGCAGGAATATGATATTTCGTTTGTCGGGATTCCCGGAACGATTGACAATGATTTGTACGGAACTGATTATACCATTGGATATGATACTGCCCTGAATACAGTAGTTGATGCGGTCGATAAAATTAAAGATACAGCCCGTTCGCACGGACGGATTTTCTTTGTTGAGGTGATGGGTCGTGAGGCCGGTTTATTAGCCCTAACCAGCGGAATAGCATGTGGGGCTGAGGTGATTTTAATTCCGGAGTCGAATGAGCAACATACCGAATTACAGAAATTCCTGAAAAAAGGTTATAAAAACAAGGAAACCAGCGGAATTGTAATGGTAGCTGAAGGCGATGAAGCTGGTGGTGCGATTAAAATTGCGGAAAAAGTTCGCAAAGAGCATCCTGATCTGGATGTGCGTGTTTCAATTCTTGGCCATATTCAAAGGGGTGGAAGTCCTACAGCCAAAGATCGTGTAAACGCCACCAAAATGGGAGTCGCTGCTGTTGATGCTTTGCTCGATGACCAAAAAAGCATTATGATTGGGCTTGATAATGAGAAAATTGTGCATGTGCCGTTCAACAAGGCAGTAAAAATGAATCATTCGATTGATACCAACTTGCTTGAAATACAGAAATTACTGAATATTTAACTTTCAACATTGAAGTAGGCAACAAGTTTCTTCAGGTTTTCTGCCTGTTTCGAAATGTTTTTTGAATTTAGTGAAAGTTCATAAGATGATTCGGCATTTTGCTGTGTCACCATATTTAGCTGCTGAATTCCCTGATTGATTTCTTCGGAACTAATTTTCTGTTCGAGGCTCGAAGCCGCTATTTGCTGAACCAGTTTAGCGGTATATTCGATATCAGGAAAAATACCGAGCAGTTGATTGGCTGTTTCCTGTGCCTGAAGTAATCCTCTTGACGACAGCTGATTGATTTCTTTTGCTGCAGTCTGAGATTTTTCGGCCAGCTTTTTAATTTCGGCGGCAACAACGGCAAAACCCTTTCCCTGAATGCCATATCGCGATGCCTCGATGGCGGCATTGATTGCCAGTAAGTTGGTCTGTTTAGCTATTTCGCCGACGATCGAAACTTTTTCAGCAATGTTGTTCATCGATTGTATCATAGCCTGGGTTACTTCGTTTCCGGCCTTGATACCCAGCGCGGCTCTGATCGCAATTTTTTCAGTTTCCTGCGCATTCAGCGTATTTTGCTGAATTCTGGAAAGCATCAATTCCATCGAAGTCGAAATTTCCTGGGACGAAGCTGCCTGATTGTTTGCTCCTTCAGAAAATCTTCCCGACGATTCAAGTAATTCGAGACTGCTACTTGCAATATTATCAGAGCTTTGAATTATTTCGCGCATTATAGTAGTTAGTTTGGCAGCCATCATAGACAATGATTCGGCCAATTCTCCAATTTCGTCGTTTTGGTGAACCGACAATTTTGCATTGAGATTTCCTGCTGAAATTGATTTTGCAAAATCAACACCTTTTACAATCGGATCACTTATTTTGGAAGCAATAAAGTAAATAACGATATACATCAGTATTAATCCAATCAATCCAGTCATAATAGCCTGGATTAAAACCTTTTTGGCTTCTTTTAAAATAACCCTGGTTGGAACTTCAATACCAATCACCCAATTAGTTGGTTGGTTGTCGATTGTAACTGGCTCAAACGACACAAAGTATTCTTCATTATTCTCCAGATTTTTATACGTAAACGAACTCGATGAATTGCTTTTAACCTTATCAAATCCGGTTTCGAAAACGGTGGTGTCTGAATTAAGCGTTCCAAAAAAATCTTTGCCTGTTAATGTCTGATCGGTATGGGCTATAATCATACGGTTGCCGCCAACAATGTACGAAACAGCCTCGTCGAAAGGGTTTACGCCTGCAATAAGTTTATTCATTTCGGTTAGCGAAATATCGATGCCAACCAGTCCTTCAAATTTTCCGGCGGAGTTTTGAATCGGAACAAAAAGGGCGGTCATCAGGGTTCCTTCCAGTTCTTTGGTAACAACATCGTAATATGGATCCCATAACATTTCCTTGTTTAACTCCCTGGCTGTGTAGTATATACCTTTAATGTCGGCATTGGTGGTGTCCACAATTGCCTTTTGAATTTTGATCTGATCGTTCGCCCTGTAAAATATGGTTCTGATGCGACCGTTTTTTTTATTGTATTTCTCATCCAATGTCTTTAGTTCCCAGTAAAGTCCAACCGATAGAAAATCAGGATTTTTCTCCAGGTTACTGTAAAGAATTCTTTCGAAAAATGCATCACGCTGTGCCGGTTCATACTTTTTATGGGTGCTGAACACATTGCGGAGCGTTCGCGCTGATTCCATCATTGCATTTAATTCATCTGATACTTTGTTTCTGTATTCCCGTGTCGAACCTTTAACAATTTCGATTGAGTTTCTATATGCAATACTTGTTAACCGGTAACTGATGTATCCAATTGCCATACAGTAAATTATAGTGGCTGCACTTAGAATATATACATTCAGTTTCTGCTTGAGATTAAATCTTCTCCGACTCATATAGTTTGCAATTAAGGTAAAAAGAATACCAAAGATATATTTATCCTTGCGGTATCAGATGAATTTGGTGATGTAATAATTATTTTCCGAAATCTTTTTCGGTATTTTGCAAACATGATGGAAAACGATCTTTTTGCCGACCTTATATTGCCTTTGCCGCTGGAA
Source organism: Bacteroidota bacterium (assembly GCA_023251435.1). Taxonomy (GTDB): domain Bacteria; phylum Bacteroidota; class Bacteroidia; order Bacteroidales; family Prolixibacteraceae; genus Aquipluma. The sequence continues at coordinate 126,970 of JAHEYU010000004.1, forward strand.
GGACATTTTACTTATCGGGTGCCCGTTGCCTTTCATTTGAAAATGAAAACCGGAATCCGCGTCATAGTGCAGTTCGGAAGGCGGAAGTTCTTTTCGGCATTGGTTTATCGCTTGCATGAAAATGCTCCTTCGGGCGATTTCGAAATAAAGGATATTGACGCCATTCTGGACGAAGAGCCCATCACCGACTCAAAACAGTTGAAACTTTGGGAGTGGATTGCCGCCTATTATTGCTGTACTTTGGGCGAAGTTTTCAAAGCGGCGCTGCCTTCAGGTCTGAAACTGGAGAGCCAGACAAAAATCAGCCTCAATTCTGAAACAAACCTTCCGGAGAATTTAAGCGACAAGGAAAGTGCGGTGATTTTGCTGCTCGAAAGCCGGAAAACTGCAACAGTTCAGGATCTCAATCAATTTCTTGGGCAACAGTCGTCGTATGCTGTCCTGAAATTGCTTCTCGAAAAAAATGCGGTGATCGTGGAAGAACAACTGCGCGATAGTTACAAACCACGTGTGGTCACTTTTGTAAAACTTAATCCTGAATACAATTCCGAAGATAAACTGAATGCCTGCCTCGATTCGCTTAAAAAAGCCAAAAAGCAGGAACAACTCCTGAAGGTATTTCTGGACGAAACCATGTTTGGCGAGGCCGGTCTGACTGAAATCAGCAAAAAGGAATTGCTTGAAATAGCAAATGCAACCGACGCAGCGCTGAAAAGTCTGGAAGAAAAGAATATACTGGAACTGTTTTCGAATGAAATCGGACGGATTGACCGGCTGCAAAATGCTGATTTGCTGATCAAAGAACTTTCTGCCCCGCAACAAATCGCGATAGACGAAATAAAAACCCAGTTCGAAACCCATTCAACCATTCTGCTCAACGGGGTAACTTCAAGCGGAAAAACCGAAATATACATCCAACTAATTGAAGAACAGCTAAAATTGGGCAAACAGGTATTGTACCTTGTTCCTGAAATTGGACTTACCACGCAAATTATCAACCGGTTAAAAGTTGCTTTTGGCGATTTGGCCGGGATTTATCATTCAAAATTCAACGATGCCGAAAGGGTTGAAATCTGGTTTAATGTGCTGAATGTAAAGCCGGGAAAGACCGGACAGCAATACAAAGTTATTCTGGGAGCACGGTCGGCAATATTTCTTCCGTTTAAAAATCTGGGATTAATCATCGTTGACGAAGAGCACGAAAATTCGTACAAGCAGTTTGACCCGGCACCGCGCTACAATGCCCGCGATATGGCCATTCTGATGGGAAATATTCACGGCGCAAAAGTGCTTTTGGGATCGGCCACACCATCGTACGAGACGTATTTCAATGCACGCAGCAATAAATACGGATTGGTTGACCTGACCGAACGGTTTCAGGGAATCGAAATGCCCGAACTGATTGTTGCTAATACGCAGGAAGCATACAAACGCAAACTGATGCGCTCTGTTTTTACGCCTGAACTTTTTGACGGGATTACCGATGCACTTGCCAACAAAGAGCAGGTCATTCTTTTTCAGAACCGGCGGGGTTTTGCCCCGTTTGTGCAGTGCGGAAAATGCGGCTGGATACCGAAATGCAAATATTGCGACGTGAGCAAAACCTATCATAAAAACCAATCGCGGCTGATTTGTCATTATTGCGGGCATACCACTTCGCTGATTACCAAGTGTGAAGAATGTGGTTCAGACGAGATCAAGCCACGTGGTTTCGGCACTGAAAAAATTGAAGATGAAATTCAGCTTTTGTTTCCTGATGCGCGAGTTGCACGGATGGATTTGGATACAACCCGGGCAAAGAAAGCCTACGAACAGCTTATTTACCAGTTCGAAAACCGCAAAATTGATATTCTGGTCGGAACACAAATGGTTACCAAAGGTTTGGATTTTGACCATGTTCGTGTAGTGGGTGTTTTAAATGCCGATAACCTGCTGAATTATCCCGATTTCAGATCGTACGAACGAAGTTTTCAGTTGATCATGCAGGTGAGTGGGAGAGCGGGGCGTAAAAACCGTCGCGGGAAGGTAATTGTTCAGACTTCGCAGCCTACCCATCCGGTACTTCAGGATGTGATTGCATACGATTATATCCGGCTTTTTAACCGGCAAATGGCAGAACGCAAGATTTTCAGGTATCCGCCATACTTCCGGCTCATTAAAATTGTGGTGAAACATCAGAACCGCGACCGGCTCGATCTGGCAGCTACGCATTTGGCAGCAGCTTTTAAAACTCATTTTAACCGGAATGTGCTGGGGCCTGAATATCCGGTTGTGGGCCGCATTCAAATGTGGTATCAGAAAGAAATACTGATCAAATTACCGCGCGATGGTAAAATTCAGGAAGCAAAATCGAAAATAGTGGAAATCATAAATCGCACCAAATCGCAGCCAAACAACAGTCAGTTAATTGTTTATGCGGATGTTGATCCGATGTAAATTTATTTCAACGGAATATATTCCGGTCTTGTATGTTTCCATCGTTTGTGCGACCACAACCACAATTCGGGTCGTCTGCGGATGATTTCTTCCAGAAATTTCAGATGGGTTTTCGTTACTTCATATTCTCTGGCTTGCGAGGCATCGTCGAAAAGTTTGGTGAATTCGACTTCATAATAACCACGCTGCACTTTCTGAATGTCCATGAAAACCACTGCCTGTTTTAACCGCGAGGCTACCTTTTCAGGACCAGGGAAAACGGGTGTTTCCTGGTTCATAAACATCATCCAGTATTTTGTATCGTAAAGAGCGGTCTGATCGGCCAAATAATAGGTGGCCGATAATTGACCCGAATTTTCGAGTTCGAGCAAAGTACGCAATGAAGTTTGTGCAGGTATTAGAAACATGCCGAAACGCGATCGTACTTTTTTCATGTTGGCATCGAACTGTTTGTTTTGCATAGGGCGATAGATCACATTCAACTGATGCTGAATAAATTCAGGCATTGCTATGGTCCACTCCCAGTTTCCGTAATGCCCGGAAAGCAACGCAACACTTTTCCCCTGTTTGTACAATTCGTTAAGAACTTCAGGATTTTTATAGCGAACCCGTTTCATTAGGGTTTCTTTTGAAACCTGAAATGATTTGATTGTTTCGACTACCAAATCGGCAAAATGACGATAAAAGCCAAGTGTTATTTTCTGAATTTCCAGGTCTGTTTTTTCAGGGAAGGATTTTTTTAGGTTTTGAATGACTGTTTTCTTTCGGTAACCAACTATGTAATAGCTAATCATATAAATCAGATCGGCAAAAATGTAAAGCAGCCAAAATGGGGTAAATCCCAAGACTTTCAGGATAAATAGACCGATGTTGGCAAACTGTCGTTTCATTGGTATAAAATCTATTGTAGTATGTCTTCCTTCTTACTTTCGTACAATTCGATATTGGCCGGACGTTTGTGTTTCCAGCGGCGGTGCGACCATAAATAGTATTCAGGTTCAGCTTTGATGATTTCTTCAATTTTCCGGATGTACGCCATCATTATTTCTTCAGGCTCAACTTCTGCCGGATTTTCAATTAGTTTATAGTGAAAAACTTCGTATTTGCTTCTGCCAATTTTTCGCGCATGGTGCAATATTACAGGTGAATTGGTTTTAATAGCAATCTTCATTGGTCCCGAAAAGAAAGCTGTTTCCTGATTCAGAAAAGTTGTCCAGAATTGGGAATTTTGTGGGGGAGTCTGGTCGGCTCCAAGAATTAAAGAATTGGGTTTTTCGCTTCGGTTTAATTCCAGAACGGTACGTACTGAAAGATTAACCTGAATTGTTTTGGCTCCAAAACGCTCACGGGTATCGAGAATAAACCGCTCCAAAGCAAAATTATTCCTTATCGGATTATAAACTACTAAAAACTGTGAGTTGGTGAACCGTTGCATCGATGCCCCCCATTCCCAGTTGTTGTGGTGCATTCCTAAAACTATGATGCTTTTATGTTGCTTGTAATAATCTTCATACATTTCGATGCCATGCAAAATAAAGCGTTTGTCAATTTCTTTTTCCGCCATCCGGTTGAGTTTGAGAACTTCCAATCCAAGATCGCTTAAATGATGGTAGAATTTTTTGGTGATCCGCCTGATTTCTTTTGGACTTTTTTCGGGAAACGAATTGATGAGATTTTCGTGTACTGTTTTTCGGCGATACCTTGCTACATAAAATAATAACACATAAAGAATATCAGCCAGTCCCCAAATTATCCAAAAGGGAAGCCTTGCCGTCAGTTTGCAGAGCAAAACCAGTACACGATCGATAATTGAATTCATTTTAAAAATTTGTGAGCTGCAAAATTAACAAAATCGGACTTTCAGCTGTGTATTTATTTGATTACTTCAGTCTGGAAAACTGGTCGGGCAATCATTATCCCGTTGTTTTTTGATGCAGGTTTTAAAAAATCGGTGATCGGCCCATCAGAAACCAACACTTTTTTTCCGCTAAGCGGGGCATGAAGTAAGTAAAACTCGTTGCCCTTTTTTAGTATAATTCCAACGTGATTGATATCCACCCCTTCGATACTACTCGTGAGCGCAATGATATCGCCATGCTGCAAATGCTTGTATAAATTGGGGATATTCTCTTTCGGAAAATACAGAAACCCTTTAGCTGTAAGTGCTTTTTCCTGAACGGCAATTAATGGAATCAACTCCGGATGCTCTTTTAAAACCGGATACTGCTCCGGATGGGTACTCATGTAATTGATGGTTTTGCCAGATTTTTCGCCATTCAGATTTGGTGTTTCGCTGATTAAACCTTTTTGGTGGTTGTTGCTGATCCATTCGCTGAAATAATGCAGGCGCGAAGGGTACTTGTTGCGGATTCCATCTCGGTACCTTATTTTTTTAAGCTCGGACACAAACGACTCAAAATCAGTTTTTCCGAGTTTTATTGTGCGTGCCAGTGCCAAACAATTCTCAACAAACGTGGTACAATCCAGTCCTCTGAAATTAATAACCAGTTTTTCCTCCAGACCGTTTTCAAGCGAAGCAACTACATAAGGAGTGCCCTGAAATGACAGACCAATTTTGGTGATGAGTTCAGAAATTGGCAAATCCAATTCCGTAGAAAACATTTTCAGTTTTTCTTCTGCGATTTGCTTGTCTTCAGGCTGCATAATCAGTTCGTTGGTATTTATTTGTGCGTACGAAACCTGTAAGCCAATAAAGAGAAACAGCACTATAATTGAACCCCGATTTTTCATAGTTCCTAAATTTTAGACCGATAAAGTTAGAAAAGTTTCATTAGGACAGCTTGAATTCGGGAAAAAGTGATTGAATGAGAAAATAGGACATTTACACTTGAATTTCCTGAAATTTGACAACGTGTGCACCTGTTTAAAGTTGTTCTACAACATGTTTTTGTTAATTCTTTATCAACAGAAAGTATATTTTTCAGTTGGAAACTATTACAGTTCAGATAAAAAGAAGCTTCTTCTTAGGGGTGTGTGAAAATCGGCAATCGCGCGTATCTCATTGAATAATTGGTGTAGTATAGGAGTCAACCCTCTAAAAACATTATCTTTGGCTCCATTCAAAGGGGGATTTAATATTAATAGAAACGTATGTTAAGGTTAAGAAATCTTTTACTCACAGGTACAGTCCTGATATCAATGCTTGCTTCCGGTCAGGAGCAGAAAGAGGGTGACAAGGAAAAGGGATATCAGTTCACACCAATCAAAGAAATTCAGGTAACATCAGTTAAAGATCAACATCGCTCCGGAACCTGCTGGTCCTTTTCAGGATTGGGTTTTCTGGAAGCTGAAATGTTGCGAATGGGAAAACCATCAGCCGATCTTTCTGAAATGTTTGTGGTTTATCACGCTTATCAGGATAAGGCAACAAAATATGTGCGCTTGCACGGAAATCTGAATTTTGGTGCAGGTGGTGCTTTTCACGATGTTACCAATGTCATTAAAAAATATGGAATTGTTCCGGAGGAAGTATACAATGGACTTAATTACGGCGAAGAAAAACATGTACATGGCGAGCTCGACCGTGTTTTGCTTGAAAACGTGAAAGCCGTGGTTGACAATCCGAATAAAAAGCTGACAACTGCATGGCGCGAAGGAATTAGCAGTACTTTGAACAATTATCTGGGTGAGTTGCCACAGAAATTTAATTTTCAGGGCAAAGAATATACACCTCAAAGTTTTGCCCGCGAATTTACCGGCCTGAATATGGACGATTATGTTGAAATTTCGTCGTACACCCATCACCCGTTTTACAGCAAATTTGTAATCGAAATACCCGACAATTGGTCGTGGGACGAAGTTTACAATGTACCGATGAACGAAATGGAAGAGATTATCGACAACTCAATAAACACTGGTTTTACTGTTGCATGGGCTGCCGATGTAAGCGAAAAAGGATTTGCAACTTCGCAGAAAGGCGTGGCTGTTATTCCGGTTGTTGATAAAACAAATATGACCGATGCCGAAATTGGCAAATGGGAAAAAATGTCGGATAAGTTAAAAACCGAAGAGCTTTATAAACTGTCGAAACCCGGACCTGAAAAGGTGATTACACAGGAATTACGTCAGATCGATTTTGATAATTACCAGACTACCGACGACCACGGAATGTTGATTGTTGGTACTGCCAAAGATCAGCTAGGCAATTTGTATTACAAAGTGAAAAATTCGTGGGGCGAATACAACGATTATAATGGCTATTTCTTTGCTTCAAAATCGTACACGAATTATAAAACGATGTCGATTATGGTGCATAAAGATGCTATTCCAAAGCATATCCGAAAAAAACTTAATCTGTAAAATTTAAAAACCTCGTCAACCGGCGGGGTTTTTTATTAAAACAAACAAGCCAACTGACTGACTTTTGTATATTTGGCGAATGAGAAAACTGATCCTGACTATATTTTGTTTATTTCCACTAATTTCCTTTTCGCAGAGCGATTGGAACTGGTGGAACGAAAAGCACGGCTGGGAACCTGGAATGCCCAGCTGGCGTAGTTTTCTACACATTACTCCCGGGTATCTTGGCCCCAATGCCCTGCCAGTTCCCGATGTAAAAAAGGGAGTTGTACAATCAGGGGCAAACTTCGAATTGGGCTTCGATTTTCATTTTCAGGAAGGCGATCCAACGCAGAATTTATTTGTAAAATATTACCGCTCGTTTGCCGGAAATAAAATAGCCATAGAGCTGTATGGTGTTGCAGTTGAGCATTATGCTATGTCGGAGTTTATTCGCGACGAAAGGGTTGCACGCGATTTTGACGGAAAAGGGTTCGCAATAGGCGATTTGTATTTTTCGACACTTGTTCAGTTGGTAAAAGGGAAAAAAATTCCGGATACCATGATGAGAATGGCTGGCCGTACCACCTCCGGAGGAGCGCTCGAAGCTGCCCGCTATTCAGACAGTCCGGGCTACTTTTTTGATTTTAGCTTTTCAAAAGAATATAGCGGCCGCAATGAGAAGGTGTCGTTTCAGCCATTTGCCTCGTTTGGGTTTTATTCCTGGCAAACCAACGACGACCTAAACCTTCAGAACGACGCGTTTATGTACAGTGGGGGAGCCGATTTTAAATGGTCGAAATGGACGGTTTCCAATTCACTTTCAGGATATTCGGGATATAAAAAAGAACGCGACAGGCCAATGGTTTACACCTTCGATCTGAATCGTAAATTCAAATACAACACATTTCGAATTCAATATTTGCATGGATTGCGCGACTGGAATTACCAGACAGTAAAGTTTTCTGTTATTTGGAATCTGAAGAGTTCTCTTTGATTCCGAGCGTGTTGCGAATTCCGCTGAAGATTGATTTCCACCAATAATTTACTACCGATCGCTTTTCGTCTCTTTGGAAACTAATTTCAACAGGCACTAATTCTCCTCCCCTCGGATTTCGCGACTTCAGCAAAAAACTATTTGCAATAAAGCTGGCAAACTTGGTTTCTTTCGTATTTCCGTCTTTGAGTGCAAGTACCGAAATGCGCATGTCATCATAGCCAAACCACAATTGTCCTGTTGACTGTGTTCTGTCAGCAGTGAAATTAAACCTGAATTGATCAACTCTTCCGCTACGGATCGAAACCAATGCCAATGGCTCGAGTACCGGATTTAGTATTCGCATATTAAAGGGACTCAGGCTGCCACTTGCCGTAAAAAAATTATCAGGATGATTCATCTGGTAGTTCATGCTCACATTCATCTGGCACGAATCCAGAATGGTGGCAGTTCCATCGAGCCTGAAATCCGGGATTTTTGAATTGGAGGGTTTCATGTTGGTCAATGGTTTCAGCGTGACATTGATGTTACTGAAACTGATTTTTCCTTCTTCGTCGCCCAATTCGGGTTGTTCTGAATATTTTATACTTGCATTTATCAGCCTTAATGAATCGATCTGAACAGGGTAGGGAAGACTTTTTATCATATCCTGAAGCATTTCAGGTCGTCTTTTTTCATCAAAGGGAAGTCGTTTGTCCCTGTAAATGTCCATATCTAATCCGTTAACCGCCATGTACTTACCGGCCAGTTCGCCTTTGTCGAACCACCGCCTGATGTTGGGTTGAGCGATTACAACAGAATCGAGTTTTCCTTCGTAATAATCTGACTGAAAGCTGTTTTGTTTATTGAATTTTTCTTTGCTGAAATTGGGAACCAATCGCAAATCTCTTGCTACAAAACGATTGTTTTTTGACGAATACTCCGAACTACCGATTACATACTGGTACAATTTCTTTTTATCCTGACGTTTCGTGTTTTGAATCCTGAATGAAAAATCTGTTGAGTGGAGAAATCCTTTGGATGGTAAGTTATCAATCCTGAAATTAGTGAGATTCAACGTAACTTTTTCGTGCATCTTCTGTTTCCCATTTTTATAAATTGTCAAATCAGCATCATTTACTTTCAGACTTTTGGTTGCAAAAACATCGGCAAAACTCTCGAAATGAGGATACAGATTTACATTGAACGGATTAATCTGTGCGGAGTCTGTAGTGTTGTTATAAAACTGAAATTCAGGCTTTTCAACCAGAATCGATTCAAATAAATACCGGTCAAACCGGTAGGCATTGTCGATGTCGAACCCGTTCATCGATAATGATGGAATCGTTAACTCGAATTGATCTTGTTTTGTGCTTTTATTTTTTTGCAGAACAGTCAGTTGTTTAGCTTTAATTTGTTTTTCGCTGGTCGAAAAGTTAAGCTCCTCAATACTTATTTGTTGGTTTTTATCTTTCGGCGTAAATTTAAATTTAAACAGTGCGGCAGAATACTTTCCGCTCTTAAACTCGGGTTGACTGGTAAGCGGATTCTTTTTAATCAGTATGTTTTGCGACTCCATTTTTAAGTCAGACTGAACCAGTAAATAAGGTTGCAGCCCAAATTCAGAAAAGATTTTTAAAGAACCGCTGTTCAGGTTAAACTGACCAATTGAGATCGATTCAATTTCTTTTGGCAATGGCAACGAAACTTCTTTAAAATCAGTTGGATCCTTACTCTTATTTTTCTGATAAAGCTTTATCTCCGGAGAACTGATCAGTAAGTTTTCAGCGTCAATCTTCTGATTAAAATATAAATCGGCGATACTAATGCCTTTAATTCTAAGTTCCGGAATCGACAACTGAATATTCCAGTTAATCGAAGTGAATTTTTGGCTGTTGGTTTCAGGATACATTTGGGCATTGGTCACATAAATCTCTTTTCGGGCAGTTGAAAAACCAACCGTTCCGGCTTTTATAACATGCACATTATCAGATAGCCTTATCAAGTGATCGCGAACCGAAAAATCAACCTGCTCCGAAAAAAGTAACTTATTTCGTCCAAACTGATCCTTATTTATAACCATATTTTCGAGTTCGAGCGTAAACTGGTTATTCAGCGAAATAGTCTTGTCGTTTTTACTGTGATTGATCAGCCGGATGGTTCCATCGGGAATCTCCACTTTGCCGAAATGTATGTCTTCCAGGTAATTGGAAATGAGCAGGTAAAGGTCTTCAAAATTAGCTTTTGGTTTTGTTGGTTTCAGCAATGCAAAATTTTCGTAATAAATGGTGGGAGTTTTAATGCTCAGCCGATCGGCATAAAACTTTTTCCTGAAGAATGCCTGGTGAAAATCAGCACTGTCGAAAGCTAATTCAGGAATGGTAAATTCGTATAATTCCGATCGGTTGTATTGTTTTAACAGTTCTTCAATATTTTCTTTTGAATCGGGGAACAAATGCAGGTATTGGATTGAAGCATGTTTTTGACGTGTCGATAGAAAGAAGTTCTCAACTGTTAGTTGGTGCAGTTGATCAACTAGTTGCATTTTATAATCGCTAAAATTCAGCTCTATCTGGTTCGCAAAAAATAGTCTGTCAGATCGTCCTGCACTAACTTCGTCAAGAGCAAAGCCATTCAGATACAGTTTTGCAGAAGTCTCGATGTTCCCTTTTTGAAGTACTCCTGTCTTATTCTGAAGTTTAAATTTTCCTTTTTGTACTGAGACCTGATTTGAATAAATTCCTTTCAGGTAAATCGAAATAAGTTGATATATAAAACTTGCATTTTCGGCCTCTGGTTTTTGCTCCGTAACCATATTCTGGGTCAACTGCACTTCAGGATTAAAAATGTTAATGCGCTGAAAATAAAATCGTTTTGAATGAAATGCTTTCTTGAATTCAAATTGATCGAGCCGAACGCTATCGCAACTTCCGTCGATCGTGTTTTTTTGAGTGATTCTTCCCTGATCTGTCAAAAGTGGAAATAGCAGTATATTCTTAATGAATACGGCTTTTCTTTTTGTCGAAATATCCAGTTGACCAACTTTTAACCTGTGAATATTATCACCCAGCGTTAATTCATAGTCTGAGGCCGAAAAATCAATATTACGGGCATAAAAAATACGGCTGGTGTCCTGCGACGAAACAGAATCGAGCAAAAAATCTTCCAGATTTATATTTATATTTTTAAGTTCCTGCTGACTTGATTGATCTGACTGATCGGGGAAAAGCGCTAATTGGGCATTTTCGAGCCTGAAATTAGTAACGCTCACACTGCTTAAATCATCTTTAATCAGCTCATAAAGGTCGAAATCATCGATTGTTTTCAATACTTTTCTTGTACTTTTCCGGCCCGGCCAGAATTTTATTTTCGCGTTCGACAGTACCATCGAATCGATTGGAATGACAAAATTTCCGTAAAATTCATTGATATGCCTGCTCTTTATTATTGCCTTTGGAATTGAAATTTCGTATTTGCTTGTTGCCGTAACAGTTTGATTTGTAGGTTTAAGTTCAATGTCTTCACCTTCAATCTGCGACTTTTTAAGCGAATAAGTTACCGTTCGAGCTTTCAATGTGTGAATGCTGTCTCCAAGCCTGTTCTGATAATTATCCATTCGGAGGTAAATATCGCTGGCATCGAAAAGCCTGGTGGGATCAGGTATAAGCAACGAATCGGTATAGAAATCCAGAATGCCGATGGTTATGTTTTCGGCATTCGAAAGCTTTCGAGTGTCTCCCAGCAGATTGTAAAAATCGAAACTTGCATTTACAAGTTCTATTTTATTGATTTTTATGTATTTAAATGTTTTCGAAACCAATGGTTTAAGTTCCTGAAGAACCGAATTGATTGTATTCTTTTCGTTGTCGGTATTCGCTTGTTTACCGTGAATATTCAGCTCTGGTTGGGTAATTATTATTTCACCAATTTCAAGCTGTTTGTTAAAAATCAGTTTTAGTAGTTTAATCTGTCCAAAGCGCACATTGGGTGATGAAAAAGAATATAGCTGCTTGCTCTGAATGGTATCATTAAGCGTCTTTATGATTGAATCGCTTGGATGAAAAGCAAGCTGTTCGATTTCAAAACCCCAATGGCGGAAATTGATGTCCAGATTGTTAAAGTACAGTTCGTATTTCCCTTTTGATTTTTTTGAAACGAATTCCGAAAGATTATCGTTCAGGTACGACTGCGCTTGAAAAAACAGCAATCCCAAAAAAGCAAAAGAAATCAATGTCATACTTAGTAGTATGATTGATAATATCTTCCATATCTTTCGCTTCGAATTTTGCATTGATTAGCAAGTTAAGCTGTTTTATAAGAACCATCAATTAGTAAAAATAGTTTCTTTTCCGAAGAATTTATCATTCAATAGTCGGAATATATGACTGAAAAAAGGCATCTGGATGCATTTGATTTTTATTTGCATCCGGATGCCTTATAAATTAACTTTTCAAAAGAATCAAATTCCGAATTCGGCGAAGGTTTTTTCAATAATTTCCAGCGCTTCCATCAACTGATCTTCTGTAATAATAAGCGGAGGTGTAAAGCGGATAATATGTTCGTGTGTAGGTTTTGCCAGTAATCCATTGTTTTTCAGTGCTACACAAACATCCCAAGCGGTTTTGCCGTTTACCGGTTTAATTACTACTGCATTCAGCAAACCTTTGCCCCGAACAATTTCAATAAGTTCAGAATCAATAGATTTAAGCCTTTTTCTGAATATTTTTCCCAATCGCTCGGCATTTTCTGCCAGATTTTCTTCCCTGATTACTTCCATCGCAGCAATGGCAACTTTGGCAGCAATTGGATTTCCTCCGTAAGTAGAACCATGTTCGCCCGGTTTGATGGTCAGCATAATTTCATCATCGGCTAAAACGCATGAAACGGGCAGCATTCCGCCTGAAATGGCTTTTCCAAGTATCAGAATGTCTGGTCTGACCTCTTCATGATCGCAAGCCAGCATTTTTCCGGTGCGGGCGAGTCCGGTTTGAACTTCGTCGGCAACAAAAAGTACATTGTGTTTTTTACAAAGATCAAAAGCCTTCCGCAGATAACCATCTTCAGGAACATAAACTCCGGCTTCGGCCTGGATTGGTTCAACCAGTAATCCGGCCACATTGGGGTCTTCCAGGGCTTTTCCCAGCGCTTTCAAATCGTTGTAGGGAATATTAATAAACCCCGGAGTGTAAGGGCCGTAATCGTTGTAGGAATCGGGATCAGACGACATTGAGATAATGGTGATGGTACGGCCATGGAAATTACCGTTGCAAACAATGATTTTGGCTTCTCCTTTTGGTACACCTTTAACTTTGTAGGCCCATTTCCTTATCAGCTTTAACGCGGTTTCGTCGGCTTCCGCGCCCGAATTCATGGGCAACATTTTATCGTAACCAAATAAACTGGTCATATACTGTTCCCATTCGCCCAGCACATTGTTGTAAAAAGCCCTTGAGGTTAACGCAAGTTTTTGTGCCTGATCTGTCAGTGCCTTAACAATTTTAGGATGGCAATGACCTTGGTTAACAGCTGAATAGGCAGCCAGAAAGTCGAAGTATTTCTTTCCTTCAACATCCCATACGTAAACACCTTCACCACGTTCGAGCACTACCGGTATCGGATGGTAATTGTGAGCGCCGTAACGGGCTTCACGTTCCATATATTCCTTTGCATTTAATACTTTCATAAAATTTCTAATTAGTTTTTAGTGCCACAGATTTAGGCATATTTCTGAGCACAATTTATGATTTAAGTCGCCTTTGCAGTATTCGGTCATAAAAAATAGATGGATACTATTTTGGTGGATATAACCAGCCAATTTTACTAATTATTTCCAGAAACGTATAACAGCCAACTCACAAAGCATGAATAGGATAGCCAGCATAATGAAAAATTTCCAGAGTTGTTTTCCATTGTTCAAATCCTCCAGCGTTTCGCTGAAACGTGCTTCGTTCACATCAATAATTTGCATTTGCCTGAAATTGTTGGCATCTGCCTGATCCTGAATCTCGTTTGTAGATAAATATTTAGGCGCCGATTCTTTTCTTGAGAAATTATACGAAACCGATTGAATGGTATTATCTCCGTCGCTGATCAGATAATGGCCGGCATCGCTAATTAGTTCGTTTAATATCAGTTGTTTGTGTCCTGTTCCTGTATTTCGGGGCGAAATCTTGAATTCTTCTTTTACTTGATGGTTAACGATTTTTAATTCGTCGGGTAGGTGATTTTGATTAAGGATGACAGGTTCGTCGCGTTCAATAGAATAGGCATATTTTTGAAGCTCCTCGCTGTTTAAAACCATGTTGTAAACGGTTGGTACAAAAATAATATGGCGAACAAAATTGAAATTGATTTTATCGACTGGAAAGGCAAATGAATAAACGTTTCCATTGCCAAAACGAAAGGTGCTTAGCGCATTTTTTCCATTCCTGAATTTTAAGAGCGAAGTTTCACTTTTCTGAATCTGTTCAGTAAATTTCAGAATACCACTCACGACAGGCAAATCAGCATCGGCTTCCTGCTTTTTAAATACCTCTTTGTACAGAGCATGGGTATAATTTATTTCCGAAATACCCAGCGAAGCAGTATCGAATGATGTAATTGTATTGCCGTTTAAACCCGCCAGCAGTTCATTGTAATCTGTGAAGTTTGTGGTTCGGTTTGGGAAAAGTACCAACGAGCCACCTTGTTCTACAAATGAGTAAAGCTCACTTTTTAATCCTGAACTAATTTTCTGGTTGTTAATCATGAAAATGCATTGAAAATCCTTCAGCCGTGCGATCTGCACATTGTTCTCCGGAAATTCTTCATATCCAATCAGTTCGTCATCAGTAAACAAGGCTTTTAAATAGTCTGAACTATTGTTTAAAGGATTGAAAATTCCCAACGCTTTCATTTTACCCCGCACTTTGTAGCTCAAAAAGTACGAGTTGTCGTAAATAATAGGATAGTCGTCCAGCTCAACTTTGCAAAGTTGAATGCCTTCAGCATTGTTGGTATAGTTTAGTTCAACGGTCAACTCTTCTTTTCCGGAAATGCTGATATTCGAAATTGCCCGCAGCGAATCATTAATTGTCAGGCGGATGGGAATGTTTTGATAAGCCTGTTCCGAAAGGTTTTTCAGGCTAACAAACAACTTCTCCTGCTGTCCGATTTTTCGTCCCGGAACTTCGAACCAGCATGAATCGATGAGCAGATTATTTATTTTATCAGATTCGAAAGGCAGAAGGTAAGTCCAAACTGAAGAATCAGGACGTAAGGTTTCGAAATCGATATTATTCTTCTGAAAATCAGATAAGTAATAGAATGCTTTATCCATTTTTTTTGCTGATCCGGGAAAAGTCCGGATCACTTGCTCGTAAATTTCAGAGAATTTGGGCGATTTAGGGCTTTCTTTAATTTCAGAAACCTGCTGGATAAATTGCTCTTTGCTTAAAAGAAATTGATGCTGGGGAAGCAAGTCGCTGGTCAGGATTAAATATTGAGTGCCTGCCAGGTATGCGTTGGCAATTTCAATGGCCTTCAGCTTTGCCTGTTCGAGAATCTGACCTTTTTCGCTTACATTTTTCATGCTGAAAGTATTGTCGATATAAATGGCGACAACCTGTTGGGCGGCTTTTGAGGTCTGGTTTCCGAGCGGAATAAATGGACGGCTGAAGGCAAAAACCAATGCAGCAATTGCCAGCAAACGCGAAGCTAGAATTATAAGCTGCTTAATTTGTGATTTCTTCCGCGATTCCTGCTTTATAAGTTTAAGTAATTGAACATTACTGAAATAGAGTGTTTTATATTTCCTGAAATTAAACAAATGGATAATAACTGGAATAGCCAGGGCAAGTAAAGCAAACAGGAAGACCGGATATAAAAAACTCATTACAATGCAGTATTTTAAATATTATTCATCATGTTTTAGGCATGATTTTAAGTTTCTGGCCTACCATCAGGCTATTTGCCTTTCTGATATTATTGAGTTTCATGATATCATGATTTGATACACCAGGAAATTTCTGAGCAATTGACCAGAAATTGTCGCCTTTTCTAACTGTGTAATATACAAACTCCCCGGTTGATATTTTTTCAGATACAACTTCTTTATTTACAGGCTTGGGTTCACTGGCAGTTATTACTGCTGAAGATTCAACCGGTTCCTTTTTTGCAGCAATTGCCAGATTTTGTGTTGAGTTAGCCGTTGGCTTTTTATTCAGCGATTTTTGTTTTTCGCTTTGGCTCATCTTGTTGAAATGACTGAAGTATTCGCCCTGACCTTCAGGAACATAAACAGTTAGTTTTTGGCCAACTTTTATGAAGTTTTTATTTAAACGATTCCAGTATTTCAGGTCTGAAATACGTACCCTGAACCAACCTGAAATAGCGCCAAGGTTGTCGCCGGATTTTACCGTGTAAATTACCTTATCGCGTCCTTTAATATTGCTGGGTTCAATACTAACAATCTTTGTTTGCGGATTTACGATTTCATTATTTGGGAAAAACTCAGTTCTCCTGTGTTTATGAATAACCGATTCATTTTCCAAATAGGTGGAAATTTCTTTCTGTGGCAAAACCAGGCTGTATGCTTTTATTTTGCTGGCCGGAATAATGTCTCGGCGGTATTGAGGATTGAGTGTTCGTATTTGATCAACTGGGATTCCGATTACTTCGGCTATTTGATTAAAGTGGAGATAATCGTTAACCATTAACGTATCTGTGATGATAGGAAAATCAGGGGCTTTTGGAAATATGTTGTGACTTTGGTAAAAATTCATCACATAATTGGCTGCAATAAAGGCGGGAACATACCCACGGGTTTCTTTGGGCAGTTTGTAATATATTTTCCAATAATCTCTTGCATTGCCCGAACGTTTTATTGCTTTATTCACATTCCCGGGACCGCAATTATAGGCTGCAATAACCAAATGCCAGTCATTATAAATGTTGTATAAATCTCTTAAATATCTCACTGCAGCGTCGGTAGCTTTTAGCGGATCGCGTCGCTCATCGACGAAAGTGCTGATTTCCAGCTTATACATTTTTCCTGTTGGATACATAAATTGCCATAGACCGACTGCACTGGCAACGGAATTAGCCCCCGGATTCAAGGCCGATTCAATGATGGGGAGGTATTTCAACTCCATTGGCAAACCATATTTTGCCAGGGCTTCCTCGAATAAAGGGAAGTAATAATTTGCAAGGCCAAGCATAACCGCAACTTGTTTCGGTTTGCGGTTGGTGTACATTGCAATATAATTTTTAACGGTCGAGTTGTACGAAAGGCTAACTGCCGATTGCATCGATTGAAGTCTTTGTATGTAAACCGAATCGGGGAGTGTTTGCTTGAGGGTATCCGCTTCGGCAAGTTCAGTGCTGTCGAGCAGAAAGGCATTCTGAACATACCAGCTTTTAAGCATACTATCTAATTTGTCTGAAAAATATTTATCCACATTTTCATCAGGAATCATGTAATATTTTTCGTACCCGCTTAATGTATCAATTGACGTAATGCCAATTGTACAGGCTTTCAGTATATTTTCTTTTTTTGCTCCGGAAGCTAAAGTATTGATTCCGGCAATTACCAGTATTAAAAATGTTAGTTTTAGTAATCTCATAATTTCATCATTTAGTTAGAATGTGAACCTGCAATGTATCCCAATCAGTTTATTATCCATGCACATTACAGGCCCCGGTACCCAATTAATGGTTAAGTCGTCGCTGATATCGAAGTTGAAAAAGTGAGCATCAACACTCGCATCAATAATATTTATCGCATAAAAAACTACTGTTCCTATTACTACTAAATCTCTGTTTCGCCTCCAATAGTCTTTCCCTTTTCTCAGACTTTCGGTTAACTGACCAATTCTGTCAGGTTCGAGTCTCTTTGGATCAGTAACTAATTTAACGAACGAATTGGTGTTCGGATCAGTATCAATAATATCAGAATAAGCTTGTCTTAATTTGACGTATTCTTCGTTGTTAAAGTTAATAAAGTAACCTAAAGTAGCAAAACCACCGTATACGAGTGGTACTTTCCAGTATTTTCGGTTGTAAATCTGACCCAGGCCGGGCAAAACCGCTGAATAGATTGTGGCTTTTCTTGGCGAATGAACAGCTTCATTTTTTGCAATTCTTATTGAATCATTTGCCGATTCTTGTCCTAAGGCAGAAAATCCTGTTGCGAAAAACAGGATTGCCAGAAAACAAATATTTAAAAGCCCCAAAGGGTATTTATGATTTTTTTTATGCATCTAATTTGTCAAGGATTCCTAAAATTCTTTCCAGATCTTGTGCTGATTTAAATGGGATTACAATTTTCCCTTTGCCACTCTCATCAATCCTGAAATCGATTTTTGAATGGAAAAATTTATTGAGATGATTGTTAAGATCCTCATATTCAGTTGGGAATTTTGGTTTGATGATTTTTTCTTCCGATTGGAAGCTTGAATTGTCTTCGTTATAATTTCTGACAATTTCTTCCACCCGGCGAACTGAATATTCATTTTTCTGAATTTCTTCATAAATCATTAGTTGCATATCCGAATCTTTGATATTCACCAAAGCACGGGCATGCCCCATTGTAATTACTTTTTCGACGATACCTTTTTGTATTTTGGCTGGTAATTTCAATAACCGCAGATAATTGGTTACGGTCGAACGTTTTTTTCCAACCCGGTCGCTCAGGTCTTCCTGTGTTAATTTACATTCTTCGATCAGTCGTTGATAGCTGACAGCAATTTCGATGGCATCGAGGTCTTCACGCTGAATATTTTCAACGAGTGCCATTTCGAGCATTCCTTCGTCATTTGCAGTACGAATATATGCGGGAATAGTGGTCAGACCGGCAATTTTTGAAGCTCTGAAGCGTCGTTCACCGGCAATGATCTGAAATTGGTCTCCGTCGATTCTTCGCAGGGTAATAGGCTGAATAATACCCATTTCCTTAATAGATGCTGCCAGTTCGTTTAATGCTTCTTCGTCGAATTTCGTCCGTGGCTGATATGGGTTGGCAACAATTTTTGAAATCTCAATTTCATTTACTGATGCTTTTACCTCGTTATATTCGTCGGCCCCATCTATTAAAGCACTCAAACCTCTTCCCAATGCGTTCTTTTTTGCCATAATCAACAGATTCTTATTCTATTATTTTATCCGAATTTTTAATTTTAGTCATTCCGTTATTTTGAAGCAATTCTCTTGCCAGATTCATATAAGAAGCTGAACCTTTAGATGTTGCATCGTATAGAATGGCTGGCTGACCGTAACTGGGTGCTTCGCTTAATTTTATATTACGGTGTATAACCGACTCGAATACCATTTCCTGAAAGTGTTTTTTCACTTCTTCCATTACCTGATTTGAAAGGTTCAGACGCGAATCATACATCGTAAGCAAAAAACCTTCAATTTCGAGTTCGGGATGTAATTTTGTCTGAATTATCTTAATAGTATTCAATAGTTTACCAAGTCCTTCAAGCGCAAAATATTCGCATTGTACAGGTATTATTACCGAATCGGCAGCCGTAAGCGAATTGACAGTTATAAGACCAAGAGAAGGAGAGCAATCGATTAGTATAAAATCGTATTCGTCCTTAATCTTCTCAATTACATGCCGTAACACTTTTTCGCGGTTAGGTAAATTGAGCATTTCAATTTCGGCTCCAACCAAATCAATATGCGAAGGGATCAAATCTAATCCGGGTATTTCGGTGTTAAGGATTATCTTTCGTGGATCGAGTTCGTCAACAATACATTCATAAATGCTTGTTTTAACATTTCGTACATCAAAGCCGACTCCCGAAGTGGCATTTGCCTGAGGATCAGCATCAATTATCAATACTTTATATTCCAAAACTGCCAGGCTTGCCGCCAGATTAATAGCTGTAGTTGTTTTTCCAACGCCCCCCTTTTGGTTAGCAAGCGCAATTACTTTTCCCATATAAAATCTGCTTGTTTGATAAGTTTCAAAGTTAATATTTTAAAAAGAAACAGGTTGTGAATATTTATTAATTAAACTAAATTATATTTTAACCTGCTGATTTTGTGATTTCTATAAAAGCAAGTACTAAGTGATCTGAATCTTTATTGCTTCAATTTTAAGTTGCTCCGGATCAATGGGTACGACTCCAAGTTTTTCGCACACCAGTCCGCCCGCCAGATTAGAGAGTTGAGCCATAACCGGAATTGGTATCCCAGCCGCCAAACAAAGGGCAGCAACGGCAATTACGGTATCGCCAGCTCCTGATACATCGGCTATATCACGAACTTCGGCCGGATAATAGTTTTGTTTTACTCCATTGGTGAGAAATACTCCCATTTCAGAAAGAGTGATAAAGATCAATCCTATTTGATGTTCTTTTTTGAATATCTCCGAAATCCTTTTCAATTCGTCCAAATCAGTTTTATCAACCAAAAAACTCAGTCCCTCTTTAAACTCTTTGAAATTGGGTTTGAATAAGTCAACTTTTTGGTAATGATTGAAATTTCTGATTTTAGGATCAGCGGCAATCAGAATCTGTTTTGATTTCGCCAATTCAATCACATTTTTAATCAACCATGGAGAAATGAGACCTTTGTCGTAATCAACAAATATTACTATGTTGATTTGTTCACTTTCTATTATCGTGGAAATTCGGTCGAATATATGTTTTTCTAATTCATGATCAATCAAAGTAGAGATTTCCTGATCTACCCGCGAAATTTGTTGACCTCCGCTGATGATGCGGGTTTTAACCGTTGTCATTCTGGTAGGGTCAACAAAAATGCCCTGACTGGTAAGTTTGCGTTCCTGCATCAGTTCTTCAAAAGCATGACCTTTTTCATCATTGCCAATTATTGAAATAAGGATGGGTGTAGCTCCCAATGCCTGAATGTTTAATGATACATTTCCGGCGCCGCCCAATCTGTTCTCTTGTTTGGTAACTGTAACAATCGGAATTGGCGCTTCAGGCGAAATGCGCTCAACTTTTCCCCACAAATAGCTGTCAATCATCGCATCGCCTATGACCAGTACTTTTAATTCCGAAAATTTACTGAAAACCTGTTCTATATTGATTCTTTTCACTTCCTCATTTTTTTTCGATGTACAAAAGTAGTAAAATGTAAATGCGAAAAAAATGGTTGGCTATTACAACTTAGGAAAGGCTATAAAACACGAATGGGAACAATCTTTTTCAGATAATTCCCATTCACTTTTGGTTAACCCGAAGGTTTTCCTAAGTTTCAGACTACGGTTATTGTAACTGGCTGATCCATCCGGTTTCTCCAACCATTTTTCCCAACCTTGAGCTTTCCTGTATTGCCTGTTATAGCATTACATTCCAGCCGTCCGTTCGATATTTCCGAAGAAAAAATCTTCCCGGACGAAGTTCCATCAAAGCCACCTTATTTCATCCGTTTTTTCAAACTTCAGATCGGTGAAAAACTACTTTCAATCCGAAGATTGTTTCGTTTTCAGTTCGACTTGTAAGAAACCTAAATCTCTCTTTGTCTCCTGCTTTTTTGAGTCAACATTTAAATGAACTTATTACAATTCTTTCTTATGCTGCTGAACCTTACAATTGAATGCTGCGGTTCAAACTTCAGCTTTTACTGAATGCGAATCCGGAGATCCGGCTGATCGGGTTTAGGGTTCAATTAAGTACCTTCTTCCTTTTCCATTCATTCAAAGCAGCTTTTTATGGCTCATCTGATGATATAAATTTAATACTTCCTTTGGTTAAAAATCAAGCATTTTTCAAGTTTTGATTCAACTATGTATCACTCAAAGTTATAAACAATTGTTGATAACTTATTTTGAAGGTTAATCTGCTGTAATTTAGATATTAATGGATGATTTTAAGATGTAGTATAATACTTATGAACTTTTTTAGTATATAAAAATAGACGTAATTCAATCTTTAAATACCCTGATTTCGTGAAGTAATTATCCAAAATTTGGCTGCTCATTTTTTAAAACAATTCTTAATCCTTCTTCTAATCTAAATTCGGCTGTTTCTATACCATAGCCTTTAAGTGCAGCCATAAAACCTTCGTTCATCATGCGGCCTGCCCGTAATGGAAAATCTATTAGAGCAGGGTAATTTTGTTCATTTTCAGGATGATGATAAAATTCGAGACAGGTTTCAAGTTTGGTCGAAAGATAAATCCGGCAAGCCATCGGCCTCGCTTCATATACAGAACAGGCTCCGTCTTCGAGCAAAGGGCATGGGGCTTTGAATCTTGCCAGTTCTTTCTCATTCATGACAGAGGTTGCTGCAAATTTTGTTTCGGCAATTTCTAACCACTTCAATATTTTCGTGGCAGAGAACTTCGTTTTTATCTTTTCAGAAAGATAATGCAGTTCATAAGAATTGGCATAAACGGTCTGATGACAACACCACTGGCAGCCCTTGTGGCAAGCAACCCCAAGTTTTTGTCTTTCGGCCAAAGCAAGAATAGAATCGTTCAACCCATCGATGGCTGAATACAGTGATTCGATTGCAGCAAATAATGTTGCATTAGAAAGACCTGTATGAATGGCTGTTTGTGCCAATCGGTATCCATCTGAATAGAAAATCCGGTCGTTTTCGTTGAAATGTTTATTGTCAGTCGTCATTTATATCAAATATTTCGGACAAAAATAATTTTAGTTTTCAGGAAAGGCCTTATTTTGCTTTTATTTTTCAACGATCAAAATTTGATTTCTGTGAAATTACTTTCTGCCATTATTTTGATTTTTGCTGCAAATATTACTGTTGCAAATTCTGTTGAATTTCTTCCATCTCCGGCTAGGGTTATTATCAGGCATACTTATTATACTTTATCGTACAATGAAACCTACGAGCAGGCCAATTGGGTATATTACTCATTAACAGATAGTATGATTTTGAATTCGGGAGAGGAGAGAGGCAACAATTTCAAGATGGACAAATTGGTGGTAACCATCTCGGCCAAATCGTCGGATTATACCAAAAGCGGTTATGATCGCGGGCATTTATGTCCAGCGGGAGATATGGGCTTTAATGAGATTGCCATGGAAGAAAGTTTTTTCATGTCGAATATATCACCACAGGTACCCGACTTTAATCGTGGAATCTGGAAAGAACTTGAAACAACGGTACGTAAATGGGCTGTCAATGAACGACATGTATATGTGGTAACCGGACCGGTATTTAAAAATGCGAAAGGTTCGATTGGTAAGGAGGAGGTGTTGGTTCCGGGTTATTATTTCAAAATAATTTTTGACACGACAGATGATCCCAAAATGATTGCGTTTTTGTTGCCAAATGAAAAGAGTGACAGACCGCTAACTGACTATGTTGTTAAAGCTGATGAAGTTGAGCAATTAACCGGATTTGACTTTTTCTCGCAATTGCCTGATGATCATGAAAACAAACTTGAAGCAAAAGTTCAGCTCGCAGGTTGGTTTGCTGGTTATGAACCGGAAACTCCAATTGCCGAGACAACCAGAACTAATGCGGCGAAATCGGATATTAATTTTTATTTGATACTGATAGCTGTTATTTTGTTTGTAGCTATTGTTGTTGCGTTAAGCAGCAGAAAAAGAAGGAGATAAACGCCAATTGACTAATTCCACTTATCTAGCAATTCGACAATAATTTGGCTGAAATTCAGCTAAAAAGCCGTTTCCGGAATTCCCCGAAACAGCTTTTTTACAATTGATTTGATGACTTAATGCGTCAAATCAGTCCTATTAAAAGAGCTGATTTACTTATATTTTTCCTCGCGAAGGGCTTTGATTTTTTCGTCGGTGAGGTATTCCTCAAAATCCATGTATTTGTCGATAGTTCC
Organism: Bacteroidota bacterium; assembly: GCA_023251435.1. Taxonomy (GTDB): domain Bacteria; phylum Bacteroidota; class Bacteroidia; order Bacteroidales; family Prolixibacteraceae; genus Aquipluma. The sequence goes on from JAHEYU010000004.1 coordinate 150,458, forward strand.
TTTTGGAGTCAGATCAATAACCCGCGAACAAACCGATTCAATAAATTCGTGGTCATGACCGGTCATCAAAACCTGACCAGGGAATGATTTCATATTGTTGTTAAAGGCCTGAATCGACTCCATATCCAGGTGGTTGGTTGGGTGGTCAAGTATTACAGTATTTGGGTGTGTTAACATCATACGGGCGATCATGCAGCGCATTTTTTCGCCTCCTGAAAGTACTTTGGCGCTTTTTTGAAGATCGTCGCCCGAGAACAACATTTTACCCAGGTACTGGCGTAAAAAGTTCTCACTGGTATCGTGTGAATATTTTCCGAGCCATTCGTAAAGCGTTTCGCTTTTGGTAAAAAAGTCGGTAACATCGTTTGGCAGATAGGCTGTTGTAATGGTTACACCCCACTCGAAAGAGCCGGTAGTGGGCTCAAGCTGGCGGTTGATAATATTGAAAAATGCAGTGATAGCACGGTTTTCCTTGGCCAGAAATACCACTTTGTCGCCACGCTCGACGGTAAACGAAATATCTTTAAACAGTACTTCGCCATCCAATACGTACGATAAATTTTCGACGGTTAGCACACGGTCGCCCGTTGCACGTTCCTGCTGAAAAATGATTCCGGGATATCGGCGGGTCGATGGTTCAATTTCTTCGATCTTCAGCTTTTCGATCATTTTTTTGCGGCTGGTCGTTTGTTTCGACTTGGCCACGTTGGCGCTGAATCGGGCAATAAATTCAAGTAATTCTTTCTTCTTTTCTTCAGCTTTTTTGTTGGCATTGGCTGCCTGACGCAAGGCCAGCTGGCTCGATTCATACCAGAAAGTATAGTTTCCGGAGAAAGCCCGGATTTTTCCGAAGTCGATGTCAACCACATCGGTACATACATTATCTAAAAAGTGACGGTCATGCGAAACCACGATCACCGTATTCTGACAGTTAGCAAGGTAATTTTCAAGCCAAAGCACAGTTTCAAGGTCAAGGTCATTGGTAGGCTCATCGAGCAACAGGTTATCCGGATTTCCGAACAAAGCCTGAGCAAGCAGAACGCGTACTTTTTCCTTACCGTTCAGGTCTTTCATCAGCGTATAATGCATTGCTTCCCTAATGCCCAGTCCGCTAAGAAGGTTGGCTGCATCGCTTTCGGCGTTCCAACCGTTCATGTTGGCAAAATCGTCCTCAAGTTTGGCGGCCAAATGTCCGTCTTCTTCAGTAAAATCAACTTTGGCATAGAGCGCATCTTTCTCTTTCATAACCCTTAACAGCTCTGTATGTCCCATCAGAACGGTATCGAGTACAGAGTATTCATCGAAAGCATTGTGGTTCTGGTTAAGTACAGAAAGGCGCTCGCCCGAACCCATCAAAACTGATCCGCGGGTAGGTTCAAGATCTCCGGAAATAAGCCGCAAAAAGGTTGATTTTCCGGCGCCATTTGCACCTATAACACCGTAACAGTTGCCCGGTGTGAACTTTAAATTAACATCAGAAAACAAGGGCTTTTTTCCGAACTGGATGGCCAAATTTGAAACAGTAATCATTATTCTGGTATATTTTATTCTTGATTTTACAGGGGCGCAAAGGTAGCAATAACTTTACGTCAACCGAATAGTTTGGGTTAATAAATCTTTAAAGATCAGCCAGCTGCTGGCAAAAAGAGAAGTGATTAGATCTCTGGAGTTAATCCTCTTTGCCTGATCACTTCGTAAATCAGCAATCCTGAAGCAACTGAAACATTGAGCGATTCAATTTTCCCTAGAATCGGAATTTTAACCTGTTCGTCAGCCAAAGCCAGCAAACGCTGATCAATTCCGGTATCTTCTGATCCCATAATAAAAGCGATGGGGCCTGTTAAATTAACATTCGTATAAACTGCAGTTGCTTTTTCGGTAGCAGCAACCAGTTTTAACCCTGATTCTTTCAGGAACGAAACGGTTTCTTTCAGGCTGCGAGTGCGGCAAACAGGAACCAGGTGCAATGCTCCGGCTGAAGTTTTTACTGCATCGGCATTGATTCGGGCAGAGCCTTTGTCAGGAATAACAATGGCATTTACCCCGGCGCATTCGGCCGAACGAACAATGGCGCCAAAGTTACGCACATCGGTCACCTGGTCGAGCACAAGCACAAAGGGGGTTTTGCCTTCTTCGTATATGGTTGGAATAATATCTTCGATGCGTTGCAAGGCCACCGGCGACACAAAAGCCAGCACTCCCTGGTGGTTTTTTCGCGAAATGCGGTTGATCTTTTCAATCGGAACGTACTGAAAAGCAATCTGGCGAATGCGGATCAGGTCAAAGAGTTCTTTGAATAGTTCGCCAACCAACCCTTTTTTGATTAGAACTTTGTCGATTTCTTTTCCGGCCTGAATGGCTTCAATAACAGCGCGGATTCCAAATACCAGATCGTCGGCGGGTTTATCTTCTCTTTTAAACATGTGTTATTTCTTATTGATGATTTATCACTTAACGTTTCATGTTGCAAGTTACGTGTTGCGGGTTATTTCTCGGAACACGTAACACGGAACTCGCAACTCATTTACCAGGTTTTCTTTGTTACCAGCTCTTCCAGTTGCTCGTGCAATAATTCCCACTCGTACATTTTGTTTTCCAGCTCCTTTTTTAACCGGTCGTACTTTTTGAAAATTTCAGGATCAGAGCCGTTTGTTTCAGCCAGCACCTTGTCCATTTCCTCGATCTTTTGTTCCAGACCCGAAATTTCCTGCTCAGTCTTTTCAATACTTTTTCGAGGCGGCTAATGTTTTTGTCTATTTCCTTTCGTTCTTCGAAGCTAACTTTTTCGGCTTCTGCCGTTTTTTGTGTTTTAACTTCCTGATTCAAAGGTATGTCCTTTTTCTCTAATTCCTTCATCGATTCCATTTTCTTCCGGCGAAGGAATTCGTAGATGCCGCCCAAATGCTGTTTTACCTTTTTATCCTTGAATTCGTAAACGCAATTTACAAGTCCGTCCAGAAATTCGCGGTCGTGCGATACCACAATTACAGTTCCGTCGTAGTCAATCAAAGCCTGCTTCAGGATTTCTTTTGAGCGCATGTCGAGATGGTTCGTTGGCTCATCAAGTACCAGTAAATTCACAGGTTCGAGCATCAGTTTTACCATTGCCAGACGAGAGCGTTCACCTCCGGAAAGTACACGGACTTTTTTATCTACATCTTCGCCCGAAAACATAAATCCGCCCAGAATATTGCGGATTTTGGTCCTAATATCACCGACAGCAATGCGGTCGATGGTATCGAAAACAGTCAGCTCCGGATCGAGCAGATGAGCCTGATTTTGTGCGTAATAGCCAATTTTTACATTGTGCCCCAGTTTCATTTCGCCCTGATATTCAAGTTCGCTCATGATTATTCGGGCCAGTGTAGTTTTTCCTTCGCCGTTTTTACCAACAAAAGCTACCTTTTCGCCACGTTCAATGGTCAGGTCAATTTCCTTCAGGACATTTAGTTTTCCATAGTTTTTCGTAAGTTCTCTTACCTCGGCAACCACAGTTCCGGAGCGCAATGCCGGAGGAAATTTGATGCGTAGAGCAGAGTTATCTTCGTCGTCAACTTCAATACGTTCGAGCCGGTCGAGTGCCTTCACACGCGACTGCACCTGTACCGCTTTTGTGGCCTGATAGCGAAACCTTGAAATAAACTCTTCGGTATCAGCAATCATTTTCTGCTGATTGACGTAAGCTGCCATCTGGGTTTCCTTTAGCTCTTTGCGTAAAATAAGGTATTTCGAATAATTCGATTTGAAATCGTAAATACGGCCAAGCGTAATTTCTACAGTACGATTGGTTATCGCGTCCAAAAAGGCGCGGTCATGCGAAACCAAAACCACCGCTCCATTGTAAGTTCTCAAAAAATCTTCGAGCCACTGAATCGACTCAATATCAAGATGGTTGGTAGGCTCATCGAGTAGAAAAACATCAGGACGTTTTAATAGGATTTTGGCCAGCTCAATACGCATTCGCCACCCACCACTGAATTCGGAAGTTTGTCGTGTAAAATCGGAGCGTTTGAATCCCAAACCAATGAGCGTCCGTTCAACTTCAGCTTCAAAATTGTTGCCGCCCAACATGTGGAACCGTTCGTTAAATTCGGTCACATGATCGAGTAAACGATGGTATTCAGCTGATTCGTAATCGGTTCGGGTAGAAATTTGATGATTAATTTCTTCAATTCGCTTTTCGAGATTCAAAATTTCTTCGAATGAAGTTACAGCTTCTTCAAATACTGTACGACCGTCGAAAATTTCCATGTGCTGCGGAAGGTAGCCCAGACTAATATCTGATGGCACTGAAACGACTCCTTCGTTGGGAAGCTGATGCCCTGCCAGAATTTTCAGGAGAGTAGATTTTCCTGCACCGTTTTTGCCAACAAGGCCAATCCGGTCTTTGGGACTCACCAACAATGAAATTCCCTTAAAAAGTTCGAATCCGCCAAAACTGACAACCAATTGATCAACCGAAATCATAATGCTAAAATTGAGGGTGCAAAGATAGAAGAAACATCGGGAGCGACTATTTCTTTTTTAGCTTCGCTTCCAAAAGTTTTTTCAAGGCTTCAAAATCTTTCTCTTCGAAGCCAATAGAACTGAAAATCACTTTCCCTTCCGGCGAAATCACAAAATTGCGCGGAATGAATTGCGTGGCAAATTTCGAGTAAATTTTGCGTTCCGGATCAGGATAAAAGGGCATTGTGAATTTATTCTCAAGCTTAAATTTGTTGACTTCGTCCCGGCTGTGTTCACGCCCAAAAATCAGGATTTCAAAATCAGGATTGTCTTTGTATTTGTTGTAAATGTCTGATTGAATGTGTGGTAATTCTTTCCGGCACGGCCCGCACCATGTGGCGAAAAAGGTGATTAATACAGTTTTGCCTTTTAGTTCCGAAATATCCTGTTTTTTTCCCTGAACCTTTTCGAAGGTGAACCCTGGAACTTGCTCATTAAGTTTGACAAGCGTAGTTTCTTCCTGTGCAAAACCAGCCAAACTAGTTGTTATTAAGATGATAGCCAATAAGTTTCTGAATTGTAGCTTCATAAATTGATCTTTTTATATGATTTACTTTATAGATACTTCCACTTTAATTGCGGTACTTTTAATTCCTGCTGAAGGTTTTTCATGCCAGTAGTTGCAGCCTTGAAAACAGATATCGTTTTTTTGATGCGAATCATGGCTTTTTATTTTGAGGCAAAGATAAACACGAACTTTAATTACTTTTGCTGAAAATTTTGAAAATCATGGGAAGAGGCCGAAAAGTAAAGCCATTTTTGGAAGGTGTTTTAATTACCGATATTGGTGCTGAAGGAAAAGCAATTGCACGCGTGAACGATGTGGTGGTATTTACCACGCATGTAATTCCTGGCGATGTGGTTGATTTGCAGGTGACTAAAAAACGCACCAAATATATGGAAGCCATCGTAAAACGGGTAATTACCGAATCCCCCGACCGTGTTCCTGCTTTTTGCGAGCATTTTGAGGTTTGCGGTGGCTGCAAATGGCAGTTTCTTCCCTACGAAAAACAGCTTTACTACAAGCAAAAACAGGTCGCTGACCAACTTCGGCGCATTGGGCGTATCGAATTGCCCGAGATTACCCCGATTCTGGGATCAAAAAAGACCACTTATTACCGCAACAAGCTCGAATTTGGGTTCTCGAACAAGCGATGGCTAACTATTGAAGAGATTGGTATTGAGGGTGACGATATGAACAAAAATGCGCTGGGATTCCATGTTCCGGGCATGTTCGATAAAATCATTAACATCAACAAATGCTGGCTGCAGGGCGACCCGTCGAACCAAATCCGAAACTTTATAAAGAATTATGCCGATGAAAACGGACTCGAATTCTTCGATCGGAAAATTCAGGCTGGTTTGCTCCGGAATATCATTGTACGCAGCTCCACAACCGGCGATTTAATGTTGATTGTTTGCTTTTACAGTGAGCAAACGGAAAACCGTGAAAAGCTGCTGGCAGCCATTGCCGCCGAGTTTCCGCAGATTACTTCGCTGATGTATGTGATTAACGGAAAAGGAAACGATACGATCAGCGATCAGGAAATATTGGTTTACAAAGGAAACGACCACATTCTGGAAGAAATGGAAGGCCTGAAATTCAAGATCGGCCCCAAAAGTTTTTATCAGACCAACTCAGAGCAGGCTTACGAATTGTATAAAATTACCCGCGAATTTGCCGGATTTAAAGGCAACGAAGTGGTGTACGATTTATACACCGGAACCGGAACCATCGCCAATTTTATTGCCCGCAATGTGCAAAAAGTAGTTGGTATTGAATACGTTCCTGAAGCCATTGAAGATGCGCATGTTAATTCTGAACTGAACGGAATTACGAACACCAGCTTTTTTGCCGGCGACATGAAGAAAATTCTGACCAGTGATTTTATAGCGCAAAATGGCAAGCCTGATGTAATTATTACAGACCCTCCACGTGCCGGAATGGACGAAGATGTGGTAAAAACCATTCTGGAAGCTGCCCCCGAAAAAGTAGTTTATGTAAGCTGCAATCCGGCTACCCAGGCCCGCGATCTGGCTTTGATGGATGAATTCTACAAAGTTACCCGCATTCAACCTGTTGATATGTTCCCGCACACGCACCATGTGGAAAATGTGGTGCTGCTTGAAAAGAGATAGTTTGTTTCACCACAGATTACACGAATTCTCACAGAGAAAAATATCTGTGTAATCTGTGGTGAATTTCTTTTTAATTTAGTGACTTTAAATTCAACAAAGCCTCCGGAACAAACTGGTGCAGGCTTTTGGTGATATCACAATCCTCCAGCTTTTCGCAATTGGCGCAGGTTTCGAACCCTTTCGAATTCACACACTTTCTGATTTCACATTCGCTGCAATGAGCAAATTTTACTCCGGCTTCACGGCATCCGGTACAGTTGATCATTTCGGGCGTTATGTCGGCACCAAACTGAACTTTCCACTTTTCGGCGGTTTTGGTGCGGAGTTCATTATCATTGGCTAAGGTGGCTATTCTGGCATC